>JAEWQB010000019.1 GCA_023460395.1 Pseudomonadota bacterium | reverse complement strand
CGGAGCGGACGGGACTCGAACCCGCGGCCTCCGGCGTGACAGGCCGGCGTTATAACCGACTTAACTACCGCTCCGGGTATGGTAGGCGGTACAGGGCTTGAACCTGTGACCCTCGGCTTGTAAGGCCGATGCTCTCCCAGCTGAGCTAACCGCCCGTGAAGGAAACACCTTGTAGAGAATAGACACTCTCCTGTCAACAGCTTTTTCTCAGCGAGTGTATTCTTTCGTACCCAGACCACATGACGCGGCATTCCGCGTCACCGCGACGCCCTAGTCATCCGGTTATCCGGTCTGGCTGGCTTATAGCCCACACACGCGGCGCATCTGGACATACGCAAGGAAATGTGACCTACGGCATATTCAAGTTCCGTAAAACCCGGTATGTTGCCTTCACGTGTAACGAGCTGTCAGCGTTGGCAACCTATTAGCACCAAAGGGAGGATGCCGTATGGAACTGCGCCAAGATACCGTAATAGGCCAATTAACCTCGACATACCCGTTTCTCATAGAAGCGTTAGCCGCCTATACCCCCGCATACGCAAAGCTACGCAACCCCCTGCTCCGCAATACGCTGGGCCGCGTGGCCTCGCTCGAAAAGGTAGCCCACATGGGCAAGGTCGCCCCACTGGACCTCTTGCTCTTCATCGCACGTGAAATTATGGCGCAAACCGGGCAACCGGTCAGCATCATTCCACCAGCAGTCGCGGAACCTGTACCCACCTCCCAAACTGAAACAGGCGTTCTCTCGGACGAAGAACGCCGCAAGCGCCTTAAAGACCTTATCCTCTCCCTGCATAACGGTGAAAACGTAGACGTATTACGCCACCAGTTCGCTGAAACCGTGGGGGACATTTCCGCCTCGGAAATAGCCGCGCTGGAGCGCAGCCTTGTGGCGGAAGGACTGCCTGAAACCGAAATACGGCAGCTCTGTGACCTCCATGTGGAAGTCTTCAAAAACGCGTTGGACGAGCAGAAGCGGCCTGATGTCCCGGCGGGACACCCCGTGCACACCTATATGGCGGAAAATAGCCATGCCGCATTTCTGGCGGATGATATCCTTACGCAAATAAACCGCATAGGGACTCCGCCCAATGGCACCATGTGGGCCTTTGCGGACCGGGGACTGCGCGAGGCATTTGAAGATCTCGGAAAAATTCGCACGCATTACACCCGCAAAGAAAATCAACTTTTCCCCCTGCTTGAAGAAGCAGACATGGAAACGCCCACACGGGTTATGTGGCAGGTACACGACAGCATTCGCGCGCTGTTCAAAAAAACCGCCAACCAATGGGACCGAGATGAGCCGGAAGCCACCGCCGCCAATCTGCGCGAGTTGTGCGCCGCCATCACTGACATGATTTACAAGGAAGAGCGCATTCTCTTTCCCATGGCCTTGGAAACATTGGACCATCATCAATGGTCACGTGTGCGGCATGGTGAAGACGAGATAGGCTACGCATGGGTAACGCCGGGCGACACATGGCGCCCGCTTTCTCCAGACGCCTTGCGGTTGCCCTTCAAAACGAAACATGGACAAGGCGGGGGCGACGGTCCGCAGCCGTCAGAACAAGCAAACGCGACGGCGTCCTTGGTGCCCTTGTCCACAGGTGCTCTTCCGGCCGAAATTCTCAACCTGATGCTTTCGTATCTGCCACTGGATATGACTTTTGTGGGAGCAGACGACAGAGTCGCCTACTATTCCGACACAACACATCGCATCTTCCCGCGTTCCGCCGCCATTATCGGCCGGGATGTGCGGAATTGCCATCCTGCGGATTCTGTTCACGTGGTGGAAGAAATCCTCGCCCGCTTCAAAAGCGGGGAGCGCGATGTCGCTGAATTCTGGATACCGCTGCACGGCATGTTCGTGCATATTCGCTACTTCGCGGTACGGGATGAGAACAAAACCTATCTTGGCTGCCTCGAAGTCTCGCAGGATCTGGCCCCCCTGCGGGCGCTGGAAGGCCAGCGGCGCTTACTGGATTGGTCATAAAAAGGCGGGTCAGCATACCCCCTGCGGCGGCTTCGCCGTCGCGGGGGAATTTCGTCTTTGATGATGTCCCCCATCCCACAGCACGTTATGCCATTTCGCCGAGTGCCCGACTCCACTCCGGTCGGTGCGCCAAATAAGCCATGGAAGTCTCAAAAGCCTCCACGGTGTGCGGTTCCAGTGTCGCAGAAGGCCGGATATCCCAACGGTCAGTCAGTTCTCGGATTCCCATAAGAAGATCGTCCAGCGGAATGCTCCCCGCGCCTAATCCCGCGTGAGAATCCTCCGTGCCGTCATTGTCATGCAGGTGCAGATGCCCCAAGTGCCGACCTATGCTGCCCAACCATTCTGATAAGGTATTCCGGCGGCTCCCCCCACCGAACGCGTGCCAGTGCCCCACATCTAAACAAAAACCCGCGCGCTGTGAACCGGTCCCCAGCCGTTCCAGCAATTGCACGATGCTCCCGGCGCTGCGTTCGTAGGTGTTTTCCAGATAAAGCGGAGCTCGCCCCGCCTCCAGCACCCCAGCCCACGTTTGGGCGCTGCGCCGCAGCCATTCTTCAAAGCGTGGCTCGTGCTCGCCTCGATTGAAGGTGGGGTGTCCCACCATATGATGAGGCGCGTAGAGTGTTGCCAACTCGGCTCCACGCCGCAGCGTCCGCCGCGAAGCATCCAGCACCGCATCATTCATGCTGCCGGGTGATAAATCAAAAAACGGCAGATGGACGGCACACGTCAATCCGGCATCCGCGAACCGCTTGGCCAACGCGCGGTGCCATGCTTCGGAAAGCTCCTGCACTGCAACCGTGTCCATTCCCAGTTCGGGACAAATATTCCGTGCCAGAAACATATCCACATACGCCGGGTGCTGTGCGGCGTAGCTCAGGGGAAGATTGACGAAAACCGGCATGTGGCCTCCTTGCGCGTTCTGGACACTCCCTGCCAGACCCTTTGTTCCTATCACCGCTCAGTCACAGGGTAAACCCGCCCATGGGAACTCCGCCCCCCACTTTGCCGCCCTATTTCCTACTCTGCATGTTCGGAATACCCATTCCATGCGGGATGCCGCCCATTCCTGATTGTCCAATCAAGAAGCAAAGCAATGAAAACAGTCTATTATGAGCAGAAAAAAGAAACACGCTCTTTGAAAAATGTCCTTGACGCTCCTAGTCAATTCGCCTACCTGAGTGGTAGGATTTAACTCATACTAACATAGTAGGCTTTTACCTATAGGCGGTATGGGCGTCTGGCAATCCTGTGCGGCACCTGCTACACAGCCCGGCTTTGTTCATATTGGGAACGGTGTACGGGCATACCACATTGCATGCTGTAGCCGGAAACGCGTTGGCTTTCCGGCCAGAGCCACAACCGGCCAACGCCGATTACCGCTTCGGCGGTACGTTGTGGCGGGGTTTCATCCTGTCCCCTGTTCCGATTGTTCCGTGGGGAACCGGCACACCGGGAATCGGCTGAGGGATGTCTGAAGGACGTATGTGTAATTTCATCGAAAGGACTGCCACTATGATGAAAGGGAAATCACTGCTGCGATGGGCGGGACTGCTAGTCGCGGTGGCGCTCATCTCGGTCTGGGGCCACGAGGCGCGAAGCTCCAGAACCGAAGAGGCCGTGAAGGAGGACCACGCCGATATCATCACTATTGATGTGATCGGAAAAATGGGGAGCACAGAGCTGCCTCCCGTCGCCTACCCCCATGACCTGCACACGGAGGCCATGGCCCGCATGAATAAAGACTGTAGCACCTGTCATAAAACGGAAGACGGGGTCATGTCGCTTAAGTTCATGCGCACGGAAGATGGCACGGCGAAAGAATTAAAAGAGTTGTACCACGCCAACTGTTTCGCCTGCCACGCGGAACAGGCCGCCAAGGGGAACAACACCGGCCCGCAGGACGGAGAATGCCGCGCATGCCATAATCCCAATCCTGCCGCTAACACGGCATGGAAATCTGTGGAAATGGATAAATCGCTGCACTACCGCCATATTGCCGCAAAAAGCATCTCCGTGGCGGGACAGGACGTGAACTGTGGCGCGTGCCACCATATTTATGACGCAGCCACAGAAAAAGCCGAGTGGAAAAAAGGCACCGAAGACGCGTGCCGGGCCTGCCACAAAAGCGTGCCCGTAGAAGCGGCTCCCGGCAGTAAAGTGCTCCTGCCCACGCTGCAAAACGCCTCCCACTCGGCCTGTGTGCTCTGCCACGTAACCACTGCCGCTGCCAAACAGGATTCCGGCCCCATCACCTGTGCGGGCTGCCATACCGAAACGGCGCAGCAACAGTATAAAGTGGTCAAGGACGTGCCCCGTCTCGAACGCGGACAGCCCGATGCCACCATGGTAGCCGCCGACGCGCTGGACAAGGCGACATTCCCGGCGGTGGCCTTCAACCACAAGCTGCATGAAGTAGCTGTGGACAGTTGCCGCACCTGCCACCACGAAAAAATAGCCTCCTGCACAGAGTGCCACTCTGTGGCTGGCAAGAAGGAAGGCAACTTCGTGCAACTGTCACAGGCCATGCACGCCGCCCAGTCTCAGGCGTCCTGTGTGGGCTGCCATAACACCGCCAAGGCCGACCCCTCCTGCGCGGGCTGCCATAACATGATGCCCGCGGGCAAAGCTTCCGACGCGTCCTGCGCCACCTGCCATATGCCCGGCAACCCCACAGGGGCGGACGTAGCCGCTATGAGCAAGGAAGCGCGCCAGACACTCGCCGCCGAGTTAATCACTCAGCGTCCCGCAAGCATGCCTATGTATGCTGATGAAGATATCCCGGAAACCGTGAAGATAGACGCGTTGGCTGACCAGTACGAGCCGTCCCTCATGCCGCACCGCAAAATCATCAAAACGATGGTTGCCGCAGTGGCGGACAGCCGGATGGCTGCAAGCTTCCACTCCACTCCCGGTACTTTCTGCCAAGGCTGCCACCATAACAGCCCGCCCAGCAAGACGCCGCCCAAGTGCCAGAGCTGCCATGGCAAACCTTTCGAGCAGGGTGCGGGCGACCGTCCCGGCCTGAAAGCGGCGTACCATCAGCAGTGCATGGATTGCCACGCGGCAATGAAGCTGGAAAAGCCCAAGGCCACGGCATGCGCGGATTGCCATGCCGAGCGCGCGAACTAGGAACCCGGAAGGAGCAGTCAGTATGCATCGCAGAAAATTCCTGAGCCTGCTGGGTGGCGCCGGTCTTGTCTCCGCCATGGGAGTAACCAAGGCCAAAGCCGCCGGAGGCACTCATACCTTCAAAGGCTACCCCGATGCCATGGGGGTGCTGCACGACAGCACCCGCTGCATCGGATGCCGCAAATGTGAACAGGCGTGTTACGAAGTCAACGACCTGCCCAAGCCCAAAACGCCGTTTAACGACCTTTCGGTGCTGGACTCCAAACGCAGGACGGATGCCGACACCTATACCGTGGTGAACAAATACAACACCACCGGGCTGGAGCATCCTATCTTCCGCAAGCAGCAGTGCAACCATTGCCAAGAACCAGCTTGCGCCTCGGCCTGTTTCGTCAAAGCATTCACTAAAAACCCGGATGGCTCGGTCACCTACAATGGCGACCTGTGCGTGGGCTGTCGTTACTGCATGGTGGCGTGCCCCTTTGGTGTGCCCACCTTTGAATACGACGATCCGCTAGATCCGCTTATCCAAAAATGCACCATGTGCCACCCCCGCATTCAGGAAGGCAAGCTTCCCGGCTGCGTGGAAATATGCCCCAAAGAGGCCCTCACCTTCGGTCGCCGCGAAGATCTTATCGCCATCGCGCGTGACCGCATTCGCAAGTATCCCGAACGGTATGTGAACCATATCTATGGTGAGCACGAAGCCGGGGGAACAAGCTGGATGTACTTGTCTGGTGTGCCGCACGAACAGTTGGGCCAGCCGTTGGTGGGCACAGCCTCCGCGCCGGAACTCACCGCAGGCGCTCTGGGTGCCGTTCCCATGGTGGTGGGCATCTGGCCTGTCCTGCTGACCGGTGCCTACGCCATCAGCAAACGCAAGGAAAAAATTGCTCAGGAAGAGCAGGCCGAAGCCGTGCGTGAAGCCGTGCAGACCACGAAGGCCGAAGCGGATGCCGCACTCAAAACCGCTTTGGACAAGGCTGCCAAGGACAAAAACGCCGCCGTGGAACGTGAAGTGAAGAAGGCTGTTGCCGAAGCGGAAAAGACCTTCGAAGAGAAGCTCTCCGCCATGCAAGCCCCAGAAGAGGAAGCAGATACCGACGCCGGGAACACCCCGGAGGAGGAAGCATAAATGAGCAACAACCAGAAATCCTTCTGGACGCCGGGCAATGTCCTCACCGCCGTCATTCTCGCTGGCGGGCTGGTACTGACGTTCCTGCGCTTCTACAAAGGCATCGGGGCTGTCACCAATCTGGATGACAATACCCCGTGGGGCCTCTGGATCGGGTTTGACCTGCTTTGCGGCGTGGCTCTTGCCGCAGGCGGTTACGTAACCTCGGCCTCCTGTTACCTGTTTGGCCTCAAGCGTTATCACTCTGCGGTACGCCCGGCTATTACCACGGCCTTCCTCGGCTACTTCTTTGTGGTTATCGCGCTGCTGTATGACCTTGGTCATCCGTGGCGTCTGCCCTATCCACTGGTCTGGTCACAGGGCACCACATCGTTGCTCTTTGAAGTGGGCCTGTGCGTGGCTACCTATGTGACCGTACTGTTTGTGGAATGGTCCCCTGCCGCATTGGAATGGCTGGGACTGCGCAAAATTCGCAACGTCATTATCAAGCTCACCCTGCCTCTGACCATTCTGGGGGTGGTTCTTTCCACCATGCACCAAAGCTCCTTGGGCGCGCTCTTTGTCATCGCTCCCGGCAAGGTGCATCCGCTGTGGTATTCCAGCTTCCTTCCCGTGTTCTTCTTCATGTCCTCCATGGTGGCAGGCGCTTCCATGGTCATTTTTGAAGGCACGCTGACCCACAAAGGGCTGCACCACAAAATGGACGAAACCCACATAAAGGAAGCGGACGGCGTGGCCTTCGGCATGGCTAAGGCAGCCTCGTTTATCCTGCTGGGATACTTCTTCATCAAAATATTCGACATCACCATGGACAACGACTGGCACTATCTGGCTACCGGATACGGCGCGTGGTTCATGGTGGAAATGCTGGGCTTCGTGGCCCTGCCCGCATTCCTGTACGCACTGGGGGTACGTGAAAAAAACCTCACCCTCGTGCGTGTGGCCTCCGTGTTTGGAGTGCTGGGCATTGTTGTGAACCGCTTCAACGTGAGCATGATCGCCTATAACTGGCAGTTGCCCGCGGCGGAACGCTACTTCCCCAGTTGGATGGAAGTGGGCATCTCCATTTTCATCATCACGCTCATCGTCACGGTATACCGGTTTATCGCCACCAAGATGCCCGTGCTTTACGAGCATCCCGATTACAAGGACGCCCACTAGGCGGGAGAAAGAACAATGGAACGCATTTTCTATACCCTCCACGATTTCATGCTGCACACCAAGAGCATTACCTACATCCTCATGGGGGTGGCTCTGGTCAGCTTTGTTGGCTACTGGCTGTTCCTGACCGGCAGAGACGAAAAAATCCGGAAGTACTAGCGGACCATCTGTCTGCAAGACAAGGAGAAAACGATGATTGGATTCCTTACCGGACCGATGCTCCTGATATCCCTTGCGGTATTCTTCGGGGGACTGGCGTTTCGTGCCGTTATGTACATACGCGGTCTGAGCTGGCAGTTGGACCGTGTGGCCTACCGTCCGCACATGGCATTGGGCTTGAAAGGGGCCGCGCAGTCCATCCGCCGTTGGATGATTCCCGGTGCAACCCATAGCTGGCGCGCACAGCCATTTATGATGGCTGGGTTCTTCCTCTTCCATATCGGTGCAGTGCTGGTTCCCCTGTTCCTGTTGGGGCATCAGGTTCTACTGGCACAGGTGCTGGGCTTCAGCCTGCCCACTCTGCCTTCCGTGGTAGCGGACGTGCTGACAGTGCTCGCCATCATAGGCGGCGCTATGCTGGCCCTGCGCCGCATTGCGCTGACCGAAGTACGTATTCTCACAACGGCATATGACTGGCTCATTCTTGCCGTTTCACTGGCTCCCTTTGTCACAGGCTTCGTGGCCCGCATGCACTGGGGCACGTATGAGTTTTGGATTATCGCCCACATCATCACGGGTGAACTGCTGCTTATCCTGACCCCCTTCACCAAACTCTCGCACATTGTGCTGTTTTTCCTATCCCGCGCGCAGCTCGGCATGGACTATAGCATCAAGCGCGGTGGCATGAAGCGGACATATGGATTCCCTTGGTAACAGCAAGCCTCTAGGAGCAACCCATGCCTGAAGGTACGTTTTGCAATAGGCAGCCCGTAAATTCCGAGGAAGACCTGAAGTCCCTCCTCGGTGACAAGGGCGGTGCCCAATATTACGATGAAATGACCCGACTGGAAGTGGACGTGCCCACTCTGGCCGCCACTCTGGAAAAAACCTGTAAATCCCGCACCCGCACGTGGCTGGAAATATGCGCCCACTGCGGCATGTGCGCGGACTCCTGCTTTCTGTACCGCGTCAGCAACCGCGACCCCAAGCAGGTTCCCGCATATAAAATACAGTCCACGCTTGGCGAAATCGTCAAACGCAAGGGCGACGTAACCAACGAATTCATGCGTCACTGCATGGATGTGGCGTGGTCGCAGTGCACCTGCTGCAACCGATGCGGCATGTACTGCCCGCACGGCATTGATATGGGTGTTATGTTCAGCTACCTGCGCGGCCTGCTCTTTTCGCAAGGGTTTGTGCCGTGGGAAATGAAAATCGGCTCCGGCATGCACCGCGTGTACAACGCCCAGATGGACGTGACCGAAGAAGACTGGGTGGACACCTGCGAATGGATGGCCGACGAATATGGCGAAGAATGGCCCGGCCTTGAGATTCCGGTAGATAAAGAAGACGCGGACATCATGTACACCCTGAACGCCCGCGAACCCAAACACTACCCGGAAGATCTGGCTGAAGCCGCCATTCTCTTCCATCTGGCAGGAGAAAACTGGACCGTACCCAGCACCGGGTGGGAACAAACCTCCCTTGCCATGTTTGCCGGGGACTGGGCAGCCTGCAAAATGCAGGTGGAAACCGTGTACAGTGCCATTGAACGCCTGCGTCCCAAGCGTGTGGTAGGCACGGAATGCGGTCACGCGCACCGCGCCACCGTCATTGAGGGACCATACTGGGCAGGCCGCGAAGACGGGCTTACTCCCGCACCGTACATCCACTATGTGGAATGGCTGGCTGAAGCCCTGCGCACTGGAAAAATAAAAATCGATCCGACTAAAAAAATAAAAGAGCCTGTCACGCTACAGGACTCCTGCAACTACGTGCGCAACCACGGTCTTGCCAACATTACCCGCGAGATCATGAGCTATATTGCGGAAGACTACCGGGAAATGGCACCTAACCGCGAGCACAACTACTGTTGCGGTGGTGGCGGCGGCTTCAATGGTATCGGTAAATACCGGCACCAACGCAACGAAGCCCTCAAAACCAAGCGCGATCAGATTCTGGCCACGGGCTGCAAGCTCGTGGTGGCTCCGTGCCACAACTGCTGGGACGCCATCCGCGACCTTGAGGAAGAATACGAAATAGGCATCCGCTGGACATTCCTCAAGCCGCTTATCCTTAAAATGGCCATTGTGCCTGACCACCTGAAACTGGCTGAGGACGAAGAGTAATCCACGCGGCGGGGAGGCCCACCAGCCTCCCCGCCGTTTCCTGCTCGCCGGAAACCGCCCCACGCGTTCCGCACGCCACAGGAGCTAGCCCCATGCCCATACGGATACTGGTGGTGGATGACGACCCCAATATTACCGAATATCTGGTCACTGTGCTGACTGCGCAAGGCTATGAAGCCGAAAGCGCTTGCGACAGGGAAACCGCGCTGGAAAGTGCCAGCCATACCCCGCCGGACCTTGTGACGCTGGATATGGAAATGCCCGGAGAAACCGGCCCCCGGCTCTACAAAGCTCTGTCTGCACTGCCCGGCATGGCCCACACGCCCTTTATTCTTATTTGCGGGTTGCCCGGCCTCCACCACGCGGTGCCCAATGCGGTGGCCACCGTGAATAAACCCTTTGACCCGGAAAAGCTGTCGGGCATTATTCGCACGGCGCTGGCCGGATAATAGCGCGTCGCACCCCACAGGCCTTCGCATGAAGCTAACCACACGAAGCCGTTACGGCACCCGCATGCTGCTGGACATAGCCATGAATGAGGAAGACGGTCCCGTCTCCATCAAAGACATAGCCCTGCGGCAAGAAATTTCGCTCAAATACCTTGAAAAACTCATCAGAGTTCTCAAGAAAGACGGATACATCGACAGCCGCTTGGGCGCACATGGCGGGTATATTCTCGCTCAAGACCCAGAAGCGATACGTATCGGCGACGTGGTATACTCTCTGGAGAAAACCGCCCCCTGCTTCGACTGCGACGAAAAGCAGAATTGCTGCCCGCGCATGCACGTATGCCTAACCCGCACAATATGGGAAGAAGGCGCAAAGGCCATGTACAAAAAGCTTAATACGTTCACGCTGGCGGACCTTATTCGCGATACCGCGCTGTGCCCCAAAAATCAGCCCGACTCCGTCCCGCCTCGCGGATGATACCCGCCCTGCGCAGTCAGCCATCAATATTGCATTGCCATATATTTCACCATAATACACATACACTCCCGATCACACCGCACAATGCGGCACCGCCGGACAAAGCTCTGCGTATGCCGCAATCCCATTGACACGGCTCCCCCCTCAGCGCATAAGAAAGGTTCGCCATACGAGTACGACCCCGTACCCGGGGAACCCGCCCGTGCTCTTCTGGCTCTCGCGTGGGGGGAAATCCGCTGCCTTTGCGGCGTAGCCACGTTGGAGAAACGTATGTATTCCATTGACCATTTAGTGCAACGCCACCAACGCCAAATGGCAGAGTTGGACCGGCAGCAGGCCAAAGCGGCCCTCAAGTGGGAACGGGAACGGAACAGACTGGAAAAAGCGCTTGCCAGCCTCCGCGAGGAGCTGACGCAGGGCGTTCTTCAGGAAGAAGCCGCGTGCCAGCCCCCGGTTGCGCCCGTGACGAACAACACGCCTACCGTCCAACACGCAGATAAACCGCGCAAAAGTGGTTTTTTGGGTCTGCTCCGCGCCACACTGTCCTAAGCGTAGCGCACCGCGAATGCTGACAAGGCCGCAGGAATTGCTCCCCGCGGCCTCTGTTATTTCCATGCGCTACTAGGCTCCGCGCAACTTGCGCATGTCGCCCACGCGCAGCGTGATGCGCGCTTTATCGAAATATTCTAGTAATGGGATAAGGTACTTACGGGAAAGCCCGCTTATTTCGCGAAACTCAGTTGGTCCCATGTCCGTGTGCGTGGCAAAATAACCGCGCACCATAGCCACCAACGAGTCCATGGCGTCCGCAGAAAAGTACATTCCATCTTTTACCTTCACCAACTCGCCAGCGCTCTCCATCAGCCGCAACACGGGCGCAGCCCCCTTGATGTCCACCTGAAGGGTTTCGAGCACTTCTTTCAGGTTTGGCGGAGTGATCCCCCCCTGCGTATAGGCATCTAGCAGTGCCGCGCGTAGCCCTTCCTGATCCGCCGCCAGAGACACAGTGTGCCCGGCAAGCCGGACCACATCGCCTTCCGCCACCAGAGCGCCCTGCCGCAGCAGGCGCTCTACCACGAAATGCACCAGCTTGGGAGCCAAACCGCGCCCCCACCCGGAAACGAACGCGCCACGGGCTATTCCCGGCTTGAGTGGTTCTTTGCGGTGATAGTGCTCAACAAAGGCCAGCGCCCCCTGTGACAGTTCTTCTGCGATACTCCCCGCCACATACACGCGGCCTTCCTTATCAAAGCAGGCCACTTCCTGCTTTCCTCCCAGCAACGCCAATTCTTTATCCAAAGTTTTCGATTCAATATCCGTTACAATACACAGCTCACGAAAACTTATTCCAGCCTCTGCCGCTATGGCGGTATGCAAACAAATTCGTTCTTGCGGCGAAGCGGCCCCAAGAGCGCCTAGCGCCTCTAACATAGTATGATATCGGGGATTTTTCTTTCGCAACGGCTGTGCGATGGGGTGCAGGAGTTTGCCGCCAGCCACGGTGCGCAAGGGAGAAAACGAACGCACCACGCAGCGGTCGCCATAGACGCCCACCATGGGAGCGGTGAAGCGAATTTCACAGAGTCCTTTCTCCCCCGGCAACAAACGGTCCCGGTCCGGGAAGTAGAGACGGGCCAGCGTCTCCCGCGCTCCGTGATGCACATGCACCTCGGTCCGGTTCTTTAACGGAGTGGGGGCGGAAGAAAGACACTGCAACTCCACATGCCACGTGGCGGAAGGAAACAGCGTTTCCGGCAGGGCTACCACATCGCCGCGTTCCACCTGCGCCACGTCCACCCCGTGCAGATTAATCGCCGTGCGCCTTCCGGCCTCGGCGTGTTCCACCGGCCCGCCGTGGCTTTGCAGCCCACGCACTTTGGTAAGCACAGTGCCGGGATAGATGCGCACATCCGTCCCTACCGCCACAGCACCAGAGGTCATGGTGCCCGTCACCACGGTGCCGTGTCCACGCATGCTGAAAACGCGGTCTACCGGGAGGCGGAATAAATCAGACCGTCTGTGCGGCGCGAACGCGGCTTCCCGTTCAATCAGATGCGCCCGCACCGCGTCCATTCCCTCGCCTGTGAGGGAAGACACCGGGAACAATGGCGCACCGGCAAGAAAAGTTCCCTGTAAAAAAGTAGACACGTCCTCGCGTACCAGCGCCAGCCAGTCAGCATCCACCATATCCACCTTGGTCAACACTACGAAGCCGGTTTCTATGCCCAGCAGAGAGCATATTTCCAGATGTTCCCGTGTTTGGGGCATCACACCTTCGTCCGCCGCGATAACCAGCATCACCAAATCAATGCCGGAGGCCCCGGCGACCATGTTCTTCACAAACCGTTCGTGGCCCGGCACGTCCACAATGCCCATACGTCCACCGTGGGGCAGATCAAAAAAAGCGAATCCCAACTCAATGGTAATACCGCGTTTTTTCTCTTCTTCCAGCCGGTCACAATCCATTCCGGTCAAGGCTTTGACCAGTGTGGTCTTTCCATGGTCAATATGACCGGCAGTGCCCAAAACAACAGGCATGGTAACTCCTCTGCAAACAGTCAGGCCAAATGGGCAGAAATACTTGGATAGCTACGAAACCCCGTTGTAGGGGAAAAACGCTCCTTTCTCAAGGGAAGCGATGTTCGCGACGCCCCGGCGGAATTCCCTTTCCGGCTGCCAAGCCACCCGGCGGGAGACTTGCCAAGCCTTCCGGCTCTGGGGCATATCTTTCCATACACGCACGGCATATCTGCCCGTGGTATATTGAAAATCCACCCACCCCGGACAGTGCGACAAACCGCCAAGGAGCCAGAATGCAGACACTTTCACTTCGCAGCACACAGCGCGAGGAACTTATAGATATCACGGACACAGTGCGGCACGTCGTTCGCGCTCAGGGCTGGCGGAAGGGCATGCTGCTACTCTATTGCCCGCATACCACGGGAGCACTCGCGGTCAATGAACATGCGGACCCCGACGTACGGCGGGACATTGCCATAAACATGGGAAAATTAGTGCCCCGGCAAGGGGACTATCGGCATGCGGAAGGGAATAGCGATGCGCACATTAAAACCAGTTTGCTCGGCCCCGCGCAGATGCTCATAGTGGAAGACGGCGAAATAATGCTCGGCACATGGCAGGGCATCTATTTTTGCGAATTTGACGGACCTCGCCAACGTTCGCTCTGGGCGCAGTTTGTGGGGTAGCCTCTACCAATCCACTTCGCCGCGCCCCTGTATGCGCAGCCATGTGTTGGCGCGGGAAAAATGCCGACAGCCGAAAAAACCGCGCGAAGCCGACAATGGAGAAGGGTGAGCCGCTTCCAGCACCACATGCCGCCGGGTATCCACCAACGCGGCTTTACTCCGGGCGTGCGCTCCCCACAACAGAAATACCACCGGGGAACAATGCTCGCTCACGGTGCGGATAATATCGTCCGTCACGTCTCCCCAGCAAACTCCCTCCGGGGACCGAAGCGCGGCGTGCGAAGCGGGTTTGCCCGCTTCCACGGTCAGAGTGGAATTCAGTAGCAAGACCCCCTGTGCCGCCCACCGCGTCAGTTCCGAGGATACAGAACGGGATTCCGTGGTATGCACATCGGCATCCACTTCCGCAAAAATATTCCGCAAAGATCGAGGCATAGGCACACCGTGGGGCACGGAAAAGGCAAGTCCATGGGCTTGTCCCGGTCCATGGTAGGGATCTTGTCCCACGATGACCACACGCACCGCGTTGAGCGGCGTATGGGCCAACGCGTTGAAAACCAGAGACGCGGGCGGGTATACGGTGTGTTCCCGGCGGGCTTTCGCTACGGCACGCAGCAGGGGGAGGTGCGCTCCATCGCGCAGCAGAGGCACGGCAGCCAGCCAGTCGCACGGCACCTCCGCCGCGTCCGTGACATCTCTAAGACTTGTGGCACCTGTGACATTCTCCGGGAACGGGGCTTCCGCTACACCTGCCTCACGGACCTGCCCGACGTGATTCTCCGGCGTCGCGGTCCCCGCACTGCCTGTGGGGTAGTGAGGTCCGTCAGCCTTTACCGCGCTGCCAACGCCATGAGCAACAACTGCCGCGCCCCTCGCATCACCAGCTCCGTTTCCTCCGGCGCGATGAGCACGGCGCACCACCACAGTTGCCGACACAGATTCGACAGGACGGCGGGAGGCTGCCACTTAACCCACCTGCGCCCACGCACGCAGCCGTGCGAAACACTCAGCCAACTCCTGTTCGTCACCACCAAAGGAAAGACGCAAGTGCCCCTCGCCCTGAGGGCCAAACGCGCCGCCCGGAATAGTGATAACCTTGGCCTCGTTCAAAATACGCGGAGCCACCTCTGCGGAAGGGGCGTCTGTAAACAGGTACCGCGCCATCACATAAAACGCACCACGCGGCGCGACGTAGGAAAAGTGATCGGGCATGGCGTCCAGCGCCGCACAGGTTAATGCCCGGCGCACGGCAAGGGACTGTCGCATGGCATCCACGCAGTCCTGCGGCCCGGTCAGTGCCGCCAAGGCCGCATACTGTGATACGGTGGGGGCGCAGATAGCCGCCGCGTCATGCACCTTGAGCAATTCCGCCATCCACCCCGCGTCCGCCGCCACATATCCCACCCGCCAACCGGTCAGCGCATATTTTTTGGAAAACGAATTAATGCAGATAACGTGGTTGCGCATTTCCGGCAGACTAGCCGGGCTAAACGGCATAGGCGCGGGATTTCCTGCTGCGTCGAACACCATAAAATCGTAAGTTTCGTCTGAAATAATGACAAAATTACGCTCCAGCGCCAGAGCGCAAAGCGAACGGATATCCGCTTCATCATACACTGTGCCGGTGGGGTTTCCCGGATTGCACAGAATGATCGCGCGGGTGCGCTCCGTCACCGCCGCGCGGATAGCGTCCACATCCAGCCCCCAGTCTGCGGCCCGCAGCGGCACATGCACGGGCACTCCTTCAGCCATGAGCACTTGCTCCGTGTGGGACGCATATCCCGGCGAGGGCACAATCACTTCGTCCCCCCGGTCAACCACGGTAAGCACGGTCATGAGCAGCGCTTCCATGGCACCCACGGTAACCCCTATTTCCGTTTCCGGGTCCACAGCAAAGGCTTTTTCCGTCGCCAACCGTTCCGCAATAGCCCGCCGCAAAGCGGGCATGCCCGGTTGCAACGAATACTTACCCACTGCGGCATCGTCACGCAGGGCACGGCAAACGGCTTCAGCAATGTGAGGAGGCGTGGCAAACGAAGGCACCCCCTGACCGAGAGAAACGCAGCCCCCCACTTTGGCAGCCAGCATGGGCATAAGCTTTGTGGCGGAGATGCGGATGTTTTGAACGCGCTGGCTAACACGGCGTGCCGGAGAAGACGAGGGGCGTGCTGAAGACATGATGGCTCCTGATAGTCTGACACCAACAGGAACGTGTACCTGTTGGAATTTAGAACGCAAGGGGGACATGAAGAACATGGGGGCCGCGGTGTTTCGCCGCACATGCGCAGGAACTGTATACCCCGTTTCTGCCGCCCGCAAGCGAGTTCAGCAAGCTCCAAAGGCTATGCGGAAGCGCAAAAGCAGCATTCGGGAAAATACTGACACCCCGGAAAAACTCCGGGAAAAATAAGGCGGAAAGCCCGTTTCGCTCAGACTGCCATCCCCGCAGGACGGGCCGCAAGCGTGCGGTACAGGTCCATATAGGCGGCAGCCATGCGCAGATCGGAAAACGCGTCGGCAGAGCGGCCTCCCTCCACAACAAGACGCTCGCGCAAAGGGGCGTCGGTCAGCAAACGCGCAAGCAGCCTAGCCAGTTGCGTGTGGTCGCGGTTAGGGAAGACAAGCCCGTTGCGGTCATTCTCCACCAATTCTAGGTTGGACGGCAGATCGGAACACACTACAGGCAGCCCTACCGCCCAGCCCTCTTTGATGGTCCCGGACGATCCCTCTCCTTCCACAGACGGCACCACAAGCAGATCAAAGTCCGGCAGAAAGACGCGACTGTCCTGCCTTCCCAGCATGGCGATGTGCGTATCCACGCCCAACTCCGCCGCCAGTGCGGACACGCTGCCGAACAGCTCTCCCGTGCCGATAAAACGCACTTCCCACGGAGGCAAATCTGTATACGCGGCGTCTAGCTCCGCCAGAGCGCGTACAAGCACGTCCTGCCCTTTTTGCGGAGTGAACGCTCCCACCATGCCGATGACCTTGCGTCCGTCCCCCCGGTCACGGCGTGGGGTATACCGGCAGCGATCAATGCCGGAATGAATGGTGAGCACTCGTTCCGCCGGAACGCCTGAGGCGATCACCACCTCGGAAATTTCCCGGCTCACGCCAACCACGGCGTCAGCCATGCTGTATTTTTTCCCACGCCAGCCCGGCTTTAGCGGGTAAGAAACCCGGCGGGAATGGACCAGCAGAACCTCGGCGGGCCAGAACTTTTTCCCCAACGTCGCAAGGGTGGCACTCTTCGCGCAGTGTGAATGAAGGATTCGCACCCCTTCCCGGCGGACTAATCTCCGAAGAGCGTAAAGACTGCGCGGATCCCACTCCCGGTCGCCTAAGGGTACAATTCGGACGCCGGAAACTTCCGCCACATGCTCCAGCAGGGGCGAAGAGGACGGGGCTGCCACAATGGGGGCAAATTCACCGGAATGGGCAAGTGCGCGGGCCAGATAGTAGACTTGCCACTGTCCGCCGCGCATTTCCTTCCCCAGATCAAGCAATAATATTGGTATCAAAATAGCTGATTCCTGAATAAAGAAGCGTCTGGCTGCGCAATTACGGAGCCATCCGAACCGGCGTACCGGTGTTTTTGATATCCTGCCGCAGCAAACTACGAATGCGTCCGGCTACCGGGCCGGGGCGCACATCATGAATGGGCTGCCCTTCAAAGCGGACCACGCTCACGCAATCTGCAGAGGTGCCCAGTGCCATCACTTCGCGGGCGCGGTACAAGTCATCCTCACGCACTCGCCGAAATTCCACCGGCATTTCTTCTTTGAGCAAGTCCACGGCACGCATGACTGTTGTCCCGGAAAGCGCATTGGTAAACTCTGGAATAACCAGCGTTCCCCGCGCGTCCACCAGAGCCACGTTCTCCGTGGCACCCTCGGCCAAAAAATCGTTTTCATCGAAAGCCAGCGGCAAGTCCATGCCCCGTTCGGTAGCTTCGCGCCGCATAAGCACGTTAGGCATGTAGTTGGTGCTTTTTAAGCGGGCCATGAAGGCCGGTTTAGCCGGAACGGAAGAGCGAAATGCGGTGATGCCCTCTTCAAACCACTCCTGCGGCTTGGGATGAAAGGCATATGCCACAACGTAGAGGCTGGAGATAGGACATTCCGCAGGGTCCAGCCCAAAACCTCCCGGTCCGCGCCCCACGATAATGCGCAGCATGCCGTGCGGGGCGTCCGCAACGCAGGCCACCTCTAGGGCAATCTCGCGCAAGCGGTCCCATGCGCAGGGCGGCGCAAGATAGACCCCGGCAGTGGAGCGCCGCAACCGGTCGATATGCGCGTCCAACTGATAGAGCAGCCCGTCTTCCCATTTCATCGTCTCGAACACCCCGTCGCCACGGTGAGCAAGGTGGTCGTCCATGGGCATAAGCATCAGCCGCGGATTGCGGCATACGCATCCCAAACGGTGTTCATAAAAGGCGAGAACCCCCTGTTCGCCCGCGCGGCGGGCGGACAGGAGCTTCTTTACATACTCATCGGTTTCGCAAACTGGCAGCACGGCTATCCTCGCGCCGGGGCTACTGGAATACTGTAGTATCCTTCACACCCAGCAAGTTGCGTTCTATCAGCTCTTCGGCAATCTGCACCGTATTCAGCGCGGCTCCCTTGCGGATGTTGTCAGAAACGACCCACAGGTTGAGACCGTTGGCAATGGTTTCATCCTCGCGGATGCGGCCCACAAAGGTCGCATCTTCCCCGGTGGCCTCTATAGCCATGGGGTAGATATTCTCTTTGGGGTTATCCAGCACAGTAATGCCGGGCGCTTGCGTAAGAATAACGCGGGCTTCAGCGGGGGTAAGCTTTTTTTCCGTTTCAATATTCACGGATTCGCTATGCCCGTAAAAAACCGGAATACGCACAGCGGTGGCGGTCACTCTGATGCTGGTGTCGCCCATGATCTTGACAGTTTCATGCACCATCTTCATCTCTTCCCGCGTGTAGTCATTGTCAAGGAAGACATCGATGTGGGGCAAGGCGTTGAATGCGATCTGGTAGGGATACACTTTGGGTTCCGGCTGCTGCATGTTGAAAAGCTGGCGCACCTGCCCTTCCAGTTCGTCAATGGCCTTCTGCCCGGTACCGGAAACAGCCTGATACGTGGAAACCACCACGCGGGTGATCTTGGCGACATCGTGCAGCGGCTTGAGCGCCACCACCATCTGGATGGTGGAACAGTTGGGGTTGGCAATAATGCCGTTGTGCCACGCCAAGTCGCCGGGATTTACCTCCGGCACCACCAGCGGGCAACGGTCATCCATACGCCATGCACTGGAATTATCCACCACCACGCATCCAGCCTTGGCAGCATGCGGAGCAAATTTTTCAGAGGTGGAACCCCCAGCGGAAAAGAGCGCCAAATCCACACCGTCAAAGGAGGTTTCCGTCAGTTCCCGCACGGTCAACTCTCCGCCCTTGAAAGGCACCTTACTCCCTGCGGAACGGGCCGATGCCAACGCGATAACCTCATGTGCGGGAAAGTCGCGCTGCTCCAGCGTCTTAAGCATTTCACGTCCAACAGCACCTGTCGCCCCCACAACGGCTACGACTAACTTTTCCTTACTCATCGGAATACCTCTCTTTCATCCACTCGGCCTTCGCAGCGCGCGGCCCTTTTGCGTAACCATTGCCCATGTCGTTCATGTCGCCCATGTCGTTCAAAGCCCCCGCCTCACAGCCCCTGCTCGCTGAAGCAAAAACCGCCCGGAAAAGGCTAACTGACGCCGTGCTGTTTCAGAACCGCCGCCATTACACGGTCAGTGCCGTTTATGTGCTTGAACCACCAATCCGTCAAATAATCAAGCAGCTCAGGCGTAATGCCGGTTCCCCGGTCCATGTATTCCAACAGAAAACTCACGCAGTCCGAAAAAAATTCCCTATGCTGCCGCATGTGCTCTTCATAGTTAGGCATGTCTGCCACATACGGAGCCATATACCGCCGCTCTGTGGCGAAATGAACCTGAGCGTAGGTGTTTATCTGACGGATGAGGTCCGCCAGCACTGCGTGCTCATCGCCGTTCATATACGCATCGTACAGGGTATTGATGACGGTGGTCAGCCCTTCGTGCTGATCGTCAATCTCCACAACGCCCACACGCATGGCGTCACTCCATTGCACTTTCCCCATAGCGCACCTCCAGCCCCCTGTTCCCCTGTTGTCTGCCGACATACCTTCCGGCGATCTCAACACCCCGGATGCATATGCCAGTATAGAGGATACGCACGGGTATGACAACATACCTTGCCTGTCCCCCGTGGCGTACACTCTGCCGGAATCACACTAAAATCGCCGGATGAGTAATACTCCGCCCACCAACAGCGCCACCCCGACAAAGCGGAGCAACGAAAGAGGACGCTCGGCATATCCCAGCAGTCCGAAATGATCCAGCGATACAGAGGCGAGCATCTGCCCCGCAATAATCAGCCCCACCATAGTAGTGGCCCCCAAACGGGGAGCTAAAAACGTGACGGTGGTAACAAACACGGCCCCCAGCAGCCCCCCCGTCCAGTGCCACCATTGTGTTCCGCTCGCGGAGGAATCCAGCAGAGGAATGCGTGCGGCAAGGCAATACACCAACAACGCAATGGTGCCCACCCCGAAAGAAATAAGCGCCGCCAGCGCGGGATGCCTTGCCCAGTGTGCCTGCAATTGTGCGTTTATACCCGCCTGTGAGGGCAGTGTAACCCCAGCCAGCAAGGCTATACCTATCCAGAAAGCGTTCATACTGCGCTACTCCTTGGTCGCACCGGGCGACACAGCCCCATACGTAAGATCGTGCACCACGGGAACATCGGCCTCTAAAAATGGTAATTTTCGCGCCTCAGCGCGTGTAACCCAGCGTATAGTATGACCTTCTGCGGGGAACACGGTGCCCGCATAGTCCGTGATGTGATAAAAATGCAGACGCACAGCCAGATCAGGATAGGCGTGGCACACCGTGCGCCAAAAACTCCACCGGGTGGGGGTAATGCTCATTTCTTCGGTCAACTCGCGCACAAGAGCGGCTTCGCGTGATTCCCCCGGCTCCACTTTGCCTCCGGGAAATTCCCAAAACCCGGCAAGGCGCGTCCCTTCCGGTCGTCTGGCGGCAAGGAATCGACGGCCTTCTCTTCCAGATTCAAAGCCCGGCGGTGTTTCCGGCTCATCGGGCCTGTCCTGCGCGCCCGATGTATCTGGCCTGACCAACGTGCCTGGCGCGTCTGCCACAGACAGGCCAGTCGCACAGGGCATTCCCGGCACCACACCCCCGCGCTCCTCCGCAGCAATTTCCCGTTGCCAAATAATGCCCGCCACCACGTCTATCTCTCGCATGGGATGCTCCTAGGCTACTCCGGTATTGCGGACCGCCGTTGCTCTAACTCGGCAATTTCCGCCTCCAGCGCTCCCATGGTTTCCATGAGCGTTTCGCTTTCCGCCTGCAAGGTCTGGAACCGTCTGAGCAACTCAGACGCCTTGGCGGAATCGGCATACACGGCGGAATCAGCCAGCATCGCTTCCACTTCCCCCTGCTCACCCAATAATGCTTCCAGCTTAGACTCCAGCTTCGCGTAGCGTTCCTGCCGGGGCTTCAGATCCTTATACACGGTATTGCGCAATTCCGCCTGTTCGCGTTTTATGCGTTTCTGCTCTTCGCGACTGAGCCCCCCCGCACGCGGCGTATCGCTATTACGGGAAGACTCCGCCGCTAGCTGGCGGCGGGCCCGGTCATACTCCTCAAAGCCGGATTCATAAATCGTGAACCCATGCTCATCCAGCGCCCATATCTGATCGGCAACGGATGACAGCAGGTACCTGTCGTGCGCCACCATAAATATTGTCCCGTCATACGCGTCCAGCGCCTCCACCAAGGCCTCCCGCGATTCAAGGTCCAGATGGTTTGTGGGTTCGTCCAGCACCAAAAGATTACTGCGCGAAAGAAACAGGGTTGCCAGCAAAAGACGGCTTTTTTCTCCGCCCGACAGCGTGGCGACATGACGGTCGAAATAATTTTGTCCCAGCATGAACAACCCCAGCACGGACATGAGTTCCTCTTCCGTGGTGCGGGGGTCGGACAACCGGCGGATTTCTCCCAAGGCCGTCCCGGAGGCGCTCAAAATATCCAGTTGGTGCTGGCTGAAATAGCCCATGCGCACCTTGCTGCCCATGACCACATTACCCCGTTCTTTCTCCAAACGCCCCGCCACCAATTTGAGCAGGGTAGACTTTCCACACCCGTTATGACCGACCAGCGCCACACGCATGCCCCTATACAGTTGGAAATCCAACGTGGGCCATAGCCGAGTGCCGTCCGGGAAACAAAAATCCAGCCCCACCACGCTGAGTACGGTTTTATCCGCCTCCACGGGTTCCGGCCATGTAAAGCGCAGGGTCTTGCGCTTCGTTTCCAACTGGATGCCTTCCAGCTCTTTTTCCAGCCGTTGGGCCATTTTCTGTTTGGAACCAGCCTGCCGGGCCTTGGTGGCTTTGGCCTTGAACCGACGCACGAAATCCATTTTGCGCTCAATTTCTCCAGCCAGCCGTTCGCGCTCCCGTTGCTTTTGCCCCTCCATCTCCTCCTGCAACGCAAGGAACTGAGTAAACGTTCCCTTGCGGAACATGGGACGGGAGCCACCCAAATACAACACGTGGGTGCCTATTCTGTCCATGAACACCCGGTCATGCGCTACAAACACCAGCACGCCCCGGTATTCCAGCAGAAAATTTTCCAACCACTCCACGGCTTCTAGATCAAGGTGGTTGGTTGGTTCGTCCAGCAACAGCACATCCGCCCCCGCGGTTAGCACTCTGGCTAACTTAGCGCGTTCGCGCCAGCCACCGGAGAGCTGTCCCAGCGGCAGGTGCCACTTGCTTTCAGCAAATCCCAACCCGGAAAGCACGGTTTTAGCGCGGTGCTCAGGGTTGTGCCCATACACCTGCTCCAGTTCCGCCTGCCGTGCGCCCAACGTGCGCAACGCGGCCTCGTCTTCGGCGCGAGTGGCTGCTTCCCACTGCTCCCAGAACTCATTCCAGTCCGGCAGCACTTCCAGCACCCACGAAAGCAGGGGCGTCTCCAGCAGGGTTTCGTCCATTTCTTGCGCCACATACCCTAACCGGCAGCCCCGTGGCAGGCTGACCTTGCCGCCATCGGGCGACGAGACTCCGGCTATCAGCTTGATAAAGGTAGATTTGCCACAGCCATTAGGGCCGCAAACGCACAGGCGCACGCCGGACTGTATCTCAAGGGAAAAACCAGCGAAGAGATCGTGTCCGCCAAAGGTTTTTGTAAGACTCTGTATATTAATGTTCATAGCGTCCTCTTGGGAAGCCTGCGCATAACAGAAGCGCCGCCGGTTGGCTAGCAAATGCCCGGTACTCACCGCTCGCAAATTGTGAGTTACCCATGGGAAACGAAACAGTTAGCCACAGTCCTTCCCTTTTTCCACCTTTTTATCCCGCCTCCGTTCCCCCGGCAGAATGCTCCGCAGACACTGCTGGTCTTTATTTTGCATACACCCAGATACGCGGTCTGTGCCGCAAGGAGGACACCTATGCAAGACAGTATGTACAGTGCCCTTTTCGGAGCGCTTTCCAATGAATTCCGGTTGAACAGCATAGCCAACAATTTGGCCAACGTGAACACCACCGGATACAAACGAGACACGCTCGCGTTTAAGGATACATTCATTATGTTTGCCCATGATCAAATCATGGAACCTGTGGCAACCATTCGATCTAAAAAGCTTTTTCCAGAGCCTATACTTATTGCCAAACCGCGTCTCGCGGAAGCGAAGACCGACTTTTCCCAAGGCAGCCTCAGGCTTACCGGTGATCCACTGGACGTGGCTATCCACGGAGACGGATTCTTCAAGCTCCAAACCCCGGACGGAGACTTTGTCACCCGCAACGGGCATTTCCGTCAAACCTCTGACGGAACCCTTGTTTCCGAGCAAGGGTGGCCCGTAATGGGTGAAAACGGTCCCATAATTCTGCCAGCCGGAGGGCAGGTGACGATTAACGATACGGGCCAGATATTCAGCGACGGAGAGCCTGTGGACCAGCTCCAGCTTGTCACCTACGGCGATTTGGACGTGCTGGAAAAACGCGGCAACAACCTTTACCAACTGCGGCCCGATGAGCTTGCTGCGGAAATTCCGGCGGAGAACGCCTCCGTTGAGCAGGGATTTCTTGAAGTAGCCAACGTGGAAGTTGTCACGGAAATGGTGAACATGATCGAAGCGCAACGGCAATTCGAAGCATATACCAAGGTCATGCAAAGCACCGACACACTGGATAAAGACGCTATCCAGCGCGTTGGCAAAGCCCGCGTATAAACCGGGCAGGAGGATAGAGATATGATGCGCTCCCTGTGGACTGCCGCTACCGGCATGGTGGCCCAGCAGCTCAACATTGACGTTATTTCAAACAACCTTGCCAACGTGAACACGGTTGGCTTTAAGAAAAGCCGCGCGGAATTTGAGGATCTTATGTACCAGACCCTCAGAATCGCCGGTTCCCAGAACGGCGGCGACGACCAGATTCCCACAGGTATCCAAGTGGGCATGGGCGTGCGCCCCACTACCGTGCACAAGTTCTTCACGCAAGGCGACTATTCCAACACGGGCAACACCTTGGACCTTGCCATTGAAGGCGACGGATTCTTTCAGGTGGAAGTGAACGGCGAGCTTATGTACACGCGCGCCGGATCGTTCAAGCTGAATTCAGACGGTGATATCGTCACTGCCAACGGCTACACGCTGCAACCGCAGTTCACGGTGCCCGCCGAAACCAAAAATATCGCCGTTTCGGAAACCGGTCACATCGCCGCGCTGGACAGCAATGGCGAGGAACTGGCCGCGGCTGAAATCCCGCTCTATACCTTCATCAACCCCGCCGGGTTGGATGCGCGGGGCCGTAACCTCTATTCTGGAACAGAGGCCTCCGGTGAAGCGGTGGAAGGCGTGCCCGGAACCGATAATGTAGGAACCGTCGCACAGGGCTTTCTGGAAATGTCCAACGTGGAAATCGTGGACGAAATGGTAAACATGATCGTGGGTCAGCGTGCCTACGAAATGAACTCGAAGGCTATCCAGACATCGGATTCCATGCTCCAGATGGCCGTGAACCTGAAGCGCTCGTAAGCGTCTTCGCACCCGGTACCGGGAGACGACCATGAACATATTCCGCCTTGCCCCGCCCCGCGCTATTCTAACCGTAACGCTGACCGCCATGCTCTTCGCGTTGGCAGCCACCGCCACGGCCCGCATAGACGCCGATTGGCACATTCGCATCCGCGAGGCCGCCGTGGTCACGGGCGATACGGTACTGCTGGGTGAAATAGCCGACCCGGTGGGTACCATTAATCCGCAGAACTGGCGGAATTTTGCCGCCACCCCCCTGTGGCCCGCGCCTCCGCGCCCCGGCCAACCCATGACCATCTCAAACACACGCCTGCGCGAAGAACTGACCAAACGCCTCGGCGATATAGCCGCGCTGACCGAATACCCTTCCTCCCTCGCGCTGCAACGCGGTGGCGGGGTGGTGCTTGGCCCCCAGTTGCATACGCTGGTTGTCGAGTCCTTGACACGGTTCGCCGCACAAAAAAATGGAGAAGTGCGGTTTCGTGACGTACAGCTCCCACCGTTTGTCTTTCTGCGCGACAGCCGTAACCGTGTGGAACTGGAAACGCCCACCGCGCTCACTCCGGGCCAAATTCCCGTCAGGCTGCGTGAAGTGACTCCCAATGGAGAGCTGGTGCGCCGGCTCACTGGCGGAGCCTTTATGGACCAATGGATCACCGTGCCTTGCGCGGCTATTCCCGTAAACCGTCACGACAGCCTTACCCCGGACTCCATCACCTTCGTCAAAAAAAACCTCGCCTACCTAAGGGGTGAGCTGTGGGACGGTAAAGGCGGTCCGTGGCGGGTGCTCCGCTCCATCGGCGCAGGCTCGGTGATATACCGCACAGACCTAGAGCGGGTGCCCACACTCGCCAAGGGGACCAAGGTGGACCTCATCTATCAGGGAAAACGCCTGCGGCTTACCGTTCCCGCCGAGGCCATGGCGGATGGCAAACCCGGAGAAATGATTCCGGTGCGCAATTTGCAAAGCCGTAGAGAAGTATACGCCACAGTGCATGATGAAGGCACGGTGGTCATCAGCAACTAATCCCGAAACCCGCCACTGGTGCGGAGTTCCGGTTCACGAGGTGGATTATGGACAGACGAGGCATAGCCGTCGGCATATTGGCGCTGCTGCTACTCGCCGGATGTTATCCGGCCCGGGAGACTCCGTCCCCCATGCCGCCCATGCTGCCAGATCCTGAAATTATGACGCCGGAAGAGCAAGCGGCAAACCCCGGCTCACTGTATGATGATTCCGGTGCGGATTTCCTGTTCAGCGATAACAGGGCACGCCGTGTGGGGGACATTGTGCTTGTGAGTATTGTGGAAAACGCCACCGCCAAGAATAAGGCAGAGACATCCACAGACAAGGAATCCACCACCGAATTCGGCGTTTCCAGCTTCTTTGGCAAAAACAAGGTGGGCATAGGACCGCTTTCCATTCCCGGAGCCGTGGGAGACACCCCCCTGCTGGGCACAAGCTCCACGACCAAGTTTGATGGCACGGGCGAAACCAAGCGAGAAAACCAATTCACCGCCACCATCGCCTGCCGTGTCATCAAAGTCCTGCCCGGCGGCCTGCTACAGGTGGAAGGCGCACGCGAAACCCGCGTGAACGATGAAGTGCAATACATTGTCCTTAGTGGTCTTGTACGGCCCATGGATGTAGACGCTGATAACACCGTCAAATCAACCCAACTCGCCAATGCCCGCCTCGCCTATTACGGTGAAGGTAGCGTGGCGGACAAGCAAAAGCCCGGCTGGTTCGTCCGACTCATGGACAACGTCTGGCCCTTCTAGCCTCTGTGGAGAATCCGTCATGACCACCCCGACCCATACATCCCCTTTCCGCACGGTGCTCACGCTGCTTTTGCTGGCCTTTTGCGCTGTGCAGATGGCAGCGCCCCGGCCTGTTCATGCTGTGCGCATTAAAGATATCGCCACGTTTGGCGGCGTGCGGGAAAACCAGCTCGTGGGCTATGGCATGGTTGTGGGTCTTGGCGGCACGGGGGATAGCAAATCTTCCCCATTCACCATCAGCTCTATGGCTAATATGTTGGAAAAGCTTGGGGTTACTGTAGACCGCAATACGCTAAAGCCCAAAAACGTGGCTGCGGTTATGGTCACAGCAAGGATGCCCGCCTCGGCGAAGCCCGGTTCGCGCTTGGACGCCACTATTTCCAGCATTGGCGACGCTTCCAGTCTACTGGGCGGCGTGCTGCTGCTCACCCCGCTTAAAGGCGTGGACGGCAAAGTATATGGTCTTGCCCAAGGCTCCCTCGCGCTGGGCGGATTTGCGGTGGAAGGCGACGCGGCCCGCGCCCAAAAAAACGTGGCTACCGTGGGCGGCATTCCTAACGGCGTATCCGTGGAACGCGGCATTCCCTTCCAATTCAACGACCAAGAATCTCTCAGCCTGCATATGAATACGCCGGACTTTTCCACCGTGCAGCAGGTTGTGGATAAGCTGAACGCCGCTATCGGGGGCGACTTCGCCCATGCCTCGGACATTTCCACGATTCGCCTGAATATTCCCCCCCAATTTCGGAACAATCTGGTGCCGCTCATGGCATCCATTGAAAACATCCAGATCACGCCAGAAAACAAAGCCATGGTCGTGGTGGATGAAAAGACGGGCACCGTGGTAGTGGGCCGGGACGTGCGCCTTTCCCGCGTTGCGGTGGCGCACGGGTCGCTGCAAATCGTGGTGCAGGAAAACCCGGAAGTGTCGCAGCCCGGTGCGTTTAGCAACGGACAGACCGTGGTTACGCCAAACACCGATATTGAAGCACGTGAAGAGGACCGCCGCCTTAACCTGCTGGAAGGAGCCACGTTGCAGGAACTGACCGACGGCCTGAATGCCATTGGCGCAACCCCGCGCGACCTCATCTCCATACTCCGCGCTCTGAAGGCAGCCGGTGCGCTGCACGCGGATCTTCAGGTGATCTAACATGAGCGGCGCATCTTCCCTTCCACCTGTGGACACACAGGAACTCACCGCCCGGATGACCGGGCAGGAGCTTATCCAACGCAAGCTGGAAATGGATGCTTTGCGCGGCAGGTTAACGGACCCCAAGGCCAAGGAAAAAAAACTGCGCGAGGCCGTGGAAGGATTCGAGGCCATTTTTGTGCAGAAAATTTGGCAGCAAATGCGCGCGACCGTGCCCAAAGAAGGCTACCTCCATAGTAAGGAGGAAGAATTCTGGCAGGGTATGTTCGATCAGGAACTAGCGAAAAAGATGACCGCAGCCGGTGGCATTGGTCTGGCTGACATGCTCTACGACCAACTGAACAACAGCTTAAACGACGCCAGCCGTACCACGGCACCCAGCCGGGTGAGCACTCCGCTGCCGGTGCGCCCCCTGCGTGAGGCGGAAACTCCCGCCCCTGTGGAAGCCGCCGAAACGCCTGAAACGCCGCTGTACACTCCGTTCGTCGAGGAAACGGCACAACCCACCGCTGAAACCGCTTCGCCTGAATCCTCTTCGGCAACGGGCAATCCCGGACAAATTCCTCCGCCCTTCACACAGGAAGATGCGGACGTGATGACTCGCGTAAATGATCTGGCGCGCTCTCTGGTATCCGACTCGCCCGCACCCGCTACGGTGCCCGGCACGCCAGACCCTTCGGGCACGCAGGGAGTTTCAAATTCATCCAGATTTTCCGACACCCCTCGCGCCACTCCGGCATCGCTTATGAGCGATGTGGAGGCCACGCCCGTTTCCGCCATGGGCGGACCTGTTGTGCGCGGACCCGAAATGGGCATGCTCAACTGGCCGCTGCCGGGCCGCATTACCTCCGGTTTCGGCTGGCGCAACGACCCCTTTACCGGAGAACGGGAATGGCATGCCGGTCTTGATATCGCGGGAGACGAAGGTGACCCCATCGCCGCCGCGTGGGACGGAACCGTGGTCTACGCCGGTGAACGGGAAGGATACGGCAACCTTGTGGTGCTTCAGCACGAAGGTGGCTGGCAAAGCTACTACGGTCACGCCAGCAAGCTGGACGTGGAAGTGGGCGAGCAGGTTCGCTCCGGCAAGAAAATTGCAGAAGTAGGGAACACAGGTCGTTCTACCGGGCCACACCTTCACTTTGAAATACGGCAGGGAGAACTGGCATGGAACCCGGAACAGGTAAGAAACCGTTTAATGGCCGGGCTTTCCGTAGGACGACGCAGCTAATGGAGGTTTCCCATGTTCGAATATACGCACGGCAATCTTGTCCGCCAATTCAAAGCGCTTCAGGTTCTTGACCTGCTCGTCGGGGAAGAATTTACCTATCTTAAGGAAAATAAACCTCAAGACGTTACTGCCACGGAATTCTCCATCCATGAACTTATGCGCCAGCTCGCCGTAGAACGGCTGGAACTCAAGCACATGCTCGGAGGCAAGCGCCTCAGAGAGACTATGGACACGCTGCCCGAAGAACAGCAGGCGGTTCTTTTCCCCCTCCTACAGAACATCGACGATCTGGAACAACAATGCGCCCGGCAGGCATCCATGAACGCCAAGCTGGCGCTGGCCCTGCACGACCAGAGCCAGTCTCTGTTGGAATTCATTCACGACCAGATCAAGCCCAAGGACCAGTCCACGTACGGCAAAATGGGACGCTATCAGGAACATCGCCCTGAAGCGGTCATCATCCGCGGCAAGTTCTAGCGCCCTGTTCACAGACTAATTTTCTTCGGTTTCATCCAGTTTCAGGAGTATTCCCATGGCCGGACTCAATTCACTGCTCCACATCGGCAACGGCGCTCTTTTCGCTTCGCAAAGCGCCATTCAGACGACGGGCAACAACATCGCCAACGTGAATACTCCCGGGTATTCGCGGCAGGCAGTGCGATTTGAGGAAAACATCTCGCTGGACAGCCGTCCCGGTCAGATGGGAACCGGTGTTACCGCTGCGGAAGTCTTCCGCTATTTCAACTCGTTCATTGAGGAACAATACAATGAACGTAACTCCGTATACCAGCGCTGGGATACGCAGCAGGAAGTGCTACAGAGCGTGCAGAGCCTGTTCAATGAGTCCAATACCGAAGGATTGAACTCCATGATGAACAAATTCTTTGCCGACTGGCAGGCTCTGTCGCAGCGCCCGGATGATACCGCCGTTCGCGAAGCGTTGCTCGCCGACACGGAAAACATGCTTATGCTGTTCCGTGATACCGAAGCGAACCTGAGCCGCATGCAGCAGCAGATGGATGCGTTCATCAAGCAGGACGTGGAAGACGTCAACGATGTCATCACCCGCATTGCGGACCTGAACCGGCAAATACAAATTCACGACATTCCCGGCTCCAACAACGCCAACACGTTGCTCGACCAACGCAACGCTCTGGTCCGCGAACTGGCTGAAAAAATAGATATTGATGTTATCGACAACGGCAGCGGCGATTTTACCGTCAATACCAAAGCCGGGCACACCCTCGTGGACGGCTCTGAAGTGTATGCCATTCGCTTCACCGGACCAGCCGCCTACCCCACTCTTTCCGCCGGTTCCGCGTTTGATGGCAGTATTGGATTTGAAGGCTCCGACGAATACGAATACACCGTGGATATCGTCCAGTCGGGAGCGGTAACGAGCAGCGCGGGTTCCGGCGCGGCCATGTTCCGCGTGTCTCTGGACGGTGGTCGCACGTGGGTAAAGGATGAAAACGGCGCAGACGCCCTGTTCGCGGCGCGGCCTGAATCTGAAAAAATAAATGTGCAGGGCATCGACATTTATTTTAACGCGGGCACGCAGAATCTTACCGCTGGCGACTCGTTTACCATCGTTCCTAAAAATCACCTGATGTGGGAATCGCCCACCACACAAGACCTCAACATCACGCCGCAGTCTTTTCTTGACGGAACAGAGAACAGCCGACGCCTTACCGGTGGTTCCCTTACCGGATACTTTTCCCTGCGCGACTACAACATAGGGCGCTACCGCGAAAAGCTGAATGCCCTGTCCGAATCGTTGGTATGGGAAGTGAACCGCCTGCATAGTCAGGGTGGCGGGGAAGTGCCGCTGACCGGAACCTACGGCACCTACGATGTGGCCCGTACAAACAGAGCGCTCGGCTCTTCCGAAGCGGATCTTGCCTATGGGGACCGGTTGGAAGCGGGCAATATGACCGTTTACGCTTACGACACCGCCACGGGCAAATTGGCTTCCAACGCCTCTTTCGGGCCGCTGGACTTTGACCCGGCCTCGCCCGGCATACAAAATTTCGATCCCGATGTGCATACGTTGGAAGATGTCCGCGATGCCTTTAACAACAGCATGGGCACCTTCCTTACTGCCAGCATTCAGGACAACAAACTGGTTCTGAACTCCAAGGACGGATACGCCTTCCGGCTGGGCGCGGACAGTACGGGACTAAACGCCGCACTGGGTCTGAACACGTTTTTCAAGGGCGATTCCGCTTCAACCATTGCCATACGTGATGACGTGCGGCAAAGCCCCGGACTTATCAACGCGGGAAGCGTGAACGGCGGGCAGGAAGCCAACGAGGGGGACGCCTCCACCGCGCTCTCCATTGCCCGTCTCAAAGACAAGGACGTATCAATACGTACCCCATTTGAAAAATCTTCCACGCAAACGCTGCAAGAATACTACAGCGGGCTGGTGGGTGCCGTGGGTGCGGATACCGCCAATGCCACGTTTAACGCGATGTTCAATGGCACGTTAGCCACAGATTTGAACGAACGGCAAAACGAGGTGGCAGGGGTGAGTTTGGACGAAGAAATGACCAACCTCATCAAGTTCCAGCACTCATACAAGGCGGCGGCAAAACTTATCACCACAGCCGATGAGATGCTGCAAACCGTTTTGGGCCTGAAAAACTAGCGGCCCGCGCGGAATAGGACAGAGAGGGTAACGCCATGGCAATACGCGTATCACAGCGCAGCATGTTCACAAGCTTTGTGTCGAACATGAACTCATCGCTCGCCAATCTTATGGAGTCCAATATTCAGGCCTCCAGCCAGAAGCGCATCAACAAGCCGTCTGACGATCCTATCGGCACAGCGCGTGTGCTCAACTACCGGGATTCTCTGGCGGGCATCACGCAATATAAAAAAAATATCGACACCGCTTCGAGCTGGCTTAGTCTGGCTGATGGAACGCTTACGCAGGTAAACACGCTGCTCACCCGCATGTCCGGTCTGGCGGAACAGGCCGCCACGGGTTCGGTAAGCGCTGAAAACCGTGAGCAAATCAGCTACGAAGTTCGTCAGTTGTATGAAGAGCTTATCAATCTGGCCAACACGGAATTCGAAGACCGTCATATTTTTTCCGGTCATAAGACAGACAGCCCTGCGTTTGTGCAGGGGCTGAATATTTCTTCCAATGATACCGTGTTCTCCAACGGGAGCTATTCCATTTCCGGCGCGGCGGAAACGACCTATATGGTCCAATTCACCGGAAATGCCACCATCGGCGGCCCGGTGGATGTGCCATTACGCTATTCCACCGATGCGGGTAAAACATGGCAGGATGGCGTTATCCCCGCGGGCGACAGTTCCTTTAGCGTTGGCGGTGTGGAAGTATCACTTCAGGCGGGCATTTCCGTGCAGGCCGTGGATACGACCAACCCCCACGAGACTCTGAGCAATGGCGGCATGAACGGCACATGGATGTATATCCGCCCCACCGCCGTCTACAAGGGCGACTCCAATGATATGCCCCCCACCATCACACAGTATGGCGATTCCGATGTTACAGCGGAAGCGACCGGAGTTTTCCGGCAGGATATTTTAGTTCGGATCGACAACGCCTCCGCCACCGTGGGCGGGGTTGTGGAATATTCTTACAGCCAGGACAACGGCAACACGTGGGTTACGGGCAATGTCTCTTCCAACGCCGCCGCCAGCAGCAACGCTTCGTTGCCCATTCCGGGTGGTTTCCTCACGCTGTCGGGCAGCAGCGCCGCCACCACGCTGGCGCAGGGGGAACAGTTTGTTGTGCATCCCCAGCGGGGCGACATTTCTTTTGAGATTTCCCGCAACGAAACCATCACGGTAAACAGCATCGGCAAAGACGTATTCGGCGGAATTTATACCGCACCGGGGGAAACAACTCCCTCCGCCGCCTATGACGGTGACGGGCGTAATATGTTTGAAACCGTGGGACGCCTTGTGGGGTATCTGGAAACAAACAACCAGCAAGGCATTCAGGAGGCACTGGACGACCTTAAAACCGCAAGTTCGCTGATCATGACGCAGGCCGCCTCTGTGGGCGGGCGCGAAAACCGCCTTACCGTGACAAAAAATGTGCTCACCACACTGGAACTGGACGAAAAATCCAGAATGAGCAATATTGAGGACATTGACGTGGCAGAACTCATGACCAAACTTGCGCAGCAGCAACTCATTTACAACAGTGTGCTTAAGTCGTCCGCGCAGATCATGCAAATGAACCTTTCCAACTTTATCTGACGCCTATGCTCATTCTTACCCGGCGCCCCGGAGAAAGCCTCCATCTGGGCGATACCATAAAGATCACTGTCCTCAGCGTGCAGGGCAAGCAGATCAAACTTGGGCTTGAAGTGCCTGAGGATATGACTGTGTACCGGGAAGAAATCTATTTGCGGGTGAAAGAACAAAACCGCATGGCCCTTGAAACAAGTGATGCGGACCTTCTGGCGGCTACCCAGTTATGGCAAGGCAAAACAATACGATAGTACACACGCGCCTCGGCAGACAGGCCGTATCGCTGGACAAGGTGATTTATTTCCCTCGCGGCCTCATGGGCTTTGAAGGGGAACATGAATTCACGCTGCTCCAGTTGCGCGAGCAGTCGCCGTTTCTGGTGTTGCAAAGCATGAACGACCCCCGGCTTGGGTTGCTCGTCGCCGACCCTTATAGTTTTTTGAAGGACTACCCCATTCGTGTGGGTGACGCCGAACAAAAACTCCTGCGCTTCCAGAATATCCGGCAGGTTGCCGTGCTGGTCACGGTGAGCATCCCCAAAGGAGAGCCGGAAAAAACCGCGCTTAATCTCACCGGGCCTATCCTCATCAATCACCGGGCACGACTGGGCCTTCAAATTCCACAAGTGGATGCTAAATTTCCCAGCCAAGTATATCTGCACGCTCCACGGGAATAACCGGGAAACGCGTCGTGCCCTGTCCATAACAAAAAAACGGACGCCGGGGAGCTACTCCGGCGTCCGTCTGTTTTTCATGCCTACGAATGGACAGTGCCACGCCTGTCAGAATGTTGTATCAGGACAACCCGGCTACTGAAAGATTTCGCTTTCCTCGCGGATAAGCTTTTCCGCTACCTTCTGGCTATCTATCTGATACTCTCCGGCGTCCACCTGCGCCTTAAGCGCAGTTACCTTTTCCTGACGCACCTCCGGCGCGTTCAGGGCAGTACGATAGGCCTCCGTGCGCAAGCGTGCCTCATCGGAAACGCTTACCCGGTCACCGGATTCGCCCTTGGTTTCTGTCCCCCGGCGGGAGTCTTTCGCCTTGGCGGATTCCGATTTCTCAAGCTTGGCCTGATACGGATCGAGATTGTTTAAATATGTCTTTATTTCCATACGAGTCTCCCCGGGACGTCACGCCCCTCATAACATGGTGGCATCCACCTTGTCCAAAGAGATCTGCCACAGCTTTTCCATAAAGACCGCTTTCTCGGCTGGCGTTACCTCCACCAGTCCCTCCGGGGTTTCCCGGTAGACCTGAAGGTCGAGTTCGGTCGGCGGATACCGGAAATGGAGTTTTTCTCCCACTTCCTGCTCAAGCTGTGCCGTTATCTCCCGTACAATGGGATTGTCACTGCCGGAAAGCAACAGGCTTTCCATGACCTCCCGCGCGATGCGTTCCACCATGACGGCACGCTTCACATCCGGGGGAATACTCTCCCCCTCTCCGCCACGGGCTTTTCGGAGCGCTTCTTTGTAGCGCGCCAGCCGCCGGGCGGTCACAAGCTGCTGATCATACTTCAGCAGCATGTTACGGATATAAAACGACGTAACGGTCATACTATTCTCCCTTCGTCCTCCTTATCGGAGAATACAGGGAGAACTTTAGGGCTATGCCCACATTTTTTTCAGTCACATCCACAATGAGGGGAAAGCATGCGCTGATGCCTTTTCTTCGGCAGTTCGCACCAAAAGTTTAGGTTTCTTCACAGGCTTTCTCCACTTGCGCCGCAAGAAAAAATGCGCCACAAGGCAAATGTACTCTATTACAGGAGCTTGGCATGCACACGCAGCCTTCCCAATATCGTGACGTCTATACCGCGCAGATGCCTGTCGTGCTGGCTTCCGCTTCCCCACGCCGACATGATTTTTTGCACGACCTTGGTATTGCCTTTTCCGTTTGCACCGTGCCCGGAGCGGAGCCAGCCCCTCTGGCTGGGGAAGTGCCGGACGCCTTTGCCCGTCGCGCCGCCCACGCCAAAACCGTGGCTGCGGCGGCAGAACACCCGCGCGCCTGCACGATTGGCGCAGACACCATTGTCGTCCTGCACACTGAAATTATGGGCAAACCGCACAATACGGCACATGCGCTTGCCATGCTCACCCGTCTGGCGGGCGCAACCCATCAGGTTATCACAGGTGTTTGCGTAGCACTTCCTGACAGCCGGACAATCAGCTTTACGGTGTCCACGCACGTTACCATGGCTCCCCATTCGCAGGACGCGCTCCGCGCGTACATCCGCACTGGGGAACCCATGGATAAAGCCGGAGCTTACGCCATTCAGGGAATCGGTGCGTTTCTGGTAACACGCATCGACGGCTCGTGGTCCAATGTGGTGGGATTGCCCGTAGTAGAACTGCTGGAAGTCCTGATGCGCGAACAGGTCGTGGCGGTTATGCCCGGCTGACTCCGGCGCGGGCCCGCGAAAGACCGGGACGGGGGGAAAAAGAAAAAACCACGTTCAGAGCTGGCAGACTGCCCACCGCACCACAAACCGCCTTCAGGCGTGCCTTGGATGCGCCCCGTCCCAAACGGTACGCGCTACCCTCTCACAAACCGGGCAAGGTAGGTATATTCGCCCATATCGGCCAGTGCGTCCCGCACAAACCCATGCGGGGCGAACAGGGCTTCGGCATCAGCCACGGCAATGCGGTGTTCCCGGCGCGGCCCCGGGCCGTGATCGAGCGGCTTGAATTCAATAACCACCACCGCTCCCTCCGGTGCGAGCACTCGCTGCAACTCACCCAACACAGCTTCCCGCCCGGCGGGAATCAGATCGTGCAGCACGGTGGCTATGAGGCATACGTCAACAGAAGCGTCGGGAACCGGCAACGGTTTCGTCAGGTCCGCCACATCAGCGGAAACGTGGGGAAAGCCCAGCCGGGCAGCTTCAGATCGCAGTGCGGTCACGCCCTCTTCCCACAAATCTAATCCGTGCAGCAGGCTCCCCTCCGCAAGACGAGGGGCCAACGCGAGGCTGTATTTACCGGCACCGCAGGCCAGATCAAGATACACCGCCGGACGATCCACAAGCACCAGAGGGAATAATCGCTCCAGTTCGACAAAACCGATACTGCTTTTTCCTGCTGCCACGGGATGCGCGGTCATAGGGAACCTCCTGCACGGCTAACTGTCTTTTGCTGTACCCACCGGAGACAAGAGCCGCATGCCCGCGAAGTGATTACGCGTCACAGCCGCCGGAACCCAGATTTGAGCTCGCGGGCAGGTGAAACGAAAAATTGTTTTTTCCCCCGCGCTTCACACCATACATGGCGTCATCCGCGGCCTGCACCAGTTCGTCCAGAGTCGCACCGTCTTCAGGAAAAAAACTGACTCCCACGCTCACGCCCACGCTGCATTCCCGTCCTTCAATACTCGCGGGCGAATTAACCGACGCAATGAGTTCTCGGAGAAGTTCGGACAGTCCGTCGCGCGAACACACATTGCGCAGCACCAGCACAAATTCATCGCCCCCCAGCCGCACCACGCCATCCTGCTGGGGCACGCACTCAAGCAAGCGTTCCGCCACCTTTTTGAGAAGCTGGTCGCCCACCTTGTGCCCAAAGGTGTCATTCACCTGCTTGAACCCGTCAAGATCTAGAAAACAGACCGCAACCTGCTGCTTAGAAGCACGCGCGTCGTGCAGCCAGCACGGCACGCTATCCATCAAGTAGAGACGGTTCCCCAGCCCTGTGAGCACGTCTTTATAAGCATAGCGCACAGCTCTGTCGGTCTGGGATTCGTTGCCGTTCCTGACAGTGCAAAAAAAGCACTCATATTCGGGAGAAAACATCAGGCTCCAACTGAGCCGAGTGTATGTGCCGTCGGCACAAAGAAAACGGAAGACTACAGAGGTGCTGCTTACGTCAGCCGTGATAAGCGCCTGCAACTCCGCCAGCGCCCGCTCTCTGTCGTCGAAGTGCATGTACTCCACCAAATAGCTGCCCAACAACGCGGTCTGGTCGTATCCTGTGGTTGCCCCCCACTGCGTATTTGCATCTTCAAACCGCCCGTCAATGGAAATAACCGCGCCCATATCATGGGTTAGAGAAAGCCACGCATACCGCTCCGTTTGCAGCATACGTTCAATCATTTCTATATCTGGCATGAAGTCACCCATGAATGCACCGCCCCCCAGTGCTTTTGCACATCGTTTCCTGCTCCATAGCAAAGTCGTGCACAAAACACAAAAGCTATCTCAACAACGTGAAAAACTACACTATATAACATAGTATTCAAATACTTCACAACACTGTGACAGAGTCGTGCCTCGCGATATAACAATGTAGAATCAGATCAGGCGAGTGTCTTGGATATTCTGTAAGGTGCAATAATGATATCGCGCCCGGAAGGGGCAGCCCCGCGCTATTCCCATGTACGGACCTGCTCACGTTCTTCCGGCGTGAGCAGGGAATACCACTGTTGGCGGAACCATGAATAATGGTTAATGCGCAGTTCCCGCCATAACGGCGTGCTCACATCCCACGGCTTGGGTCCGTGGAAATGGATAAGGCTGCCCTGCCCGCGGGATTCCGCGCGATACGGGGGACAGTTGAAAGGAAATGGCAGTTTAGTAACCCGACTACCAAAAAAATAGTTCAGCAGTGACTGGTCCAGATTGCCGATGTGGTGCAAATTTTGCGCACAAAAAGCGAGAAAGTTGTGGATGTGGTCGTGGCGGCGCAGCCGCCCCAGATTAAACATCACCACCCCGGATGAAAACGTCCAGATGGGAAAGGGCATGCGCACCACATATTCTCTATCGCGCCACTCGTACCGCATCGTTTCGATGTCGTGAAAAAAGATTGCGGACGCTTCCCGCGCCATCGCCATGTAAGGCGGGCGCTCCGTCAGCAAAGCGTCAAAACGGGAATGGAAGTACATATCGCTGTCGCAGTACAGCACATACTCCTCGTTTGCGAGTTCCGGCAGCAACGCCAGTTCCAGCTTAAGGAACGCGCCGATAGCGCGATGAAACTGAGGGGGAACCACCTGTCGGCTCAGTACAGGCTCATGGAGAGCCAGCGGAATGCCTTCTTCCCACACGGCATTGATAATACCCTCATCAGCCCCGCCGTAGACACAGAGCACGGGCACATCATTGCCGTACAAAGCACGCAGGCTACGGACCGCGACCTTGACCAGCATGAGGTACCGGGGGTTATCGTCAATGCAAAAAACTATACGCATGCACCCGCCCATTCTCCGCCGTGCCGGAGCCGATGTTACGGCTCACATATTTCCAGACGGCAAGCTTGATTCGTCGCCACGGAGAATTCCACATTTTCCGTGCGCAGCACAGCCTGTTCTTCCGCACTGGCGAGCAACTTCACCCACACTACACCACTGCGTGTGTCAAACAAGAGTTTGCGGCCCCGATCTCCCAGCACCTGTTCTCCCGCAACACGGAGCCTCCGCCGGGCAAGTTCCTGTCTGGCAGTCGCGACATTCCGCGCCCCCACGTCCACAAGAGCCCGTGCCGCCACGTTTGAAGCCTTGCCTAAGCTAAAAGCTCCACCAAACAGCTTTATTTCCACATCACGAACAGCGATTCCGCGCCGCACGAACTGTTCATAAAGGACATCAATGGCGGAATCAACATACTTGCAAGGCGGCATTGCCGCATCCGCAAATTCCCCACGCAGCGGCAACATGGCATGAAAAATACCGGCAAGTCCGCTTTCCGCGTGAAAAAATGTCACAGAGACACAGGAGCCGAGCACGGTGGAAACGAGGAGGTTTCCCGTGGTTACAATTCCCTCGCCAATGTGCAGATGCACACCGGGCAAATCCGCGCCACGCAGGGAGACGGGAAGGGATGACAGTGGTGAGGCTGTTTTTCGGGTCACCGCAAGGGGGTTGCGCAAGAAGGGTATGCCATTCCATCACGCCAGCCGACCCAATGCCATACATAGGGTCGGGCGGCGCATTGGAAAAAGCGGAAAGATGGCCTGCGAACTAGTCGTTAACCAGTTCTTTCAGTTCTTTGCCAGCTCGGAACACGGGTAGACGTTTCGAGGAAACTTCCACACTCTCGCCGGTTTTGGGATTGCGTCCCTTATACCCGCTGTAGTTCTTCACCTTAAAGGAGCCGAAGCCGCGAATCTCCACCCGGTCCCCTTCCAGCAATGCGTCACGCACGCTGTCGAAGAAGGTGTTTACCACCAGCACGGCTTCATCCGTGGAGAGATTGTGCTCGTCGGCCAGCATTTTCACAAGTTCACTTTTGTTCATACATGGTTCTCCCGATTCTTCCCGCGTGGTTGCGGATTCGCTCACTCGCCGGAACCATGAGTCCGGTGTATTACGTGTAATACATGCGCCCCAAGACTCTGGCAAGAGGATGGCTCATTTTCCTGTGCATATTTATGTATTTTTTTCCATTCTCACTTCACAGGCAGAGACGGTTGCGATTTCAGCACGAAACGCTACACTATTCTCTTCGTGCCGGACAACCTAATTCTCTCCACATTCTCTACTAGGATACTGACATGCCTCGAAAACACGATGATATTGCGGTGGTTTTCTTCGACTTCAGCGGTGTGCTCGCCGAAGAAGGGTTCGTGCAGGGCCTCAAAGAAATCGGCAGACGCAATGGCAAAAGTCCAGAAACGGTACTGCGCACGGCCACAGAGATATGCTACGCCCACGGCTATGCCACGGGAAACGCCTCCGAGCATGACTTCTGGGAAGCCGTGCGCCGGGCCACCGGCATTACCGAATCGGACACGGAGCTACGTTCCGCCATTCTTACCCGTTTCGTTATTCGTCCGTGGATGCTGCGGGTTGTGGCGCACGTGCGTGAACACGCCCGCACTGCCCTCCTCAGCGATCATACCAACTGGCTGGAAGAGCTGAACAGCGCTCACGGATTTTTCCGACTGTTTGATGGGGTATTCAACTCATACCGTGAGGGCATGAGCAAGCGGGAACCTGCTTTTTTCCGGTATGCATGTGAGAATATGCATGTTTTTCCGCAGCAGGCGCTCTTTATAGATGACAACCCCGCCAACACGACACGAGCCGCGACGGAAGGATTACGCACCATTACGTATGAAGGATACCCCGCATTCGCAAAACACCTGCGCGCCGCATTGCCGGACGTTGCTTTGCCGCAGGAAATAGAGGCGTCTTGAGAAACAGCGGGACAGGTTGGCCCGCTACCCCGCGAAACGCTCCAGCAGTTGCTCCGGGTTCATTCCGTATCGCGCGGGGTCTGCCACAGAACTAACACGCAACTGCGGATGCTCCGCAAGGTCCACCCGCCGGGGCAAAATGGCCCCCAGCGAACCGGCAGCCACCAGCACTTGCGGTTGCAAGGGTATGCGCGGGTTAGAGCCGTATACAACCCCCACGTGCCCGGAGTTCAGCAGTACCGTGGTGCCTACGGGATATATTCCCAGACACTTGATGAACCGTTCCACATACCCCGGATGAAATTCCTTGCCGCGCATGGAGTACATAAGGCCCAGAGCTTTATGCGGCAGCATGGGGGCCTTGTATACCCGCTGACTGGTGAGCGCGTCGTATACGTCTGCCACGGCGAGAATACGCCCCGCCTCACTGATGGTATCTCCAGCAAGCCCTCCGGGATATCCGGTGCCGTTGTACTTTTCGTGGTGCTCCAGCACCCCCGCCAGCACCACGGGATTCACTTCGCCGCCTTCGGCACCAGCCTGCTTTTTCAGATGATTGTAGCCCAATGAGGGATGCTGTTTCATCTGCACAAACTCAGCCTCGGTGAGCTTGCCGGGTTTATTCAACACGTCCTGCGGCACAAGCTGCTTGCCCACATCGTGGAATAGACCGGCCATGCCCAGCACTCTGAGGTCGTCTTCGGTTTTACCCAGAAAACGACCAAAGACCACGGCTAATACCGCCACATTCACACAGTGCGTAAATGTATATTCATCAAAGGAACGCAGCTTTGACAGCCCCGTCAGCGCATCACAGTTGCGGGTGACACTGCCGATAATCTCTTCAACAACGGGGGATGAGGCGTCCACGTCCAGCGCACGGCCCATACGCACGTCGTCCATGATGGACCGGGCCTGCTTCACAGAGTCCGAATAGAGCGCGACGGCCCGCTTCAGTTCTTCGGAAAGCGCCACGGTAGGTCCGGGCGGAATATACTCCGCAAGCGCACTGATGCGGTGGGAGATATCGGCCTCGCTTTCCACCGAAGCCATATCCAAGCCCACGCAAAGATCGGTGTCGATAACGGCCTCGGTAAAGCCCTCGGCTGCTATGGCTCGAACGGCATCCTCGGTGGCGACAACACCTTCCCGCATATATAAATACGGATATTCAATCCACGATAACCCGGAATTCACTACATACATTCCGGGCCGTAAATCCTGTATGGCGATCTTCTTAAGCATGCCTTTTCCTACCTATTCCTGTAAAAAAAGTACACGCGCAGTGAATATGGCTTCCTCATGTTGCCCCCTTTGCCACATATGGAATCAATCACACAGCCAGCCTAACCGCAGGCACGAAACGTGAACAAGTATACCTTCCGAAACGGACTAGCCTGTTTCAGACATTTTTATGCGTTATTCCTCGTTTCGCGTATCTACCACCCGCTTGGATTTGCCAAAAGAACGCGGCAAGGCACCGGGTTCCACAATTTCCACATCTGCGCGGGCCATAAGTTTTTTATGCAGCGCCGCGCCCACGGCACGGGCGATATTACTATCGTTGTCCGTACCGGTTTCCACGTTTCTCTCAAGCCGCAGAAGCAGACTATCGCGCCCTTCCGTTCGTGAAAGCACTATTTGGTATTCCGCCCCTGCCTCCGGGAAATGCTGCAAAACATCCGCTATCTGACCGGGGTAAATATTTACACCACGGAAGATAATCATATCGTCTGACCGGCCGAGAATGTGGTCATGCCGGGGAATATGTCGCCCACAGGAACACAGGCCCGGCAGCTTGCGCGAAAGATCACGGGTACGGTACCGGACAAGCGGCACAGCCTCTTTACACAGGCTGGTGACCACCATCTCGCCTATCTCACCGTCTGGAACGGGCAGGAGCGTCTCCGGGTCCAAAATTTCAATAATGAACAGGTCACCCCAGTAATGCAGTCCTTCGTGCGCATCACATTCCAGCGCGGTGCCGGGACCATACATTTCAGTCATGCCGCCGATATCGTAGCTGCCTTCCAGCCCCAGCTTCGATTCAAAGGCCCGGCGCATTTTGGCGCTATGCGCCTCCGCACCAAAAATAACCTTGCGAAGACGGCTTTGTTCCAGCAACCCGTTGCGCTCCACCTCTTCCGCCATGAGCAGCGCCATGGACGCTGTGGAGCACAGACAGGTGGTGCCCATGTCCGCCAGCAATTGCAAATGCATTTCCAAATTGCCCGGTCCCACGGGTACGGTCAACGCCCCAAACCGCTCGCAGCCCAACTGAAAGCCCGCCCCCGCTGTCCATAATCCGTATCCCACGGCTATTTGCACACGGTCCAGCCGGGTTAATCCGGCTATTTCAAAACACCGGGCCATTTGCAGGGCAAAGGTGTCCACGTCTTTCTGCGTGTAGGCCAGAATTTTCCGCTTTCCCGTGGTGCCAGACGAGGCGTGGATGCGCACCACGTCTTCTTCTGGTACACTGAGCAACGGCAGAGGATATCCGTCCCGGAGATCGGTTACTGTGGTTACAGGCAACTTGCGAATGTCGTCCAGACTGGTCACATCTCCCGGCTCCACTCCTGCCTCAATAAACTTGGCGCGGTACGCGGGGCTGTGTTCATAGGCGTGCCGCACGGTCCATTGCAGCCCGGCAAGCTGCACAGCAGCGAGCTTTTCTTCAGGCAGATGCGGCAAAAAACGTGGTGACGACATGGTAACTCTCCTCTCGCGATGCCATGGGATGAACGAACAAATCTTGAACCGGACGGGAAAAAGCTGTATCAGGCCCACACCACAACACGCAAGCTACGAGATTGTCCCGCTTCCCTTAAAACAGCCGGACCGCTCCGGTAAAAGCCACACGGAGGCCCAACGTGCGGATTCTGATCATCGGCAACGGCGGGCGCGAACATGCCCTTGCATGGAAACTGCGCCAAAGCCCGAACGTAGATACGATCTTCATCGCCCCCGGCAACGGCGGCACCGCCCTTGAGGGCACCAATGTGCCCATTGCCGTGGACGACATTCCCGCGCTGGTGGCCTTCGCCAAAGACCAGCGTATAGACCTTGTGGTTCCCGGCCCGGAACTTCCGCTCGTACTGGGCATAAAAGACGCGCTGGACCTCGCGGGCATTCCCTGCTTCGGACCCAACGCATATGCGGCCCAGTTGGAAGGTTCCAAAGCGTTTGCCAAGCGTATTATGGACGAAGCCGGTGTGCCCACCGCCGCCTTTGGCGTATTTGATGAATTCGAAGACGCCCGCGAATATGTTCTGCAGGTTGGCGCTCCCATTGTGGTCAAAGCCGACGGGCTGGCAGCCGGCAAAGGCGTCATCGTGGCGCAAACCACAGGGGAAGCTATCGCGGCGCTTGAAGACATTATGCTTAAAAAGGCATTTGGCTCGTCCGGGGCGCACGTGGTCATTGAAGAGTGCCTCATAGGCGAAGAAGCCTCTTTTATTGCCTTTTGCGATGGCAAAACGGTAAAACCGCTGCCTTCCTCGCAGGACCACAAGGCCGTCGGCGACGGCGACACCGGTCCCAACACCGGCGGCATGGGCGCATACAGCCCCGCTCCTGTTCTGCCCGCCGAACGCTATGACGAGATCATTGATCTGGTCATGAAGCCCGTGTGCGAAACCCTGTCCAGCAAGGATAAGCCTTTTATCGGCATTTTATATGCGGGCCTAATGATGACCGCCAAAGGCCCCTACGTGCTGGAATTTAATGTGCGCTTCGGCGATCCTGAGTGCCAGCCGCTGCTTATGCGCTTAGAAAGCGACCTGTCAGAGGTCATGATGGCTTGCATTGAAGGCCGTCTGGCGGAAACGCCGCTCTCCATTCGCGCGGAGTCGACACTGGGCGTGGTTATCGCCGCGGCGGGCTACCCCGGCGAATACCCCAAGGGCATGGCTATTTCCGGCATAGCCGAGGCCGAAGCCGTGCCCGGCGTTAAGGTCTTTCAGGCGGGCACCGTGCTGGAAAACGGCGTCACCCGTGCCAACGGTGGGCGCATACTGTGCGTTACCGCGCCGGGGGCCACCCTTGCCGATGCGCAAAAACGCGCTTACGAAGGTGTGGACCGGTTGCGTATGGACAGCCTGTACTGCCGCCGCGACATAGGATTCAAAGGCCTAAAATAACGCCCTCTCACCCTTTTACCCTGCAACCGTCAGGAGACAACACGATGCCGCAAGTCGGAATATTCATGGGCAGCCTGTCCGATGAAGAAACCATGCGCCCCTGCACCGAGGTTTTGGACAAACTGGGCATCAGCTACCTGTTCACCGTCAGTTCGGCCCACCGCACGCCGGAACGCACAGAACAATTGGTGGACACACTGGACAAAGATGGTTGCCAAGTCTTCATCTGCGCGGCAGGCATGGCCGCGCACCTTGCCGGTGCCGTAGCCGCCCGCACCACAAAGCCCGTGCTGGGTGTTCCCGTTACCGCTTCCAAGCTGGGCGGCATGGACGCACTGCTCTCCACGGTGATGATGCCTCCCGGTTATCCCGTGGGCACTCTGGCTTTGGACAAGGCCGGGGCAAAAAACGCCGCGTGGTTCGCCGCCCAGATCATTGCGCTGCAAGACCCGGAAATAGCCCGCAAGCTAGCCGCCGCGCGCAAAGAGATGCAGGAGCAAGTGCTCGCCAGCGCGCACGAACTGGAAGCCCGCATGACAAAAAATCGATAACAGCGCTCCGGCAACTGCTTTCGCCATGATTTCACGGGGCGGACCTTCTGTACGAACGGTCCGCCCCGTTTTGCATGGGCATAACCGCCGCCATATGCCGCTCTCCGTTCAGGACCGGGCGAAATGCCAGTCTTTCCGCGTGCCGGATTCAAAAAATTCTCTCAATGCTTTCAGTACCACCGCGTCTATGGCCCCCGTCTCACTGTTTGAGCGCATGAGCAAACTATTTACAAATCCGGGAAAAGGGGGGAAGAGAGGGCTTTGCACCTTCATACGTCAGGATCACACCTTCATGCTCTCGCTTGCTTCCTTCATGCCTCTGTATAAGCTCATCGCCGTCTTCGCTATCATGCTCACGGCGCTCCGGTTGCGGGTAGGCCTGCTCCTTTCCATCGCACTGGGCAGTCTTTCACTGGCTCTGCTCTTCGCCCTGCCGGTGGCTCTATGGCCGGAAACCGTCTGGAACGCGCTAACCACGCCTCAAACGCTCTATCTTGCCATCATTCTCGCCCTCATACTTGTACTTAGCGATGTGCTGGATAAAACGGGCCAGGCCGGACGGCTCATGGAGAGTCTGGCGGGATATTTGCGGCACCCGCGTCTGCGGCTTGTGTTTTTCCCCGCGCTCATCGGCCTGCTGCCCATGCCCGGTGGCGCGGTATTTTCCGCGCCCATGCTGGGTAACGTGGCGGAGCGGCTTAATGTTCCCGGTGAAGACAAGGTGCTACTCAACTACTGGTTTCGCCACATATGGGAAACCACGTGGCCCCTGTACCCCGGCCTGATACTTGCCGCCACCATCTGCGATATTTCCATTGGCGTGCTTGTTCTGTACGGGCTGCCCGCGCTGGGCATCACTCTTACGCTGGGCTGGATTTTTCTGCTGCGCCCCGGCGTTTTGCCGCTGGACATTTCCAAGGAAGCGACCATTACCGGCGAGCGCGACATCCGCAAGGTGCTGGTAGCGGGCCGCCCCCTGCTGGTCGCCATTGTGGGTGCGGTGGTTATGGAAATAGGCATCGGCCTGTTACTGCCGGGCATTCCCTTTGAAATTGGTGTGATGGCTGCGCTGCTTGCCGCCATTCTGGTGGCGCTGGCGCAAAATCCGGGCAGCGGCCCCATAGTGCGGGACGCTCTGTGCCGCAAACACCTGTGGACCATGCTGGGCGTGGTAGTGGTTATCTTCATTTTCAAAGATACCCTGCACGCTGCCGGGGTTATTACAGAATTAGCAAAATTGGCGGGCGGGCGCACGGCACTATTCATTACCTGCACCCTGCTTCCCTTTTTGGTAGGATTTGTCTCAGGTATTACCCTCGCGTATGTGGGTTCCACCTTTCCGCTTATTACCGGATTGCTGGCACAGGCGGGCATGCAAGACCAGCAAATGCCATACATTATGCTAGCTATTTTCAGCGGCTACACAGGCATTATGTCCTCGCCCCTGCATATCTGCTTCGTGCTCACCTGCCAATACTTCAACGTAGGCATAGGCAAAGCGTGGCGGCGCATCGCCCTGCCCTCGCTGCTGATCTTTCTTTCCGGGGTGGCGTACTTCCTGCTGCTTTCGCGCTAGACGCCGCGCCCGCGCCGGTGGCGCTCTGGCAGGTTCTCCAGCCCCTCGACGATTCTGCTGGGCCTGCCGGGAGCCAGCCAGCGATTGGCAAGCAAGCGGCTATCCAACACCACCACGATTCCGCTGTCGGTTTCGCGGCGAATCAGTCGGCCCATGCCCTGCCGAAACTTGATGGCGGTTTCATACCTATGCCGTTCCCAGTAGGCGGCCTCTGACAAAAATCGTCTACGGGCTTCCATCAGCGGAGAGGATGGGGACGGGAAAGGCAGCCGGGTGATGATAACCTGCGTGAGCGTGTCGCCGGGAAAGTCGACCCCGTGCCAGAAGGTTTCCACGCCAAACAGCACGCTTTCTTTGGCGGCGCGAAATTCGTCGCACAAGGCGGCGGGCGATTCACCTTTCTTCTGAAACAGCAACGGATATTCGCCGTCGTATTCCCGCTCTAGCCGCTCCCGCAGCGCGTCCAGATCGTCGTAGCTGGCGCACAGCACCAAGGTCGCCCCCCGATTGGACTCGATAAGACGGGGAATCTCCCGCGCCACATGCGCGAGCCACGCTGTTTTGTGTTCAAAGACAGCGGAGGGGGTTCCCGACGGCACCACCAGCGACACATCCGGCACAAACGGCGCAGCGACGCGGGTAACAAAGCAGGGTTTTGGGGGAAGTTCCTCAGAATCAAACACCACCTGCGGTCCTTTGCCCAACCCAATGCTGCGCCGGAAAGGGTCGAAACTGGACTGATGCGTGAGTGTGGCTGAGGTAAAAATGACCGCATCCCGCCGGGACAAGATATGATTACGCACCAGCGGGCCTACATATATATGCCCGCCGGACAGCACCCAACCGCGCGGAAACACCTGTACCGCCTGCCACGTACCCTGAGCCTCCAGTCCGGCCCGTATTTGCGACAAGGTAAAAAGCGCCTCGTGCATGAGCGTGCGCATGGTGCGACATCGGGAAAGTTGCCTATATGTCAATCCCAAGCGGGCGGCCTGCTTCCCGGTGAAAAGGGCCGTACGCTCCAAGACCGCTTCCAGTAGCGCTTGCAACCGCGTCAGGTCTGTCCGTGCATGCCCTTCTGAAAAGGCCTTATGCGCCGCGTGCAAGGAAACCGCCCCCCCCAGCGTTCCCCTGTCCATCTGCAAAAAGCGCTCACGCAGATCACCTAGCTGGCGGACCAACGCGTCCATGGCGTCTAACGCCTCGTCCGCGTGCTCTTTTTCCCTTTCCGACGCGTTGGAAGCCACCACACGCCTGCATTGCTCCTGCAGATAGCGAAGCTGTCCAAACAGGTCCGCCGTAGAAAATTCCGGGCTAACGGCGTTACGCACCGCGTCCTCAAAATGGTTGGCTTCATCAATAATACAATGGCGGAACAGCCCGTTGAGCTTTCCATCCTTTTCCATGAGAATGAGTTTGTTATGGTTTGTCACCACAAGCCGGGCGCGGGCGGCTTCCGCCGTGACCACCTGCGCCGGGCATCGCGTGTGCGAAGTGTGGCAGCCACTGCCCGCGGAAACTTCCAGCATCAGCGCCGTGAGTTGCCGCCGCGTGTCCAGCCTGCGGCGCAGCCGGGGCGAGATATCCTCGCAATCCGCCTGCCGGTGCCGGTAACAAATGTTCACGAAAAACAGCCACGTGAGCAGGTCCGCTCCGGTCAGACCGGGGGAGTAAGCGTCATCCAGTTTGCGGGCGCACACATAGTTGCTTTTTCCTTTGACCAACGCCACGGGAATATCCCGATATTGCCCGAACAGTTTCCGGCAGGTGGCAATTTCATTGCCATACAACTGATTTTGTAAACTTTTTGTATAGGTAGCCACTGCCACGCGCTGTGAGGGATTCCGCTTGAGAAATTCCATAACCGGCAACAGATATCCCAGCGTTTTTCCTGTGCCCGTGCCCGCTTCGATACAGGCCACCGCAGTGGTGTTCAGCGCGCGGGCCACATGCTTTGCGTATGTTATCTGCGCCTCGCGGACCCGATATCCGCGCTGGCTATGCGCCAATTGACCGAACAGTTCCCGCATGCCTTCTTCGGGCAAGGGCGAAAAGGGCTGCGTGGCCCCCATCGCCCCGGTGTCTCCCGCACGCGCGGGAAGCCCGGCAACTGTGCCGGTCACGGCAACGGTCACGCCGGTTTCAGCTCCGGGGCTGTCTGTCGAAATATCGGCAAGGGTGGCTCCTGTTGCTGTTTGCCTGAGCGGGCGGGCCTGATTCTGCGACTCTGCCGCATCCCGTGGGCTGCGTTGCTTGCGCGTGGACAACAGTTTTGCGTCTGGCAAGGCCTCTTCCAAAAATTGTTGCCAGTCCGCAGTGTCCTCACCAGAAACCGGCGTCAGTAGCCCGCTGCCGAAATATTCGGAGAAATGGCGTAACAGATGACAACACACATCGCCGAAAAGGGTGTCGCTTCGTCCAAGGTATTCCCGCAAGGCCCGCACGCCGGGGAACCGCGTATCCGACAAGACGTCACCGAACAGGTACTTAGCGAAGTCCACGCACAGCGCCACGCCTTCCTCCGCGGAAAAACTCACCTTCTCGCGCGCCCGACCATGCACGGTTTCCCAAAGCTGTCGGGTGGAGGAACTGACCGCCCACGGCATAAAAAAATCCGCCGCGAATCCCAGATCAAATATCCGTGTGTCCTGAAGCAGCGTGTCCAGAGCCTGCGGCGAGTCATACGGGTCAAAACAGCACACGCACTCCAACCCTGCCAGAAACGCGCATAATTCATCCCGAACGGCATCCGCGCCCGGAGCGTTCACCAGCATGCGGCGGCTGATGTGGGAGTGCATGTAGTCGCGAGCGCGGGTTTGTTCCACGTGAATCAGCGAAGTATATTCGCTGCGTTTGCCGTTCGGCGTAAGGCGTATGGCGGCAACCGCATAGGGCTGTGGCGCTTGCCCCGGCAAGAGCGCCGTGTGCGCGAAGACAAACCCCACATCCCCCAGCGGATGCATGAGTGGAGCGAATAACGGATTCGCGGAATGGGGACGCGTGGCCTGCGGAGTTCGCAATGCGGAGCGGGGTTGCGTGGCGTGGAGCATGGCCTTCAGATAGCAGAACATGCCGCGCCTGTCAGGCGCAAACACCGGAGAGGACACGGGAACGGTGAGTCATCACACCTCCGCCAAAACACATTCAAAAAAATGTTCCCTTCCTCCCGCAAGCCTTGCTAAAGCTATTTCCCCTGCGCAGCCTGTATGGAGAACAGGATAAAGGGTCAGACCGTCAGCTTTTCCGCACGCCCCCCCTGCTGCTTACGGACGCGCAGCATACACCAAAACGCCCGCCCCCATGGGGGACGGGCGCGGGGAACCGCCGGACAGCATCCTGCCCGACGGGTGTGTGTACGTCATTGCTTAGCGACCATAATGTCGAGGATGACCTTGTCCGTTTCCGCCATACCGCAGGAGCCGAGGCGTCCCAGATTACGGATGGACGTTTCCAGATCATCGTCCACAATGCCCTCGCGTCCGCTTACGGCAGTGCCTTTACGGGCCAGCAAGGCGGCCTGAATGCCCGCCTCCACAGCGGAAGCCACTTTAAGGGCGCACGACGTCTTCGCTCCGTCGCAAATCATACCCGTGATGTTGCCCACCATATTTTTCACGGCATAGCCGATTTCCTGCAAACCACCGCCCAGCAACATTACAATGCCGCAACTGGAACCGGTGGCAGCCAAAATAGCCCCGCATAGTGCGGACAGCCGCCCCAGATGATGCTTCAGGTGAATAGCGGTAAGGTGGCTCATTATCAGCGCACGCGCCAACGCCTCGTCATCCGCGTTCAGGCGGATGGCAAAGGCCACCACGGGAACGGTGGCGGTGATGCCCTGATTGCCGCTGCCGGAGTTGCTCATCACGGGCAGCATAATACCATCCATACGGGCATCGGACGCGGCGGCAGCCATTTTTATGGCAAAGGAAGCCATATCGTCGGCACGCAGCCCCTGCCGAATATCTTCTTCCATGGAGCGCCCGACCTTAAGGCCCCACTCGCGTTCCATCCCCTGCAAGGCTATGGCTTCGTTCAGCCGGGCCGATTCCAGAATGAACGCAATCTCCGCAAAGGGAGCATTCACCGCAAAGTCATAAATACGTTCCATGCTCAGAGGCCATGCGCCCTGTCCTCCTTCCTCGCCGGGCCACGGCGCGGAAAACCGCTCTTCGCCATTCCGTTCCGCCAGCACCACAGCGGTGTGCTCTCTGGCGATAACGCAACGGGCGTGGTTCTCCCCCGCCGCCACGTCCACCTCGGCATAAAGCAACTCGTCCGTCTTCGCGAGGAGCACCTCCACACGTTTTTCCGCCAGCATGTGTTTGCCCTGCTCCACCTGCTCCCCGGTGAGATCGCGCAACACCTCAAGGCCAAGGTCGGCATTTCCTCCGGTGGCTCCCACCGCCGCGGCAATGCCCAGTCCGGTCATTCCCGTACCGGGAACGCCCACCCCCATGCCGTTCTTAAGCAAATTACCACTTACGCGCACCGTAATCCGCTCTGGAAGCACTCCCAGTTCACGGGTCGCCCTCGCCGACGCTAGGGCAATGGTGACCGGTTCGGTGCATCCTAAAGCGGGCACCACTTCACGGTTAAGCAGGGCTATGTAGTCAGACCATTCGGATTTCATCATACCTGTATCCCGTTGGTATATGGCTGGCACGAACCTACTCCGCCCGCGTCCCTGCCATGTCGCGTTCTCCGGCTCCACACGCCTGTTGGCTGCGCCCCCGTTGCAGTTCGCCGTTTCTGTTGAAGATGCCTTCCAGCATCAGGGCCAACGCCCCGTCTCCCGTTACGTTGCACGCGGTGCCAAAGCTGTCCTGCAAAGCGAAAATAGCAAGCAGCAAGGCCACCCCGGCGGGATCAAACCCAAGAACGCCCACCACTATACCCAGCGAAGCCATAACCGTGCCGCCGGGCACACCGGGCGCCCCGATGGCGAACACACCGAACAGCGTAATAAAGAGAATCATAGTCCCTACCTCCGGCAACTGACCGTACAGCATTTGCGAAATGGTCATGGCGAAGAAGGTTTCTGTCAGCACAGACCCGCACAAATGAATCGTTGCCCCCAGCGGGATCATGAACTCCACCGTATCCCGGCTGAGTACTTTGGATTTCGCCGCGCACTCCAGAGCCACGGGCAGCGTAGCAGCGCTGGACATGGTCCCCACGGCGGTGAGACACGCGGGCGAGTAGTGGCGTACCACCTCCCACGGGTTACGCCCGGAAACCGCGCCACCAAGCAGGTACAGCACCATGAGCCAGATAACATGACCGATAAGAACAATACCGATGACTTCAAGAAACACAGGAAGCTGCCGGGTAAGGCTCCCCTCGTAGGCCAATCCGGAAAACGTAGCGGCAATAAAGAAGGGAAGCACGGGGATAACTACCCGGACTACCACCTGCATCATGAGGCCTTCAAACTCACAGAGCAGACGCTCAATCTGCTTTGCTCCGCTCCATAGAGTCGCCACACCCAGCAAAATAGCGGTAACCAGTGCGGTCATAACCGACATAATGGGCGGAATGCCTAGTTGGAAGACCACTTCCGGCAATTCTCGCAGCCCTTCCACCTCGGTAACGATAGAGAGATGGGGAATGATCAGATATCCCGCCACAGCCGCCATGGTCGCTGCCCCCACGGCGGAAAGATACGCCAGGCTCACGCCCGCAGCGAGCATTTTGCTGGCGTTTTGTCCAAGCCGGGTAATCGCCGGGGCGATGAACGCGATAATAACTAGTGGTACGGTATAGAAAATCAGTTGTCCAAGCAGGTACTTGATTGAAACAACTACCTCCATCACGCCGACGTTGGCTGTAAGGCCCAAAACGACCCCGGCAGCAATGCCAATAAGTAACCTGAAGATAAGGCCGAACTCTCCCTTCCGCTGTTTGGGTTCCGATGCGTGAGACATACAGCGCGCTCCTTTGCAATTCCGGTTGCGAAAATGGCATACTTGGACCACACGCTCCACACACGTTTCCCCTCAGCGTCCAGTCGGCTATGCTCTTAAGGTATTCCTGCGAACCCCGAACCATTCCGGGCTTCGCGAAGGCCGTGTCGACACGGCAACTACCGCCCCGGCTTTCGGCGTACCGAAAGACGGTTTACTACGCTAACTTTCGGCAATAACTTCTATTTCCACCAGCACATCCTTGGGGAGCCGCGCTACTTCCACACAGCTCCGGGCAGGAAATGGCTCGCTAAAATATTCGGCATACACGGCGTTTACGACAGCAAAGTCCGCCATGTCGCTCAAAAAGACCGTTGTTTTGACTACACGACGCATGGACGAGCCAGCTTTTTCCAAAACAGCCTTTACGTTGTCCAGCGAAACGCGTGCCTGCTTTTCCACCGAATCGGGGATAGTCCCCGTGGCGGCCTCAATAGGCAACTGGCCGGAAGTGAAGATAAAGCCGCCACTTTGCATGGCCTGTGAATAAGGACCAACAGCAGCGGGAACATGTTCGCTACAAATAATAGTTGGCATAGGTTCTCCTTATACTCTCCGCGCGAAGGCGGGGGATGGCACGTACGGTCGGCGGACCGTGCATGCGTATTTTTTTGACTACTGATAATTTTTTTTAGAGTCAATACATTTTATTCACGACTCAATAAAATTTTATCATTCCATTGCCAAACATGACGGCGCGCACCCTTTCGGGCACGCGCCGCCACACACTTCCACCGCCTGATACGGCGGATTACTCGCTTATTTTCTGGAGATACCGGTAAATTGTGGCCTCAGACGAGGACAGCAAGCCCGCAACAAGCCCCACTGTTCCCTTAAGCAAAAACACACCACGCGCATGCAACGTGCGGACAATATCCATTTTCTCCGCAGGGGTCATGCGCTTGGCGGGCACATCGGAAGCAGTAATGACCTGCGTTATGAGCTGCTCAGTCAAATCTTCCAGCGACTCAGAAAATGTTTCGCTGTGACATGGGTCCGCCCCCGGCTCCGGCCTGAACGCGCCCGCTTCTTCACCTGCCCCACAGCCTGCCTGATCCGGGCAGAGCGCCTGCGCCATACGCGTAAGCGCCTCGCGGGCCTGCATCAGGTCTGAAATATCCATATTCAGGCACAGCATGCCCGCAAGCCCCCCCGCCTCATCACGAATAAAGTAGGTTGCGGAGTGCAGCGGCCTGCCATCGCGGGAACGGGACGAATAGCCCATAACCCAATCCCGCTGCTCATACTCGCGGCTTGCCACAAAACGCAGAGCAAGATCAGTCAGCGGCGCTCCCTCTCTGCGGCCCGTGATGTGATTATTGGCAATAGCTAAAACCGACGCCTCTTTGCTGGACATATCGTGCAACACGACCTCGCAGCCATGCCCCAAAAACACTCCCAGAAACCGCACCAGCGGCACATAGCTTTCCACAAGCCACCGGGAGTTGCCCAGCCCCGCCTTACCGCCCGCCGCAGACGCTACGGCGGCTGCCTGCTGACGGCTTTTTTTTCCCCCCGGCAGCACTGCTCCGGCGACACGCTTGGGGGTCATTCCCCTGCGTGCCACAGACGACCGGGAAGCCTGTCCGGCAGTCGCTTCCGCCGCACACTTTTCGCCAACAGACGCTTCTCTGCCGTCTTCGGTTCCGGGAACAGATCGCCCTCCATCCGGGCGGGACGTTGCAGGATTTTCTTGCTGTGAATATTTTTTCATATTGATAGCTCTCTATCGGCATGCGAAAACAAAGTCAAACGACTCCGCCTCCCCGTCAATCAGAACCAAACACAACAAAGGCGCCCCGGTCCGAAAAGACCGGGGCGCCCAGAGACGTTATGTAAATACAGCGCTAAGGCTAGCTTTCGCAACTGCACAGGCAGCCCATGCCATATTCCTGCCGTTCGCGGTATTCTTCCTGCTTGCCCTTATTCCAGCGCCCCACAGGCCGGTAATAGCCCACCACACGCGTGTAGACTTCCGCTTCTGTGCCGCACGTGGGGCAATTGAAATGCTCGCCATGCAGGTAGCCGTGCTCCTTGCATATGGAGAAGGTGGGAGTTACCGAGATATACGGAATTTTCGTCTGCCCCATGGCCTTAAGCAAATAATTTTTCACGCTTTCTTCGTCGGGAACGGATTCGCCGAGGAACGTGTGGAACACGGTGCCGCCATTATACAGGGTCTGCAATTCATTCTGGTGCTCAAGCGCGTAGAACACATCGCCCGTTATGCCCACCGGCAGCAACGTGGAGTTGGTGTAATACGGCACGGCATCACCGGACGTTTTAATATCTTCGTAGAGTTCCTTGTCAATCTTGGCCAACCGGTAGCACGTGCCTTCCCCTGGTGTGGCTTCCAGGTTGTACAGGTGTCCCGTTTCTTCCTGAAAATTCAAGGTCAGTTGGCGCAACTGATTCAGCACACGGCGCATAAGACGCAACCCGCCTTCAGAATCAATGCCTTTGCCCAGCAGGTTCAGGCAGGCTTCGTGCCCACCGATAACCCCGATGGTGGAGAAGTGTCCGTTATACCCATTTTTCAGATACCGGCGGCTGTAGGGGAACATGCCTGCTTCCAGATTCTGTTCGCACAGCTTGCGTTTGAACTCCAGCGAGTCCTTGGCAAGTTCCGCATACTCGGTAACCAGATCAATAAAATCTTCTTCGTTATGCGCCAGATAGGCCAGCTTGGGCAGATTCAGCGTAACCACGCCAATGGACCCGGTAAGATCGCCCGCTCCGAACAGTCCGCCGGTCTTTTTGCGGATCTCCCGCAAGTCCATCTGCAAACGGCAGCACATGGAGCGCACATCTTCGGGATTCAGGTCTGAATTGATGAAGTTCTGGAAGTACGGTGCACCGTATTTTGCCGTAAGACGCAGCAGCAGCTTGCCGGCCTCTGTGTCCCACGCAAAATCTTTGGTCACGTTGTAGGTGGGGATGGGGAAGGAGAAAATGCGACCGTCGGCATCCCCTTCCAGCATGACTTCCAAGAAGGCGCGGTTGATCATTTCCATTTCTTCGGCATAGTCGCCGTAGGTGGAATCCTGATACTGACCGCCGATGATGACCGGTTCCTTGGCAATATGCGAAGGGGGGACCATATCGAAGGTAAAGTTGGTAAAGGGGCTTTGCCCGCCCCACCGCGAGGTGGTGTTCAGGCTGAAGACCGTTTTCTGGATCTCCTGCCGTACGTCCGCATAACTGAGCTTGTCATAGCGGATGAAGGGCGCCAGATAGGTATCCACGTTGTTAAAGGCCTGCGCTCCCGCCCATTCATTTTGGAGCGTGCCAAGGAAGTTCACGATCTGCCCGCAGGCGGAGTCGAAGTGTTTAGCCGGAGCGGAGCAGCTACGGCCTTCGAGGTTAAACCCTTCCAGCAACAAGTCGCGCAGGCTCCACCCGGAGCAGTAGCCCGCCAGACCGAAGGACAAATCGTGGATATGAAAATACCCGTGGTTATGGGCCAGACGGATTTCTTCAGGATATTTTTCCAGCACATAGCGCGCCTGCACTGAGCCAGCCATGTGCAAAATAAGCCCCTGGAAGGAATGCCCCATGTTGGAGTTTTCCTGTACACGCCAGTCGCTGCGGTCCAGATAACTTTCGATCATCTTGGAAATATCCACATACGCCTGATTCTGCGAACGCATTTCACGACGCTTTTCGCGATAGATAATATAGCGTTCCGCCACGGAATACAGGCGCGCTTCCATCAGCACCTGCTGAACCATGTCCTGCACATGCTCCTGTTCGGGCACGTCCACACCTTCAAGCTTTTTCTCCACCTTGCCAGCGAGGCGCTTGGACAGAAGCGGATCTTTAATACCGCTCCCCTTAAGGGCTTTGAAGATAGCGTTGGCAATGCGGTCCAAAGACCATGTTTCGATGCAACCGTCGCGTTTGAGAATCTGTTTGGGCATTGCGTCTCCGAAGCAGCACGCACCGCTACGCGCGTCACACACGCATGCAGACGCAACAATATGTTACGCAACACGGCGCGGGCACATGCTGTTCATGGCCGGGGATCTGGGTCATGCGGATGGCGGAACCACCACATATCCACCGGCGTGGTGGTTGGGGATTTATTTCGAGAGCGCTCCGGGCATCCTCGTGCCCTTCGCGTTCTGAAACCGCTTCAGTCAGGTTTTCTGGCTCCGGTGCCGCATGGCTGCGCCCTTTCGGGCGTAGGCATGACAAAACCGTTACAGTGGCGGGACCGTTCCGGGGTTACACCGGATTGCCTGTAAAAAATGGCGGGGGGACATGAACACACAGCCGGTCCGCCATTCCACTGAAGAGTGCATTTGCTACGGGGACAACCCTAGCAGAAGGAAATTTTGTATTCAAGACACGGAATTTTCTTTCGCCTGTGGGGCCAATATATTTTTTTTAATAGGCCAAAAGAACTACGTTTATTTTTTTTGCCCCCTCTCTTGGCAAAACCCGGCTCCGACTGAGACAGCGAATCCCGGCGACCTCGCAGTCACCGGGATTCAAGGAATTTGTAGATGCAGCCCGGACCTAGCTCTGCTGCAACTCCTCTATGAGTTTGCGCAGTTCTTCAGCAAGTTCCGCCAGTTCTTCCACCGCTTCCGAGGAACGCCGCATGCTGTCCGCGGTTTCAAGCGCTATCTGGTTCACTTCGTCCGCCCCTCGGCTTATTTCGTCCGATGCGGCAGACTGCTGCTCGCTGGCTGTGGCAATGGCCCGGACCTGATCCGCATTGGCCTGCACGATTTCCACAATGGAATGTAGCGCATCACCCGCCACCGTAGCCAGTTCTGTAGACCGGGCGACAGAGGAGGAAGCTTGTTCCATTCCCTTAATATTTTCCCGTGAAGCGTCCTGAATGGCAGCCACGGCCTCGTGCACTTCTCTGGTGGCATTCATGGTCTTTTCCGCCAGCTTGCGCACTTCGTCCGCCACTACGGCAAATCCCCGGCCTGCATCACCGGCACGCGCGGCCTCAATAGCCGCGTTCAACGCCAGCAGATTGGTCTGATCCGCGATGTCAGAAATAACTCCCATAATGGAGCCGATACCTTCCGCCCGCTGCCCCAATTCGCCAAGGCTCGCACGAAGCGCACCGGACTTGCTGTCCACATCCGCAATGGCGGTAACGACATTCGCCACCACACTAGAACCTTCGTCCGCCTTGTGCCGGGCGCTTTCCGCGTGTTCAGCCGCTTGCGAGGCGTTGCGGGCCACTTCCATAACCGTGGCGTTCATCTCTTCCATAGCCGTGGCTGATTCCGATGCCCGTTCACGTTGCCGCTCCGAACCGTGCATGGCCTCGGATATCTGCCCGGTCAGCGTGGCGGCGGAGGCATGCACCCGTTCCACGATGCCTTCCAGATGCGAAGCCGCCTGAAGCATTCCGTCACGTTTGGCGCGTTCCGCGGCAAGGCGTGCCTGCTCGGCTTCACGCATGGCTTCGCGTGCTTTTGCCGACTCCGCCTCGGCTTCCGTGGTTTTGCTTTTCGCCATTCCGATCATCTCCCGCAGCCTGTCCACCATGGTCCGCAGGGCGTCGGCAAGAACACCCAATTCGTCGCCACGCGCCATGGTCAGGGAATCGTCTATATTCCCCCCTGCCACTGCGTTCGCATGGCGAACCACAATACGGATGGCGCTCACCACACCCCGTACTACCAAGAAAATTATCAGCAATGCAGCTATGGTCACGCCAAGGGTCGTCGCAATGCTGGCGGTACGAATTTCGCTTATCGCCGCATACACGTCCTCAATGGGTGCGCCCACGCCCACAATCCAGCCAGTCACAGGCTCTTCCACCACGGTAACCATTTTGGAAAGTCCCCGGAATTCGTACTCCACCAGCCCGTTGCGTTTGGCAATCATGGCTTTGGACCACGGCTCTTCACGCACCTCGTCTTTTAAAATAAGCGAGGGGTCCGGGTGGGCCACCAGTCTGCCGTCTCCCGTGAGGACAAACGCGTAGCCTGACGACCCCAGCTTTATGGGGTCCACAATACGCCGCGCCAGATTATCTAATTCGATCACCGCGAACAGCACTCCACGGACCGCTGCATCTTCTTTTACGGGAGCGGCGATCATCAGCACCGGTTTCCCGCTGGACTTGCTGTACACTGCCGGAGAAACTACGCTTTCCCCCTTCATGGCACGCAGGAAATACTCTCTATCTCCCACATTCAGGGTACCTATCTGATCTTCCAGCGATCCAGCCACGACAACGCCTTCCGCGTTGGCAATCTTGATGGACGCTGTATATGCGGAATAATCGGCGAACCCTTTAAGCTGCTTGTTGGCCTCCATGAACGTTCCCGGCGCGACATAGCCATTCGCCAGCACTCTGGCGTAGCCCCGCCACGAAGACTCGCGCACCACGCTGCCTCTGAGTTCCTCAACCCATGTGGTTATTTCGCGGGCCAGCGTTGAAGCAGCCTGCTCGGCCTGCCCATTCATGGCGGCGCTCACGGCTTTTTTCGCCTGAGTGTATGACAGCAGGGAGGAGACTCCCATTCCCAAAACGATACATGCCAAAATGGGCAAAAGTATCCGTTCGCGTAAGCCGAGTTTCATGATTCCCCCGAGGCGGTTGACGTGCGCAGTATGACCCTGAGCCGGAGAGGCTCCCCTTTTTCCGCCGCGTAAGCTGCGAGACGTATAAAATACTACGCAGGAAGCCTCTTTCTGAAAAGCAGAAATCCCATCTTTTGACAAAAATGAAAAACAACGTCTTTTCGGACAATTTCCGCCCGTGGCACCTTTTCATACGCGAACAGGCCTTTCTGAAACAACGCAAAACTGCTGACTCCGCCTGATTTTTTCATCAGGTCATCGTCAGCAGTCTGCGGCACTCCTTGCGAAGTGGTCAAATATTCGAGGCTCCGCCCTCTCGGCTTAGTTGCCCGCCGATACGACATTCCGGCACCTTACGGTTGTCCGACACGCTCCAGCGTCCGGGCCAGCAGGGTGAGCATGTCCTTGCAGGCAGGCACTCCGCCTGCATCAAAGGCAGCAGGACGGGTTGAGCAAAAAATAAGCACGTAGCGCAACACGCCTTCCTCAAAATAAGGTTCCGCGTAGTACGAGTGTATCCCGCCGGGGATAAACAAGGCCCAGTCAATGGGGCGGATACTCCGGCTGGTTTCTTCCACCACTAAGTATGGCAAGTTGTATTGAACAATATTTTCAGCGATGGAACCGGCGTAGGGATATTCCGTCTGCCCCTCCATCTGCTGAAAGGGAAAGCCCACCCCCGTGACCACCACTCTGTTTTCCGTGGCGAAAATGCGGGAGAGCATAACGCCTTCCGCCTGCATGCCCGAAGGCTGATGCTCCAGCAGTGCGTGCAGGGCCTGTGCGGTATCGTGCGCGGTATCCAGTGCGCCATACAGAGCGGAAGGGACAAACGATGTTACGGGAACGCCAAAGGTTTCCGGCTCTCCCACAGTCCCCAGCGGCTCCAGAGACACCCACAGATACTTAATGCCGCTGCGGGCAACAGGGCGCAATTGCACGGCGCATGGCACCCGTGCGCCTATGGCGTCTCGCAGGGAAAGCACTCCGCGCCACTGTGCATTGAAGATAAGATATTCATAAATGCTGCGCTGATACTGCTCACTGACTCCCGACAGCATACTATCCAACGCCGGAAAGTCTTCCGCTTGCGCATAGCCGAACAGCTCCCGCGCCGCCGCGTTGGCAGCGGAAATTCCCTTGTCTGTAAAGTCCACCAACAAAACGGGATTATCCAGCAATTCTATGCTCTCCCGCAAAGAAACGCCGGATTCGCGCCCCAGAATGGATTCCGCAAGGCCGGTGCACTCCGTGACCAACCCCACGTAGCAAAACGATTCATCAGGTGCGGGCATGCCCAGCATGACCAACCAGTGCCAACTGCCCGCGTCATCGCATACCCGGAAGGACACCGCGGACGGCTGAAGGGACCGAATGCATCCCAGCGCCCCACGAAATGCGCGGAAATCTTCCGGGTGAATCAAGGCTTTGGCTAATGCCGAATTCTTGAGCATCATCGGAATTCTGCCGTTCAACCCGGCTACTTTATGATCATTAAAAAAGATCATCTCATTGCGCACGGTATCCACGTGCCACAGCAGAGCGGGGACGGCTTCCAGATACACGCCCAATGCCTGCTGGAGCTGCCGCACGCCCCCTGCAACCTTGTCATATCGAATTTCCACGAAGATGCTCCTCTGCGGGCCACCATTGCGCCCTTTCCTGCCGCTATCAGAAAGCGAAAGCGGTGACCAGCGCATTATCCGTGCACACGCGGCCCGGCATTCCTGCAACACGGCGGTACTATAGATTTTTTAAATTAGTTACCATCATATTAATCAGCACTATCTATTTGCCCAGTCCACATTGCCCGCCTATGGTCCCACCGTGGGAATCATCCTTGCGTGCGCCTGTTTCGCGGCGTGTCACCGTGTAGCCTTAGGAGAACGGCATGTTTCAAAAATTTCGCATTCTGCTGCTCGTATGTGTAAGTATCGCTCTCGCCGCGCCACTGGCATGGGCAGAGCCACTGGACGTCTTTTCCGGCAAACAAGGCTCCATTGATATTGCTGGCGGCACCGCGCATATTCCGGTCATGAAAGAAGCGGCGAAACGCATCATGACGCGCAATACTGACATCCGTATCAGCATCGCCGCAGGCGGTTCTGGAGTGGGCGTGCAGCAGGTGGGGGAAGGGCTGGTGCAAATAGGCAACACGGGCCGCGCCCTTACGCAAGCTGAGGTGAATACGTATGGTCTGGTGAGCTTTCCCTTTGCCATTGACGGGGTTGCCGTTGTCCTCAACACCGCCAACAACGTGAACGAATTACGTTTTGAGCAGGTGCGCGATATCTTCGCAGGTCGCATCACCAACTGGAAAGAACTGGGCGGCAGCGACCGCGCCATTACCCTTTACACACGGGATGAAGCGAGCGGAACCCGCGAAGTCTTTTACAAAAAGCTACTCAATAAAGGGGACATAGCGCCCTCCGCCAATGTTGTTCCTTCCAACGGCGCCATGAAAACCGCCGTTCAGCAAGATCCCGGCGCTATTGGGTATGTGGGCATCGGACACATTGACGCGTCCGTGAAGGCACCTGTGCTGGAAGGCATGGTGCCCACACAGGAAAACGCGGCAAACGGCGCGTATACCATCACCCGAAAACTGTACATGAACACAAAAGGTGAGCCTGTAGGTTTGGTGAAGGACTTCATCGACTACCTCTATACCCCTGAAGGGGCCGAAATAATTCGCGCAAGTGGCTACATTCCCCTCGCTCGCTAACCGCATCGGGCCTCGTCATGAACAAACCGCGCAAAGGCTTTTGGGCCTTTGCGCGATACTTGTGGCGGTGGCGGTGGCAGCCATCTTCGGCTTCCTTTTTCTCTTCGCCTTCCCTGTCTTCACTGGCGGGCAGGGTTCCGCTATTTTGGGCGGTGAATGGAACCCCTACCGGGGGCAGTTTGGCATTCTTCCCATGCTGGCGGCCTCCGTCTGTGTGTCCGCCAGCGCACTCCTGCTGGGCTGGCCTCTGGCGCTGGGGCTTTGCTGCGGCATACGAGGAATGGCTCCACGTCCTGCGGCGCGTGCGTTGCTCATTCTTCTGAAAGGCATGACGGCCTTTCCCACTGTGGTTTACGGATTTGCCGCCATGTTCCTTTTGGTTCCCCTCATGCGGGAAGCGCTGGGATTTGGCTCCGGTCTGTGCTGGGCCACGGCGTCTCTTGTGCTCACCCTTTCCACGTTACCCACCATGGTTTTCGTCATGGATGCAGGCATTGCCACCACAGAACGCCGCATGCGCGTTACAGGGGCCGCACTGGGATTCCGGCCCCCGCAAACGCTGACACATCTTGTGCTGCCCGCCTGCCGCAAAAACCTTGTCGCCGCAGCCGCACTGGGGTTCGGGCGGGCCGTGGGCGACGCGCTCATCCCTCTGATGCTGGCGGGAAACGCGCCCCAGTGGCCGGGTGCTCTCTCTGACAGCGTGCGCACGCTGACAGCGCATATCGGTTTGGTCATTGCCACGGATAGCAACAGCGCGGCCTACAGTTCCGTCTTTGTGGCAGGATGCCTGTTGCTGCTTGTCAATGGTATCGGGCAGTTGATTCTGCGCCTGTACGTGAGACAAAAGGCCAACGCATGAATTCCCGCGTAGCGCCCCAAACCCCGGATCAGTCAGCGAAGGCCTCCGGCAGAAACCCTTCCCACACGGTGCGAACAGACATGCCCGGTGAAGGCTCTGGCACCAACAGTCTGCCAGCCAACGTCTCCTGTGCGGAGATTCTCCTGCGCGGAATGGTGTGGCTGGCGGGGCTCGGCGTGCCGCTGGTGGTGGGGTTTTTAGTGCTCTTCCTGAGCATCCGGGGGGGCGGAGGCGTCAACATGCGCTTGTTTTTTGGCGACGTACCGCCGTTAGCCGCCCTGCTAGGCCAAATACCCGTGTGGGATGGAATTTGGCCTGCCTGCGTAGGCACGCTCTCCCTGCTGGGATTGACCATGTTGCTGGCGTTGGGTCCGGGCGTTGGATGTGGGATATACCTCGTCGTCTACGCGCCTCCCCGCATCAAAGCCGTGTTGGGCCTCTGCGTTGACCTGCTGGCGGGCATTCCCTCTATTGTCATGGGGCTGTTCGGCTTCACCCTGCTGCTTATGCTGCGCCGGGTGGTTTCCCCGCACACGGGACCATCCCTCTTGCTGGCCTCCTGCTGCCTTGCCCTACTGGTGCTGCCGGTGCTGGTTTCAACCACTCGCGGAGCACTGGAGGCACTGCCGGACCGGCTCTGGCTGGCGGGTGCCGCCATGGGATTGGGCACGTGGGGCACCCTGCGCCACATTTTGCTCCCTGCCGCCGCACGCGGCATGCTGGGCGGAATGCTACTGGCGGCGGGACGCGCCGCTGAAGACACCGCTGTCATCATGCTCACAGGTGCCGTGGCAAGCGCAGGACTCCCCGCAGGGTTGGGTGCTCGATTTGAGGCACTGCCCTTCACCATTTTCTATAGGTCGTCCCAATATCGGGACGCGATGGAACTGCAACAGGGCTTCGCCGCCACACTTGTGTTGCTGGCACTTTCTCTCTCCCTGCTGGCCGGTGCTTCTTTTTTGCAAAAAACATTGGAACAACGCTGGAGAGGAACGTCCCATGCCGAGTGATAGCGCGCCCTTTTCGTCCAGTATCGCCGCCAGAGCGGAAGATGTGCGCGTCGCCTTTGGCAGCAAAACACTTCTTCATCACATTTCACTCACCGTGCCCGATAACGCTATTACCGCTATCATCGGACGGTCAGGATCTGGCAAAACCACCCTCCTGCGCGCTTTCAACAGACTGAATGAATGCATGCCCGGCTGCCGGACTCACGGTTCCCTGCATATCCGCCTCGGTCAGGACATGACGGATATTTACGGCAGCGCGTTCCGTGCCCCCGCGCTTCTCCGTGCGCGGGTGGGTATGGTGTTCCAAACGCCTGACGTTCTACCTGTTTCCATCCGTCACAACATGGAGCTGCCCCTGCGCCACGTGCTGCGTCTGCCCCCCGGTGAACGCGAAAACCGGCTGCGGCAGGCGCTTGCCGACACGGGATTGTGGGACGAGGTATCCTCCCGTCTGAACACCTCCGCGGAAACACTTTCCGGCGGGCAACAGCAACGTCTATGCCTTGCCCGCGTGCTGGCTATGCACCCCAGCATGCTCCTCTTGGACGAACCCACCGCCTCACTGGACTCCGTGTCCAGCCGCACCATCGAAACCCTGCTGGCAACCCTGCGGACCCGGTTCCCCATTCTCATGGTGTCGCACAGCCTGAGGCAGGCGCTGCGACTGGCTGACCGGCTGGTGCTTATGGGAGACGGTCGCATTCTCCGCCAATGGGACAGATGTGATGGCCTTCCCGATGTGCCTGTCCTTGAACAACTTTTGGAGGAACTCCCATGTTGTCCCTAGCCCTTTCCGCCAACCGCACGCTCAATCTCGCCACTCTGGTGCTGGACTACAACGGAACCATCGCGCGGGACGGCGTATTGCTGGACGGCATAGCCCAAAGGCTCACCGAATTGGCAAAAGATATGCGGGTGGTGGTGCTTTCTGCCGATACCCATGGCACAGTGAGATACATGCTCCGCGACCTTCCGGTAACGGTCATGATCATCGACAGCGCACAGCACGCCACGGAAGGACACGCCAAACTGCATATGCTGGAAGAATTGGGGGCGGATACGTGTGCCGCCATGGGCAACGGTCGCAACGATGCCCTAATGCTTCAACGGGCGGCCCTTTCTGTGGCGATCATTGGGGAAGAAGGAGCGAGCATGGCTGCCCTTACGGCGGCTCAGGTGGCTGTCCGGGACATTCGCGACGGGCTAGATCTGCTGCATACGCCGCAGCGCCTGCGGGCCACCTTGCGGGATTAGGACTGCCCGTTACACAGCCTGCGCGCCGCTGAGGACGCGCACAAAACGCGAAAAAACGTCCATATCCAGTTCGTTGCTCATTTCGTCTTTCATGGTGCGCAACACCTGAAAGGCATTTCGTGCGCGGGCATAAGGCCGGTGCGAACATAAGGCGTCGTAAATATCGGCAATGGTCACGGCGCGCACGGGCAGGGGGATGGCTTCGCCCTTCAGGCCGCACGGATAACCCGTGCCGTCCAGCTTCTCGTGATGGAAAAGGATGCAGTGCAACGCATCTTGCGAAAGCGGCATGCGGGTGCACGCCCCGGCTCCCAGCACAGGATGCTCATTCACTACCTCACGCTCTTCCCACGTAAGCGGCCCCGGCTTGTTAAGCACCGATTCGTCAATGAACATTTTGCCTATGTCATGCAGCATGGCACCAAGACCGAACTGCACGAGACTCCTATCGTCAAATCCATAGGACTGCAAAATGATCTGTGAATAAATGAAAACGTGCACGGAATGCGAAAAGGTGTGGTAGTCGTGCGCGATGAGCGAGGCCATGGTCCGAATGGAGTTCTCCAGAGTCAGAAAGCTCACACCCTTGGTTACGAACTCAAAAATCCGGTCAAAGGTTCCCCGGTCCACGGTAGGCGGCAGTTTGCGGGTAAACACCTCTTCCGCCACCTCGCAGGACGCCTCATAAAACACCTGCGCCCGCATGGGCAGGGGGATGCTTTCATCTGCCAGCACGCTTCCCAGATGCTGCGTCACATGCTGGCGATATTTAAGGCGGTGCCCCTCTTCCACATACACGCAATCCACGCCGGTGGCGGTTAGCACATGCCGGTGGCGTTCGCCCAGCATCTCGCCTGCACGGGCATACAAAATGTATTCGCCGTTCTGGCACAGATACACACTGAACGGGCCGCGCATATTGCGGGGCAGCATGATGGGAGGAATGGCAAAAAAGGTATCGGGAGAGGAAGCGGCGCAGGTTGCGCCATCCAGCATCTCTACTTCGCCGGACGCCGGAGAGGACTGGGCGAGTTCTTCTTCAGAAAGGTTGTGCGCGACAGCCTTTGTCATGCGGGCATTCTCCCGCACATGACAGCCGCTTCCACGTCGCCCGCCAGTGAAAATAGTTGCGGGAACACTGGTGACGCGGGGTATGAACTGCACCATTTCGGAAAACGTGCAATTGGAGCGCACCTGCCGCATGCAACAGCCGTGCGGAAGAGGATGGAAAAACCATCCGCCGTGCACAAAACAGCCGACATCCCTGTCATGCAACTCCCCAGCCGCATCGCGTTCCGTAATCCTCATTGAGGATTTTCCAGAAGTACCGCGCACGACATCTCTGTAGGTCACCCCTCCACGCACCACATCTCTACCGCTCCCCTCCGGCAGGAATTGTGCATAGTCCCCATGGCGTACCGTCAATTCATAATATTGTCTAGAGATTCTATGCAATTCCTCCGCCCAGCACCTGACCGGCACAAAAACACACCACAGCCCGGAGACATTGGCGGGCTGAATCCACCTTGCTATACCCCCCATACGTTTTCCTTTACTCCCCATGCCGGTACGTGTAGGTAGGGGTATCGCGCGGCGAAGCGCGTTTGACTTGAACAACTCGACAAGAATCCACGCCATGGCGGCTTTAGTCACCTTGCGAAATCGGGCTATCGCCCCGGTTGTCTCCGGGCAAAGGCCGTCTCCCGAAGATGGCCTCCCGGCGGGCTTACGCCCCTCTTGCCGTTTCTGCCGGTCCGGCGCTTCGCCATTCCATGTCTTTTACCATTGGCACAGGAGAGGGGGATACGAAAGATTGCAGCAAAGGAGTCTGGAATGTCGAACTGCCTTTCCCTTAAGGCGTTCATTTCGCTGTTGCCCATCTCTTCCCTTGCCGTGACGGTCTGTGGGTTTGGCTGGCTGTGGCTGACCCTGCCGTCCGATACTGTCCCTGCGGTCATACCCGTTGGCGTGGTCGCGGTATGCGCCTGTTTTGTAGTAACAGGCCTTCCCGCCATGCTTTTGGCACGCCGTATTTCCACCTCGCTAACGGAAACACGCGAAACTGCCACCCGCCTGATGAACGGAGACTACACTGCGACCCTGCATTGCGCCGGCAAGGACGAACTGGCCCAGACACGGAATGAGCTTGACGCGCTCGTGGCCCGTTTCAAACACGATCTGGGGTTTGCGCAGGGCGTGCTGAAAGGGATTGATACTCCCTTTGTGGTGGTAAACACCGAAGAGGTGCTCACCTACACCAACCCTGCCCTCCTTACCATTTTGCAACATTCTGGAAATCCAAAAGATTTCTACGGGCAAAACGTGGCCCACTTTTTTTATGGCGACGCCTCCCGGCGCACGGTGCTGCGCGACAGCCTAGAAAAGCTTTCCGTTACCGCGCGTGAAGTGGAGCTAACTGGTCGCAAAGGCGGCAAACGCACCCTGTATATCCATGCCTCGCCGCTGTTTGACCTGAATGGTACACTCATGGGAGCGCTCTGTATCTACCAAGACCTGACGGAACTCCGCGCCCGTGAGGCGGAAATTGTGGCAAAAAATCAGGCCATTTCGCAAGCCGCGCGCGAGTCTGAGCAGGTATCGCTGGAAGTAGCCCGGCTGGCTGAAGAAGTAGCCCGGCAGATCGCCCACACCAACACGGAAGTAGACCGTCAGACAGAACGCGCTATAGATACGGCTATAGCTATGGAACAGATGAACGCGGCAGTTTATGAAGTGGCGAGAAATGCCTCCACCGCCGCCGAACAGGCAGCGGAAACTCGAGCCAAAGCCAACGAGGGCACTGCCGTGGTCGAAAGGGCCATACTCGCCATTGACGAAGTGGCAAACCAGTCTGAAGCGCTCCGCGCCAGCATGGGAGATTTGGGGAAACAAGCCGAAGATATCGGCAGAGTGCTAAACGTTATCTCCGACATAGCGGACCAGACCAACCTGCTGGCCCTGAACGCGGCGATTGAAGCGGCACGCGCGGGAGACGCCGGACGCGGATTTGCCGTGGTGGCCGATGAAGTGCGCAAACTGGCTGAAAAAACCATGCAGGCAACCCGCGAGGTAGGCGAGGCCATCCACTCCATTCAGAACGGCACGCGGACCAACGCGCAGAGCGTGGATTCCGCAGCTACCGCGGTACGGCGGTCCCGCGAGCTTTCCGGGGCTTCAGGCGAGGCGCTTCGGGCCATCGTCTCGCTGGTGAACGGCACAAGCGATCAGGTACAGGCCATTGCCACAGCGGCGGAAGAGCAATCCTCTACCAGTGACCACATCACGCAGGCCGTGGACGAGGTGAAAACGATTTCTCAGGGCGCGGCAACGGAACTTGCCACAGCGTCTGACGGCGTTCACCGGCTGGCAGAACAATCCGCGCGCCTCAAAGCCATCATTGAAGGAATAGACAGCTAATCCTGCCCATAGTACGGCATCCCCGGCGCGGGCGACGGCTTTGCGGTATTTTTGCCCAGACGCTCGCCACTCCGCCGCCGGGGTGCCTCACGCTCCCCTGCCTCTGTTTTTTGCCATACCACTATGCGCCGCGAGCTTTCTACGAAGCAAAGGAAGAACGTGCTGTCCTCGCCTGATCTGCCTACGGCCTCTTAGACGCCGCTACATGGCGGACGCGCGGAACGAAGGACAACGGCACGGCAGCCGTCTGGCGAGACCTGCCAGCCGCTCCGCATGTGCGCTATTCAGACGCCATGCGCGTCATAAAGGCGCGGGTCCGCCCTTTTCCTCACCCGGCAGCTATGATAGCGTCCCCATTCATAGTGAACGGAGGCTCATATGCGCTCATACAGAAAAGAGCTATGGTTTGAGGTGCCCACCCGCCGCGCCTTTATTAATATTACTCCAGAAGTGGAGCGCTGCCTTGAGGAAAGCGGTATTCGGGAGGGGCTATGTCTGGTCAACGCCATGCATATTACCGCCTCGGTCTTTATAAACGACGACGAGGCTGGCCTGCACCACGATTATGATGTCTGGCTGGAAACACTGGCCCCCCACGCTCCGGTGGAGCAATATCGCCATAACGGATTTGAAGATAATGCGGACGCCCACCTCAAACGCCAGATCATGGGCCGCGAGGTTGTGGTGGCTGTCACCGCCGGACGGCTGGACTTCGGCACGTGGGAACGCATCTTCTACGGCGAATTCGACGGGCGGCGTAAAAAACGCGCGCTCGTCAAAATTATAGGAGAGTAGCGTGGAAAACAATATACCGTCCCCCGACATCCTTACCGCCCTTTCCAAGGCGGAGGCGACGGTCATCAACCATATTCAGCTCATTCTCGCGGAAAAACGCACCTCGCTGTCCATGATGCGTACCGGCATTGCCGTTATGGCTCTTCCGCTGGGGGTGCTGGGTCTGCTCATTTCCACCTCGCGCTTCTACAACGCAGCGGCTAACTGGTTGCTTCTTTCCGTGGTGCTTGTTCTGTGTCTGGGCCTTTCCGTGCTGGGGTGTTTTCTTATCACCCGCTCGGTGCTGCGCATTCGCGCCTATGACCACATGATACGAGAAATCAAACGCCTTTCCCCCACGCTCGCCAACTATTTAGGATAGCTTTCCCAGCGAGCACCACAAGTCCCCGTGCGCGGAAGGGTTACCCCCGTATCGGGCAAAAAAACTTGGCGTTCGTTTCCTAACAGCGTACCATGCAGAATGATCCATGCCCTCCGCACACGAACACGCGGACTTCTTCGCCGCGCTCAGGCGGATGTCCGCTCCCCCGCATGGGACGTGACACAATACTTTGTCGTCATGGCCGCCCTCCTCTGGCTTGTAGCGCGTGGCTCCAGTTCCCTAGGATACGACTGGCAGTGGAATCGTGTTCCGCGCTATCTGTTTTCCCTACGCGACGGGTTCCACGCCGGACCATTGCTTCAGGGGTTATTCGTCACCCTGCAAATTACCATTTACGCCATGGCGCTTTCACTCGCCGTGGGGCTGATGGCGATGATGCTGCGCCGTGCGCCATCCCGCGTGGGACGGTTCGCCGCAACGATCTATGTGGGCTGCATTCGCAATACCCCCCTGCTCATTCAACTGTACATTCTCTATTTCGTCTTTTCGCCTGTGCTGGGGCTGGACGCCTTTGTCTCCGCAGTACTGGCTCTGGCCCTGTTTGAAGGGGCGTATATGGCGGAAATTTTCCGGGCAGGCATGGAAAGCGTTCCCAAAGGCCAGTGGGAAGCAGCCTACAGTCTGGGCATGAGCACACTGGCAACTTACCGTAAGGTTATTCTTCCTCAGGCAGTGCGCAATGTCCTGCCTCCCTTGACCAATCAAGCCATTTCTCTGGTTAAGGATTCCGCACTCGTCGCAACTATTTCTGTTTTTGACATGACCATGCAGGGGCAGGCCATTGTAGCTGAAACCTTCATGACCTTTGAAATATGGTTCACCATCGCGGCCATCTATCTTGTTATCAATCTTAGTCTTTCCGTAGCCGTCCGGGCCATGGAAAAACGGATCAGACGGTCCGCGACCTGATCATATCGAACGGCAAACCCAAAGGAGTAGCCGAATGCGTACCCAACCCTTTCTTCAGCCCCGCCGCGCAGCCCGTGTCTGCGTGCTTCCGGCACCGGGCACCCCGGCCTTGCTGACATTTACCATGCTGTTGGCGCTGCTTGCCATGCTGAGTTTCGCTCCGCTGGCTTCCGCCAAAGACATCACCCACGACCTGCGCGACGCCAGCGTTATTTCTCAGGTTGTCAAACGCGGCACCCTGCGGGTGGGTTTTTCCACTTTCGTGCCATGGGCCATGACGGACAAGACCGGTCAGTTCATCGGATTTGAAGTGGACGTGATGACACAGCTCGCCAAAGATCTGGGAGTAGACATCGAGTTCGTGCCCACCAGTTGGTCCGGCATTATTCCCGCTCTGCTGGCGGACAAATTTGACGTGATCATCGGCGGTATGAGCGTGACCACCGAACGCAACCTGAAAGTAAATTTCAGCATCCCCTATGACACAACCGGCATGGGACTAGTCGCCAGCAAAGCCAAAGCGGGAGACATGACCTCTCTGGAGGCATTCAACCAGCCCGGCGTCATCATCGTGGCCCGCATAGGGTCTACCCCGGCTACCGCCGCCAAAACCTTTTTCCCCAATGCCACGTTGCGCCTGTTCGACAAAGAAACCCAGTGCATGCAGGAACTGCTCTCCGGGCGAGTGCACGCCTTTGTAGCCAGCGCTCCGTTACCCGCCCATAGCGCGGTGGAGCACGCCGACAAACTCTTTTTGCCCGTACAGGGAACATTCACCAGCGAGCCTGTGGCCTTTGCCGTCCGCAAAGGCGACCCGGACACGTTGAACGTGCTGAACAACTGGATTCGTCAAAAAAAGGCGCAAGGCTGGCTTGCCGAACGCAAGCACTATTGGTTTGAAACACTCGACTGGGCATCAGAACTTAAATAGTCTGAAAGTATCCGGTACCATAGGGTGTAGCGCCCGCCGTCTGGTCTTTTTCAGCCTCCGGGCTGATGAATCCGGCGGCGGGCATGCGCAGTTCCCTATGCGAAAACCTCTGCGCTTGGCAGCGTAACGGGCAAGGGTAATATCTCCCCCCGCGCGTTTTCCTGCCGAACAACCGCGAACCACATGCGAACAAAACATTGCCCTTTCTGTGCGCTGGACGCCGTGCTGCTGTGCCTTTTTGCCGCCGCAGCCGGACTTTTCCTATGGTATGCGCACAACCAACTCGATTACACATGGAACTGGGCAGCCATTCCCCAGTTCCTTTTCCGGCGTGATGCCGATGGCGCGCTGGTGCCCAATGTCCTGATGACAGGCTTATTCACCACAATTCGCTTAAGCATCTGGACGACCATACTGGCCCTTCCTCTGGGGCTGCTCACCGGGCTGGCAAGCGTCAGCCGCAGCCTGTTTTTGCGTCTCATGGCCCGTACCTATGTGGAAACGGTACGGAACCTGCCTCCACTGGTACTCATCTTCATTTTTTTCTTTTTTATCTACACGTTACTGGCCCCCCTTCTCGGACTAGAAGAGGCGTTGCGCAATCTGCCGCCAAGCGTGGAGCGGGTGCTCTCCATCCTTTGCGCAGACCCTGCGCGGCTGCCGGGTTTTCTCTCCGGCGTGGTCACGCTGGCTGTGTACGAGGGAGCTTATATCGCGGAAATCGTGCGCGGGGGGGTACAAAGCGTCCCCAGAGGACAGTGGGAAGCCGCTGCTTCTCTGGGCTTAGGACGGCTGACTCAATTACGGCTAGTTATTCTGCCGCAGGCACTCAAGGTTATTATTCCGCCGTTAGCCGGACAGTTCATTTCCACCATCAAAGACTCCGCCATTGTATCGGTCATTTCCATTCCAGAACTGACCTTTCAAGGCATGGAGCTGATGGCTGCCACGTACCTCACCTTTGAGGTGTGGATAACCATAACCCTGCTCTACCTGTTACTGACCACCTGTTGCGCTATGCTCGCACGCTGGCTGGAGCGGCGCTTGCGCTGGCGGGCCTGACGGGACACGGGACAAAACGCCCGACCAATAAGAGGAAATGAACTCGCTAGACCGGGTGGGATTGGTAAACTTGTTGGGGTGGTGAGCCTGACGAGAAGGAAACACTAACGGAAAAAGCTCCGCCTGAGTTGGCTGCGGCTACAAAAAACGCTCCAGCGCGGCAAGCCGCCATGTAATGTCTGGTGGGGTTCCCTGTGAACCGTTCATCTGAAATTCCAGTAAATCCCGCACGCCGTCAAATGCCTCCAACAGGACGGTAATGACCTCCGAATCGGGGTGCTGCTCGCCAACACGCATACGTTGCAACAGCGTTTCCGCCCGATGGGCGAGTGCCTCGATCTCCCCCATATTCAGAAGTCCCGCTCCTGCCTTTATGGAATGCGCTTCGCGGAATATGGCGTGAACTCCCGCGTCGCCAAAGCTGGCGGAGTTGCGTTCCATTTGCAGCAGACCGGCCTCTATACTCTGAAGGCGCTCTCGCGTTTCTTCCTCAAAGGCTTGCAGCACTTCTTTGTCTTCATCAAATCGCATGGCGTCCTCCGGCAGGGCATGGCGAGTGTGGACGATGAGAACACAAGGGAAGACACAAACACAATCTTCATGCGCCGGGGGCCATGTTCCCCGCTGCCGACACACGTGCGCCGGACCGCAGGAAGAATCCCCCCGTGCTCATGATCGCATGGCAGTGCCGCAATCTCACGCGCCTCCTTCCAGCAAGGCTATGGCGCGTTGCGCCATAAGATCCAAATCGGGTTTGGAAATTTGGTCGTCCGCCCCCACAGACTCCCCCTTATGCCGCAGTTCACTGGTAATAAGTGATGAGTACAAAATAACCGGCAGTCGGCTGAGTTCCGGGTCTTGCTTCACGTTCTTGGTCAGCGTGAACCCATCCATCAGCGGCATTTCAATGTCGGAGATAACAATGTCCACAAACTCATTCAACGCGCGGCCTTCCGCCTTTGCCTGATCCCTCAGCGCCCGCAGATGCGTTAACGCCTCCTGCCCATTGCTAACCATAATGGGCGTAACATTGGCTGCCTCTAAATTTTTACGCAACATCAAACGGATGGTGGCGGAATCATCTGCCACAAGGGCGCGGTAGGTGCGTTCTCCAATGCGGGCATCGGCAACGGTTTTGGCAAAAGAGGAAGGGTCGAGGTCCGCCAGCACGGTTTCCAAATCGATTAACTGGATAAACCTGTCTTCCACCCCCACCACGCCCACAATGCAGTTTGTCTCCACCCGCGCGATAAATCCGCTGGGCGGCTGCACCTGCTGCCATCCCACACGATGGATATCCGTCACCCCGGACACCAAAAAACCCGTTACCGCATGACTGAACTCCGTAACCATGATGACATCGTGGGGGGATCGCGCCATATCCATGTTCAGCCAACGGCTTAAATCCAGCACCGGCACCATCATGTTACGAATGTCGATCATGCCCATGAAACACGGATTGGACGCCGATTCCGGCGCAGCGAAAGACGGAGCTTCAATAACCTGCATAACCTTGGCCACATTCACGCCAAAGTGGCAGGGCACCACGGCTCCGTTCGGCAAACGCTCCGCTATGAACAGTTCCAGCACCTCCAATTCATTCGTGCCGGATTCCAACAAAATGTTGTGGTCTATGCTCATGAAACGCTCCCGGCGTTTAGCCTGTTTCCGTGCATCGCCCGATTCCGCGCGGGAACATACACACGCAAGCCCCGCAATGCGTGCCGTGTTCCCTGCCAGCACAGCGGGATACGGGTATCCTGCCGGAATCGTATCCTTCCGTGCGTTGTGAGCAAATGATAGTTTGCCCCGACAAGACGCACGAAACAATCCCCCGGCCCATTACCGCAGGTGGTCCGCCACCGCGAGAATGGTGTTGGCATATACCGTACTGTTGTTATAGTGGCGGAGCACGCGGTGCTGCCGTGTCCGGGACAAGCCGGGCTTCCAGCCGTGCGCCTTCAGATAATTTGCCATGCTGAACAGGGCATCGGGCAGGTCGAAAAGGTCCACCACGCCATCCCCGTTGGCGTCCACACCGAAACGAAGAATGCTGGACGGCATAAATTGGCACAACCCCACAGCCCCATACAGGGAACCGGGCAGCCCCACGGGGTCCAGCCCGTTTTGTTCCGCATAGGTAATAAGCGCCTTTAGCTCGGCATATGCCCATGACGCTTTCTGGCCCAGCCGTTTCTCCAGCCACGCGTTCCGCTCCGGTGTCAGATCCAGCCCGTCTAGCGCCGGGCGCAGACGGTCCATGGTATCTGTAGCGGCAAGGCAGGCCAAATTACGAAACGCGGCCTCGTGCCCCAAAAATCCCCCCAGCCGGGTTTCCACCAGCAACAGCCCCACGGCTACCTCTTTGGGAATGCCATATCGGCGTTCCATGGCGCGCAACAGCGTGGCATGCTCCCGGAGAAACCGCCGGGCACTGTCTAAATTTTCCTTCACCATCACACTGGCGTACACCCGTGGCGCGGTGCTTTTGGGCGTTTCCCGCAATTTAGGCGGAGTTGGCGGCGCGTAGCGAACGCGAAATAGTTCGCGTATTTTCTTCCCCATGGGGTCCACAGAATAGCCGCCGTCCACCCGGGAAAACAGAGAACGAACGCTGTCGCGGGCAAATCCGTCGGCTTCCAGCCGCGCGATAAGATGCCACCACCCCTCTGGAACCAGCCCGCAGTCCGGTCCGGGCACGCCGGTGCGTTCCGCATCTTCCGCAGGCCGTGCGCCTTCCCCTTTCCGGGAAACAGCCCCCTGCCCGCCTTCAGCCGAGGCGTACAACGGAGCGAAGGAATCCGGCAAACCGGCCTGAACAGAAAAAAATATGCTCCCCTCACCGGCAGAGGTTCCTGCAAACGCAGCCTCCACAGGCTGCGCAGACAAGAACAACACGGCCTGAGCCATAACCAGCAGGCACACTACCCCACAGAAAAACAGGCAACGTACACGCGTGTGCCCAGTGCGAGGTTCCGTTCCCCTTTTCTGGACGTTACGTTCAGAATACTTGTCCGCCCCCGCCGTGTTCTGGTATGGAAATATGGTCATGCCCGCACTATACCGTGCTTTCCTTTCGCACGGCAAGTATACCTCTTTTTTCTCGGCATAGGAGCACCCATGGCAAACGCCTCCTTCAAGGAACACGCAGATAGATTCGTCCGTTTTGTCACGCAAGACGTGTGGTTGGAAGATCCCGCGCCGCAGAATGTGCGAACACGCAGCCTCGCCGGACTGCTCAAGTGGACATATCTTGTCGGACACGGATTCATAAAAGATCAGTGCCTCCTGCGGGCCTCCGCTCTTACCTACACCACGGTGCTTTCCATCGTGCCGTTTCTGGCGGTGGCGTTTTCTATTTCCAAAGGCATGGGACTACAAAACTCCGAGGCCCTGCGTACACTGTTACTCAACATAACGGCGGGCAACACGGAGACTGTGGATCACATCCTTGGCTACGTGAATAACACCAATGTGGGCACACTAGGCTCCATAGGTATGGCCACCCTTCTGCTCACCGTTGGTTCCGTTATGGGCACCATAGAAAAAGCCTTCAACTCCATATGGGGCGTGACGCACGGACGCAGTATGTGGCGCAAGTTCACAGATTTTTTCTCCGTTGCCCTCATCTGCCCTATTATCTACGGGGTAGCGTTCAGTGCCAGTGTTTCCCTGCAAAGCGATGCGGTGATAGGAAAACTACTTTCCTACAGCGCTTTTAATTATGCCTACCTGTCACTGCTCAAAGCCGTGCCGCTGATTATGATGACCCTACTGCTGCTTTTTCTTTACGTCTTCATTCCCAACACCAAGGTACGCCTGTCAGCGGGATTAGTGGGCGCATTGTGCGCGGCAGGACTATGGAAAATGGTGGAAAACCTATATGTTACCTATCAGGTAGGCGCGTCAAAATACAACGCCATTTATGGCGGCTTCGCGCAGGTTCCCCTCTTTCTGGTGTGGATGTATATAAGCTGGGTTATTGTTCTGCTGGGTGTGGAAATCAGCTTTGCGTTGCAGAACATCAAGACGTTTGAAAATGAATTACGGTCAGACACCGCCAATCAAGAAGAGCGGGATAAACTGGCAGTGCTTTCCATGGTGCTGCTCACCCGCAGCTTTGACGCAGGAAATGGCCCGGTAGCCCTGCAAACCCTTTCCGACACGCTCACAGCGCCCATCCGCCTCATTCAGAATGTTATGTGCGTGCTCCAAGACGCGGGCCTGATTGTCCGCACCAGCGGAGACACTCCGGCATATGCGCTGGCAACTCCCCCGGAACACATACACATCATGCGCGTTATTTCCGCCTTGTCCTCTCATCGCGGCACCGCAAGCAGCGCCCCCATGACAGCCCGGTTCGGCTTTATTAACGAAACCTTCCGCACCTTGTACGCGGACGCCTCGCAAAGCACGGCGAATCTGGACTTGCGCAGCTACTGCCAACAGGAAGTACCCGGTCATTTTGGTCTGCCCTTCCCGGTGGAGGTGCAGGCCGCTCCAGAGGCGGAAACCCGGTAGTACCGCTTACGAAGGATATGGGAGGGGGTTGTCCGTTGGCGTATAACCGCCAACGGTGACCGTACGCGCGGCAATCTCCCGGAGGCGGCACGTTCTGCCGCCGCTTCGCCAAACACGCCCCGTTCACGAAGGCTAAATACCGCCGGAATCGCGTATGCTCCAGCAACGCGCTAGGGCACTACCAGCACCCGGCATTTGGCGGCATGCAACACCTGCTGGGTCACGCTGCCCAGCAACGCGCCCTCCAGTGGACCGGCCCCCCGGCTACCCATGACGATAAGGTCCACACCTTCTCGCGCTGCAAGACGGGGAATGGTTTCGGCAGGGGAATCGTCCTCCACCCGCTCCATATAGCGGATGCCGTAATCCTGCAAAATGTCACGCACGGGACCAAGAACCTTGTTGGCGGCCTCAGCCACCTCCCGCGCATAATCTTCCCGGCGCTTCAGATTCGGAAACACGGTATTGCAGTGCAAAAGCAACAATTCCGCGCCCCAATTACGGGCCAGCCATGCGGCATCCCGCGCGGCACGCAAGGAAACGGCAGAACCATCCACGGGCAGCAATATTCGAGTGATGTGCATGCGAGACTCCTTTTGCGGGCGCTATCCAGCAGCCGCCGTCATGCAGTGGCTTTCCGGGAACGCCAGAGAAGAGCATACCGGGCCAGTCAGCGTAGTGCCACTGCCGGTGTGCCAACCTAGAATGCTCAACATATCCTTTCCTTGAGAATCCGGCAATGCGTTCCCGTATTTTACGGGCATGCCCGCAGTACCGCCGTGCGCCCTCCTCTGCATACCGGAGATCGGACTATTCACACCTGTTCCCCCGTTCACGCGCGGGGAGATTCCGCAGCGACATTGACGGTTCGCCGCGCAACGAGGTAGGAACCGACAGTTCCAGACAGATTCCCCAATCGATACCCACGCATGGAGAACCACATGCTCACCTATCCCGATATGAATCCGGTGGCCTTTTCCATAGGGCCTGTCGCGGTGCACTGGTACGGACTCATGTATTTGCTGGGCTTCCTTTCCGCTTGGATATTAGGCCGCATGCGGGCAAAACAACCCGGATCCGGCTGGACCACGGACATGGTGGACGACCTGCTTACCTACTGCATCGCGGGTGTGGTGCTGGGGGGGCGTATGGGCTACATCCTCTTCTACGACCTGCCTTTCTATATGGACAACCCCTTGCGCGTTCTTGAAATATGGAACGGCGGCATGTCCTTCCATGGCGGGTTGGTTGGCGTGATTCTCTGCTTTTGGCTTTTTGCCCGCCGCTACCGTCTCAGCCTGTTCGACATTAGTGATTTCGGTGCGCCGTTGGTCGCGCCGGGGTTGTTCTTCGGACGGCTGGGCAACTTCATCAACGGGGAACTGTGGGGACGCCACACCACCTCGCCCGTGGGGATGATCTTCCCCAGCGGCGGTCCCTTCCCCCGTCATCCTTCCCAACTGTATGAAGCCGCGCTGGAGGGGGCAGCCCTCTTTGTCGCGCTGTGGCTCTATTCCGCCCGGCGTCCCCCGCGCCGCTGTGTTTCAGGCATGTTTCTCGTGCTGTACGGCTGCTTTCGTTTCTGCGTAGAGTTTTTCCGTGAGCCAGACTCCCAGCTAGGATTTATCGCTTTTGGCTGGTTGACAATGGGCATGCTGCTCTGTCTGCCTATGATCGCCCTTGGCATATGGCTTTTGCAAACGGGTCGCTGCGCGGGCGGGGTGGAATAATCACACCGGAGCCGGAATACGCGACGAGGCGTATTGACAGCCGTTTTTTTTTGTGGAAAGGCGTTTGCGGTGGACTCCCCAAACTGAGGGATGAGGCTATTTCGAGGAGGTAGCATGGCTAAGGAAGATGCCATTGAGGTGGCGGGTGTCGTGCAGGAAGCCCTGCCTAACGCAATGTTTCGGGTGACACTCGAAAACGGGTTGGATGTGCTTGCTCATATCTCCGGTAAAATGCGTAAATTCTATATTCGCATTTTACCCGGCGACTCTGTGAAAGTTGAACTTTCTCCCTATGACCTGACGCGCGGGCGCATCACCTACCGTATGAAGTAGCAGTTGAACGGTTTCAGACGATTCTGCGCAGTTCTCCTGTGCCCCTCGTCTCCGCACGGGCCACTCCGCCCCCTATTTTATCACCGTTGCGTCCATGCTTGCGGGCGGCACGTTGTGGCGTTCTCTGTTACACACTGCCGCCGCGCAACATTTCCTTTGCGGAGTCCACGGTCCGCATATTTTTCCCCTCCGGTATCATTCCCGCCGTGGCAAAAAAGACTTTTCTTTTCCTCAGCCGCATCTCGCCCGGCACGCGCAGGCCATGCCGTGCGCAAACCTTTTCCCCTCTCCGCTACTCCGGCCTCCTTCATGCCGGATATTCAGTCCCACGCGAAAACGGGTGCCCCTCTCTTATTTCATGCTGACGGAACGGCCCAGAATAGGGGGGTATCACTTCCCACATCGCAGGTCGGGCGCACGTTGGGGCAGAACGCGAGCTTCTGGTAGTCTTCTCCCCGGCGGTAGCCACTAGCGGTACTCCCCTGCTTCGCCACACGCCCGGTTGTCTTTTTCCGTACCGGTTTTCCAAAAATGTCGACAATGGGCACCGTTTGCGCTAAAAAAATGTCGACAGTCGTCATTTTTGACGAAACATGGCGCAGACCGTCTCACGCCTTCGTTTTCCGGGACTCTTTCTCCCGGCACAGGACCGTGAACGATTGCGGCAGACCTTCGTTCTTCCACAATCGAATTTCCCGCATGAACCGAGCAAACTGGCATGCCGGTCCGACTCGTCCGCAACCCGCACCACGCGGACAGTGCGGGACAGGCAGCGACGGGAGACGCCGTTCTCCCGGAAATGATCCGCGCCACATGGCGCTGCACATGCCGCACAGGAGGCAAATACATGGATACCGGCCTTGAATCGCGCATCATCGGACGTGGAAAAGAGTTCTTCAAAAGCATCAGCGGTGAGGCCCCATCTATCTTCAACAAAGGATGGTGGACCGGCAAAGTCATGGACTGGGCCATGCAAAACGAAGATTTCAAAGTTCAGCTTTTCCGCTTTGTGGACGTCTTCCCCTATTTGAACACCTCTGAGTCGCTTTCCCGCCACATCCGAGAATATTTTTCCGGCGAAGACAACGATGTGCCCGCAGTGCTGAAATGGGGAGCGGGCAAAGCGGGATTCGGTGGCAAGCTGACTGCCATGCTGATGGAAAAAACCATCCGCACTAATATCGAAAGCATGGGTCGCCAGTTTATCGTGGGGCAGGAAACCGGGGAGGCCGTAAAGGGGCTTGCCAAGCTCCGCAAGGACGGGTTTGCCTTCACCGTGGATCTGCTGGGCGAAGCCACCGTGAGCGAAGAAGAAGCGGACGCCTACCGCGATGGCTATCTTGAAGTGCTGGACGCCATAGATAGAGAACAAACCAAATGGAAGCCGTTGCCCGGCACCGGAGCGAATGCGGGCATGGACTGGGGCCACACCCCCAAGGTGAATGTTTCCATTAAGCCTTCCGCCCTTTACTCTCAGGCCAAAGCCGTGGATGTGGAAGGGTCTGTGCAAGGCATTCTGGACCGCCTTATTCCCGTCTATCGCCGGGTAATTGCCATGGGCGGCTTTCTCTGCGTCGATATGGAAGCCCTGAAATACCGGGAAATAACGCTGGAACTCTTCCGCCGGCTACGCTCTATGCCGGAATTCCGCGACTATCCCCACCTTTCCATCGTGCTTCAAGCCTACCTGCGCTGCACGGATCAGGATCTTACCGAACTCATTCAGTGGGCGCGTACCGAACGCCTTCCCATCGGCATCCGTTTGGTAAAGGGCGCTTACTGGGATATGGAAACCGTGGTCGCCAAACAAAATGGCTGGGAGGTTCCCGTATGGACCAACAAGCCGGAATCAGACCTCGCCTATGAGCGTTTAGCCCGCGTTATTCTGGAAAACCACGATATTATCTACTACGCCTGCGCCTCGCACAACATACGCACCATCTCCGCCGTTATGGAAATGGCGCAGGAACTCAAGGTGCCGGAAGGCCGTTATGAATTCCAAGTGCTGTATGGTATGGGTGAACCTGTACGCAAAGGGCTGCTCAATGTAGCCGGACGGGTGCGCCTGTATTGCCCCTACGGCGATCTGGTGCCCGGCATGGCCTATCTGGTCCGCCGACTGCTGGAAAACACGGCGAATGAATCCTTCCTGCGCCAGAGTTTTGCCGATGGAGCGGAGTTGGAGCGGTTGCTGGAAAGCCCGCAGATTACGTTAGAACGCGAACTGGCCTCCCGTCCGCCCGTGAAGGAACGCCAGCCTTTTGCAGGCGTACCGGGTATACCGGCCTTCTATAACGACGCCGCGATTGACTTCACCATCCCCGATGCCCGCTCCGCGTTTACCGCCGCCATCGCGGAAATCCGCACCCGCGCCGGTGCCACGGTTCCTCTGTATATTGATGGCAAGGACGTGCCCACAGCGGACGTGATCGCGACCACCAACCCCGCCGACTACACAGAAAAGCTGGCTGATATTTGTCAGGCAGGCAAAGCGGAAATTGACGCGGCATTGGACGCTGCGGAACGTGCCTTTGTCACATGGCGCGATGTTTCCCCCGAAGACCGGGCCAACTATCTTATGAAAACCGCCGAGATCGCCCGTAAACGCGCATACGAATTTTCGGCGTGGCAAATTCTGGAAGTAGGCAAGCAATGGGACCAAGCCTTCCACGATGTGGGCGAGGGCATAGATTTTCTGGAATACTATGCCCGTGAAATGATGCGGTTGGGCCACCCCCGCCGTATGGGACGCGCGCCCGGCGAACATAACCTGCTCTTCTATCAGCCCAAGGGGATAGCGGCGGTTATTTCTCCGTGGAACTTCCCCTTCGCCATTGCCATGGGCATGGCCTCCGCCGCCATTGTCACGGGGAACCCAGTGGTGTTCAAACCCGCTTCCATCAGTGCCCGCGTGGGATATAACCTCACTGAAGCCTTCCGTGAGGCGGGACTACCCCCCGGTGTTTTCAACTACTGCCCCGGTCGCAGTTCCGTCATGGGTGACTACCTTATCGAGCACTCCAAAGTAAGTATGATCTGCTTCACCGGCTCCATGGAGGTGGGATTACACATCCAGAATAAAGCCGCTGTGGTGCAGCCCGGCCAGATGCAGTGCAAGCGTGTCATTGCGGAAATGGGCGGTAAAAACGCCATTATCATCGATGATGACGCCGATCTGGACGAGGCCGTGCTGCATGTTCTGTATTCGGCATTTGGCTTTCAGGGCCAGAAGTGCTCCGCCTGCTCCCGTGTGGTAGTGGTGGACCCCATTTATGACCGCTTTGTCACCCGTCTGGTCAAGGCAGCTACCGACATCAAGATAGGCCCCTCGGAAGACCCGGCGAACTATATGGGACCAGTAGCGGACGCCAGCCAGCAAAAGAATGTGAATGAATACATCCGTATTGCGGAAGAAGAAGGGCGCATTCTGCTCAAGCGTACCGATATTCCCGGTGACGGAGCCTATGTGCCACTGACCATTGTGGGAGACATCCGCCCCGAACACCGCATTGCGCAAGAAGAGATATTCGGCCCCGTGCTGGCGGTGATGCGCGCCAAGACCTTTGACGACGCTCTGAACATTGCCAACGGCACCCGTTTCGCCCTGACAGGCGGCGTCTTCTCCCGCAGCCCGGAACATCTGGATAAAGCGCGCCGCGAATTCCGCGTGGGCAACCTGTATCTGAACCGCAATAACACGGGGGCCATGGTGGAACGCCAGCCCTTCGGCGGTTTCAAAATGTCTGGTGTAGGTTCCAAAACGGGCGGTCCAGACTATCTGTTGCAGTTCATGGACCCGCGCTGCGTGACGGAAAACACCATGCGCCGTGGTTTCGCCCCCATTGAAGAGGGAGATGACTGGATAGTCTAGCGCCCGCTCCCGCCGCGCGACTCGCTTGGCACTCACAGATTGCACAGGCCGGGTGGCTTTCCGCCCGGCCTGTTTCGCGTAGGACGAACAGGCCGGAAAAGGCGGATTGTCTCCCCCTACCCAAAGCAGGCTAACGATTACTCCTGTTCTCCGCCGGAGTCTTCATCCTTGCCGGAAACGCCCGTGGGTGTGGCAGGCTCGGCAAGACGCGCCACCCCATACGCCTTACGCGCCTCCCAAACTTTCAGGCCAATCTTGCGCCCAAGGTCCGCCTGCCTTGCGCGCAACAGGGCTTCTGCGGATTCCCGATCTCCCTGTTGCGTCAAGAGTGTGGCGGATTCCAGATCGCGCAAATATTTCTCACATTCGGCAATAAGACCGGAAATATCCAACGCACCCAGCTCTTCCGGGACACGGACGGACTTTACCTTACGGGACATGGGAAGTCTCCTCATGCTGGAGTATCGCAAATCAAGTACCCAATATTGCATTATGTCATACCGACTGTATACAAAAGGTCAACAGTCCGCATGCGGGAAAAGAGGTGGATACTCACTTTTTCATGCGCTATATGCCTGTTTGTGAAAGGAAAACTTCTGTACGGTTTTTACTGGCACACTCCCGTGAAATCATTATAGTTACCGGAACGAAGGATACTGCCTCATGCTCGAACTCTTCCTGCCGCTAGCGTTTATGCTCTCTCCGGGTGCTCTCAAATCTGCTGCCAACGGCGCAGGGGCGGCGGGCGTGCTGTTTATATTTTTCTTACTATTCAGCGCGGCGTGCGCGCTCTCCTCCAGCAGCGCGGCAGGTTCCGCAGGCAGCGGAGGACGCGCCTCTCGTGCAATCCGGGTAACGGGACTGGGGGTTGCGGACGCCTCGCGCCTTCTGGCCCTCTTCTCCTTGGTGGCGCTGTGGCTGGCGCAGGCCGGACAATATGCGCATGAACTGTTCCTTCCGTGGATGTCCGCCGCCAGTTGCACGGTGCTTCTGGTGGCGCTGGTCTTTGCCGCTTCCCTGCTCTCTATGCCATACCGTAGCGGAGTGCTGTATGTAGCCGCGCTTCTCGCACTGGGGGGAATAGGCTACATAGGTGCCATGGCAACCCAGCCTCACGGTCTGGAGGCGTGGTTTCCCACCATGTTTCCTCCCAAGCGCCCACCGCTTTTCCCCACGGGGGGGGATGTGGTGCAGGCAGCGTATCTGGCCCTTCTCACGCTACTGGGGTTTGAGCTTGCGGTGCGTCCGTCCGCAGGACGGGGAGCAGCCCGCGCGGTGCTGGCACTTGCCCTTGCCTGTGGCGTGTATTGCCTTCTCCTCTGGGGTGGGCTGAGTGCGGCTGTTCCACGCGACCTTGCGCTCTCCACAGAACCGCAGGTGCTCATAGCCAGTCTGGCTCTCGGCAAACGGGGACGCCAAATCATGGGGGCGGTGATGGTCGTTGGCGGGTTCGCCGCCGCATTGGCACTGGTTCAGACGTGTACCGCGCAAATACAATGCCTGCTGCGCAAACCCACCCATGAGGGACTGCGTAAAATCACGGCCTTTTTCCTCTGCCTTGGCGTTGCCACCATGCTGGCAAGCGGATGGACAGGCGAACCACGCCTGGAGTCGCTCATTAACGCGGCATTGTTCTGCTGGTTCGCGGCATATGCCTTGCTTAACCTTTCCCGCGTGCTTTCCGGCCCGCTCCCCGCATTGGCGCTAGCCGCCACACTCGCCTACGTATTCGCCTGCGGGGTAACGCTGGCCCCCTACTGGAATGCGATACTCAGCGGAGCCATACCCCGCACCCCCGGCTATGCCGTGGGGGGCGTCTGCGCTATGGCGCTGCTGTTTGCCCTGTCCCATAAACGAGGCCAGTCCTCTCCACCGCGAAACGACACCGCACCCGCGCAAGATACAAAATCGTAGCCTTCTGTTCCGTACCATAGACGGCCTTCCCCAACAGGCATTGGAGCACATAGTAATACGTCGCGGGGCTTGCTTTTACCGCACGGGGTGCTATGTTTTTCCAAAGTCTGCCGTATACCGGCATAGGAGAACTGCCATGCGCGGAAAAACACTCCACATACTCTGGGCGACGTTGCTGTTTGTCATCCTCTTTGCCGTTCTTTCCACCAGAGCGGACACTCTGCCCGACCTCGACACGCCCGCGTCATACGCCATGCGCGTTCGATAGCCGGAACACCGCCAACAGCCTCTGCGGAAACATCAGCCAGCGCCACCCGATGGGGCGAACCGGCTCCTCCCTTCCTGCTGTACACCGGCAGCGCTGCCTTTCGCTGACAAATTTGTCCCTCCCTTCACGCAACCTGCCCGTGGCAGCGCCATACGAACACGCGCCTTAGGACGCGGAATTTCTGTACCTCACCCACCGGCTGTGCTATTGTGGGATAACTCTGTGATCACCATATAGATATCACGGAATGGCGGGAGTTTCGCGGAGTGCTGGCAGGAACTGTCGGATGAATTTTCTCACCACCGCGAAACGCTGGCAGCTTCAAATACCCATCTTGTTTTCAAGACCCTCATCCATTGCGGAGGAATATATGACCACACACACGCCTGAAAGCTCGCAGGAGCATGAATGGTTGATCCCGGAAGAGGGACGCAAGCATTTGCAAGAACTCTTCGGAGCCCTGAAACAAACAGTGCAATTGGAAGTCTATACTCCGGCGGACTCCCAGAATGAATTTGAATCGTTCACCCGCAACTTCGCGCTGGACCTTGCCCGTCTTTCCGAACGCATTGTCACCAGCTTCCACCCACTGGATGGTGAACGGGCTAAAAACTATGCCGTAACCCTTTCCCCCACCATACTGGTAAACCCGGCCGACTACCGCATCCGCTTTACCGGTGCTCCCATGGGAGAAGAGGCTCGCGCCCTTATCGAAACCATTTTCCTTGTTTCCGTGGGTGCCAGCGGACTTTCTAGCACTTCCCTGCAATTGCTGGAGGAACTGACTGAACAACGTAATCCGCGCGTCTTTACCTCGCCCGGATGTCCCTATTGCCCCGGTCAATTTGTTAACGCGGTACGCTGCGCCATCGCCAAACCGGACCTTGTTTCGGCGGAATGTGTTACCGCCGACGAGTTCCCCGACCTTTCCAAACAGTATGGCGTGGGCTCCGTCCCGCATACGGTGTTCAGCGAAACGTACAGTGGTATCGGCCTGATGCCGGAAGAACGCTTTGTTCTGGAACTGGTGGACCTGAAAGATGCGGAAGCCGCCATGAAAGATCGCGGTATCGAACCGCAGCGGGCGGCAGACAGCGCGGCAGGGCAACCCGCCAGCGCGGAGCAATACGACATCCTCGTCCTCGGCGCGGGACCGGCGGGCCTTACTGCGGGGATCTATGCCGAACGCTCTGGGCTTACCAGCCTTGTTCTGGACAAGTCCATTGTGGGCGGGCAGGTGGCGACCACACCCACTGTGGAAAACTATCCCGGATTCGCCAAAGTAGGGGGCCTGCAACTGGTAGAAATTCTCGCCGCGCATACGCGGGAATACGCCAACATTCATACCAACGAGCCTGTCGTGGAAATAAAGCTGGGCAAACGGGTGGAGGTGTACACCGCCACGGCGCTCTACACAGGGCGTGCGCTCATCTTCGCCACCGGATCGCAATGGCGCAGTCTTGGCGTACCGGGAGAACAAGACTATTTTGGTACCGGCGTCTCCCACTGCGCCTCGTGCGACGGCTATGCCTTCCGCGGCAAGCGCGTTCTTGTGGTGGGAGGAGGGAATAGTGCGCTGACGGATGCCTTACACCTAAAAAATCTGGGGGCAGATGTCACCATCGCGCATCGACGGGACAGCTTCCGCGCGGAAAAAGCCCTGCAAGACGCCGTACAGCGGGAAGGCATTCCCGTACTCTGGGATACGGCGGTGGAAGCAATTGTCGGCAACGGAGACACCGTAACGGGGACAACTCTCCGCAACCTGAAAAACAACGAGACAGTCACGCACCCATGCGACGGCGTATTTGTTGCCATAGGCTACACCCCCAACACGGCGCTGGCTGCCGAAATTGGCGTGGCGCTGCATGATGACGGCACGATCCGCGTAGACGCAAATATGCGGACCAACATCCCCCGGATATATGCCGCCGGCGACGTGACCGGCGGTGTGCGGCAAATTGTGACTGCCGTAGGCGCTGGTGCCACCGCCGCGCTTTCCGCCTTTGAAGACCTGCAACACCCCTACTGGAAACGATAACATAAGGGAGACGCCCGTTAACCGGGGCGTCTCCCTTACATTTTTCCATCGTTACCTTGTTTCCGGCATGCTCAGAAACAAGACTGCTTTGGACCGCTGGCCCCCCTGACCGGAGGCGTCAGCAACGCGTTCGCATGCGGTGCAGAAGGATTCTTACAGGCGAACTAGCAGATATTTCCCGTAGTTATGACGTCTTCAGTTCAACAATCAGGCCGTGCAGTTCGTCCGCCAAACGGGCAAGCTCTTCCACCGCGCTGGAGGACTCACGCATGCTATGCGCGGTTTCCAAGGCGATCTGATTCACTTCTTCCGCCCCCCGGCTAATTTCTTCCGATGCGGCAGACTGCTCTTCGCTGGCAGTGGCAATGGCCCGGACCTGATCCGCATTGGCCTGCACCATTTCCACAATAGCCTGCAAGGCCTCGCCTGCCACCGTGGCCTGCTCGGTAGAACGCGCCACAGAGGCGGAAGCCTGCTCCATGCCTGTAATATTTTCATGCGATGCGGCCTGAATGGCAGCCACGGCCTCGTGCACTTCTCTGGTGGCATTCATGGTCTTTTCCGCCAATTTGCGCACCTCATCCGCCACAACAGCGAAGCCCCGCCCGGCGTCACCAGCGCGGGCGGCCTCAATAGCCGCGTTCAGTGCTAACAAGTTTGTCTGGTCCGCAATATCCGAGATAACGCTCATAATGGACCCAATGCCTTCCGCCCGCTGGCCCAATTCACCAAGGCTTTCGCGCAGCGCGGTCGATTTGGCGTCCACGTCCGATATAGCGGCGACGACGTTAGCCACCACACTGGACCCTTCACCGGCTTTTTGCCGGGCCGCCTCCGCGTGTTCAGCCGCCTGCGACGCGTTACGGGCCACTTCCATAACCGTGGCGTTCATTTCTTCCATAGCGGTGGCTGATTCCGACGCGCGGTCCCGCTGCCGTTCAGAGCCAAGCATGGCCTCAGTTATCTGACCGGTCAACGTGGCGGAAGATGCGTGCACCCTTTCCACAATGCCTTCCAGATGCGAGGCCGCTTGCAGCATTCCCTCACGCTTGGCCTGTTCTGCGGCAAGGCGTGCCTCTTCGGCCTCACGCGTGGCCTCACGCGCTTTAGCGGATTCAGCCTCGGCTTCAGCAGTTTTGCTTTCCGCCATGCCAATCATTTCCCGCAATCTGTCCACCATCGTCCGCAGCGCGTCAGCCAGCACGCCCAGTTCGTCACCACGCCGCATGGTCAAGGAATCGTCAAGATTCCCGCCTGCCACCGCGTTCGCGTGGTTCACCACAATACGTATGGAGCGCACAACGCCCCGCACCACTAAAAATATTACGATCAAGGCCACCAGTGCCACCACAACGGTGGTTATGACACTGGAAATACGAATTTCGCTCACTGCGCCGTACACGTCTTCAAGGGGCGCTCCAACACCCACAATCCAGCCGGTTGCCGGTACTTCGGCCACGGCCATCATTTTGTCCTGCCCGTGAAATGTATATTCCACAAAGCCCTTGCGCTGGGCCACCATCGCCTTGGACCATGGCTCATTGCGAATCCGTTCCGCGAGGAGCAGGCTTTTATCCGGGTGGGCCACCAGCCTTCCGTCGTTGGTAAGAATCAGCGCATATCCCGATGATCCTAGTTTAACCGGAGCCACAATGCGGTTCGCCAGCGATTCCAGTTCAACAGCGGCAAACAAAATGCCCCGCACCGTGCCTTCCGCTTTCACTGGCGTGGCGACAATCAACACAGCCTTGCCCGTGGTTTTGCTAATCAACGGAGGTGTGACAACAGTTTCCCCCCGCATGGCGCGCTGAAAATAGTCCTGATCGCCCACATTAATTTTACCAATCTGCGCAGCCATGGAGCTGGCTACGATAAGCCCGTCCCTGTTCACGATGCGAATGGAACTGGCATACGCGGATGAATCCGCAAAACTGATGAGCTGCCGGTTGGCGGCCTCAGTAACCTCTGCGGGCACAAACCCGCCCGCCAGCGCCTCGGCATAGCCAGACCAGACCGCTTCATGCACCACGCTTCCCTCCAGCTCTTCCACCCACGTGGTAATTTCGCGGGCCAGCGTGGTGGCGGCCTGTGCCGCCTGCCCGTTCATAGCGTTCTGAACCGCTGTTTTGGCAAGTTCATACGACACCAGCGAGGCGGTTCCCATACCCACGACAATACACGCCAGAATAGGCAACAGAATGCGTTCACGTAATCCCAATTTCATATCGATATTCCCCCATAAAATGTCATATGCCTCATCTTGCAGGCTCCCCGGTGGTCCCCCACGCTCGCACAATCAAGACAAGTACCCACCATAGTAAGCCTGTCTCATCAATCTGCAAAGCGGAAACCGGAGGATTGTCAGAAAAGGAATGCGCCTCCCCGCAACAAATTGTGCAGAGAGGCGCGAAATCGTTATTGATTACTATTATAAATTTAAGCGCGTTTCAATGTTTCAATAAGTTCACGCAACTGCCCTGCCAATTCCGTCAATTCTTCCACGGCTGTGGCGGAGTGGCTCATGATTTCCGCAGACTCCAGCGCGATCTGATTCACCTCTTCCGCGCCACGGCTGATCTCTTCCGACGCGGCAGATTGCTGTTCGCTCGCCGTGGCAATGGCCCGCACCTGATCCGCGTTGGCCTGCACGGTATCCACAATAGAGAGCAGGGCCTCGCCCGCCACCTTGGCAAGCTCAGTGGAGCGGGAAACGGAAACAGATGCCTGTTCCATGCCTGTAATATTTTCCTGAGACGCCTCCTGAATAGCCGCGACGGCCTCGTGCACTTCCCTAGTGGCGTTCATGGTTTTTTCCGCCAGTTTGCGCACCTCATCCGCCACTACCGCGAAGCCCCGCCCGGCATCTCCCGCACGGGCAGCTTCAATAGCCGCGTTCAGCGCCAGCAGATTTGTCTGGTCCGCAATGTCGGAAATGACCCCCATAATGGAACCAATGCCTTCTGCCCGACGCCCTAATTCTCCAAGGCTGTTACGCAGAGCGGCAGACTTGTCATCCACATCAGAAATGGCGGAAACCACGTCAGTCACCACGCTGGAACCTTCCTCGGCCTTACGCCGAACTTCTTCAGCGTGCTCTGCGGCCTGCGAGGCATTGCGTGCCACTTCCATAACCGTGGCGTTCATTTCCTCCATGGCGGTAGCGGATTCCGCAGTGCGGTCCCGCTGTCGCTCGGAACCATGCCGTGCCTCGGAGACTTGATCAGCTAATGTGGCGGCGGAGCCATGCACTCGTTCCACAATGCTTTCGAGCTGCGCAGCCGCCTGTAACATTCCGTCCCGTTTGGCGCGTTCGGCGGCAAGGCGTGCTTCTTCAGCCTCATGCGTGGCTTCCTGCGCTTTTGCGGATTCAGACTCCGCTTCCGCCGTTTTGCTTTCCGCCATGCCGATCATCTCGCGCAACCTGTCCACCATGGTACGCAAAGCGTCTGCCAACGCTCCCAGTTCATCCCCCCGCTGCATGGTGAGTGATCCATGCAAATTTCCCCCGGCAACGGCATCTGCAAACCGGACGCAAACGCGGATAGCCATAATAATGCCACGCACGATGAAGAAAACCACCAGACCTATCAGCACCAACACGCCAACCGTAATGACCAGACTGGCTTCGCGCACGGTGCCCACAGCAGCCGCGATGTCCGAGTCCGCCACAGCCACAGCCACCAGCCACCCCGTGCGCGGTTCCTCATGATAGGTGACAACCTTCGCGCCATTGTCGTCATACATCAGTCTGCCGCCACGGTTGGACAGCATGGCCTTTCCCCATGGTTCACGGGAGATGTCGCGCTCCAATATGACGCTCTTGTCCGGGTGGGCGGCGAGTTTTCCAGAACGCGCCACCACGTAGGCATATCCCTTTTCCCCCAGCCGCACGGGGTCCACCACTAACTGAGTGAAGCCCGCCAACTCCACCGTGGCGTAAAAAATGCCCCTGATCACGCCATGTGCTTTCGCAGGAACGGAGATCACAATCACCGGTTTCCCGGTGGCTTTGCTAAGTATGGCATCGGAAAGCCCCGGCTTTCCCTCCATGCTCGCAGCGAAATAGTTTCTGTCTCCGATATTAAGTTTGCCAATTTCCGCCGGAACGGAACTGGCGATAACCATTCCCTTGGCATCCGTGAGCTTACAGGCCGACACGTAGGACGACTGCTCAACAAAGGCTTTTAACTGAAGATTCGCCGCATTCACCGAAGCGGGGGACGTGCCATCGTCGAGCATAACCCGCGTATAGACATCCCAATGTGCCTCCCAACTGAGTGAGCGCTGGATATCGTCAATCCACGCGGTAATCTGCCGGGAAAGAGATTGGACGGACTGTTCCGCCTGCTCGTTCATGGCCTCCTGCACGGCATCGCGAGCGATACGATAAGAAAAATAGGCGGCAAGCCCCATTCCAAGAATGATGAGCGTGATGACCGGCACCAGAACCCGTTCCCGCAACCCTAATTTCATAGGAAGCTCCCTGCTATGCTGTGTGTCCAGAGATACAACGCCCGGCTAAAAACGGACGGACCCTACTACGCCCTCACCTCCCGCGAATACCTCCAACGGAGTTCATACCCATGCCATGTTGGTCGCTTCCCCCAGCCACATCAAACAAATCGACGGTTTTTTGTGGCGTACTCGCGCGAGAAGTCATATCCAGACTACCCCACTGTAACCGTGTCGTCACGTAAAAAACCAAAACATCTACCGGGAGTTCCATATAGTTTACATGCTGGCGGAAAATTTCCTTGTATAGAAATTGGCTGGTTATAAAAATGCGATGCAAAAGAATAAAGGCCGGAAGAACCGCGTTGCACACATCTCGCGTCCTCTCCGGCCTTATACAATTATTCCATACAGTTCACGCGCAACGCGTTACTATATTTTCCTTCATAGCCCGCCGCACTATGCGGTAGGGTTATTCATATCGCAGATACGGAGCAGGCTTGCTGTTGAGTGCCCGCGCCGTTCCGGCAAGCCCCACCAACAGCGAAATGCCCATCCCTGCCAGCACTGTCAGTGCCGCAGAAGGAAGGTGCACCGCGAAGGGCAGATGTAACAACCCCTGCACGGCAGCCCACGCGGCAACGACGCCCGTTCCGGCGCTGAATACGCCGGTAACAAGCCCCACCAACGAAAATTCCACCACCAACGCCAGCAGAATATCGCGCCGGGTAGCTCCGCACACCTTATAAATAACAGCGTCATACATTCTGCGGTGCCTATCCGCCAGCACAGCCCCCGCCAGCACCAGCAGCCCGGTGAGCAGCATAACCCCTGCCATGGCGCGAAAGACCATGCCCATGCGGAACATTAGGTTCTGCACATCCGCCAAAATTTCGCGCATGCTGAACGCCGTCACATTAGGATACCGCGTGGTCACGTCGCGGTACAATGCGTCCATTCCCGGCCCGCTGCCATACACAGTGGAAATCCACGTCACGGGAGCATGCTCCAGCAGGCCCGGCGCAAACAACACCGCGAACTGCAACTGGAAGGTCATCCAGTCAACCTTGCGGATATTGGCGATAACGGCGGTGACTTCCCGTCCCAGAATATTGAACGAAAGCGTATCGCCCACAGTAACGCCAAACCCCCGCGCCAAATCGTCCGTCAACGATATGCGCGGCGGTCCCGCGTAGTCTTCCGGCCACCATTCCCCCGCCACCAGTTCCGTATCACGCGGCATGGCTGCCGCATGACTCAGCCCCCGGTCACCTCGCACGGCCCACTGCACGTCCGGGTTGATGACGGCTCTTTCCACAGGCGTGCCCGCGATGCGGATAATACGCCCGCGGACCATCGGGCCTTGCTCCATACGGGTCACACCGGGCGCGTTGCTCAACGAATCAAACTCAGCAAGTTGGTCGGGTAAAATATTGATGAAGAAAAAGGCGGGTGCCTCCCGTGAGAGATCCCGCTCCAAAGCGGAAGACATATTTTGCTCTATCTGTGACACGGCAACCAAAGCGGTCAACCCAAGCCCCAGCGCGAAAACGAGATGCGTCGTGGGAGCACCCGGTCTGTGGATAGCCGCAATCCCCAGCCGCAGACTGGGATGACCGAATCGCGGCAAGCGGCGCGACAGGGCTTGCGTGCCCCACGCTACCCCCCGAAACACCACGGAACATCCCACCACCACAGCGGCGAACCCCAAAGCCATGCGGGTATCCGGCGTGAGCGCTAAAACCAGCCCGGCAAGCCCTGCGAAGGCAGCCGCCACGGCAATACGCCCGTTTGTGGTCAGCCGGGTGCGCTCTGTTCCCGTGTAGCCGCGGAACAGCACGGCAGGCGGAACCGCCCCCGCCAGCAAAAGAGGCCGCAGGGAAAACGCGACAATAATCCCCACTCCCAGCAATCCGGCGCGGACAAGCGGCTGCCAGTGAACCGAGGCGTCAAGAGCCACGGGAAGCAGTCCGCGAAGCATTTGCGTGGCCAACAGGGGAGCTACCGCCCCCAACGCGCACCCAAGAAGAATGCCGCCCATGCCCACAAGCATGATCTGTAAAAAATATGTTCCCAATACTGTGCGCACATCGCCCCCCACGCACTTGAGCGTGGCGATATGGGAAATACGGCTGGCAAGGTACCCCCGTACAGCCTCCGCTATGCCCAGCCCGCCCACCAACAGGGCACCCAGCCCGATGAGCAGCAAGTCTGTATCCAGCCGGTCCAAAAACGTGCGCACACGCGGTGCGGCGCGTGTATACGACTCCACGCGCCAGCCCGCATCGGGAAACGCCATCCGGGCATCTTCGGCAAACGCCTCCACCTGCGTCTCGCTGGCCTGCCACGTTTGCATACCGGGCGGAAGTACAGTCGCAGCACTCGCGTCTGCGTCTGCTCCGGCGGCATGCGGTTCCGGGAACAGGCGCACACGCACATGGCTGCGCAGCAGACTGCCGGGCAACACCAATCCCGTAGCTCGCAGTCCCTCTGTGGAGACGAGCACCCGCGGGCCAAAGGTAACTCCCTGCACTGCCCGGTCTGGTTCTTTTTCCAAGATGGCGGAAATACGCAGGGGAGCATCTCCCACCATTACCGTGTCGCCCACACGCAACGCCAACCGCTCTAGCAAAAGGGCATCCACCACCGCGCCGTACTGTGTTTCCCGCTCACCGGAAGGGGACACCACGGACTGTGCGGCAAGCGCCTGCGATAACGGTATGGACGGCTGGAGCGTCACCTCTCCATAGAGAGGATACGCGGCGTCCACCCCCTTCAGGGCCACGAGCGTGGAATCCGGCAGTTCCCCACCCCGCGCATGTGCCATTCCACGCAACGAAAGCGTGTGGCTCACTAGACCGCGCGTGCGCAGCCAAGCCATCTGCTCCGCCGTGGGGGATGGCTCGGTGAGCTGGAGGGAGGCGTCTCCCCCCAGTAAAATACGGGCATCTCGCCCGATAGCGGAGCGGGCGGATTCTGAAACAGACCCCACTGCCGCGATGGCGAAAACACCCAAAACAAGGCAGCTCAAAAACACCGTGAAACGTCGTTTACCGGAACGCAGCTCACGCAAGGCCAGCCGCAGGGGCAGCCATGCCACACGCGCTGCGGAACGCTGTGCCGACGCGGAGGAGGTGACACTCATACGCGATCCCCTCCGGCAGCAGGGGAATGCCCGTCCTGTCCGTGAGGGTGCCCGTGCGGGACGCTCTTTCCTTCTTCATCCCCGGAGAATACGTGACCATTTTCCATACGCACCTGCCGGTTGCAACGAGCCGCGAGCGTCTTATCGTGCGTAATCAGCACCAGCGTGGTACCATGCTGGCGCTGCATGGCGAACAGGTGCTCGATGATGCGTTCGCCGGTTTCGGTGTCCAAATTCCCTGTCGGCTCGTCAGCCAGAATAACACTAGGATTGGCGGAAAAAGCACGGGCAAGCGCAACACGTTGCTGCTCTCCGCCAGAAAGCTGTGCCGGATAATGTAAAGCACGTCCACCGAGTCCCACAGCCTCCAAGGCTTCCAACGCACGTTCTCTGGCCTGCGGAGCATGAGCGAACTCCAGTGGCAGCGCGGTGTTCTCAAGAGCGGTCATAGTGGGCACCAAATGAAAAGACTGAAACACAATGCCCATGTGTTCCCGCCGGAAACGGGCCAGCGCGTCCTCGGTCATGCGGGTCAGCTCATGCCCGGCAATACGCACGGAACCTGAAGAAGGGCGTTCCAAACCCGCCATGATCATGAGGGTGGTCGTCTTGCCGGAACCGGACGGCCCCACAATAGCGAGTGTCTCGCCCTGCCGGACGCCCAAATTCACCCCACGCAGGATGTTGACCTCGCCGGATCCACCCACTAAATTGAGTTGTATGTCGGAAAGTTCGATAATGAGGTTACGCATGCGGATATTCCCTATTTCCTTCCTGTGGCTGGTTCTGACTGCGCTGGTCTGCGCACCGGTGCATCTTGCGTATAGTAATCAATCCTCACCGGCTGGCAATGCCGAAGCGCAATCGGCACAGCAACAACGCACGGCACAGCCCGTGACCATTGTTGCCTTTGGTGACAGCCTTAGTGCGGGATACGGGCTTGAAAACGCATACAGTTTCCCCGTGGTATTGGAAAAGGCTCTGCATGAAGCGGGATACGCCGTGCGGGTGAGCAATGCCGGAGTTTCCGGGGACACCTCGGCGGGCGGGCGGGCCCGCATAGGATGGACTCTGGCGGATTCGCCACAGGTGCTTATTTTGGAACTGGGAGCCAACGACGCCTTGCGCGGCCTAAGCCCCAAAACCCTGCGCGAAAATTTAGCCGCCATCATCCGTGCCGCACAAAAAAATGGCACGCGTGTCCTGCTGACGGGTATGCAAGCACCGCGAAACATGGGCAGCGACTACGCGTCGCAGTTTGACGCCATATATCCGGCTCTTGCCCGTGAATTTGCCGTGCCGCTGTATCCCTTTTTTCTCGACGGCGTGGCTATGGACCCGACTCTCAACCAAAAGGACGGCATGCATCCCAACGCAGAGGGAGTACGCATTATCGTCTCCCGTATCTTACCCCACGTGACAGCCCTGCTGGATTCTCTGTAATCCCCCACGCCGCTGTGGGGAAAAGGTATGGGAAGCCTTCCGCATAGGCCCGTCTCCCCCTGTTGACAATATCGTTTCCCCAACATATAAAGAACCGATTCGGCAGCGCTGGAGTGATTTTTTTCGCTCTCAGCCACTGAGCGCAGCAACGTCCGCGTTGGCGCAAGGTGATGCCGAGACATCCTGTAGCCGCACAGGCGGCAATGACCGGGGTGGCCTTGTGGCCCCCTTTTTTTATTGCCCGGCCGCCACGCGGCACGGAAATGCCGAAGCCCGTAAACGGGCCATTCGGCGAGTAACGGCAAGGAGCGACACAGTCATGAGCGGCACGCGGCAGACGCAAATAACCGCTATCGCCATCCCCGTGGTGGAAGCCATAGGACTTTCCCTGTGGGGACTGGAACTTGGTGCTGGTCCCCGGCTTGTGGTCCGCATTTATGTGGAAGGACCGGAAGGCGTGACAATAGACCAGTGTGCCGACATTTCGCGCCACGTGGGATTGGCGCTGGAAGTGGAAGATACCTTGCCCGGCGCGTATATTCTGGAGGTTTCTTCCCCCGGTCTAGAACGCCCCTTTTTTTCCATAGACCAACTGCCCGCCTACCTTGGCAGACAGATGGTATTGGTGCTTCGCGACTCGCATCCCGACTTTGCGGGCCGTCGCAAATTTCAAGGCACGCTGCTCGGAGTGGAAGGCGAAACCATCACGTTGGCACTGCCCAATGACGAAGGAACGCTCCACGCCCATTGGAACGATATCAGGAAGTCGCACCTTGTCCACGAATTCCCCGATCCGGGAAAAGGCAAGAAAAAACACTAGCATAGCAGTGCGGCGTCCGAGACGCCGGGCGGCAGACCGTAACGAGTCGCAACCGCGAGTCGGAGGACACGATACATGAGCATGGAACTCAAAAAAGCCATTGACCAGATCAGCAAAGATCGCGGCCTCGACCGCGAAATGCTGGTGGATACACTGGAAGAAGCAGTCCGCACCTCTGTGGTGCGCCGGTATGGCGATGATCTGGACGTGGAAGTGAGCTTTAACGAGGAAACCGGAGAAATTGAGGTTTTCCAGTTCAAAATCGTCACTGCCGACGTGGAAAACGAAGTCACGCAAATCTCACTTGAGGACGCCCGCGAGCACGATCCCTCCGTCCAACTGGAAGACGAAATGGGCTTCCGCCTTAAGGTGGAAGATCTGGGCCGTATTGCCGCCCAGTCCGCCAAGCAGGTCATCATCCAGCGCATGCGCGACGCTGAACAGGAAATTATTTACGACGAATTCAAGGACCGCATAGGCGATATCGCCAGCGGCATTGTGCAACGTCGTGACAAAACCGGCTGGATTATCAACCTTGGTCGCACCGAAGCGTTGCTGCCCAAGGACGAGCAGATCCCCCGCGAGCATTACAAGCGCAATGACCGTATTCAGGCGCTTATTGTTGAAGTGCGCAAGGAAGGCCGGGGCCCTCAGGTCATCGTCTCCCGCTCGCACCCGGACTACATGGCGGCCCTGTTCAAACGCGAAGTGCCCGAAGTGGACGATGGCACGGTCATCGTTATGAACGTGGCCCGCGACCCCGGCAGCCGTGCCAAGGCCGCCGTCATGTCCCGCGATCGCGATGTGGACCCGGTGGGCGCATGCGTAGGTATTCGCGGTTCGCGCATCCAAAACATCGTGCAGGAACTGCGCGGTGAACGCATCGACATTGTGGTTTGGAGTCCCGACGTAGCCACGTATGCCCGCAATGCGCTTTCCCCCGCGGTTATCAGCCGCATCGTGGTGGATGAAGAAGACAACATGCTGGAAGTCATCGTGCCTGACGATCAGTTGACCAACGCCATCGGTCGCAAGGGGCAAAACGTTAAGCTCGCCGCCAAGCTGCTGGGATGGAAAATCGATATATTCACTGAAAGCCGCTACAACGAAGCCAATGCCATCGGGCAGGGGCTGGAGCAGCTTGCCAGCGTGGCAGAAGTGCCGCTGGAAACATTTGTGGACGCAGGTTTCCAGACCATTGAAAGTCTGCGAGACGCCACGGACGAAGAATTGCAGGCCGTACCCGGCCTCACCGCTTCCCGCATTGCCGACTTGCGCACCGCCATAAACTTCCTCTCTTCCACCGTAAGTGCCTCCACTGACGCGGAAGACGAAGACCAAGGCGTTGTGACGGATGATACGGAAGCCAACGCGGAAGAAGCGGCAGGCCAGACTCCCGAAACGGAAAACGGAGCGGAATAGCTCCGAATGGTCACACCTGTTCAAAAACCGCATACGCCTACGCGTATGTGCATCATATGCAGAAGCCGGTTTGCCAAACATGAGCTTCTGCGGTACGTCTGCCCCCCGGCAGACGGTGGGCAATCGCCTCTGGTCCCTGACCAGAAGCAGAACTTGCCGGGCCGGGGTTATTACATCTGCACCAATCCAGACTGCGCGCAGCGATTCGCCCGGTTCAAGGTTCGGCGGAAGTAAAGGGGGTTAGCAAGTATGAGTGACGAAAAGACAAAGGTTAAAGATGTATCCGCCGACCTTGGTGTTTCCACCAAGGATCTACTGGGTGTGCTTAGAGAGCTTGGTATCAATGCCAAAAGTCCCCAAAGCAGCCTGACGACCGACGAGGTAGACCGCGTCACCGAACGGGTGAAGTCCGGTCCTGCCCAGCGCGAGGTCATGCGCAAAGAAACTGCGTCCGGCGTTATTGTTCGCCGTCGCCAGAGCGCGGGACGTGGTGACAGAGGCGACCGGGGCCGCGCCCCCAAACCAGCTTCCTCCGCCGATGGGGAAACCGGGACCGCAGCTCCCAAGGCCGCCAAGCCCGATTTGCAAAACGAGACGCCCCGAGCCCGTGTGGTTCGCCCTGCCGGAGCGCCCGCGCAGGAGCAGGTGCCAACGCCCACAGCCCGTATTATTAAGCCCGCCGCTGCCGAAAGCCAGCCCGGCGCTGCTGACACCCCCCAGCAGCCTACGCCCGGAACCGGCATGCCAGCCGGGGAAGAACCGCAGGCCACTGCGCAACCGGAAACGGCTACCGTGGCAGCCCCGCAGGCCGCTCCCGTGCAGGCGGAAACCGTAGCGCCCAAGGCGAGTGCCGCTCCCGCTGTGGAAGCACCCGCTCAGGAACAGACTTCGGCAGCGCATGACGATGCTGAAGACGACGAACGCAAACGGAAAAAGAAAAAGCCCAAAAAGCGCGAAGAGGTTTCCACCCCGCAGGTGCGTATTATCTCGCTGCCTACACCGGAATCAAAACCGCAACCAGCCGCTGCCGAACGTCCGAGCCGGGAACAAAACCGGGATGGTCGTGACGGTCGCGATGGTCGGGATAACCGCGATACTCGCCGCCCCAGTGGTGGACAGGCTCCCCGCTCCGGTGCCCCCCGCGACGATCGCGATAGGGACCGGGATCCCCGTGCTCCTCGCCCGCCTCGCCCTGCGGGTCCGGCTGGCTCCGCAGGTCCGGCAGGTCCACGCGGTCCGCGCACGGACGCCGCTCCTGTTCCGGCTCCGGGTAGCGAAGACGCACGCCGTCGCCATGCCAAAGGCAAGCGCACCGTGGAGTTCGGTCGGGGAGATCGCAACGAAGATTTCGGTAAAAAGGGCACACGCGGCACCAAAAAAGGGACGAAAGACCAGATTTCCGCTTCCGATGAATGGCAGCGCGGTCGCAAGCCCAAACGTGGTGGCAAGCGTAAGGACGCCGGGTCCACGCAGCCCATTAAAGCTGCCAAGCGCAAAATCAGGGTGGATGAAGCCATTCGGGTAGCCGACATGGCGCACCAGATGGGCGTTAAAGGCTCCGAAGTCATCAAGGTGCTCATGCAGCTTGGCGTATTTGCCACCATCAACCAATCGCTTGATATCGACACGGCGACGTTGGTAGGTGCTGAATTTGAGTATGAAGTGGAAAAGGTGGGCTTCTCCGAAGAAGATCTGCTGCTCCCGCACGGCAAGGATGTGGACACCGAGGAAAACCTCAAGCCCCGTCCGCCCGTTGTTACCATCATGGGCCACGTTGACCATGGTAAAACCTCGCTGCTGGACGCCATCCGCAAGTCTTCCATCACATCGGGAGAAGCTGGCGGCATCACTCAGCACATCGGCGCATATCATGTAAGCACCAAACGCGGTGATCTCTGTTTCCTTGATACTCCCGGTCACGAAGCGTTCACCGCCATGCGTGCCCGCGGTGCCAAGGTAACGGACATCGTTATCCTTGTGGTAGCCGCTGATGACGGGGTTATGGAACAGACCCGTGAAGCTATCAGCCACGCCAAAGCCGCAGGTGTGCCCATTGTGGTGGCCGTCAACAAAATTGACAAAGAAGCCGCCAACCCCGATCGCGTGATGCGCGAGCTGGCTGAACAAGGTCTTGTCCCCGAAGATTGGGGGGGCGATACCATTTTTGCCAAAGTTTCCGCCAAAACACGCGAAGGGTTGGACGATCTGCTGGAACTGCTGGCCTTGCAGGCCGAGGTGCTGGAACTGCGCGCCAATCCCGACAAGCCCGCTCGCGGACACATTGTGGAAGCCAAGCTGGACAAGGGACGCGGAGCCGTGGCTACGGTGCTGGTGCAGGAAGGCACGCTCAAGCAGGGCGACGTCTTCGTATGCGGTCCCTTCTCTGGTCGTGTACGCGCCATGTTCAACGACCAAGGCCAAAAGGTGCTGGAAGCCGGTCCCTCCACCCCTGCCGAAGTACAGGGCTTTGACGGCGTACCCGAAGCTGGCGAAGAGTTCGTGGCATTGGAAGATGAAAAGGTCGCACGCCGCATCGCGGAACAGCGCGCCGTAAAGATGCGGGAACGCACGTTGGCCCGCGAATCCAAGGTTACGCTGGAAACCTTCCTCTCCCGCCGCGCGGACACCAAAGACGCCGTGGTCCTTAACGTGGTGCTCAAGGCCGACGTGCAAGGGTCTGTGGAAGCTATTGTGGACGCACTGCGCAAGCTGGCGACCGAGCAGGTTAAGGTGGAAGTCATCCACAGCGGCGCGGGTTCCATCACCGAGTCGGATATTCTGCTTGCTTCGGCATCTGACGCAGTCATTATCGGCTTCAACGTGCGCCCCACCGTCAAGGTGAAAGAAGTGGCGGACCGCGAAGGGGTGGACATCCGGTTCTACGACATCATCTACAAGCTGGTGGAAGAAATCCGGGCCGCCATGGCGGGCCTGCTCGCCCCGGTCATTAAAGAAGTGTACCTCGGTCAGGCCGAAGTGCGCGAAACCTTCAGCGTTCCCAAAGTGGGCATTATCGCTGGTTGTATTGTGGAAGATGGCAAAATCACCCGCAATGCAGGCATCCGTCTGCTGCGCAGCGGTGTGGTCATCTACACGGGCCGCGCCTCTTCGCTGAAGCGTTTCAAGGACGACATGAAGGAAGTGGCCAAGGGCTACGAATGCGGTATTGGGCTTGAGAACTTCAACGACATCAAGATCGGTGACGTAATCGAAGCCTTTGACACCGTGGAAGAAGCCGCCACCCTGTAGGATACCTGTCGCCGGACCGGAACCGCGTGCCATGCGCGGTTTCCGGTCCGGTGTTTTTTATCACAGGCGGATATCATGGTCATCGGCGTTCTTTCCGTGGAATACCGGTTGCACGGCAATGACTCGCTGAAAGGCAAACGGCGCATCGCCAACAGCCTAAAGCAGAAGGTGCGCAACCAATTCAATGTCTCCATTGCCGAAGTCGGCTCGGAAGACTCGCTTGGTCGTCTGGCCCTTGCCGTGGTTTCGGTAAGTAACAGCGAACGCCACCTGCAAAGCAGACTCACCAAATGCCTGTCCATGATGGAAGCCGTGTGTCATGAAGAAATGGTATACAGCGACATGGAATTTTTTGGCATCGAATAGCGCGGAAGAACAATGCGGAACATTCTTGACAGCATCATACACATCCTGCGCGAGGAAAATGACTTCCTCGTCACCGCCCATGTGAATCCTGACGGTGACGCCATCGGGTCCATGGCCTCACTGGCGTGGATGCTGCACCGCCTCGGCAAACGGGTTGTGGCCTACAATGAATCCGGCGTACCCGGCTATCTGGACTGGGTGGATTTTCCCTGTCCGGTATATTCCTCGCCTGATGACCTTCCCTTCACTCCCCGGCGGCTTGTTGTACTGGACTGCGGCAGCCCCTCCCGCGCGGGTGAAGCCATGGAACGTCTTGCCTCCGCCATGCCTTCCATCTGCATTGACCACCACATAGGCACCCCGGACTTCGCCGAGGTGAACTGGATCGCCCCGGACTTCGCCGCTGTGGGAGAAATGCTGGCGGTGCTGGCTAACCGGATGGACCTGCCGCTGGACGGCCCGCTTGGCGAAGCGCTGTATCTTGCGCTTGTCTCGGATACCGGTCACTTCGCGTATGGAAACACCACCCCACGCACCATGGAAATCGCCGCGGAGATTCTCCGCCGCGGACTTAATCCAGAAGTCTTTGCCCAAAAGAGTGAAACCAACTGGACGCTGCGCCGTGTCCACCTGTGGGGTACCCTGTTTACTTCGGTAAAACTGGCTCACGAGGGAAAAGTCGCCTATATGCTCTTCCCGGAGAAGCTCTTTACTGAAACAGAAACCACCATTGAAGACACTGAAGGCATCGTCAACACCCTGCGTAATATTCGCGGGGTGGAAATCGCCCTGACTATACGGGACGCCGCTCCGGGGCAGTGCAAAATCAGCATGCGCTCCCGCGGAACCGTGGACGTCCGCGCCGTTGCCGTGGAGTTTGGCGGCGGTGGGCACCGCAATGCCGCCGGAGCCACACTGACTATGCCGCTGGACGCCGCGTGTGACGCGGTGTTGGAAACTATAGGCCGCAAACTGGCACTAGACGGAAAGCAGGCTTAAGGATATGGCAGTACAGAATCCCACACAGCAGGATGGCATTTTGCTCATCCATAAGCCCAAGGGACCGTCCTCTGGGACATGCATAGGCCGTGTTAAGCGGTTGGGACAAAAAAAAATCGGACATGCCGGCACGCTGGACCCCATGGCGGAAGGTGTGCTCATCGTATTGCTGGGACAGGGCACTAAACTGTCCGGGCACCTCATGTCCGGTGGTGAAAAAGTATATGCGGGCACTCTCCGGCTGGGAGAAAGCACCGATACATGGGACGCCGAGGGCGAATGTGTTGCCACAGCCCCATGGGATCATGTTTCCCCGCAGGATGTGGAGCGCGAAGTGCGTGCATGGCTGGAACTTACGGAGCAAGAAGTGCCCGCGTATTCCGCCGCCAAGCACAATGGTCAATCGCTCTACAAATTAGCCCGCAAGGGACTGGAAACACCGGTCAAACAGAAGACCGTAACAATTTCCCAGGCGGAAGTTCTCTCGTGTGAACTTCCTCTGGTTCGCTTCCGGGTGCGTTGCAGCTCCGGCACCTACATTCGTTCCCTGGCCCACAGCCTGGGGGCGCGATTGCAGTGCGGCGCGGTGCTGACAGAACTCATCCGGGAATACAGCCACCCGTTCTCCTTGGACGAGGCTCACGCGCTTGATGCTGTCATCGACGCGCCAGAAACCCTGCCTGACCGGGTTATCCCGCTGGACAGGGCGTTGCCGGACTGGCCCAAAGTAGTGCTCGACACCGCTTCAGCCAATAATGTCCGCAACGGCATCGCGGCCCGGTATGTTCCAGAGGCCATTGCCAACATGCCTTTTACCGAAGGCATACCGGCAATGTTGCTGGACCCAGACCGCACCCCTCTGGCGCTGGCGGAAACACGCATCGTGCACGGACAGCCGGTATGGTCCTTGGTTCGCGGCTTGTGGCGTTAACCTTTATCATTCGGAGGATATCGCTGTGGTAATGACGCCTGAACAGAAAAAGGCCATTATTGAGGAACACGCCCAGCACGAAGGTGACACGGGTTCCCCTGAAGTACAGGTTGCCCTGCTCACCGCACGCATTCTGTACCTCACTGATCACTTCAAGGATCACAAGAAAGACTTCCACTCCCGCACCGGTCTGCTTAAGCTGGTGGGGCAGCGCCGCAAGCTGTTGAACTATCTTTCCAAGAAAGATGTTCAGCGCTACCGCGACCTGATCAAAAAGCTCGGCCTCAGGAAGTAGGCTTTTGCGGGGAGTCCCGTGTGGGACTCCCCTCTCATTCTCTGCGGCTAACTAAAGCCGCATCATGCAGTCGCGTGAAAGGGGGGTCCGGGAAAAGCACCTTGCCCGCCCGCTGAAAAACGACCAAGGCGTTTTTCCCGGAATCCCCTTTGCGCAGAGAACAAAGGATCCACAGAATGGAAAATATTTTTAACGCAAAGCGTGTTGTCGCCACAGTCGGCGGCAAGGAAATTATTCTTGAAACAGGGCGACTGGCCAATCAGGCCGACGGCGCCCTGTGGGTGCAGTGCGGCGGCACCGTGGTGCTGGTTACCGCCTGCTCCCAGCCCCTGCAACGGGATATGGGATTTTTCCCGCTTACCGTGGAATACACGGAAAAAATGTATGCGGCGGGCCGTATTCCCGGTTCTTTCTTCCGCCGCGAAATCGGACGTCCTAGCGAGCGCGAAACCCTGTGCGCCCGCGTGATTGACCGTCCTATCCGCCCCATGTTCCCCAAGGGCTACCGCGATGAAGTGCAGGTGCTTGCTAACGTTATCTCTTCCGATCAGAAGGAAGAGTCCGACGTGCTGGCTCTCACCGGCGCATCCGCCGCACTGGGCATCTCGTCCATCCCGTTCAACGGGCCGGTGGCAGGCGCACGCGTGTGCCGCATCAACGGCAGCTTTGTGCTGAACCCCTCCTTTCCTGAAATGCAGGATGCCGACCTCAACCTCGTGTTCGCCGCATCCCGCGACGCCGTGGTCATGGTGGAAGGTGAAGCCAAATTTGTGCCCGAAGCAGTGGTAGCTGAGGCTCTGGAATGGGGCCATAAGGAAATTCTGCCCCTGCTGGACGCTCAGGAACAACTGCGGGCCATGGTAGGCAAGGAAAAGCAGACGTTTGAGCCGCCCATGCCCGATACCGTTCTTCAGGAAAAGGTTGCCACTCTGGCAACTGCGGACTTGGAAAACGCGCTGCGTGTGCCTGAAAAGATGGCCCGCAAAGAAGCTCGCAAGGCCGTGAAGGACGCCGTTATGACCGCGCTGGCTGAAGACCCCGCATATGCGGACGATCCCGCCGCCTCGCTGTCTGAAGTGCCCGACATCCTCTCCGCTCTGGAAAAGAAGCTGGTGCGTACCCGCATCCGTAAAGATGGCCTGCGCATTGACGGACGTGATGTAACGACCGTTCGTCCCATCAAAGTTGAAGTGGGCCTGCTGCCCCGCGCACACGGTTCCGCCCTGTTCGCGCGCGGTGAAACAAAATCCATGGTGGTTACCACTCTGGGTAGCTCCACCGACGAACAGCGCATGGACTCCCTGACTGGCGATGTGACCAAGCGGTTTATGCTGCACTACAACTTCGCTCCCTACTGCGTGGGCGAGGTGAAGCCTGTGCGCGTTTCCCGCCGCGAAATTGGTCACGGTGCGCTGGCGGAAAAGGCACTGCGCCCCATCACTCCCGCAGGTGAAGACTTCCCCTTCACGCTCCGCGTGGTGTCGGAAACCATGGAATCTAACGGTTCCTCCTCCATGGCTGCCGTATGCGGTGGCTGCCTCTCGCTCATGGACGCAGGTGTTCCCGTGCATTCCCCCATTGCCGGTGTGGCCATGGGGCTGATCAAAGAAGAAGACGATTACATCGTGCTGACCGACATTCTGGGCGACGAAGACGCTCTGGGCGATATGGACTTTAAGATCGCCGGTTCAGCCGACGGCATCACCGCCGTCCAGATGGATATTAAAATCTCCGGTATTCCTGCGGATGTCATGGCCCGCGCACTGGAACAGGCCCGCGTGGCGCGTCTGCACATTCTCGAAGAAATGGGCAAGGTGTTGCCCGCTTCCCGCTCCAAGCTGTCGGATTACGCTCCGCAACTCGCCGTGGTGGAAGTTAACCCTGAGATCATCCGCGTCATCATCGGCCCCGGCGGAAAGAACATCAAAGCCATCACCAGTGCCACGGGTGCCTCCATTGATATTGAGGACAGCGGTAAAGTGACGATTTTCGCTCCCACGCTGGAAGCGCTGGAACAGGCCCGCGAAATGGTCCAATATTACGACCAGCGTGCCGACCTTGGCAAAAACTACATGGGCAAGGTCAAAAAGATTCTGGAAATCGGCGCTATTGTGGAAATCTTGCCCAATGTGGAAGCACTGGTGCACATTTCCCAGTTGGACGTGGGCCGCGTGGAAAAAACCGAAGATGTTTGCGCCTTGGGCGAAGACATGCAGGTTAAGGTTATCGAAATCAACGATGGTCGCGTCCGCGCCAGCCGCAAGGCTGTGCTGCTGGAAGCTCAGGGTACTCCTTGGAATCCCGAAGATACCGCCCGTCCGCCCCGTAGCGGTGGACGTGACCGGGGAGATCGGGGTGACCGGGGTGATCGGGGCGATCGTCGCGACCGGGGTGACAGAGGCGACCGTGGCGGTCGTGGTCGTCGCTAGTCGCTAGCTCCCACAAGATATGCGAACGGCCCTGACGAATAGTCAGGGCCGTTTTTCTTTACGTAAGAGAACCAGCCCGTGTGAAAAGCGCATCTGCAACACTCCTTTCCCCCGAAACCGATATTTCTCATAGCCTTGACAGCACGGCAACGGACGGGCTAGGCGTGGAGACTATCCCGTTCCCGGTGTGTTCCTCTGGTCCTGTTTGCGTAGCCCGGAAGAGGAAGACTCCCGAACGGCACCACACACTAACCACACTGTGGAGGAACACCATGAGCGCGAAATATGAATGTCCCTGCGGCTATGTGTACGATCCCGCTGAAGGCGATATGGAACACAACATTCCCCCGGACACCGCATTTGAAGACCTTCCTGACGATTGGGTGTGCCCGCTTTGCGGCGCGGACAAAGAGTTTTTCTCTAAAGTAGACTAACCGCCCGCCGGACAAGCCTTCCCTGCCCGCACATGCCACCGCGTGTGCGGGCTTTTGCGTCCCCGTCCCGTTTTCCCCCCATCTAGGGTTGCGGCTTCGGTATCCACAGTATACAACCAACGCCAATACCATGACATTTCATAATGGAGGAAGCATGCGACTGGAATACAGGCGAATTCTGCCGGTTCTGCTGCTGGCCGGCACGCTGCTCGCCACCGGGTGTGCCAAAACAGTCATCTCCCCGCCCGAAAGCTCTCTGCCCCCGGTGGGACAGAAAACGACCACCGGCGCTACCAGCAAGTGGCAGAAACCCAGAACCTACACCATCAACGGCAAAAGCTACACCACCATGGCCTCTGCCGAAGGCTATGTGGAAGAAGGCATAGGTTCATGGTACGGCAAAGACTTTCACGGACGCAAAACGGCGAACGGAGAAGTGTACGATATGCACGGCCTGTCCGCCGCGCATAAACTGCTTCCTTTCAATACACCTGTCCGTGTTACCAATTTGGACAACGGTAAATCCATTGTCCTGCGCATCAACGACCGCGGCCCCTTCATTAAAGATCGCATTATCGATCTGAGCTACGGCGCTGCCAAAGAAGTAGGCATGGCCCAAACCGGCATCGCCCGCGTGCGCGTGGAAGCACTGGGCATACGCGAAGGGTCTACCGGCTCATTGGCGCAGGGGGGTGCTTCCTCTACCTTTGTCGCCGCAAGCGAAAGTGCAAAGCCCGGTGTGAACCCGGAAACCTACCTGCCGGAAGGGCGCTACTACGTGCAGATAGGCGCGTTCGGCAAACAGGAAAACGCCCAAGGATTGCAAGAAGCTATGCGCAAACAGGGCCGCCCCAGCCGTATTGCCTATGATGACACCCGCAACCTCTGGCGGGTACAGGTCGGTCCCTATTCCCGCCCGGAAGCGGCTGAATCCGCTAAAGACGCACTAGCTTCGGTGAATGACCGCAGCTTCGTCATTGCGGACTAGCCCGCGCGGAACGGTTCTGTAAACACCAAGGCCCCGGCACACGCGTGTGCCGGGGCCTTTATCCGGTACGGTTCCGCCTCTGGCGGAAAGCGGTTCCCCGTTCTGCGCCCCCCCATCTGCGGTTTCAGCGCAATCCCACAGGGCACACCGGCAAGTCTCCGTAAGCGGTGCACACGGCATCGCCAATATCCTCTGCACGACTGTCCGCTCCATTTTTTCCGGCAGGATGTGGCTTTTCTTTTACAGTGCCTTTTCGTAGAATAGAAAAAGAAACATCCTGTTCCTTCTTCCAACACCCGGACCAGTCAGCTCATGATTTTAAACGCCAGCCAGCTAAACGCCATTCGCCAACTCAATGACGAAGAGCTTCGGAAAGGACAATTCGCTTCCTACGGATACCCCGCGCACACCATCCGCGACCTGCTCCATACGGTGGAAGCCATGAAAAAAGAAAAAAAGAAATGGCAACGCATCGCACAGGACCGTGGACAAACCTTGCAGGCAGTCCGCCGTCTGGTGGGCGAAGACGAAAAAACGCCGGAGTAGCTACTCCCGCTGCGCCGTCAGACGCACCTGCACGGAAATAAGGTCAAAGACCAGATGGTAGGAAAGGTGCTTGAAAAACCGGGTGGAGCCGTACAACACTCCCCATTTCGTTCTATCCAGATCAAAATGGGCTTCCAGACCCAGCCCGCCATCTCCCAGCAGACTGACCGTAGCGGGAAATTCCAACGCTTTGCGCACGCCGCGTAACGTCAGCATGCCGGACAGTAAAAACGTGGGAAGGGTGGGGCTGGCAGGTGACAGCGGGGTACAGATGTCCAGCACCAGTTCCGCAGCGGGAAAGACCTTGGTGAAGAAAAAGTCGTCCGAACGCAAATGCCCTTCCAGCACTGGTTGCAGTTCATCCCCAGCCAAATCTAGATTTCGGATGCTGGTCATATCCAGCCCGACCGCGCCTTGCAGCATTCCTCCCCGCGTGGCGAGGTGTCCAGAGATGATATCCACCGTGCCGTGATGAGTGGAGTTCGCGTTTCGCCCCCACCATTCGAGACGGCTTTTTTGCGGTTCCACTGTCCACCGGGCTTCTTCCTCGCACGAAAACACCGTCTCAAAAGGCTGCGGACGGGGATCACTGCCTTCCAACGCATATCCCGCCGCGTGCCATTCCGGTGCGCCGCCTTCAAACACCAGCACGTTTGCAAATCCCATATGATGCAATTTTTCCGCAGCGCTCAACACATCTAAGGAACCTGCTCCCGCGCCGTACACCACAATCTTCCGGGTGGTGTCGGTCGTAATACCCGCCATATGGTCAGCAAAAACAACTTCGTAAACGCAGGCATTCTTCGCACCGGGAATATGCGCTTGAGCAAAAATTTCCGGGGGCAGAACATCCACAAGAAGCGGAGCGTCCGCTCCTTCCAAAATAGCTTTCAGTTGCAAGACGTTAAGTCGGGGAAAGGCAGGGGCTACGGACATGGGGAAACCTCCTTCATGCTACGGTAAGGACGGGGCTGTCGCCAAATGACGCCGGGGTTTCCTTTTGCCTACCACGTTTTCGGTCTGAGTCCAGCCGTATATTTTTTTACGAAAGGCTGTGCGGCGCTACACTTCCAACCGATAAATGACCTTGTCATCTCCCGGACGATAAAAATCCTTCAGCACAGCTTCCGCAGTAAAGCCTGTTCGCTCGTAGAACGCACGGGTGGGCGTGTAGGTCGCCGTGCCGGAGGTTTCGGCGAAGAGCAAGCGTCCACCCGCCTCGCGCACGCGCTGCGCAGTGGCAGAAATCAGCAAGCGTCCCAGTCCCTTATTATGCCGGGCGGGGTCCACAGCTATCCAGTACAGATCATAGGTTCCCTCTGCCGCCGGAGTGGGACCGTAGCACGCATACCCGACCAATTCCCCGGCGGCCTCCGCCATGAGAAACAGATAACCGCTGGCCTCGCCCTGCTCCAACCGCTCTTGCACCAGTTCCTCAGCCACGTCCTCTTCTTCTGGACTGAAAAATCCTGTGGCCTGCACAAGGCCCCGCACCGCGGCTGCGTCGTCATGGCGAATCTGCTCACGCAGGAGAATGCCCGCGGCGTTCCCTTCCGTTTCCATACATTTCTCCCCGCACGGCTCCGTGCGAAATTCCACCCGGCTCAGACACATTCCGGCAAAATCAGCGGACCGGCTCCCTCCGCTACACCAACACAAAACGCAGCAAGGCCAAGCAAAGCATGGCGTAGCCACCGGCTATGGCATCGTCTATCATCACACCCCACCCGCCCGGCAGCCACGTTTCCGCATTACGCACGGGATAAGGTTTGAGGATATCGAACACGCGGAAGAGCGCAAAACCCGCCAGCAACCAACCAAAGGAGAGGTGAGCGAACGGCAGCAGGGTCAGCCACTGCCCAAGCAATTCGTCCACAACGATTTCCCCGGGATCTTTTTTGCCCAACACCCGTTCCGCGCGGGAGGCCACAAGGCTGCCCACCACGAACAAAACGCCCAGCAGCACGAGCCGCCAGCCCAAAGACAATGGCAAAAAAAACAGCGGGGAAAGCACCAACGCGGCAGCGGAACCCACCGTACCGGGGGCGTGCGGGGAACACCCGCAGGGGCCGAGGCGGGAAATCTGAACGCAAAGCTCGTCAACAAACGAGCGCGGGGCGTGCGACATACAAAGCTCCAGACAACAAAAGAATGAGAAAAGAAGAATAACGCCGGAAAAACCGTAAGGTGTTCCCGACGTAGTGTAAAGCGGGGCGAAGTCAGGCTATATCGGTTACCGCCCGCTTCGGAACGCCGTAAGGCCGAAGGTAACAGCGGCAATAACACACCCGACAGTTCTGCCAAAGCCGGGGCCAGAGACAGAGGATTCACCACAGCCGCATCCGGCGCGCCCCCCTGCACTAGCCCTCATCCCGAATACAAGCTCTGGCGTAAAACCAGCGGACCAAGCGCATGGCGCACACATTGTCGCCATGGTGCTAGAGAGCGCCGATCAGCCCCCACCATAGATAATTGAGGGGAAGCAGCAGAAGCACCGTGACGATAAAAAGAATGGCGTAATAGGTATTCACTGTACGGGTAGGCACATTGCTTATGTGCGCCGCCACCACAATAGCCGGAGTTTCATACGGTAACAGCACGGTGGAAAACCCGATAACCTGCGTCATAAGCACTGTCATAAGCGGCAGGCCGGACGCGTCCGCCAGTTTACCCGCCATGGGGCTCATAACGGCCGGCACTCCGGCGGACGTGGCAAGCAGGTTGGCAAAAATACCCACGCCGCTTAACACGCTGTAGTTCCATGCGGTGTCTCCCGGCGTGAGGGGAAATGTATTCAGCACCGCCCCCGCGCCCAGCGATCCAAAATCGTATGCCTGCACCGTGGCACTCACCCCGATAACCCCTGCCACATAAAAAAGCGGGGCAAAGCCAATACGCGAAAAAGCCCCCTCAGCCAGCAGATGCGTGCCCGGAAGCAGACATATCACCGCAGCGGTAAGCCCCACCCACGCAGGAGAGATGCCATGAAAGGCGTCAGTCATCCACATAAGCAGCGCGGCGCACAGCAGCAACATGAGTCTGCGCTCCGCACGGGAAATGGGCGGCAGCGATGCCCGTTCTTCAGGAATTTGCCCCGGCGCTTCCCGGAACAACGCGGTGGCAAGCAGGGTAATGGCGACAAGCTTAAGCAAACCCATAATGGGAAAGTTCATCAGCATGTACTGTCCGTAGGTGGGAACAGTGCCGTACAGGGCTTCCATGGTACCCACCAACACCATATTCCCCACGTTGGACGGGAGAATGGTGAACGCGGGCAACAACGTGCTTGCCGCTCCGGCTAACAAAATACCAGACCCGCCACGGGAACCGGGCAGATAGCCCTTTTTTTCCGCGAAGGTGCTCAGAATGGGCATCATCAAAATAACGCGCCCCATGGCGGACGGCATGAGGAACGACATAACCAGCCCGAATCCCACCATGGCGGATACCGTCGTGAAGTAAGACCCCCGGCACAGTCTGCCCAACCAATCGGCAATGCGGTTGCCAAGCCCGCTTTCCCGCACGGCGAGTCCCAGAATCAACCCCGCGAACACCAGCCAGAACGCGGATGACGTAAACCCCGCGAAAACAGTCGAGGCAGGGGCCAGCTTGCCCAGCATCATTATACAGAAGAAAATCAGCGTGGTAAGCGCTTCAGGAAACACGCTGCACACCCACATGCCCACGGTGAAGATAAGCACAGCCAGTGTTGCGTCCGCGTGGGGAAGAGCCTGATCGGGGAAGTGTGCCGCCAGAGGACGCGTAAGTGCGATAAGCCCGGCAAGCGCGCTAATGACGAGAGCCACGGCATGAGGAAACGAGAGGGTATTGCGCTGAGGCTGGGGCATGGCGGTAAGGGGTTGCATGTTCTGAAAGATCTCCCCATCCTCGTGGCGACGCATGTCTCCACGCCGGGCCGAGAAAACAGACTTCTTGAGCAATGCCCCCGGAGATGAAAACTGTCAAGATAAACAACACAATGGGAATGTTTTCACATAGCCCGGTGCCTTTCAGGAACACGCGGCAGGACTCTTTTCCCCGGATGCGCGTTCCTTTTTCCCGGACAAAAACCGTGTGTACAGCGCCTCATATGCCGCGAACATGCGCTCTTGCGAATAGCGCTCCCGCACCACGGCAAGCGTATTCGCCGCGAAACGCGCCCTTTTTTCCGGCGATGCCAGCAGCACCTCCAGCCCACGGGCCATGCCAAGCACCGCCTCCCGCACGCCATCGGGTCCGGCGGCCTCGCCACCGGGATTCTCTGGCGGCCCGTCAGCCAACGCTCCGCCAGACGTCTCCGCCAAGTCAGGCGAGGGGGGGACCAGCAGACCGTTCTGCCCGTCGGTAATAAGGTCGGGAATGTGCCCTACCGAGGTTGTCACCAAGGGGAGCGAGGCGGCCATGGCCTCCAGCAAAGCAAACGGCAGTCCCTCCGAACGCGAGGGCATGGCAAAAATATCCAGCGCGGCCATTACGGCGGGAATATCGCTTCGCATACCCGCGAACAGCACCCGCTCTCCAAGGCCCATGCGCAGTGCGGCGGCTCGCAACGATTCCCGCAACGAACCATCGCCCACATAGACAAGCCGGCTCTGCGGATGCTGCGCCTGCACCAGCGAAAAAGCGGCTAGCAGCACATCTGGTCCCTTGATATGCTCAAGCCGCCCAACCGCGCCAATGAGCAGGCAGGACGGCTCCAGCCCCCATTCGCGGCGCACGGCAGCGCCGTCCGCGTGGCGGTAACTCTCCACAGGAACACCGTTGGGGATAACGTGTATACGCCGCCGCGCCACGCCATCACGGCAGCGCGATGCGTCTGCCAGTTGATCGGAAACTTCCACCAGCGCATCCAGTCCCATGCTGAGTAACCGTTTTTCCCAGCGCCGCCGCGCACGCTCCTCAAGGTAATGGCGGCTGTGCTCAGTCATCACCACGGGAATGCGGGTCAGTGCCCCCGCAACCACGGCGTAGGCCAGACTGGAAAGATCGTGCGCGTGCAGCACCCGCACGTCGTGACGGCGCACATGGCGGACGAGTGCCCGCGCCGTACTGGGGTCGAACACCATTGGTCTGCGGCGAATAAGGTGCACGGGCACACACCGTTCAGCCAAGCCTTCCAAATTGTCGCGTATGGCATCTAGGCAAATGACACTCACGCGCCGTTTTTGTTCAGCACGGCGAATCGCGAGGTCGTGCACCAGGCGTTCCGCCCCTCCCAACCCCATGGTGAGGATAACATGAGCCACATGTCCCCGCTCGTCCGGGATATTCCGCTCGTCAAATGGCATCACACCTGTATCCTCTACGGTTCACCCTATCTAAAAAATGTACACACAGAACACAGCGGCGTCTCTGCCGATATGCCCCAGCTACCTGCTGATACAGGCAGAACCCCGAATACGGAATACGGCGGCCCCTGCCATTCAGCGGACCGGTGTGCCTCTTCGTCCCCTGACAACTAAAACCATATCCTCAATACCCCACGCGGAACCAAGCATGCGGGAGCCTCCGCCCCTACAGAAGCCCCGTTTCAATTAATCGCTCTATCTGGTCGGTACTTTCCTGATCGGCAAATTCAATAACCGCGCCGATATGCACCGCATCATCCACCACATCTATGCGGCGGGAGCGGCACCGGAAACGAACCGGCGGCATATCACCCGACACGGAAAACATAATATCAAACCCGAATCCTCCCCCCCGCACGGAAGTCACACCATCACCAAAAGACTGGTCGCGGCAGGTTATGCCCAACCCTTGGGGCGAGATGTCCCGCACGGTCGCCGCAAGATACCGCCCATACCCGCCAGCCTTATCTTCAAAGTACATCATGGCAGGCAAACTGAGCGACATACGGGCAAAGGCCCGGTGCTCCCCTCCCCGTTGCGCGGACTCCCGCCGGGAAAGAAACTGGTCCACTAACCCCTCAAGCAGCACCTGAGCCTCAATGCCTATTTCTTCGGCGCTGTGCTCAAGCCTCCGGGCCAACGGTCCAGAAACGTGGAAGGAATCTTCATGTCTACTATTCACACAACCTCCAATCTCCGCTGCGCCTGTCGCAACCTCCAGTTCATCCACTATGCATGAAAAACTCATGCCATTTCGACATTACTATACATTAACAATAATATCATGAATATACAAGGGCATTGTAAAGAATTTCGACATGTTCCAGTCTGGAAGAAACAGACAAAATCTATGCCCCTGAGCGTGCGCCCTAGAGTTCGGGACAGGGGAAAAGAACGCTAAACCACGCAGTGTTCGCCCACTTCAGGGCTGTCACCTCATCTTAAATATAGGGACACGTATTGTTGACTATCCGGTTACAATCGTTCGCCTAGCGGCACGGGGCGGCGCCTTCATCTGGAAAACCCGGACAGTTTTCCAAAAAAATCCTCCGAAACAGGGCAACATCAAGACATTTCCCCCCTCCACGCTGTTTCCATGCGCACAAAAATCTGTCATACTACGCAAGGTTCCCCGCAAGAAAGGTGCCTAGGCCGTGCCTCAGATGAAAACCCGGCGCATAAGCCTTGCGCATCCTGTCCCGGAATATCCAGACCGGGAACCGATTGCGAATGACATTGTGTACTTCGCCAACGGCCCCGCGCTTCCGATCAACGAATCAACCAACGCGCTTACGCCTATGGCTCATATCCACGTTATTGATGACCGCGAGGACTTCTGCTTCGCATTCGTTTCCATGGTGAACCGAATGGGCTACTCCTGCGAGGCATCCCACTCCTTCGGCGAAGGACTCCGCCGTCTGCGGGAACAGCCGGGGGAGCTTGTCTTTTTGGACGTGCATTTGCCTGAGGGAGATACCCTTTCCCATCTGCATGAAATAACGCGCACCCCCGGCACGCCGGATGTCGTGGTTGTCACCGCCAACGGCAACAGCGAAGCAGCAGACACAGCCATACGCTCCGGCGCGTGGGACTATCTCATCAAACCCGTCTCCTACCCCACGCTCGAACAAATTATCAAACGCTGCCTGCGCCACCGCGAGGCCCGCCGCGACTTCATGCAAAAAGCGGCTATAGAGCGTGGCCCGCTTATTGGCGAGAGCGCCCCATTTGAAGAGGTGCTGCAAAAGCTTGGCATGATTTCACGCACCCCCGGCAATGTGCTGATTGTGGGCGAAACAGGAACCGGCAAAGAATTGCTGGCCCGTGCGCTACACGCCAACAGCGACCGGGCGGACAAAAATTTCATTGTGGTGGACTGCACTAATCTGCCCACCTCACTGGCGGAAAGCATTCTCTTTGGTCATGCGCGGGGGGCTTACACCGATGCCCGCGAAGCTAGCGTGGGCCTGTTTAAGCAAGCCGATGGCGGGACTATTTTTCTGGACGAAGTGGGCGATTTAGACCTCGGTATTCAAAAATCCCTGCTGCGCGTATTGCAAGACCGCTCCTTCCGCCCTCTTAAATCGGCCAAAGAAGAATCCAGCGATTTTCGCCTTGTAGCAGCAACCAACCGCGACCTTGAGCAAATGGTGCAAAGCGGGGAGTTCCGCAAAGATCTCTACTACCGGCTTACGACCAACGTGATTGAACTGCCCCCCTTGCGTCACAGACCGGACGACGTGGAACCGCTTGTGCGCCATTTTGTGGAGCGCATATGCGCGGAACAAGGCAGCGCGCCCAAACATATCGCCAAAGATTTTCTGCACGCGCTGGAGCAATATCCATGGCCCGGCAATGTGCGCGACGTTATCAACGTGGTGCACACCGCCATCGCGAACTCCTTTGACGTGGACACACTGCATTCCCACCATCTTCCCCGTGACGTTCGCGCGTTTCTTATCCGCAACGCGGTGCAGGAACCAACGGGCTTCTCACTTTCCGGCGCCAACGGCTCCTGCGGACGTTCAACGTCCGAACCGGAAACAACCGGTGCCCCGGCTATGTCTGTCGCTCCCTTCATTCAGGAAGCCATACTGCGCGAGAGCACTTTTCCCTCCCTCCGGTTGGTACGGAAAAAGGTGCTGGACCAAATGGAAACGGAATACCTGAACAGCCTGCTTACACGCAGTGAGCACGATGTCGCCACGGCGTGTTCCCTTTCCGGTCTTTCCCGCGCCCGGCTGTACGAACTGCTGCAAAAACACGGATTCACCATGAAGCGCTAAGGCACTGCCGTAGCTCACAAAATTGACATTCCCTGTTTCGCGCGGCACCGTCCGCGCAGGAGAGAACGCATGATCACCCCCGTTATCCTCGCTGGCGGATCTGGTACCCGCCTGTGGCCCCTTTCCCGCCAGCTTTATCCCAAGCAGTTTCTGCCGCTCATTGGTGAAACCACTTTGCTCCAGCAAACCGCACTCCGCTTTGCCGATGCGGACCTGTTTTTGCCTCCCATTATCGTGTGTAACGAAGAACACCGTTTCATGGTGGCGGAGCAACTGCGGCTAATCCACATAGAACCGGCGGCTATCATTCTGGAACCGGCAGGAAGGAATACCGCTCCGGCAGCCAGCCTTGCGGCCTCAGCCATTCTACAGAAAGGTGGCGACCTCATGCTGCTGGCCCCCGCGGATCACCACTTCCGCGCTCCCAAGGAAGTACTACGCGTGCTGCGTGACGCCCTGTCCCTTACGCATGACGGGCGTCTGGTGACATTCGGCATCGTGCCGGACAAACCGGAAACCGGCTACGGCTACATAGAACGGGGCACGCCGCTGCCTGCGAACGGTTCAGATACAGGATACGCCATTGCCCGGTTCGTAGAAAAGCCAGACAGCGCAACCGCGCAACAATATCTTGAGAGCGGAACATTTTACTGGAACAGCGGCATGTTCCTCTTTAGCGCCACCGCGTATCAGGCCGAATTGAAAACCCTGCGACCGGACATTGCCGAGGCCGCGCAGCAGGCCATGGATACCGGAACTGGCGATGCCCTCTTCTTCCGCCCCGCACGGGAAATCTTCGCGGAATGCCCCGCTGAATCCATAGACTACGCTGTCATGGAACACACCCGACGCGGTGTGGTTATGCCGCTGGATGCCGGCTGGAGCGATGTGGGATCGTGGAGTGCCCTTTGGGATATCGGCGACAAAACATCTGACGGTAATGTTACCGTAGGCGATGTGCTTACGCTGGACGTAGAGCAATCCTACCTGCACTCCACAGGTCGGCTGCTCGCGGTAGCGGGCCTGCGCGACCATGTGGTGGTGGAAACACCGGACGCGGTATTGGTGGCTCCCAAGGACAAAGTGCAGGACGTTAAGCAACTGGTAGACGCCATCCGAAAAGAAAAGCGCCCGGAAGCTGACACCCACAAACGCGTATACCGCCCGTGGGGTGCGTATGAAACCATAGACCTTCAGGGCCGCTTTCAGGTCAAGCGCATCACTGTCAAGCCGGGGGCAAAACTCTCGTTGCAAAAGCACTTTCACCGCGCCGAGCACTGGGTTGTCGTCAGCGGAACAGCACGAGTCACCCGCGGCGACGAGGAAATTATCCTCACCGAGGACCAATCCACCTACATCTCATTAGGGGAAGCGCACCGGCTGGAAAACCCCGGGAAAATTCCGCTGGAACTCATCGAAGTGCAAACCGGCAGCTATCTTGGGGAAGACGATATCGTAAGATTTGACGATGTGTACGGACGGTTGCCGGAGAGAGGATAGCACTTACCACTTCGATCTAGACAAATGGAATAGACACAGAGGTGCCCCTTTCTCACAGGGGCATCGATTGGTGGAATGCACGTAATACGTTTCTCAAGCAAAAGTATTCGCTGAAAACGGCAGTACAAAGCGTTTCTTGAAAAAATATGTAAATGATGCAAAACTATTTATCATAATCATTCTAACATACCCTGCCGTGAGAAAACATGTGTAAATTTATATTTATTTCGCTCATTATATGTATAGCCACTGTTTATTCTCCTCCAGCTTTTTCCGCACAAAGTGTATACCAAAGGCAACTTAAAGCGGCCATAGAAAATGGAGATATCGTGACTGCAAAGTCAATGATCGCAAAAGGTGCCACGGTAAAAAATGTCATCCCTCAATATTCGTTAGTCCAACAACCGCCATCAATTATTAAATTTCTCCTTGATAGTGGCTATACCATTAACGATCCTGCGTCACTGTACAATGACTTATTCAATCTAGGAAATTCGCATTATTACGAAAAAATTACACTTTTCATTCAAAAAAATATTCCTCTGTCCAAACGTAACCAATACGGTCAAACCGTATTGCATTCTGTAACAAGTACTCTTTTTGAACCCAGAGTTTTCGGTTCATCTCCGCAAAAATCACAAGATATGAATAAGGCGTATGCACTTCTTCTTTCAAAAACCCAAGAAAGCCTTAACACAACAAGCCCTGATGGAGGATTAAATCATAGCTACGCCTGCCGCCCTATTGACATTGTGTACGGTATGTACCGAGTGCGAAACAGTGTGGTGGCAAAAAATTTACTTAAAGCCGGAACTGATCCTAATATGTGTTCTGGCCCCCAAAAAAGAACTCCTCTTATGAACGCAGTTGATTACGGCGATAAGGAAATGGTGGAGTTTCTGCTAGAATACAGAGTGGCTCCAAACACAAGTTGCCAAGGATTAACTGCGTTGGACTTGGTACAAAAGCAAAACTCCACGGACCAAGCATTGCTTGATATTGAATTCATGCTCATCGAGCAGGGAGCCAAAACTCATATTGAACTAGCAAAGACTGTTCAAAACTCAGAAGGCGCAGCTCTCCCACAGCAACAGGCTAAAAATGGTAGTTTAAAAAACACCTCGCACGCGTCCTTTCCACAGTCTCAAGAAAAGCGAAGAGAATTAGTTCCTTCACCGCCCAATGGGGCTTATACTGTAACATTCCCTATTCGCAACAACGTCACACTCAGCAATGTTATTCTTTCTGATATGCAGACAATTGTTGAGATCGAAACCCCTCAAACCGGTGGATTTACTATATATCAACCCGGCCATCAATATGCATTTTATCTTCAAGATGATAGTGGTAAAATATATCCAATGATACAAAAAGACATTTCATGGAGCAAAGAAAGAAATGCCACAATCATACAACTCTATTTCAACAGACTACAATCGCGCTCTTTTAATTTAATCGAAGGACAATCAGGAAAAAACGGCTGGCATTGCATAGACGTGACCATCCCCTAAGACAAAAACTTTTCGCGCGATCCTCAATATCGCAAAAAACACGTAGTGGCTCTTCGCAACTACACTCGTGCGCTGCAAATTTTCATCAAAACGCGTATGGTTCCGCCCGGTGCACGCTGAAAATAAAGGGGATATCAGGCATGTGTCCCGATTCCACCTTCTGCGCCTCCAGCACGTACTTATCACTGATAATGGCGGAAAGCGCACCGCGAACGGGTACGGAAGCCGGGCTTTTCGCATCGCGCGGACGAAGTATGCCTGCCGTTTCCACCCATCCGCCGTGCGGCCAAGCTTGTGGATTTTCCACACGGACCAGATAGGCCACGCCCGCCGCATCCGCAAAGCAACAGGTGATGAGCAGCCGCCCCACGCCGATATATCCGGCGGCATCCAACTCCGGTGTGCGCACCACACCGCCACGCACCACATAGCGTTGTCCGGCACTCACGGAATCCGTACCTTCCGCCGCAAGCAACTCCGCAATGTTTATGCGCACATATTCTCCGTCCGCCAAAAGCAGGCGGGCACTATGCGCCTCGCGCACTGCGGGTTCCGCCCCGGAAAACGTGGCAGGGGGTGGGGCGTCATGCAGAACAAAAGTACCAGCGTCCTGTATGAAGCCATCTTCAGATGCGACAGACGGCACGGGAATGGAAAACGGATTAGGCACGGTTACGGCGGTCAACGCCAATCCCAGAAACACGCCCACCGCCGCCAACTCTCCCGCCACCACCCCCCACGAGCGCCGGGCTGTCTGTGGAATGCACAGGCTTCCCACTCCCACCAAAGCAATAGCCACACCGGTTCCCAACGACAACCACGCGTATTTGGGATTCAGAAACCGCCAGTACATCGGGGACACCGACAGCATAATCATAAACGCGCCCATGCCCGCTAAAAAACAGGCTCGCGCGAGAGGCAGTAAGGAAGCGCGAAAGATGTGAACAACACCGCCCATGTTAGACCCCCAGCGCGGCAAGCACCGCCGCCATGGCATAAATGGACACAATGGGCACAATGATGAGCGTGAACGCAACCCGCTTGCGGAACACGGCGAAAAACATGGGGATCAGCTTCAAATCCACCAACGGTCCCACCGCGATAAAGGCGATTTTCGCCATGAACGGAAACGCCGTGAACGAACCTGCCACAAAGGCGTCCGCCTCGGAACAAACGGACAGCAAAATCGCCAGCAGCATCAGCCCGGCAATGGCTAACCATGGGGCGGAGGTGAACATCTCCAGAGCGGAAGGCGGCAAAAAAGTTTTGAAGGCAGAGGCAACCACAGCGCCCAGCACGAGAAAACGCGCCATGCCAATAAATTCCGCCGCGGTGTGGCCCAGCAGTGCCGTCAGCCCCCGTCCGTCGCGGTGGCAGCCGCAACCACAGCCGCCTCCCGCAGCATGCCCGCCAGAATGGTGCGCATGGTCCCGCCCACAGCCGCAGGGCCGCACTGCGCCATGTCCTCCGGTTCTCTCAGTAGCGGAGGATATTTCGGCAAACCGCACATCCGGGGACGCCACATCAGGAGGGAATGTCTGTCCGGCCCGTCGGGCGGAAGCCTCTTCCTCTCGCTTCCGCATAGGTTCGCGCAGCACAGTCGACGCAGGAGCCGCCCCCAGCGCCATGCCAATGGCGACAGCGGGCACCAGCACGAGCAAACAGCGCAAAACCACCGCATCCACATTGCCCTGAAAGGCAAACAGCGTGGACGCGATAACCACGGGATTAATAACCGGCGCACACATCATAAAGGGAATAGCGGTACGCGGTGGAACGCCTTTATGCAGCAAGCGCCGCACCACGGGAACAATACCGCACTCGCAGGTAGGCAGCAGCATACCCGCAAAAACGCCAGCCAGCACCTGCCCCACCGCTGTGCGCGGTAAAAAACGGGTCATGGCATCCGAGGAAACATACACTTCCAGCACCGCACTCAGCAGGGAGCCAAGCAACAAAAATGGCGCGGCCTCCATGACAATGGAGACTGCGGATGTGGAAAAAATAGAGACGGAAGCTATCATGGGGACGGACTATGGCACGACAACACACCATGAGCAAGCGGGAGCCGGGACGCGCCCGCACCACTGGGCACTACGGGGCACTGATGGGCACTGATGGGCACCCCAGTAAAACAGTACTCAGGGACTACCCCCTGAATTTTTTCAGATGCCGGGCTAACGCCGTGTTTCACACACCGCTGCGGCAACCACAGCCCGCACAAGGTCAGAATACGTCATACCGGCCTCCAAAGCTGCGGCAGCCAAACCGGCGTCCGGGGCAATGCAAGGATTGGCGTTCACATCGATAACATAGGGAATATACGGGTCCGCAGCCGTGCCTGTGCCGCCCACCCGGAAGTCCACACGCGCGTAGCCCGCCAGACCAAAAGCGTGCCAGCATGCTTCGGTCGCCCGCACCAGAGCGCGACAAAGCGAGTCATTCTCCGTGAGCGAAAAGGCACGCACCGTCCCTGTGTATTCCGGGGCTGTCGTATCCCATTTAGCGGCATAGCCCACAATGTGGGGACGACCAGCGTCGAAGCCCTCGAACAGCATTTCCGCCGGGGGAAGCACCACGGGTTCTCCATTCTTTCCCCGCAACACCGCCACGTTGAACTCGCGCCCGTCCACAAACTGCTCGGCAAACCACGCCCCGCCATGCACTGCGGCACAGGCGGCGATACGTTCGCGCACGGCGTCCACAGCGTGCGCATCCACAAGGCACGTATCATCCATACCGAACGAGGCATGCTCATGCACGGCCTTGCACAGATACCGCCCCGGCACAAACGTACCGGAATCCGTCGCAGTCACCCACGCGGGAGTTGCCACCCCGGCGGTCAGTAGAACCCGTTTGCACCCCACCTTGTCACCAGCAAGAACAAGCCCTGCTGTTCCCGTCCCCGTGCAGGCTATGCCCAGATGCTCCACCAGCGCGGTCGCCAGTGGGGCAAGACGAATATCCCCAGCCAGCTCTTCCACAAGGTTGAACACCACGTCCGGCGCACGCTCCATCAACTGCTGCCGCGCCATCGCCAAATCCAGAGACACAGGGAGCAGCGATACCTCTGCGCCCAGAGAGCGCAACGTGGCCTCCACAGCCTGCGCCTGTAGCAGCGTATCTTCCTGATCCGGTCGGGGAAGCGCCTGTGCCCCGCAGGCTTCGGAACCCGGCGCGGGGCACGCGTCCAAAGTGTTATGCATAACGACAACGCGCAACGGCGACTGAGGACGCAGGGAGATATCCTGCGCCCCGCACGATGTCCGCGCGCTCCCGTATGGGGAAGCCGGAGGTACGACGAGCATATCAGGCCACCGGCTTTGCTGCGGCTCCCGCTACGGACTCCGCAGGCCACAACGAAGACAACGGACCGTCTTCCGCGCACAGGGAAAACGTCAGGCCGTTACGCGCAAGAGCGGATTCCATAATCTCTCGAATAAGCTTCCGGTAGGTTATCCCAGACTTATAGCATAAAATAGGCAGATCAGACGTCTCCGGGTTCAGACCAGCCAGCGGATTCACCTCAATAAAATTAGGCACACCCGCTGCATCCAGCCGCACGTCCACCCGACCACCGTCACGGCATCCCAAGGCACGCCATGCCTGCAAAGCCACGTGGCTTGCGGCTTCCGCCACTGCGTCCGTTGCCAACCTGTAGGCCACCCGATCTTCAAATTCCTGCTTATTCACATACCCATACGCCTGTGATTCGGCCCCCTCAACAAACACCACTTCCAGAGCCGCGAGGGCACGAGCCGACGCACCTGTGCCTGTAATGCCCACCGTAAGTTCCCGACCGGACAAGTAAGTTTCCACCAGCACAGGCTGATTGTGACGCGTGACAAGTCTCGCGCAGGCGGCTTCCAGCTCTTCCGGGGTGCGGACTTTGGAAGCAGCCCCCACGCCCAGTCCCGTGCCTTCTGCCACGGGTTTGACGAATAGCGGAAACGGCAATGCCCGCGTCAGCACCCGCGCATCCTGCGCCCGCTCCACCACGGCAAAATCCGCCGTAGGGACGCCGCTGTCGCGCACCACGCGCTTGGCCATTCCCTTATGCAAGCACAACCCCAGAGTCATGGCATCTGAAAACACGCAAGGCACGCCATAATACTCCAGCAAAGCCGGAATCTGACTTTCCCGCGCGAATCCATGCAGCCCTTCCGCAATATTAAATACCATGTCCCATCGTTTACCGCGCAGCAACGCGTCTGCCAGCTTGGGCAACGCGCCTATGCGCTCCACCTCGAATCCCAAGGAGGTGAGGGCTTCTTCAAGGCCCTCAATGGTAACGGGACTGTCAAACTCCGCCGCATCTTCCTCAGAAAACCCCATGGCTACATAGTCGGCCTTCAGATCGTAGGTCATGCCTATGCGCACGGCAGATCCTCCCCGGCGCAACGCGGTGCGCCAGCAAGAGCCGGTTCCGGTTCTGCTGCGGGGTCATAGGAACGATACAGTCCGCCTTCGTAGTTGCGCAGCACTAAATCTTCACCGTCGTAGCCCTGCACATAGTCCGGCATAAGCGGAATTTTACCGCCGCCTCCGGGGGCGTCTACCACATATGTCGGCACGGCGTACCCGGAGGTAAAGCCGCGCAGCCCGCGGATGATATCCACCCCTTTATAGATATGCGTGCGAAAATGCGCGGTACCCTGCACTGGGTCGCAATGATACAGGTAGTACGGGCGCACACGACTTTTCAGCAACGCGTGCATCAGTGCCTTCATATCCGGGCAATTATCGTTAATGCCCTTCAGCAGCACCGTCTGGCTGCCCAAGGGGATGCCCGCATCCGCGAGGCGGGTCAGCGCTTCATGTGCCTCCGGCGTAATTTCACGCGGGTGCGTGCAGTGGATGCTCATGAGCAGCGGATGATACCGGCGCAGCACACGGACGAGTCCGGGGGTAACACGCTGAGGCATAACAATAGGAGCCTTGGTGCCAATACGCAGAACTTCCACGTGGGGAATGCGGCGCAGACGCGAAAGCAGATGGTCCAGCGCTGCGTCAGACATGGTGAGCGGATCACCGCCGGAAATGAGCACATCGCGCACTTCAGGGTGTTTTTCGATGTATTCAATCGCGGCGGGCCAGCGCTTGCGGGCCGCGCCAATAGCTCCGGGCTTACCCACGCGCCGAGAGCGGGTGCAATAGCGGCAGTACGCCGCGCAGGTATCGGTAGCGAGAAAAAGCACCCGGTCCGGGTAGCGGTGCACAAGCCCCGGAACCGGGCTGTGTCCGTCCTCGCTAAGCGGATCGGCGGATTCGCCGGGGTTCAGCAGACGTTCCGCCACGGTGGGCACCATAGTGCGCCGCAACGGGTCTGCAGGATCTTCAGCAATAAACTGGGCAGCGTAATATGGCGTAATAGCCAAGGGCAGCGCAGCACGCCCCATGCCCGCCCCCTGTTCGTCAGCGGACAAGGAAATCATGGTGCCTAGCTGGCTCAGCGAAGTGATACGATTGGCGTACTGCCAGTGCCAATCGCACCACGTTTTACGGTTCACATCTGGGTAAAAACGCGCCCGGAAGGCTTCAGAGCGCTCGCTGATGACATGACCGGGAACTTCCGAAAGCAGGGAAGCCGGAGTCATATCCGCGAAAGAAAGGGAAAAATTATGCAGGACAAATTGGGACGAACCGCCCGATAACGAAGGAGGCTCCAGAGGAGACTGTTCTGTTTCGGCAACGCTGCTCACGGCGAATCTCCATGTGTGTCTGTGCCTGTGGTCCACACCACAGGCGATAGTGGGCTGCCCATCTGCCGTGCGGAGCGCATCTCCGCAGGCCGGGTGATATGCGCCCCTTTGAGCAACTCGCATGCCACACGTGTAACATCTTTATTTTATTAAAATATTTAAAAAAAGCCCCAAACAGAAGCGGAAGCAATCATTCCGCTTTTGCGTGGGGTATTATGAGGCTGTTTGAAAAAACACGGTAAACAAAGCATTGCCCGGTTGTCACCGCGCATAACGGCCCGCAACAGATGCGGAATGATAGGTTCCGCTTCCTACAAAGAGGCCCCTTTTGTTCCGCTTTTCGCCGGTTTATAACTCGCCTTGTCTATGCCGTAGCGACCCATAAGTTTGCGTAACTGCCGGGAGCTAATGCCCGCCCGCTGCGCGGTAAGTGTAACGCGCCCCCGGCAATCAGCCAGCATTTCCTCAATATACCTGCGCTGTGCCTGCTCCTTTGCCTGATTACGTACTTCCGCCAACGGCAAAGACAGATCTAGCGAAACATTGGCAAGCGGCGCGCCCCCCACAAACAATTCCGGTGGAAAGCTGCCCGGTGAAAGCATGTGCGAGGTTTCCAGAATGTACGCCCGTTCCATCAGATTTTCCAACTCGCGGATATTCCCCGGCCACGGATAGGAAAGAAACGCAGTCAAAACTTCCGGGTGAATACCGTCGATCTTCTTCATATACTGCTGCCGCATGCGCTGCAGAAACAGTTCCGCAAGTAAGGGAATGTCCTCGCGGCGCTCGCGCAAGGCGGGAACGCGGATGGGAAAAACATTCAGCCGGAAAAGAAGATCCGCGCGAAACTCTCCCCGGCGCACCATGTCTTCCAAATCCCCATTACTTGCCGCCACAATGCGCGCCTCCATGGGAATATCCACCACGCCGCCCACGCGCTGGAACAGCCTATCCTGCAATACCTGCAACAGGCGCACCTGAGTAGGAGGCGAAATCGTCCCTATTTCATCCAGAAAAATAGTGCCCTTGGCTGCCACCTCAAACCGGCCAGCCTTACGGCGGTTGGCTCCTGTGAATGCTCCCTTTTCGTGTCCGAAAAGCTCGCTTTCCACCAAGGTTTCAGGAATAGCCCCGCAGTGAACCGCCATAAACGGTCCGGCGGCCCGGTTGCTTTGAGCGTGAATAAGCTTGGCAAGCACGCCTTTGCCCGTGCCGGTTTCCCCTTGCAGCAACACCGTGGTGTTGGCTTGCGCCACCCGGCGAACCTGCTCGAAAACCGACTGCATAACCGGGCTGCGCACCTGCTGCAACGGACCGTTTAGCGCTCCGGCTCCCCCGGCTATTCCCGCATCCGCAGATCGCAAATACTCCAATTCGGTCTGCATCATGCGCGACTCACGCAAACTCTCCAGCACATAACCGGCCTCTTCCGGCGAGACGGGATACGTGAGGTAATTGTCCGCCCCGGCACGAACAGATTTAACCGCTTCGCGAATATTTTCCTGTGGAGTGAGGATGATGACTTCTAAATTGGGCGCAATAGCCCACAAAGAACGAAGTGCCGTGCGGATGCTTTCAAAGCTGCGCTCTCCAGACTGGTCCACCCACGCGATGTCGGCAAACATCACGTCTGGGGGGCGACGGGTGAGAGCGGTTTTCAGATCGTCGGGATTACGCACTTCAGTCAATTCCACCTGCGCGGAAAATCCGCGCGCGATGGCCCTGACGGCAGCCCGGTCATCCGTGGCGACAAGGATATGCTGCATGATTCACGCCTTGCGGAGTATGGCCCCGCGATACCGCGACAGGTTAATTTTTCCCCGTCTGCGCTTTTTTCAAAAGAGTATCAAGCGGTTTCAGTGTTTGCATTCTTTAGTGCCCGCGTAGGTGAAAGCATTCCGTATCATGCTGAAGTGCCCGCCTTTGTCCAGGCCCACCGGTTTACCGCACAAACACCAAATTTTCCCGTCCCGCTCCTCAGCCTCATATTGGCGAACAATACGGTCTTTGTGGCAGCGAAGCACCTCGCCTTTGCCCACCTTGTAATATTTCCAGAGCTTGCGGCGGCATGCCGCGCAACGCAGTACCAACATGCCCAGTCCTTTGGTTTGCCATCACCGCCCGTGGCCCGGCGCTCCACCGCAGCGGGCACAAAGCCGCTGCGTGCGCACCGCCTCGCCTGAGCTCTCCTGTCCGCCCGGCACACGCCAATGTGCCTGCGGCACAGGCAAATTTTCAAAAGCGCAGTGTAGCCCAGCCCACACAGAGAGGCAACGCCCACGCCACATGGCAGGATTAAAAAAGAACAGGCATCTCAAAAAACAGTGCATAACGCCGTGCTGTCTCCGCCCCCGAACAGAGCCGCCTTTAAAATGGCGGAAGGGAGGAAAAAGCCAGCGCCTCACCGGTAGCAGGATGCGCAAAACGCAGATAGGCGGCATGTAACAACAATGTATCTCCCGGCACGCCGGAACCGTACAGCCTGTCTCCCACAATGGGACATCCGAGTCCCAGCGGATGCGCGGCGTGCACCCGTAACTGGTGGGTACGGCCTGTGACAGGGCAAAACTCCACACGCGTCTGTGTCCGCGCACTCCCCCCCCATTGCTCGGATTGTTCGGATAATTCGAGGCGTTCACGCCCCAATACGCTCCAGCGGGTTAGCCCCATTTTGCCGTGTTCCGGGTCGTATATCTGCCGGGGACGGTTATCCACATCCAGCCTAAACGGCAAAGAAATTTCCCCCTGTCCGCCCACCACATCGCCTTCCAACTCCGCCACATAGCGCTTTTCCACCATCCGTTCGGCGAACTGGCGGCACAGAGATGTATACGCCTGCCCCGTGAGGCCAAAGACCATAAGGCCGGACGTATCCATATCCAACCTGTGCGCTGCGGGGTACTCTATGCAGCCGGGAAACAAGGCCCGCACCCTGTTCATAAGGCAATCCTGCTTTTCCGGCCCACGGCCCGGAACTGCCAGCAGCCCTCCGGGTTTTATCGCCACAACCACATGCGCGTCGGCATGAAGAATCCGCACCGTTTCCATTATTCCCCCGTGTTCAGCCCGCAGAGCATATACCCCAACAGCGGGTAACATTTGTCCATACAGGAAGGATACAATTGCCCGTGCTGTCGCGTGCCGGAGCGATTTTCCCGTCCCCAATAAAATTCCGCCAGCCCGATGGGTTCCAGCCCGTGCAAGGCCGCGAAATGCAGCAATTTTGGGGCGCAGCACTCGCCTGTGCCTGTGGGGATGCCCTTCTCTGGCGGGAAAATGCTGGTCAGCAGCCTGCTGTCCCCCCGGAAGGAAGCGACCTGATACAACGCATGCACATCCGCCATGGACCGGCGGGAAAGCGCTTTACGTTCCTCTTTCAGCGCCGGAAGGACCGCATGGTCGCCTTGCGCTTCCGCTTCGGCAATACGCCGGGTAAAGGCGTTGATACGGGCATCGTCGCGGGCCACGATGCCGTTAAACGCCTGAATATCCACTATGGGTGGCACCCAACCCGGCACGGACCATTCGCTATTATACTGACCGGAAAACGCCCGGAGCACACCGAGCGCGCCTTGAGATGTGCGGCACACGAGCACGCCAAACATCTGCCCCCGCGCGGGACCATACAGATAATCCGTGCGAAACCGGGGGCTAGCCTGTTCTTCCGGCACAAGGAAATCAATCCTTCTCTGCGCCTCAAGCAACGTCATCAGGTGGTGGCATTCCGCGCGGGCAAGCCCCACGGGCAAAGAGTGTTCTTCCCCACAATGCGGACACAGGCCTCGGCAGGTAATAGAGAGGTCGTGGCACGAGGAGGAAAACGGCCCCCCCTGCGCGCAGTCAGACGTATCTCCCGACCCGATCTTCCCGGCGGAACCGGCGGGGTGTACAGAAGCCGGGTGCCCCGCTTTGAAGTGAGGCTCGTCAACTCCGCAGCGGGAAAGGGGGAAAAGCGGCCCTGCCAGTGCCGGGGACAACCCCGCTATTCCGTGCTGGGACGCTTGGCATGTGCGCCATGCGCCTGATGCAGCAAATTCCATTGAGTGTGTATCCATATTCCCGCTCCATTCCCCCGGCATCGCACCGGAAGAAATATACGCCCGAACACGCCTTCCCCTATTTTCCGCCATGCCCGCCCGACGCGCCACTCCTTCTACCTCAGACACCCCGCATTGAAAAGACCAGCATCTGCCAAAACAAAGGGCCACCCCCACACGGGATGGCCCCAAATACTCACGAAACACGGTCCGCCCCGGCACCACGGGATGGAAAATTCCCCCCACAGTCACAGAGCGCGGATGTGTTCAGGCACCGCACGTCCGCCCCAGATCCGGGGCCTGTGCCGCTCCCGGCTGTTACGCCAAGCTACCCGGCAGCACGGCACGCCCTTTTGAGGGGGGCCCAAAACCGAGCAAAGCGGATAGGACGGACAAAAATAACGAATGCGAAGACTACAGCTTAGATGCCACTTCTTCCGCCCAAGCAACCACGTCATCGCGGTCCGGGTCACCGTCGATCTTCAGCGAATCAGTAACAAGCGAGGCGCCCACACCTTCCATCTTTTCCTCAATGGCGTCCACGGCTCCGCAGAAATAGGTATAGGAGGAGTCGCCACAACCGAAGACAGCCACTTTCTTACCGTCAAGGCCGGAGTTTTCCAGCTCATCGTACAGCGGAATGAAGTCGTCCTGCAATTCGATTTCGTCGTCGCCCCATGTGGAGCAGCCCAGCAGGACTACGTCGTAGCCCGCGCCAAGTTCCGGGGCAGAGACATCGGACGCACTCTTGGTTTCGATTGTGAATCCCTTATCGGTCAGCGTGTTGGCAATGTAGCGAGCTGCGGTTTCCGTGTTGCCGGTGGTGGAACCGTAGACAATGAGAGCTTTGGGCATGATCCAGTCCTTTGGGTTTCAAGGTTCACAGCGCTTCGCGCGCCGTTGGGTTCGTTCTCCTTGAAATCTGATATTGAAATTCATTTTCACGAGCAAGCCTTTTTTGCCTCTTTGTCTTTTTTTTATCCGCCCCTCAGTATATCTATCTGTTTTTACAAATTAAATAGCGAGAGAAAAAGAACGCGCCGGAGGGGCCACAGGCTGTGTCATGCCTGCCGTGGGCATGGCCAGTTATCTTCTCCGCACTCGAAGGACTCCACAACAAAGAAAAAGCCCTGTTGCATTGCGACAGGGCGTATCCTCGTGGCGGAGCGGACGGGACTCGAACCCGCGGCGACTGTGCAGATTCGGCTACGCGCGCTCTCACTCTGTTTTGGTGCAGTCTCTCCGCACTCGAAGGACTCCACAACAAAGAAAAAGCCC
>JAEWQB010000018.1 GCA_023460395.1 Pseudomonadota bacterium | reverse complement strand
TCCCATTCCGAACTCGGAAGTTAAGCCCGCCATCGCCGATGATACTGCCAGGGAGCTGGTGGGAAAGTAGGCCGCCGCCAAGACTTCTTTCCAAAACAAATCCCCCGGAACCGATGAGGTCCGGGGGATTTGTCGTTTCTACCTCCCCAATCTCAAACCACCCCCACCGCACAAATCCCCGAAGCCCGCCCCGCCTACAAAAGGATTACGGGACTCTTTGCCTCCGGCGGGAAGGCACAGGAAGAGGGGGCTTTGCCTCCGGCGGGAAGGGCGCTGCCCTTCACCCGGCAGGGACCACTGGTCCCTGCACCCTGTGTTGGGGAGGCCCTTTGGCTGTCCGGAGGCGTCTTCCCACGCCGCGGGACATTAATCCTTACACACGCTCGGCGGCAGGATGAGGCATATACCTAGAACAGGCGCTGGAGTTACTCCAACGCCTGTTTTGTTAGCTGCTATCGGGGAAAAGCTGTGCCACGCGTTTGCGGTGTCATCCGCAGTGAACCCTCCGCTATGGAACCCCGTTCAGTTGCGCGTGAAATACATCCCCCGCACGTTACGTGGGGTCCGGGGAGGTTACCTCCCCGGCCGCCGGAGGCGTCTTCCCACGCCACTCGGTTTTCAGACTACTCGCTTCCCACGCTCATAGCCGTTTCTTTCTGAATCGCCGGAGTGCAGTATCTCTCCCGATTTAGCTGCACCGTACGGAGTTTGCTTTGTTGGAATGTCAGCTTTCCATGCCGTGCCGGGCGAGTTCCAGCATGGTGCGCACGGGGAAGCCGGTTCCACCGGGAGCACCCAAGCCGCCTTTTTTGGTTTTATAGGCGGGGCCTGCGATATCAAGGTGTGCCCAGCGCACGGAAGGTTCGATGAATTGTTTCAGGAACAGGGCGGCATTTACCGCGCCGCCCTCTCTCCCGCCTACGTTCATCATGTCTGCCACCTCTGATTTTAGCGGCTCAAAATAGATATCCCATAGGGGCATGGGCCAGAACAGGTCGCCAACGCGGTCCCCGATGGAGCGTATTTGGTTTGAGAGGGTGTCATCGGTGGCGAAGACGGCAGCCACATCGGTGCCCAGCGCGATCACGGCTGCTCCGGTCAGTGTGGCGAGGTCGATGATGGCTGCGGGTTGGTATTCGCGTTGTACCCATGTCAGCGCATCGCAGAGGATGAGCCGACCTTCCGCGTCGGTGTTAATAATTTCCACGGTTTTCCCGGAGAGGGTGGACACCACGTCGCCGGGGCGGGTGGCGCGTCCATCGGGCATGTTTTCTGTGCAGGGGGCTATACCCACCACGCGGCGCGGAATATCGGATTGGCCCAATGCGGCGAAGAGTCCGATGACCGAGGCGGCCCCTGCCATGTCGCTTTTCATGTCCTGCATGCCCGCGCCGGGCTTGAGGGAAATGCCGCCTGTGTCGAAGGTGACGCCTTTACCTACAAAGACGATGGGGGCATCGTTTTCGGTTCCTTTGGGGGCGTGTTCCAGTACCAGAAGGCGCGGCGGTTCTTCAGCGCCTTTGAATACGGCTTCAAATGCGCCCATCCCTTCCAGATCGCGTCCTTGCAGCACGCGCACGGAAAATCCGTATTTGCGGCCCAAGGCTTCGGCTGTGTCCGCAAGGTGGGTGGGGGTGACGATGTTGGCGGGACCGTTTACCAGATCACGCGCTGTGGTGACGCCGAATGCGGCGGCTTCTGCCCGGCGGGCTGCCGCGTGCAGGGGCGCGGGAAATTCATCCGCATCGGAAAGCAGCGCAAGCCAGCGTGGGGAGTGTGGTGCTTCTTTCTGCGTGGTTTTGAGGGTGTCGTACGTGTAGAGGGAGATTTGTGCTGCGAAAATGGCTTCTTCCACAAGCACTGCGGTGTCCGCGTCAATATCGCGAAAAGTTTCCAGCGGGATTGCGCAGGTTTCGACCTTTAGCTCGCGGCATTTCTGCATAGCAGTGGCTACGGCTGTGCGCAGGGTTTGGGTGGTAAAGGCCGTCCGGTCCCCCAGCCCCACCGCGATGAGGCGCGGAAGCGGAATATCCGGGTGCCCGTACATAACGACAACCTGATTGCTTTCTCCACGGAAATCGTGCCGGGCGGGGGTTATGGTAACCCATGGCGCCGCTTCGGTCAGCACGGGGAGGCGTTCGAGAAAGGGTTCCTCTTTGAACCCAAAAGTGATGACAGTATCGGCGCGCCAGTCGGCTGCGGGTGCTTTTTGAAAACGAATATCCATTAATCCTCCTGAACAGGGGGCGCGCAAACCGCGCGGCAACCTGCGCAACGTGTTTTGTGTGCGAACAATAGAAGACCCCAATTACTATAGGCATTGCCGGAGAGTGCGTCCAGCCTTGGCAGGGGCATCTCGCCTCACGCTTTTCGCACATCTGTTCCCTTTGGGGGGGGCGGAACCATGCTGAACGGTTACGCCTCCGTGCGGGTGTGGCGTGTGCGTGAAGGCATACACATGGCAGTGCGCAGGGGAATCGGGTTTTTTAGTTGGAGGGAGGCTGCGCGGGGGGAGTGGCGTAAGAGTTGCCATGCCGTCCGCATGGGCGTATAGGGCCGGATATGCGAAGGAAGTACCTTTCTCCCTTTGTGCTGCCAGTCGCCGCCTTTGGCCTTACCATCCTGCTGGGTGGGGTGCTGTTGCGGGCAACCACCACGCTCCCGGAAGGACTGCCGTGGGTGGACGCGCTGTTTATGGCGACTTCGGCAGTCTGCGTCACCGGACTTGCCACCGTGGACACGGGAACAGCTTTTTCCCGTGAGGGGCATTGGGTGCTCATGGCACTCATTCAGTTGGGCGGCTTGGGTATTATGACCTACTCCAGTCTCACCTTTTATCTTTGGCGACGGCGCGTTTCCCTCACGGATAGGCTTGCCGTGGGGCAAGTGTTGCTGCACGACCCCTCGTTCCACCTAGGGTGGTTTCTCACGCGTATGTTGCGGACGGTGCTGGTGATAGAGCTGGGCGGGGCACTTTGTCTGTATCTTTTCGCACCGCGGGAAATGGACGTCTTCAACGCCCTGTTTCACGCTATCTCCGCCTTCTGTAACGCGGGCTTTGCCTTGTTTCCTGACAGTCTCATGCAATGGAACGCCAATGTGGGCGTGAATGTTGTGGTTATGCTGCTCATCACGCTTGGCGGTGTGGGCTTTGCAGTGCTGGACGAATGCCTGCTACTGCTGCGCGGCATACGGCTGAACCCGCGTGGCCTGAGCTACCCCGCCCGCGTGGTGCTAGGTACTTCGGCAGTCCTGACGTTGGGAGGAGCAATCCTTATTTTCGCTGCGGAATTACAAGGCGGCGCAGTTCAGGACGATGTGTGGTCAAGCGCTCTCGCCGCGTTGTTTCAATCGGTCACGTGCCGCACTGCCGGATTTAACACTCTGGACATAGGCGGCATGACTAATGTTGCGCTGCTGATTATGATGTTTCTCATGTTTGTGGGCGGTTCGCCCGGTTCGTGCACAGGCGGGTTGAAAACAACATCCTTACGGGTGTTGCTGGCTTTTATGGTTTCGCAGTTTAAAGGCCGCGATCAGGTTGTGGTTGGGGGGCGTGCGGTATCGTCCGATACGCTTTCCAAGACATTTGCTCTCTTTTTTACGGCCACAGGGTGTGTGCTGGCTGTTACGTTGCTGCTTTCCATCACCGAAGGGGCTGGAATGCCGCATCGGGAAGTGCGCGGACAGCTAATGGATTATTTATTCGAGAGCATTTCAGCGTTTGCCACGGTGGGTCTGAGCACGGGGCTTACTCCTACCCTCAGTGTTCCCGGTAAGCTGGCGCTGACGTTTTTGATGTTTCTTGGTCGCATCGGTCCCATATGGATGCTGACCATGTTGCAGCACATGCAGTCAGAAACGCGCTACCGCTGGCCTTCGAGCGATCTTCCTGTAGGGTAGGCGGAGCATGATAGGTGGAGTATGAGAAAAAAATTGGATGTAGGCGTTATCGGTCTGGGTAAATTTGGTCTTCCTTTAGCCAAGGCATTAGCGGAACACGGGCATACCGTGGTGGGTGTGGATGCCAGCGAAACCCGTATCCGACAGGCGCAGGGCGAACTGAATCAGGTCTATGTGGCCAATGCCACAGACACCACGGCCCTGCGGCAATTACGCTTTCAGGACTTGGACATGGTCATCGTCAGTGTGGGATCGTCCATGGAAGCCTCGCTGCTTATTGTGTTCAATCTGTTGGAAATGGGCATGCGTTCTCTTGCCGTGAAGGCGATTACACCGGAACATAAAAAGATATTACAGCGTCTTGGGGTGGAGAATATTATCCAGCCGGAACAGGACGCGGCGCTCACGCTGGCGCACCGTATCACCAACCCCGGAATGCTGGATATGCTCCAGTTGGGCGGTGGTGTGCTGTTGCAGGAGCTGGAAGTGGACAAGTGGGCAGGTAAGACACTGATGGAACTGCAACTTACCGGTAAGGGTATTATGGTGGTAGCCATCCGTCAGCCGGAAGATGCGGACTATACCTTTGTGCCTCCCGCAGACCAGCCGTTGCGCAAGGGGGCTACCCTTGCCGCTATCGGGAAAGAGCAGGACGTGCTGGCGTTGGTTCCGTAGCTGAAATTTCCCGGTGCGCCTGAACGGCTTTTATTGTGTGACGGGGTGAAGTTTGCCATGCTGTGGCAAAGAGGGCCGCACCACGCCCCGGTTTTCGGCGGTAGTGTTTTTTGTTACGCCGGGGCTGTGGGGAAAAATAGCTGTTTGTCACACGCTGGCTGGTGAGGGAAGCAGGGCCGCACACCAGCCATGGAGATATTTTTAAAAGCGTTGCCCGCAATCTGAAAAGAGGCTCCCTTTCTGTCCCAGAGCCTGCGCTTCCGCTTGGGGCGCTACCTGTCCACCTGCCTGCGGAGGGGCTAGCATGACCATGGTTTCCGCTCATACGCTCGTCGTGAACCTGACTCGGTTTGGCGACCTGCTGCAAACACAGCCGGTGTTTTCCGGGTTGCGCCAGCGCGGGCATGCCGTGGGGCTGGTGTGTCTGGACAATTTCGCACCCGCAGCGGAGCTGTTGCGCGACGTGGACGCGGTCTTTCCGCTTCCGGGAGCCAATCTGCTCGCCAGCCTTGATCGCGGGTGGCACGAGGCGTTGAGCACTATCTGGCGCTGGGGTGCGGAAGCGGCGGCATTTCCTCCGACAACCGTGCTTAATTTTACCGCGACCTTGAGCGGTCGGCTGCTGGCCTCGCATGTGGTAGCGCGGTCGGCGAACGCAGAACAGGGAACGGGCCAGCTCACTACGGAATCTTTTTCGGCAGTGTCTTCTGATGCAGCGTCCGGCGGGGCAACCGTAACGGACATGGGAGAGCGCTTACGCGGTTTCGCTATGGACGAATTTGGGTTTGGCGTGAATACCGACCCGTGGACAACGTTTTTGCAGGCGTCCACACGCTTGCGCGGGTGTAGCCCTTTCAATCTGGTTGATCTGTATTGGATGGCGGCGGGTCTGGGTGCGGGGGAGCGTCTCTACGCGCTACGGCAGCCGGACGAAGAACGGCGCATGCGGGCGGAAACATTGCTCCGGCAGGGGATGCAGCGGGCAGCGGCAGACGCGGAACCGCTTTCAGATTCGCAACGGTTTGTCGCCTTTCAGCTTGGGGCAAGTGACGAGCGGCGGCGCTGGCCCGTAGCGCATTTCGCGGCCTTGGGTGATAGCTTGTGGCGCGAAACTGGGTGTGTTCCCGTTCTGCTGGGATCTCAGGGGGAAACGGGTCTTGCGGAGCGGTACGCCGCGCTTGCCGGGCATCCGCACGTCTCTTTGGTGGGAGGCACCTCGCTGCCGGAATTGGCGGCAGTGCTTTCCCGCACGGAAATGCTGGTGAGCAACGATACTGGAACAATGCATCTGGCTGCGGGACTGGGCGTGCCCGTGCTTGCTATTTTTCTTGCTACGGCCCAGCCTTGGGACACTGGGCCGTACCGGGAGGGGGCGTGTTCGTTGGAGCCGGATATGCCTTGTCATCCCTGTCCTTTCGGGCGTCCTTGCCCACATGAACTGGCCTGTCGGTGGCGTATCACCGCCGACACGGCGTTTGTCCTTGCCGCGCACTTTCTGCGGACTGGACAGTGGGCGAAGGAAAGCGGCGCAGGGCGGGACGCGTTTGCTTGCGCTGATTCCCCGATTCTTCCCGAAGGTATTTCGGAGGATTCCGGGGCGCGCATCTGGCTTTCCCGCAGGGATGCCAGTGGGTTTATGGACCTGCTTTCCCTTTCGGGGCATGAAGCGCAGGACCGGACCCGGTGGGTGCGGCAGCAGCGTCATTTTTATCGTCAATTTCTTGACCGTTTGCCAGCTTCCCGCATGGATGCCGGCACAGACACCGTGCAGATTCTTCCCCCGGAGGCACCGTGGCCCCTTTCAGAGGAGGGAAGTGCGCGTGTGGCGGACGAATTAGCCCGTTCCGTGCAGTTGTTGCACCTGCTGGGAGAACAGGGGCGCGCGCTGTCCATACGCCCTTCAGATATGCTGAAAAATCGATTTCTTGGCACATGGCAGCGGCTGCAAGGGCTTTGGGATAATAGCGAATATTTGAACGTTCTTGGTTACTTGTGGATGTGCGAAACGCAAGAGGCCGGGGGCGGACTGGCAACGGTGCTGGCATTGGCCCGGCAGTATGAGGGGCTGATGACTGCATGGAGTGCCTCTGTCGCGGGGGGAAACAAACGAGATGTGAACATGGCATGAAACTTGAATAAAAATGCCGGAATCGGAAAAATTCGGCCCGTGGGGCATGTAGTATTCAGGAGGGAAGCCATGATAGTCATCGACGGCCAGCACAGTGAGATGCAGGTGGGCAGTTTTGCCAACCTTGAAGAAATTTTGGTGAAGGTTCTGGAAGACGGGAGCCTTGAAAATCGCGTTGTCACCGATGTGCTGGTGAACAATGAACCGTTTTCTGAAATCTATCCCCATCAGGCGGAAGATATTGAAACCGGTGGGATTACTTCGCTGGAAATCCGCAGTGTTCCCGTGGGCGAGATGGCCATGAACATTGCCCGCGAGCTGTACAAGGTCATTCAGCTTATGGGCGATGGCGCACGCCACGTCGCCGGGCTGTTCCGACAGGCGGACGACACCGAAGCGCTGGAAATGTACCAGGACCTCTTGCAGGTGGTACGGGATTTCTTGGGCATGATCGGCGTGCTGCGCTCCGAGTTCACACTGAAAGATCACGCTGCGTTCAACGACGGGGTGGAAGAAATTTCCGACCTGTTCGGTGAAATGACGGAAGTGATGGAAAATGAAGACTGGATTCTGCTCGCAGACCTGTTGGAATATGAATTTCTGCCCGCCACCGAACGCTGGAAAAATGTTATCCACCTGATCCGTGAAGACATCCGTAAGGCGGACAAGGGGTAATCCCATGGCAGACAGCCTCTCGTTGCTAGATCAGGCCTTGTTTCTTGGAGAACAGGAATTGCGTTCCCTTACCGAGGGAGATGTGGACGCCGCTGGCGAAAGCGCCAACAGGCGTGGCGTGCTCATGTCCATGGCATGGGACAAGCGCAACGGTGTGGCCCCCGATGTCCTGCGGGACAAGCTGCTCCAGTTGCAGTCCATGCAGGGGCTGCTGACCGATGAAGCTCGCAAGCTGCATGCCTCGTTAAAACAGGAATTGCAGAAGACTAAAAAACATTCCGTGCGATTGCAGGGCTACCGCCAAAATACGCGGTCGCGTCCGGCGCATAGTCTGTTTGTGAGCAAGCTGGGATAATCCGGCTCTCCGAATGAATGGTACGCATGGGACCGCTTCGCCATATGGCGGGGCGGTCTTTTCGTGCGGCGGGGCTTGCCATATAGTGATAGCGGCAGGCTTGACTTTACGCTATGTCATGTGAAACATGCCCGGTTCAAATTCGGTTGGAATCGGAACGCCCCGTGTGTGGTTCCAGCCTATTCAGAGAGTATTCCGAGAGGAGAGTATATAGATGAGTGAAACAGAACACCGTTGTGGCTGGGTGGCCATCATGGGACCGCCGAATGCGGGCAAATCTACCCTGCTGAATTCCATGCTGGGGCAGAAAGTCGCTATCGTCACGCCCAAGCCCCAGACCACACGGCATCAGATAAGCGGGATTCTTTCCCGACCAGACGCGCAGGTTATTTTTATGGATACACCCGGTATCCACCAACTGCGCGGCAAAATGAACAAGTTGCTGCTCCAGACCGCGTGGCAGGCCATGAATGGCGCGGATGTTGTGATGGTGGTGCTGGACGCGGATTTATACATCCGTAAGCCGGACTATTTCGAGAACGATGTGGAGCCACTTAGTGAAGCCATTGTGCAGGAAAAACGACCTGTTGTGGTGGCGGTTAACAAGGTGGACCTTTTCCGCGATAAAAGCAAAATGTTGCCCCTGTTGGAGCGATTGAGCGGTCTGTGGCCTAACGCAGAAGTGTTTCCGGTGTCCGCGCGCAATGCGGACGGGCTTACCCCCTTGCTGGAATTTATCACGAACCGGCTGCCTGTCAGCCCCCCCCTGTATCCTGCCGACCAGCTCTCCACCATGCCGCTGCGGTTTATGGCTGCGGAGGTGGTGCGTGAAAAGCTCTTCCTCGACCTGCGTCAGGAATTGCCGTACTATACTGCCGTGGAAATTGAGAAATGGGACGATACGGGTGACCGCATTTTCGTAAATGCCGTCATTTATGTGGCCCGTAAGACCCACAAGGCCATGGTCATCGGCAAAGCCGGGCATACCTTGAAGAGCGTGGGCACTGCCGCCCGCAAGGAACTTCAGGAATTGACCGGCAAAAAGGTGCATCTGGAACTGTGGGTCAAGGTCCGCGAAGGCTGGACAGAGGACATCGGCTTCCTGCGTATGCTGGGGCTGTCTTCGTAGCACAGGTATCAGTCAGGCGGCTTAGGCCGCCTTTTTCATGGACCGCGCCTGTGCGGGATGTCAAAACCTTGGACGGGGTGCAGGCTTTTTCGGATAAGACCGGTCCACCCACCTGCCGCCGGGCTTGCCAGCGGGGAATCTGGTTGTCGCCGGGGTGTTATTGCACGGCAGGGCGTGGTCTACGCCGCCGGAGCGGGGCGTGGATGGACCGGAGAGGAAAGGACAAGAAGATATGATGCAACCAGAAGAGGCAACCGCTTTGCGCCAGCGGTTTGCCGAGGTGCGGGAACGGGTGCGTGAGGCCACGCGGCGTGCGGGAAGACAGGAAGATTCCGTGACACTTGTGGCGGTTTCCAAACTGCATCCTGCGGCAAGCATTGCCTGTATTGCCGGAGAAGGGCAGGTTGATTTTGGCGAAAATTACGTGCAAGAGGCACTGGCAAAGCAGGATGCTCTGGCAGGTTTGCCCATCCGGTGGCACTGCATAGGCCACTTGCAAAGTAAAAAGGCAAAGGACGTCGCGGGCCGGTTTTGTCTTATCCATGCTGTGGACAATCTTAAGTTGGCACAAAATCTGCAAAATCGTATGGCAATGTTGCCCGTAGGCCAAACTGATGGTGCGTTGCGTGTACAGGACATCCTCATTCAGGTTAATATAGGCAACGAGGCGCAAAAGTCGGGCGTGGCTATCGCGGCTCTGCCGGAACTGGTCGAGGCTGTGGCTCAACTGCCGCTTCTGCGCGTATGCGGAGTAATGGGCATGCCGCCATTTCACTGCGTGGGCGACCTTGCCACTCCTTTTTTTGAGCGACTGCGCGAATTGCGGGACGCAACAGAAAGGCGACTTGGCGTCGCCCTGCCGCATCTTTCCATGGGCATGTCGCAGGATTTTGAACAGGCCATTGCACAAGGTGCCACATTGGTTCGGGTGGGAACGGATATTTTTGGTTCGCGCCCGGCAGCGTAACCCCGTGTTGAAACAAGAGAGATTGTTATGGATTTGGCGACCATACTAGGGATAGTTCTGTCATTCGGACTGGTGGTGGCAGCCATCATGTCGGGCAGCAGCCTGCTCATTTTTGTGGACGTGCCTTCTTTGGCTATCGTTCTGGGTGGAACCACGGGCGCGTTGCTGGTCAACTATCCGCTAGGCCGAGTCCTTTCTCTTATGGGAGTCGTTAAAAAGACTTTGTTTGCCAAAGTGGAAAGCCCCACCACCATCATTGAACAATTTATGGATTACGCCAACCGCGCCCGGCGTGAGGGCATTCTTTCTCTTGAGCCTATCATTAAAGACATTGACGACGACTATCTGCGCAAGGGATTGCAACTTACCGTGGACGGACTGGAACCGCAGGCCATTCAAGAGATTATGGAAGCGGAATTATCCAATATAGAAGGACGCCACGAAGCCGGGCAGGAAATTATGCGCGCGTTGGGGGAATACGCCCCCGCCTTGGGCATGATCGGTACCGTTATTGGTCTGGTGCAGATGCTGCAAACCATGAACGACCCCAGCTCCATCGGGCCAGCCATGGCTGTGGCGCTGATTACGACCTTTTACGGCGCTGTTCTCGCCAACTTGGTGTTCAACCCCATGGCTGGCAAGTTGAAAACCCGTAGCCGTGACGAAATTTTGATTAAAGAAATGCAGATGGAAGGCATTCTTGCCATATCCAAGGGAGAAAATCCTAGAATAATTCAGGAAAAGCTTTCTTGTTTCCAGCCTCCCAAAGACCGGAAGCGCGAGGACTAGCCGCATTCCGCAGGGCGAGCAACCGTGTGGGATGAATAGGGCAGGAGCGAATTATGGCCAGACGCAAAAAAAAGAAGGGAGGCGGAGGAGCGCCCGCGTGGCTCATCACCTTTTCGGACATGATGACCCTCATGCTCACCTTCTTTGTGTTGCTGGTCAGCATGGCGGTTATCGACGAACGGCGTAAGCTGGTGGTGCTGGATTCTATATCCAGTGCCTTTGGCGTCACGGAAGGGGATTTCAACCCCAAGAGTGAGCGGAACCGTTCGCGTATTGTTGAGCCGGGAGCCATGGATCTGGATACTGAGTCGCTGGAGCCGCTGAAGGACATGCTGTGGGAAGACCAATCGGGCGATTTGGACTTCCAGGAAAATATGTTTGTGCAGATTATTTCTATTAGCGACGAGGTGCTTTTTACACCGGGCGGAACGGAATTGAGCGCACGGGGTATTCAGCTTCTGGATAGAATGCTGCCGTGGCTGCTTCGCATAGACGCTCCCTTGCTGCTTGCCGGGCACACGTCTTTGCAGCGGGAAGAAATGGGCGAAGCCTACAAGGCGGATGTGGACGATACAGACCTTTCTTCTATGTGGCGACTTTCTTATCTGCGGGTATTGGGCGTGTACCGCTATTTGACGGGCAGGGGTATGAGCCCGGATCTGCTTTCGGTGGAAGCCTTTGCCAACTACCGTCCCCGCTGGCCTGAAAATACGCCGGAAGGCAGGCGGCGCAACCGCCGGGTGGATGTTGTGCTGGATAAACGCAATAAGCAATGGATAGACACTATCGCCCGGCTGCGCGAACAGCAAAAGCAGGTACCCAACGAGTTTAACTTCAAGGATTTTCGGTTTCGGCTTGGCGGACCGGGGTCCGGGTTGGGAGAGTAGCCATGGCGCGTAGGAAACGGGAGCCGGAGGGAAAGGGCACCCCCGCGTGGCTGGTGACATTTTCGGACCTTGTGACGCTGTTGCTGACGTTTTTTGTGCTATTACTGAGCATGGCGTCCATGGACCGGGTGCTGCTTTCGCGCATGACGCCGTTTCAGACCCGGACGGACCTTATTAGTTTTCAGGGCGCGGGCAAGGTTCCGCCGCGTATCACCCTGTTGGCGAAGTTGTTGGAAGATCCGCTTTCAGCGTTGGAAAAGCCTGAGCTTATTAAGGACTTGTTGTTTCCTGATGAGGCTATTCCGCCAGACATCGCCAAAAGTACGTTGGAAAAGAATTTACGAATACTGGCCCGCCCGGAAGGGGTGGGTATAGTGCTTACAGACGCGTTGTTGTTTGCGCCCGGCAGTTTTTCGCTAACTCCGGCGGCGGAAGCACTGCTGGAACAGGTGAATCTCATGTTGCAATATACATCGGCAGACTGCAACATCGCCGGATATACGGATGACACGCCTTCCTCCGGGATGGACAACTACACGCTTTCCGGCATGCGGGCGATTGCGGTTTTGGACTACTTTCTTCGGCAGCGCCAGCCCCCGACGCGTTTTTCGGTTAGCGGGTATGGCCCGGACAGACCAGAGGAAAGCAACGCAACCGCCGCAGGACGCGCACAGAACAGGCGAGTGGAAATTTTGCTTAAAACCACACAGTGGATGGGGCGGTATATGTAGCCCCGCATCCGCTGAAGGATGCCGGAACGTGGGCATGCGTGGATGATAAAGGAGACAGCCATGGCTGACGACGACAAGGGCGCGAAAAAGAGCGGTAAGCTTAAGTGGATTATCCTTCTGCTCATCCTGCTGCTTTTGCTGGGGGGCGGTGGATTTGTGGCATGGAAATTTTTCCTCGACAAGCCGGATACGGAGTCTCCGCAAGCGCAGACTGAGCAGTCTGCGGGATCTGGCGGCGAAGTCAGCCCCAAAGACGCGCAGGTGGTTTCTCTGCCTACATTCCTTGTGAATCTTGCAGACCCGCTTGGACGCCGCTACATTAAGCTGACGCTGGACGTGGAATTAGTTAATCCGGCTGCGGGAGCGCAGTTGGAAGGAGCCATGCCCAGAGTGCGCGATGCGATTATTCTGTTGCTTTCCAGCAAGAGTTACGCAGACCTTGCCCCGCTGGAGAACAAATTATTGTTGAAAAACGAAATTGTGACCCGGTTGAATCAGGTGCTCGGCGGCTCTAAAGTGCTGCGTGTGTATTTTACGGATATGGTCATCCAGTAGGCCCCGGCTACTGGGCGGACAGACGGGTTCCATCCCTCCCTACAGGAAGGTGTGATATGGCTGACGAAGTAGATCAAGACGAATTGGCGGCGCAGTGGGCAGCTGCCCTTGAAACGCAGGAAGATGGCGGGGCTGATCCGTTTGAGGCCGCAACAGCGGCGGCGGGCGGAGGTGGCAAGGACGATGAGAAGCTCGCGGCGGAATGGGCTGCGGCTCTGGCGTCTGACGAGCAGGATCAGGTGAAAAAGGAGAAGGAACAGTCCTTCTATGCCTCTGCCGCACGGGATGCCACGTTCAAGGATTTGACAGAGGAGGCCAAGACCCCGCGCCCGGATAGCGGCAAGCGGGAACTGGACTTCATTCTGGATATTCCGCTGGACGTTTCGGCAGAGCTTGGACGCACTCGTCTGCTTATCAACGAACTGCTCCAGTTAGGGCAAGGTTCGGTGGTCGAACTGAATAAGCTGGCGGGTGAGCCGCTTGAAATCTTTGTGAACGGCAAACTGGTGGCACGCGGCGAGGCCGTGGTTATTAACGAAAAGTTTGGCGTGCGCCTGACGGATATCATTAGCCCGATTGAACGAGTGAAGCAGCTTGCCTGATCTGTCTCCACGTGCGGGGCGGCCCCCCCGGCGCGCACACCGCGCAGGCCCGGAGGGAGCGTCACACGTTTTGTATGGAGAACGGTTTTGCCAAGGCCGCGTTTGCACTGGCGGGAAGAAGCCCGGCGTGCGGACGGGGGTGCCCGCAAGGCCACGCTGGAGCGGCAGGGAGTGTATATGAGAGTTTCCAAACTGGGGCGGATATTCGTGGGGTTGGCGTTGTGCCTTGCCCTTTGCGTGCCGGGAAGGAGCGCTGCCGCTCAGATGGCGCAGGACGCCTCCGGTCTGGATGCGGCCTTTCGCGCGGTGGTTTCCCCGCAGGGAGGAGAAGATTCCGCTGCCAAGCCTTCGGCGGAGATGCCGGAGCAGGCCGAAAAAAAGGCAATGAGCCGGGAACAGGCTGCGCCGACAGGCGCTGGGCAAACCCCTGACGCGGTAGGTTCTTCTGACGGCATAGCCGGTTCACAGGGCGTCAGCCCCCTGACGCGTTCCGGCGGCACATCCTCGGAAAGCGCTGCTGATACCAGTGGCACAGGCGACCTTTTTGGCGGTCAGCCCAAGCCGGATGTCACGCCGCCGCCTCCCGGATGGGGAAGTTATTTTCAGGCTATCGGCGTGCTGCTGCTCGTCCTGGGGGCGCTGTACATGGGCGTGTGGGCGCTGAAGCGCTTTGGCAAAATGCAGAATTTCGGGCGGCAGGCCCGCAACGGCCTGACCGTGGAAAGTCAGTTTCATCTTGGTCCCAAGAAGTCTTTGGTGGTGGTACGCTTCTTGAATAAAAGGTTATTGCTGGGGGTTACTGACCAGCAAATCAACCTTGTAACAGAGATGGAAGCGGATGACCCCACATCGTCAACAGACACAAAGCCGTTCCGCGACGAGCTGGATGCGGCGCACAGGACAGGTAGTTCTTCCGCTTAGCCTTTTGCTACTCGCGGTTCCATGGATGGCGCATGCCGCGCAGGATTTGGCGTTGCCCACGCTTTCGCTGCAACTTGCGGCGGGCGAGACTGAGCCGGAAAAGGTTTCGGCGCTGTTTGAAATCCTGTTCATGCTTACTGTGCTGTCGTTGGCTCCCGCCATCATGCTCACCGTAACGTCATTCACCCGCATCATCATTGTCTTTCACTTTGTGCGTCAGGCGCTTGGCGTACAGCAGCTTCCCCCCAACCAAGTCTTGGCGAGTCTTGCCATTTTCATGACTGTGGCCATCATGATGCCCGTGGCAACGGATATAAATCAAAATGCCGTGCAGCCCTATCTGAGTGAGGAAATCGGTTTCACTGAGATGTTGGACAAAGCGCAGGTGCCTCTGCGCGGCTTCATGTTCAAGCACACGCGGGAAAAAGATCTCTCCGTATTTTATACCATCACCAAGATGGAACGCCCCCGCAACAAGGACGAAGTGCCTACCTTCATGCTGGCTGCCGGGTTCATTATCAGCGAGTTGAAGACCGCGTTCACCATCGGCTTTCTTATCTACATTCCCTTCCTTGTGCTGGATATGGTTATTTCCAGCATTCTGCTCGCCATGGGGATGATGATGCTGCCGCCTATGATGGTTTCCGCCCCGTTCAAGCTCTTGCTCTTTGTTATGGTAGATGGCTGGAGTTTGCTCACTGGTTCACTCGTCAACAGTTTCCTTCTGTAGTTCTGTCCACAAGCGTAAAGGAGCTTCCCCATGACCCCGGAATTCGTAATCGGCTTTGCCCGGCAGTCCATAGAACTCGCACTCACACTCGCTCTGCCCATGCTGGGCGTGGGGTTAGCCGTGGGGGTATTCGTCTCCATCATTCAGGCCGCCACCCAGATTCAGGAAATGACGCTTTCCTTCATCCCCAAGATCGTTTCCATTTTCCTCGCCCTGCTATTTTCTTTTCCTTGGCTCATGGACCAGATGGTGTCGTTTACCCGCAATGTTTTTTTAAATATTCCCACGTATGTGAGATAATAGATGGGGGAGTGCTTCCCTCCCCGTTATCTTTCGCCTGCCACGTGTAGCCGTGGCAGATCTCTGCCGCATCTGCCGCATCTGCGGCAGAGGTGGCATGTCGTATGGTTTTCTGCCTGCGGCTCCACAAGGCGATCTAGCGCATGCAATATTCGTCTCCTGCATTGACATACTGCGCCGCATCTGTTTGCATGCGATTCTTACAGGTGCAACAGTTCCCTTCCGTCGCTACACTATTGAAACATATCCCGATACTACACAGAAGAGCCTCCTGTGCTAAGCAATAACAAGAATATATTGCGGCATTTTCAGCTTTTGCTCGCCGTCTTCGCCGTAGTCATCCTGACAACTGGTGTTGTCGCCTACGCTTTTGCGGCTACGCAACTCAAGAACCAGCTTGTACTGAAATGTCAGGCTCTGGCGGCAACGGTTGCCGCTGTGATCGCGGAGGATTCCGACGGTTACGCCGCATTCCTGAAGAATATGGATATGGACAGTGAATATTACCACCGCACCAAGGCGCTTATGATGAAAATCAAAAACGTCAATCTGGACCATGTGGAGTACATATACACAACCGGGCGCGTGGACGAAAATACCATCATGTATGTCATTGGCGGTGAAGCGCCTTCAAGCCCCGTCTACACCGCACCGGGGGTGCGGGACGCCATAACCAAGGCTGAACGCGAGGCGTATGACGAGAAAAAGGCCGTGATGGGCAAAGATTTTGAAGACACGACCTACGGACGGCGGCTGAGTGCTTATCAACCGATTCTTCACAAAAGCACAGGTGCGTTTTTGGGCATGGTGGGCGCGGATATTATCAGCGAGCAATACAACAGTATTATGCGGATATTCGTCATCCAGACCGTGATCTGCATTCTCGCCGGGCTGGTGGTTTTTTCTCTGGCAACACGCTGGTTTTCCGACAAGGTAAATTTGATTGTCAACAGGCAGCGTTACTCCGCGCACGAGGCCGAGCAGAAACTGGCTCAGGAAAATGCGGCGCTTGAGTGGGTTAACCGCGTGAAAACCGACCTGATGGCTACTATTTCGCATGAGGCGCGAACCCCGTTAGCCGTACTGGCAAGTTACGCGGGCCTCGTTTCGTTACGTTTAAAACGCAGGGGAGCGGATACGGAAACCGCCGCCGACTTAGATAAAGTCGTGTCGGAGGCGCAACGGGTGGCGGGTTTGATTGACAGCATGAAAACTCTGACGCTGCATGGCGGGGCGCCGACCAAGCGGATACCACTCGATTTTGGTGAACTGATCTGGCAGGTGGCAAAGTTGTATCGACCCCTGCTTGAGCGGGGCGGCGTGGATTTGCGTTTTTTTAGTGAGGTGAAACTGCCTGTGTTTGGAAACCCGGAGGAGCTTACCCAAGTGGTGTTTAACGTTTTGCAAAACGCTAAAGACCACACGGAGCAAGGGAGCGTGTCTGTAAGCGCGGTACGGGAAAACGGATATGTCATTGTTACGGTTGCTGATACGGGAAGCGGCGTGGCACCGGAGGTTTTACCCCGCATTTTTGAAAGCGGTGTCAAAGGTGCGCATGGCGGTGCGGGTATCGGCCTTGCCATCAGCAAGAAGATTATGGAAGCGCACAACGGAACCATATTGGTCACCAATAGGAACGGTGCGGTGGTGACGTTGACGCTACCAGAAGACAATGAGGAGCGGGGGCATGGATGCTAGAGGCTTAGTGCTGTTGGTGGAGGACAATGCAGAGCTAAATGCCAACAACGTCCGCGCCCTGCACCTGCTGGGTTATGCTGTGTATCCGGCTCTGACGTTAGCCGAGGCGCGGGCTTGGCTTGGCAAAAGTGAACCAGATATCATCCTCCTCGATGTGGTGCTGCCGGACGGAGACGGTATTGATTTTTGTGCAGAGATACGTGGCCTTCCTATCCAGACGGAAGCCCACATTTTGTTTTTAAGCGCCAAAGCGGAGCAAGCGGATCGGTTACGAGGTTTTGCGAACGGGGGCGACGACTATATCGCCAAGCCTTTTCATCCAGAAGAACTGCTAGCTCGGGTAGAAGCCGCCACGCGGCGCAGACACATGAATAGTCTGAACAGTCCTATGAAAACTCATACGGAGTGTTTTTCAGACATAATAGAGTTAGAAAAATTACATGCATTTGCCATCCATTATAGCCTGACAGAGAAAGAGCGCACGGTGCTGTCGTATATTCCCCATAGGTTGAGCACTAAGGAAATGGCTATGTGTATGGGAATAACCGGTAAAGGCGTTGAGTTTCATATAACGAATATTTTGTATAAAACAGGAATTAAAAAGCGACGTGATGTGTTACGGGTTTTTGCCGACTGGAAAAAGGAAAATAATCAATAAGTTACGTGTGGTTATCTGTAAGGATTGAGTGCGTTACATCAGGGGAAAGCAGCCCTGTCTGTATTTAAAAAAATGTCAAATCCCTAGTCTTCCCCTAGTATGGGCTTTTTTTATGTGTGGTACAGAAACGGAATTCTTTGCTTTATGCAGAGGTTAGGTTGTTTTCGTTTGCATTTTTATGAATCGTTACAATTGAAGGTATATGTATGCTTGGTCGATACTGTCTATATCAAAAAAAAACGACATCTTACACCTGTACTCATAACTCCAGATACGCAAGAGGAAGGCAGGAGAAAGCACATCGTTTTTCTATTACGTTCTGGCTTGTTTTTGTACTTGTAGTTCCGTTCTGGGTGGCGACTTCCGCCTCAGCGGACATGATCATGGTGGGCGGTAGCGGCGGTGGCGGTGGCGGTGGTGCGGCATCAACACTGTCAGGCGCTGGCGGTGCAGGTGCTCAGTCAGTAGGTGGTGCTGGCGGTGCTGGGGGGGTGGGCGATTCCTCTTCCGGTGGGGCGGGCGGTGGCGGTGGGGCCGCCTTGTTTAACGGAGAATTTGACCCACGCCGCGACGGTGGAGACGCCAATCGGGGCGTGGCTGGTGCAGGAGGGAGCAGCCTTGGTTCGGAGAGCTCTGGCGATCCCGGTGCGTCACCTGCTACTCCTTTTTTGGGAGGGGCCGGTGGCGATGGCGGCGGGGACCACATGGCGACTCCTTCTGTTTCCGGGGTAGTTCAGATTTGGGGTGGTAATGGTGGGAGTGGCGGTCAGGGCGGTCTTGATATCGGCGGCGACGGAGGCAATGGCGGTGATGGTGGTGATCTGTCGCTGGGTGTGCTGGGGGATACGTCCCTCGATCGTATAGAAGTTATCGGTGGTTCAGGTGGCGGAAGCGGGGCACTCAGTCTAGGACAGGGCGTAAGTGGTGCGGGCGGAGCGGGGGGGGCGGCTTTTTTTTCTTCCGGTGGCGCTGTGAATGCTGCTTCCGTTTTTGTACAATCTGGTGAGAGTGGAGAACCTGACGTCAATGGGGGAGGAATCCCCGGCGCAGGCGGGAAAGCAAGCTTTATTGTGAGCAACGTTCTTAGCGCACAAACAATTGATTTGGAGAAGCGTTCCGGTGGCAATCTTGTCTTTGAGATAGACACGCTTGATGTTACCAGCGGCAACACGGCCCTTGGATTGTCAGGCACAGTGGCTGCCGCTTCCCCGTCTGTGTCCACGGACGGTGTGTATATTGGCACAGCCCGATTGGGCGATGGACAATTGCGATTTTTCTATGGGACGACTCGCGGCTACGCCCACGTAGCTTCCTTGCAATTGGAGGGCCGCGGTTCTCTCTCTGATGAATATGCTCTTGCAACGTTAGGCTCACTGGCTTTTGATGGTGGCATCTTGCATGCCGACAACTGGAACGGCCTGATTCATCACGCGTATGCGGATACCGATGATATTACATTGCGATCGGGCGGTGGTACGGTGGAACTGGGTGAGGGAGAAGATAAGACACTGGAGCGGGCCTTTATAGGATCGGGTGGCCTGACCAAGACCGGGGCAGGCTCGTTAACGCTTACCGGAGCCAATAGCCACACCGGCGGTACCACCATCACCGGTGGCGCCTTGCAAATAGGCGATGGCGGAACAAGTGGGAGTATCGCGGGCGGCATTATCAATAATGCTGTGCTGGTTTTTAATCGTTCGGATGCGTATACCAATGATTCTGCGATAAGCGGAACGGGGCATTTGGTAAAGACCGGGTCGGGCACACTGACCCTTTCCGGCCTGAGCACATATACCGGCATGACGGAAGTGCAAGCCGGCACACTGGCCCTTTCTGGATCTCTGGCTTCCAATCTGCTCACGTTGCACGACGGCACGACCTTTGACGCTTCTGGCGGAGGAAATTCCCTTAACAACGGAGAGCTTGGCATCTACGGTCATGCGGCCTACATCGGCGATCTTTTTGCCTCTGATGCCCTGCTGAACTTTTATGTGCCAACGACAATGACCAGAGGGGACACCCTGCTTTCCGTAACAGGCGCGGCTAATATAACGGGCAGCACAGTTAATTTGGGCATTGAAGGCGGCCTCTCTCCGCTGCAACAGGGTGACACGCTGACGCTTATTGACTCCGCAGGCCTTAGCGCGTCGGGAATCAATACCGGTGCCACCGGTCGGGGCATGCAGGGCGTAAGCCTTTTGTATGAATTTAGCATTCAGGCCAGCGACAACAAGTTGCTGGCTACCGTTACTGCGGGCGGAGCCTCTGTAAACCCGCAAACCAAATCCCTTGCCGAAGGTCGCGCTTCCGGCCTCGCTTTTGTCGGTCAGGGGGCGGATATGGCGGCCGGGCAGGGTATGGCCTCCATGCAAAGCGCTACGGATGCCGCGCGGTCCGGTCGGGGAGGGTCTGCCGGTGGCGCTGGAGGGCAGGGCGGACCGGCCGGGTTCGGAGCCATGAGCGGCGGTACGAGCCGTTACAATACCGGCAGCCATGTGGATGTGGACGGCGTTTCTCTTATGACCGGTTTGGGCTGGCGTGTTCCGCTGGAACGGAACTCTTTGCTTTTGGGTGCTTTTTTTGAAGCGGGCTGGGGTAATTACAGCAGCTACAACAGTTTTAATAACATGGCCAGCGTTAAGGGCAGCGGCAATACGCAATATTACGGCGGCGGCATACTGGCCCGTTATGAGTTGACGAAGAGTGTGTTGTCTGGACTGTATACGGAAGCTTCTCTCCGTGTCGGGCACGCGCGCTCAGACTTTTCCAGCAGCGACCTGCGCGACGCTTCTGGACACGGGGCCAGCTACGACTCCAGCGCGGCTTACTACGGAGCGCACGGGGGACTTGGCTATATCTGGCAGCTGAACGAAGAGGCCAGCCTTGATTTTTCTACCAAATATCTATGGACGCATCAGGACGGCGACAGTGTAAACGTGGCGGGCGACCCCATTCAGTTTAAAGGGGTAGACTCGTACCGTTGGCGCAACGGGGCGCGGTTCAGTTATGCCATGGAAGCGGAATCGGGACTGCAATTCTCTCCTTACATCGGTGTGGCTTATGATTATGAGTTCGATGGAGAGGCAAAGGCTACGAGCTACGGGCGAAATATCGAGGCCCCAGATCTTACAGGGGGTACCGGTGTTGGTGAGCTGGGCCTGAGTTTCAAGCCTGCTGCGGGCAGTCCGATCAGCATGGATTTGGGCTTGCAGGGATATGCCGGTGTGCGGGAAGGCATAACCGGGAGCTTCCAGTTGAAGTATGAATTCTAATGCGGGCAGGCGTGATGCCCCCGCGGTTATGAACGGATACTTCCGGCTTACGCGATAAAGTTTCCGGCACGGTGCCGTTTCCTGTCCCGCTGGACGGACAATGTTCAGCGTGGCTTACCCCGGTTTTTCCTTAACAGAAGGAACCGGGTAACGGGGGCGGCACCGTGTGCATTGAGCCGCGAGAGCCGTAAGGGCTGTTTGCGGAAGCCGACGCTAGCGGAAAGGACATGCCCCCCCTCCCTGAATTTATTGTGCAAACACTTTCCACTTAGGATGTTAGGCTCTTCTTTCTGATAGACTCCATAAGAATGAGGACCGCTCTGCCTTTTCCGCCCGTCCGAAACTGTCGTGGAATTCATTGGAATACTAAAAGGCTCACAACCACTCTGGTTGCGAGCCTTTTAGTATTCCAATGGTACCCGGGACGGGACTTGAACCCGTACAGCCCGAAGGCCGAGAGATTTTAAGATTGGAAAAGGCCACCTTCACAGTGCGTCACAGAGTGTCACTAGATGAATATAACATGCTGAATTGATTTAAAATTGCCAGCATGCTAAGGTTCACGGTGCTGCACGGGAAATCACTGGTTTTCCGTAGCTAACTGACACCAAAACTGACACCAGATTTTGAGGAGGGTGACCATGTTGACCGACAGTACTGTGAAGAAACTTATCCGTGAAGCGAAGTCCGTCTTTGTACCGGACGGAGACGGAGGAAGAGGAGAAGGCAGGCTCTACCTGCGCATTAGCCCCCGGAAGAATGTTGTTGCTGCGGAATGGTATCTTCAATGGTTCGATGAGGCGGGTAAGAAACGGCGTATGAAGCTAGGCAGGGTCGCCCGTGCCGGAGAAGAGGAAGGCCAGACTGATGTTGCCCTTACCTTGCGACAGGCGCGCCTGCGGCGCGTCGAAATGGGTGACCTGGTCAAGAAGGGCCTGGACCCCAGGCGCGAACTGGAGCGGCAGGTGGCGTTAGAGAAGCGTCGCCGGGAGACCGAGGATGCATTGCTTGCGCAAGAACTGAGGGAGTCCGTCACCCTTGAAGCGTACTGGCCACAGTATCTGGAGACAGCAGCGCGGAAGAAGCAGCCTCAAAGCCTCGACAAGGAAATATCCCACTATAAGAAATGGCTGCACCCCTATCTGGGCTCCATGCCCATCAAGGACATTGACCTGGATACTTGGGACTACTTCCTGAATGTCATGACCAAGGCGGGGCTCGCCCCCCGCACACGTCAATATGTGTGCCTGACACTCCGGCAACTGCTCAACCATGCGTTTGCACGCAAGGTGGTCAAGGCTGCGCCTCCCAGTGGGAAGATCATCGGGGCTGCGCACAGCAGTGATGACAGCAGGCGTACCAGGGTTCTCTCGCGGAATGAGTTGTCCACCATTCTGGACAAATTGCGTGACCGGTGCACTGAAGACTACCGCTTTACGCTCTTCTGTGCGCTCACGGGCTGCCGCGCCAGCGAAGCCTTTAACCTGAGATGGGCTGCGGTGGATCTCGGGCTGCCTGCAATCACCTTCTATCAGACCAAGAACAAGGAAAGCCGTTCCTTGCCAATATCAGACAGCCTCGTCGAAATGCTTAGACAGATCGGACAGCGGGGGCCATCGGATCATGTATTTTTGAGCCGATTCGGGAGGCCTTACTGTGAAGCCCCCGGCGCGTATAAGGCTGTGGTTGAAGAACTCGGCCTGAATGAAGGCCGGGCGGTGCATGATCGGGTAGTCTTCCACACGCTGCGGCATACGGCGGCGACCCGCATGGCACAGTCCGGAATACCGTTACGCGATCTGATGGACGTTGGCGGCTGGAAGACGGCTGCCATGGCGTTGCGTTACCAGCACAGCGAAGACAAGGTGAAGAAGCGGGCCATGTCCGTTCTGGAAAGCGTGCTCACGCCTACCGAAGCGAAGGTGCTTCCTTTTAGAGCGGCGGGTGGTGCGTAGTTTCATTTCGACTGGTTCCTTGATGCGCTTGTCGCAATGCTCAGGCCAACGGATTGAGGGCCGCTTATCTGGAGCCAACGCGTACGCAGCCGGTGGGCTGCATATAGCTTGCCCATATGGCTCTTGTTTTTTCAGTTTTACTTGCAATATTGGCAGGAATGCAACTTGGACTATTGGGAGAGGTGGGCTTTTTTGTAGTCACCTTTGTAGGAAATCAGGTTTGGTCAAGTAATAGCCTTAAACAGCTTGATGCAGGTGTTGATCCAGGAAATCCCTGGGTGCATCAATTTATAACTTGGGTAGCTGCATGGATTCTTGCATCTGTAATTTCTGGCGGATTAGTTTTAGAGAGATAATGAAATGGGGTTATTTTCAAAACTTCTTGGCAAAAACGGTAGGCGTCCACAATTGGAAAAACTTCAAAATGAGTTGTGTCAAGATCTTGCACGTATTCAATCTGGTGCAGGATTAATGGAAATGTTTATGGAAGACTTAGAAGAAGTGTCAAATAATCCAAATTCCCAGGAGGCAAAAGAATTACGAGGAAGGGCCGCTAAGCTTGAGTATATCGATCTTTGCATACAAGATCCTCAAATTGTAAATATTGTTAAGCGGTATGGACTCAGTGTAGAAGGTTTGTGGAACATTACTAAGGTTCTTTCTAGTGAAGAGTTGGGTGGAAAATCAAAAAATTGCTGGATGCATTTGGATGTTATTTCAAATCCAACAGCGCTTGCCTACTATTGTGACTGTAAGCAGAAGAAAGTTTCTGATGAAGAAATCGCCCATGCGTTGTTTGAGTATTACAAGCAATAGAATTGCTAAGCTGTTTTTTTACTTGCGCATATTGCTACATGACCCATCGAAGATGCGTTTACTTGTAATCGAATCTTGCCGCAGATGACGTGACAAAGGTCGCAGTCATCTGTGTCTCCCCGTTATTCACCAGAGCTTGTCCGCAAATCGTGTCGTAGCCTATTTCTTGCGATACTCTACCAACTGGCGTCCTTTGTCGGTCAGGCGATATTTCTGTAATCGGCTGTTGGGCTTGTCGGGGATCGTCATTTCTATCAGGCCATCGTCCAAGGCCGGTCTGAGGTAGCGTTCACGGAACGATTTACGATCTGCAAGCCCCAGCGCGGATTGCAGAGCCTCGCGGCCCATGTCTCCGTTGACTACCGCCAGCAGCTCGCCGACTTGGGGGGTGACTTGGGGGGTGACTTGAGGGGTGACTTGAGGGGCGGAGGAAGTCACGGTTTCCAGAATCATCCGTAGCATGAAGGCGATGAAGGGGGCAGAGTCTGTCTGCTGGGTGCTCTCCTGAATTGCCTGGTAGTACTCGGCCTGATGCTCGAAGACCAGGCTTTCCACCGGGATATCGGCGAACAAGGGATTCCAGCGGGACAGGATAAGGCTTTGCCACAGACGTCCCATGCGACCGTTGCCATCGGCGAAGGGGTGGATGAATTCAAATTCGTAGTGAAAGACTGAACCAACGATAAGCGGGTGGGCATCGGTGGCGCTCAACCAACCGAACAGGTCGGACATAAGCTGTGGTATCCGGCCTGCGGGAGGGGCCATGTGAACTATTTGTTGGCCTGCCAGCACACCCACACCGCCACGCCGGTACCTCCCCGCCTCGTCGACCAGCCCGGACATCAGAATTCGGTGAGCCTCCAGCAGGTCTTTTTCCATCTCCGGCTTCCATGTGGCGAAATGGTCGTAAGCAGCCAAGGCATTCTTTACCTCCTGCACCTCGCGGGGGGGCGCAATAATGCGTTTGCCGTCGAGGATTGCGGTTACCTGCGCTTCACTCAGGGTGTTGCCCTCGATGGCTAACGAACCGTGGATGGTGCGGATGCGGTTGATGCGACGCAAGCGAAGAGATTTCATCTGATCGGAAAGCACGGCCAACCGTCCTACAGCCTCGCTGATGGCAGCAACATGGTTCAGAATCTCTGAAGTGATGGTGTACGGGGGACCATAGGTTCCCGGTTTGCTCATGCCCCAGCCTCCCCGTTTTTCAGTCTCAGCTTGTCTTTTGGAAAGAATAATTTCGAACAGGAGGCGGGGTTGGAATTGCCCTGCTAAACCGTACCCCCAGCGGATGCTAACGGCCTGAGGAAGCCCCTTGGAGATCCACCTCCTGACATCAGTCTAGATAGTGTATCATATCAGTTTTGTTTGCAATAGCCCCTTGCTACACCTTGAAGGTGGACGTCCGCATTGTGAAGAAGGGCAAAGCGAGCCAAAATATTCGGCTTCACCTTCCCAGTGTATCACTGGACGATTTGCCACGTTTTTCGCGGGAAGGTATATGATCTTTAACCTGATGGACAAGGCCTGCTGGAGTAGCGTCCCAGTGGAACCAGGCTACATCGGTGGTCTCAACCGCAGTTCTAAAAGGAGAAATTATCGCAAGACATTCGCCTATTCTTGGGGAACAGCAAGCAGTGACATGCGGCCCCGTTCCCGTTAGTGCGCTGAATACATAAGCGTCAGAGGTCGGAATGTTTGACTCCCGTGATGATGGCCGCCTTGGAGAAACTGTGCGGTACCAGTTGAAGGAAAACAGTCCCCGTTCTTATTGCACCCAATTACACGACTGAAAGGAGCCGTGTCTCGGTATTGTCCCCTGTTGAATCAGAACTGGGTGTTGATAACCTCAAAAGGAGAGGTGGCAAAAATCGAACCAACAGACTCTTTTTAAAATTGCCTCTGACGAGGAGTCCCGAGTATAGCGCAAGAATTTGCGCTCGTGATGAAACTCGCTCGACAAATCGTCAGTTGGTAGGCTTTGTTGTGTCCAAAGAATAGACCAAAACTTGATTTTTGCCCTCCTCCCCCCTCAAAAAACACGCTTTTCGAGAGAATCCAGGGGCTGGGGTAATTGTCATACCCTGATCCTACTACATATTCGAGGAGAACAGGTTAAGCCACTTTTTGATATGCCTGACGTTCTTATTCTGCCGGAGACATCCAACCTTTTGATGAATGCCGTCTCCTGCGGTTGTAGTAGGCTTCGATGTATTGAAACAAAGCCAACTCTGCCTCGTAACGGGTCAAAAACTTATGATGCCGTATGAACTGTGTTTTCAGTGTGTGGAAGAACGACTCGGCGACCGCATTATCCCAGCAGTTGCCCTTCCTGCTCATGCTTTGAATGCAGCCGTTCAGCTTGAGTCTTGCCCTGAAATCCTTGCTCGCATATTGGATACCGCGATCGCTGTGAACCAACAGTCCGACAGCAGGCCTGCGACGCACGATTGCCTTTTGAAAGGCATGTATAACGGAGTGCCGCTCTAGTGAATCGCTGAGATCCCATCCCACAACAATCCGTGAATATAAATCAATAAAGACCGTAAGGTAGTGCCATCGTCTTCCGACCTTGAGATAGGTGATGTCCGTCACCCATGTCTTGTTAGGAGCAGTTGCCGTGAACTGCCGATTCAAAATATTTGAAGCCACTGGCTCTGAATGAGTTGAATCCGTCGTTACAACGAATTTTCTGTTTGTCCGGCAACGCAATGCCATGCTGCGCATATGCCGCGCCACGCGGGGGCGGCTGACGTTTCGAAATGATTCTTCAGCACGCAAGTCCCCCGTAATCATCGGACTTCCCGCCATACCTCCATGCTCCGCATACAACTCGGCAATTCTTTTCCGTAGGAGCACATTCTCTTGCGCTCGCCTTGATGCTGCCCGCACCGTCCACGTGTAGTAACCGCTCTGAGAAACACGGAGAGCATGGCACATCTTCTTCACCGAAAACGACGAGCGGTTTTCGTGTACAATCCGGAATATCAATTCGGTGCTTTGCTGAAGATGGCCAAGGCTTTTTTAGGATGTCTCGCTCAATCTCTGCATCCCTCAGTTTTTTCTCCAGCTCCTTGATTCTTCGCTGTTCATCGGTCAAAGCCGGTATGCTGTGGCCAGGAAAGGCGATTTGGCCTTGTCCGCGCAGCTCACGATCCCATCGATATATGAGGTCTGGACCGATCCCCAAGCTTTCAGCAACTTCGGAAACCGAGCGTCCAGGGCCCCCTGCCTACATGAAACAATTTTGTTTAAACTCATCACCTTACATTCGTAGCATGTTACTCATCCGCTGCTCCTGTTTGATTCAGGATAGTGGCTTAACTCCGTGTCCACAACTCCGTAGCAGGATCAGTCTGTGTTGATTTGAAAAGCGTCCGCTTTGACCTTTTCCACTACAACCAAAATTCAGGATAGCGCCTGTGGGGTGCAATATTATTGATCACAAGAGCTACCGCCAGAAGAAGGAGCGCTCCGAGTCCAACTGGAATAAGCGCATAAAGAGATCCCAATTGATGTATTGAGTTACCTCCAATCACTGCGATAAGAGCTGTCGCTCCTCCCGGAGGATGCAAGGTTCTCGTTACGTGCATTAGCGCAATAGCAGTTGAAACGGCCAGAGCCGCCGCCAGCCAGACTATATCCCCAGCGATTTGGTAAGAAGTCACCCCAACTAATGCCGAGAGAACGTGTCCACCGAGAACATTTCTTGGCTGCGCTAATGGGCTTCGCACAGCTCCATATACCAGAACCGCTGTGGCCCCAAAAGAACCAATGAGGAGGGTGCAGCCTAAACTATCGACGACCATTGATTGAAAAGCACCGACTAGCGCAATACCCAAAAAAGCGCCAACCCACGACCACAAGACTTCTGCTTTCCCGACCATTGGTGGGCTTTGCGTAGTTCCTTTCATTTTTTTAAAAATATTCATCTATTCCACCATCTGACATAGGGAACTGACGAGGTCGGTTCTCGTAACGATACCAAGCGGAGACCCGTCGTCGTTGCAAATTGGTATTCGATTTATGGAATGCGACATGAATATCTGTGAAATTTCGGCCAACGTCGTCTCTGCATACGTGATAATGGGAGGATGGCTCATTAGTTCATGAACATAACTTTCCCGCAGGTCGGAAACCAGACATCTGTTGATTGCCAAACACTCTCCGACAACGGACATTATCCCTGCGGTTATGGGCAATCCCATCTTTCGAAGAAAGTCTTTTTCCGAAACAACTCCACAGACCAGTCCCGTGTCGTCAATGACCGGGGCGCCACTGATCCCACGTTCGGCCATGAAAGAAGCTGCTTCCGTCAGGTTCATTTCTTTGCTCAGGTAGTGGACGGGAGTAGTCATAATCTCTTTCGCTTTTCCAACTGCCCTGATTCTTTTCAAAGCCAGTTCATATGAAAGCAAATAGATTTCCTTGAACGTCCCTGGCGTAATGTCCACAAAGCCCTGCATGGCTTGCATTGCATCAAGGATGTCATCATCAGTCAGTATCAATGGATCACAACGATTATTCATGCTTGTTCTTCCATCTGGGTACAATTGCTCGAATCTGCCGCCGCATTAGTTTTTATATCTACTCACACTAAAAAGCTCGGGAGCATCGTTTTCCACTATGGTTGTGTGGAGGGGCGAATAGGGTCGCCCCTCCGTGAGTTCCTATGATTTCTTGAGGAAGCTCAACCAAATTGCTCGCAGCAGGAAGAGCAACAACGAAAATGCCCCAACTGCAAAAATCACATCTGGTAGCATTCGTAACCACGTCACAGTGCGGATGAATTCACTGGATGTGATTTCAGGGCTGCGCGCAAACCACAGGCCTTCTTTCACCGCGTGGTAGAACTGGAAGAAGCCCGAGGGGATCAAGCTGATGACCATCATACCCGCTAGACCTCCATTGAGTCCCCAGAAGCTCCATTTGAGAAGTTTGTCCGACCAGGAAGCCTTCGAGACTATATGCCGTACGGAAAAGAGCATCAGGGAAATCGCAAGCATGCCGTACACGCCAAACAATGCTCCGTGTGAATGAATCGGCGTGGTGTTGATGCCTTGGGCATAGTACAGGACAATGGGCGGGTTGATCAGGAAGCCAAACACGCCTGCCCCGACAAGATTCCAAAACGCTACAGCCACGAAGAAGTAGATAGGCCATCTATATGCGTATCCCTTGCCCCCCTGATCCACGATCTTGAGGTTATGTGCGGCCTCGAACCCCAAAAGCGACAAGGGCACGACCTCCAAGGCCGAAAAAACCGCTCCGAGGGCAATGACTATAGTTGGGGAACCACTCCAATAGAGGTGATGGAAGGTGCCAATGACCCCGCTGCCGAGATACAAAAAGACTATGAAGTACACACTGGTAAGGGCAAATTTCTTGCTAACGGCTCCTATATGCATAAGCAGGAAAGCCATTACCACCGTGGCGAAAACTTCGAAGAAGCCTTCGACCCACAGATGAACGACCCACCACCGCCAGTATTCAGCGTCTGATAGATGACTCCCCTTTCCATAAAGTAGACCCGCCATGTAGAAAAGCGGAATGGACACCGAGCTATACAAGAGCATATGTGTGAGCCCGCCGCCGTCCGTTTCGGCCTGAACGGCCGGGCGAATGGCCCGCCAAACAAGAATGAGCCAGATGATCATACCAACGATGAGCAGAATCTGCCAAACACGGCCGAGCTCGATAAATTCGTACCCCTGATGGCCGAACATGAACCCGTCGCCGTCAAAGAAGCCGGACACGGAGAGCCAGGTGCCACCCAAAGTACCCAGCACAACAACTACCAGCGCCCCAAAGAGAGCAATAACCCCAAAGGCCTGCCCTCTGGGCTCCCTACCTACAAAAGGTCCTATAAAGAGCCCCGCTGCCAGAAAACATGTGGCGATGAAGAAAATGGACAACTGGATGTGCCACGTTCTCACTGCCGCATAGGGTAGAATAGAGGCGATAGGGATGCCGAAGAAGGAATTGCCTTCCACAGTAAAGTGGGCTGTTACAGCACCAAGGCCCAATTGTAGGGTAAAGAGGGCAATCGCAGTAATAAAATAAACAAGCGTTGCTTTCTGGCTCGGCGTCGGCGTCGGCTCCGGGAAATCGAGCTTCAGATTATTCCCGTAATCGCCGAGACCTACATATCGCTGGTAAACGAATACAGCTCCCGCAATACCAAAAATGAGCAGGATGACACTAACGATGGACCAGATGAGAAAGTCGGGCAGGGGTTCATTGCCGACCAGTGGATCGTAGGGCCAGTTGGTCGTATAGGTATGCTCGGCGTCTAACCGTTGCGTACCGGCAGCCCAGGCAAGCCATGCAAAAAACACTGTCACCAAACGCCCTTCCTCAGCCGTTCTAACGATCCCGGGCTGTAGACCCATACGATCATTTCCGTTCTGAAAAAGGTCTGTGTAGTAGTGGGTTAATGCCAGAAATGCTTCTGTTTGAAATTCCGTCAAAGTCAGCATTTCTGTGAGGGGATCGTAGCGATTCTCCTTCATTTCCTGTGTCACGAGAACCTGAAGCCGAGCCTGATCATCTGGGGGGAGTAGTTTGTAATCATCATGGGTGAACGTGGCAGCCTGTTCAGCATCCAGCCCCTTATACCGTGCGGCTAAGAAAAGTCCCATGCGGTGCAGAAAATCAGCCGACCAGTCAGGCGCAAGATACGCACCATGTCCCCATATGGTGCCGATATGTTGCCCTCCTCTGCTGTAAAAATAGTTTTGCCCTCCGACAACATCATCTTTTGTGAACAGAACTACACCCGAATAATCCAGAACTTTGCCGGGAATGGGTGGTTTTTCCTTGTTAATAGCATAGCCGCCAAAAATCAGAACACCAAAAGTCAACGCAAGACAAAAAAGGAAAACAGCCTTCACCTTTGGACTCATCATTTTATCCCCCTTTGGATAAACACGATGTTCATATGGAAAGAAAGCTCAACAAACCACAAAGAAAGACTTGCCGTTTAAAGACAAAGGGGAGCCGAAGCTCCCCATTAATGTCTACTTGCCGGCCATCATTGCCGCGATGTCTTCCTGTACGGTCCCTATAGGTTTGAGGTCGAATTTTTCAATAACAACCTTGGCGACATTGGGGGACAGGAAGCCAGGCAGAGTCGGGCCTAAGCGGATTCCTTTTACTCCCAAGAAAAGCAGAGCAAGTAGTACCGCGACAGCTTTCTGTTCGTACCAGGCGATGTCATAAGACACAGGCAGATCGTTGATATCATCCAGTCCAAAGATTTCCTTGAGCTTAAGAGCAATGACGGCGAGAGAGTATGAGTCATTACACTGGCCAGCATCGAGGACACGTGGGATGCCGCCGATGTCTCCGAGATTCAGCTTGTTGTAACGATACTTGGCACACCCCGCAGTCAGGATAACTGTGTCCTTTGGAAGATTCTCTGCTACTTCCGTATAGTATTCGCGGGATTTCTGACGTCCGTCACAACCTGCCATGACCACGAACCTCTTTATCGCACCGGATTTGACGGCATCCACGACTTTGTCCGCTAAAGCGGTCACCTGATGATGTGCGAAGCCCCCAACTATGGTACCTTTTTCAAGCTCCTTAGGAGGAGAACACTTCTTGGCCTGAGCGATTATTCCAGAAAAGTCCTTGGCGCCACCTTCAGGGCGGTCTGCTAGATGTATAGCACCTTCATAGCCTACGACACCAGTCGTATAAAGACGGTCAAGGTAAGTATTGCTTTTCTTCAGAGGCACGAGGCAGTTGGTTGTCAGAAGGATAGGGCCGTTGAAATCCTCGAAGTCTGTATTCTGATGCCACCATGAACCGCCGTAGTTGCCAACAAAGTGGTCATACTTTTTGAAAGCCGGGTAGTAGTTTGCTGGAAGCATTTCACCATGGGTATAGATATCGATCCCAGCGCCTACTGTCTGTTTGAGCAGTTCCTCCATGTCCTTGAGATCATGACCGCTGATGAGGATGCCGGGCTTGTTGCCGACGCCGATATTGACTTCCGTGATTTCGGGATGTCCGTAAGTGGAGGTGTTAGCTTCATCCAGAAGAGCCATTGTCGTGACTGAGATTTCTCCGGCCTTCATAACCAAGCCAACCATCTCATCCACAGAAAGATTCTTAGTTGTGGATGCGAGCGCTTCAAGCATGAAGTCGTCAACTTCCGGTTTACGGTATCCTAAAACAGCGGCGTGTTCAGCATAGGCGGCAATGCCCTTGAGACCAATTATCAAAAACTCGCGCAAAGACCGCACGTCTTCGTTTTCCGTGGTCTGAATGCCAACCGTTTTGGCTTTTTCAGCAAAGGAAGAAATCGGTCCATTCCAAGTCGCTGCGTCGGGTAGCGCCGCAGTGAATTCTATGCCGTGCGTTGCCTTATAAGCGATCATAAACTTGGCTTTGAGCATATCACGACGCCTAAGACCTTCATGAATCAGACTCTCGAAACGAGTGTCGTCCCAGTTGGCGTTGGTAATAGTGGCGAACAGGCCTTGAAGCACGAAATCGCCATTGGACCGGTCTGCTTGACCAAGCTCCTTTAGCTTTTCGCCATAAACTGCAATGCCCCGCAGGACAAAAATCAGAAGGTCCTGAAGATTCGCAGTTTCTTCCGGTTTTCCACACATTCCCTTGATGGTACAGCCCGTGTTTTTCGCTGTCTCTTGGCATTGGTAGCAAAACATACTTACCTCCGATGTTGTATGTTAATGTATTTAGATGCTGATTTTGTTTATATTGTCGTAAATATGGATTTTTACAAAATACAGCTCTCCGCTTTCGGCACATTCTCATACTATTCGTAGCATAATTGTTTATTTGCACCATTGATCACAAACAACAACCAGCAACAAATCAATGAGATGTTGACATCAATTTCTTCTATCTTCGATAGACCTTATGTATAAATTGACAGCAGGATGCGCCATTTTAACCACTTCAGACACATCATCAAACAATAAAGAGCGGACAAGGATTCCTTGTAATATGCAAATATAATTGATCGCTGCATCCGATGTCTGTATTGAGGCGTCAATATCACCAAATCGCTGCCCCTGTTCAATAATTCCGATCAACAAATCAGTATACTTCTTCAGAAGGAAACAGGCAGTTCTTTTGGCTGGAGTTGACTCAACTCTTTGAAGCTCTCCAAATAAAAGGCGTGGGACACCAGGAAACTCTGCGGCAAACAATACATGAGAAATAAACATCGCCCGCAACGCCTCAATCGGAGTAGAAGCGGTGCTAGCCGCGGTTTCAACTCGCGAATACAATTCACAGCTTACCCATTCCATTACGGCGGACCAAATTTCATCCTTGGTCGCGAAGTGACGAAACACCCCTCCCTGAGAAATCCCCATTGTCCCTGCTATTACAGTTGTGGTTATTTCATTTAAACTTTTAACGGCCGCCAAACCCAAAACAGTCTTCACTGTTAGTTGGCGCCTTTCTCCGGCCGATAGATACTTTGAGTCCATGTTCATATACGAAAGAAAGCGATTGATCGCTTTTATTAGAGGGCATATTGATTACCCGAGGACACAGATAGAACAAGCTTCCGTAAATACGATAACTGAGGGTAAAGAAACTAACAATTGATTATTTTTTTTTTGGTATTAAAATAGGAGACCCAGACGGACGGATTGTTCTCATAGGCTCGTTGTCATTGCGTGCAACACCCTGAAAAAACTACGGGAGGGACTGTGATTATTAATAAGGCCAGATCAAAAAGTCTTAGCTGGAAGGGCATTATTTTGGCATCTCTCGTTGGCGGCCTACTTGTCGCAAGCGCAGCTGTCGGGATGCATATGACTGATCAGGCTCTCTTTTGCGGAGGGTGTCACTCTATGAATGAAGCGGCCTTAACTCACAAACGTTCAGTTCATGCGAACTTGGCTTGCAACGAATGCCACGCTCCTCACCTTTTAACTTCAAAAATTCCTTTTAAAGCCAAAGAAGGAGCCCGGGACGTCTGGGCGACGGTCACTAGCAATGTGCCTGACCTCATTCATCCTGGTAGTGAAACTAAATCTGTGGTCCAAAAAAATTGCATACGTTGTCATAGCAAAACTACCTCGACTGTGACAATGCAAAGCAAAAATTTCTGTACAGATTGCCACAGGCACGTCCCTCATAGTCCAAAGCTTCCTATTTCCAAAAGGAGTGCAGCAGATGTCTAAATTTATTGTGGTGTTCGTCTTTGTATTTAGCGGCATACTTGTTGGATGTTCCAATACAGAAGATCCAATATCGCCCAAATTTAAAACGGGATTGAAGTCTGACGTGATAGAAAATTCAGCATTTCAACCTGAATTCCCCCTGCACTATCAAACATATTTGCGTAACAACGAATCGGAAATCATGACTGAATACGGAGGATCCGTTGCCTACGATAAGCATGACGACTACAACCCGCTACCCAAAGGCTATAAATACGCCCAACCCTACTTGAAAAATTTATGGCTCGGATACGCATTTAGCTATGAATACAAAGCTGCTAGAGGGCATACATATGCCATTAAAGACATTTTAAACATCGATCGCTTGAACAGATACAGTGAAAAGGCAGGGCTACCCGCCACGTGCTGGAATTGTAAGGGCGCAAAAATGCTCGAATGGACAAAGGAATACGGGGATTCTTTTTGGGCAAAAGATTTTAACGAATTCAGAGAGCAAGTTAATATCAAAGACAATACAATTGGATGTGCCAATTGCCACGACCCAGCCACTATGGAACTTCGTCTTTACTCTGTACCTTTGCAGGACTTTTTAAAGGCTGAAGGTCTTAATTTTAGCGATTTGTCACGCAATGAAAAGCGCGCTCTAATGTGTGGACAGTGTCATGTGGAATATTATTTCCAAGACAAAAGCTTCGGTGCCGCAAAGAAGGTAGTATTTCCATGGACTCAAGGAAAAGACCCAGAACAAATCTATGAGTATTATAAAACCCACGGAGATACAAAAATTCGAGGCTTTGAAGGAAATTTCGTTGATTGGATTCATCCTGTTTCACAGACGCCCATGTTGAAAGCTCAACATCCAGAATATGAAACATGGCACAATGGAGTTCATGGAGCGGCTGGTGTAAGTTGTGCAGACTGCCATATGAGTTATGTACGGCTCGATGGAAAAAAGAAAATATCAAATCACCATTGGACCTCCCCATTAAAAGATCCTGACATGAAAGCATGCCGCCAATGTCACACCGACAAGAGCCCAGAACTCCTCAAAGAAAGAGTACTTTACACTCAGAACAAGGTTTGGGAACAACTTTTGAAGGCACAAGAAATTTCAGTCAAGGCTCATGAGGCCATTAGAATGGCAAGTGAATACTTGGGAACGAAGCCCGCGAATTACGACCAACTTATGATTGAAGCGCGCCAAATGTGCCGTAAGGGACAGTTTTTTTGGGATCTTGTCTCTGCAGAAAACAGTGTTGGATTTCATAACCCAACAAAAGCTCTCGAAACACTTGCAAAATCTCAGCAGTACAGCCAAAGATCTATTGACATTGCAATACAAGCTGCTGGATTCACAACTGCAGAAGCTCTTTCTAAGGATATCAGACAATTAGTCCCCCCCATTCGGGAACACAGCAGGGTATTACAAATGAATCCAGAACACATGAAAAGCCACGCCTGGTTTAAATATCTTAAAACAACGCCCAAAGCAGCTCAGATATGGGACGAAAACAAACGGCTCGTTCCTCTTCCACAGTAGATAACAAAGAAGCCCTAGCAGTCGCTAGGGCTTCTTTGTTTGAAGAAATGATTGAAGCGCTAAGAATTTATCTTATCGAATAACCAAGGTGGGGATTCTCGCAGACCCCAGCAAACCCTTATCAATTGCAATCCGCAGCACAATTGATTTAGTGAATTTATATATCCAGACGGCTAAGGACAAACACGAATTCGATCGGTCTCTATGCAAAGCTTGATGCTTGGTCAACGATTGCACAGCTGATTCTAAGATAAACCCCAATATATCTAACAATATAATAGAGGTTGATGTTGTTTCGTGTGTATGGTGAGGCTATGATGAGTAATACCTTCATCACTCTCGCTCAGAACGTGTCGCTGCTGCTGGCAGCGGCCACCCTGTTCGACATCTTTGCAGCCCGTTGGCGGACTAGCCACCCCCCACCCGTTCAACTCCTCGCGGGTTTGCTCTTAGGGGGCATTGGCGTAGTCATCATGTCCACGCCGTGGCCCTTGATGCCGGGCGTGGTCTTCGATGCTCGCTCGGTGCTTCTCGGCATATCGGGGCTGTTCTTCGGCGGCGTTGCCACCTGCACGGCCATGCTGGTTACTGCCGTTTTCCGCCTGTATCTAGGGGGGCAGGGGATGGGGACAGGCGTTGCCGTTATCCTCGCGTCTGGACTCATCGGCATTGCATGGCGACACGTGAAGAGGGGGCCGCTGGCCTCAATTTCTTGGCGCGAACTGCTACTGTTCGGCTTGGTAATCCACCTGACCATGCTGGCTCTGATGCTCACCCTACCGAGGGATACTGCGTACACCGTTCTGATCAGACTAACTGCCCCGGTACTGTTGATTTTCCCCATAGGCACCTGCCTGATGGGACTCTTACTGGTAAACCGACTCCGGCGCGAACAGGCCGAGCAGGCTCTCTTCGAGAGCAGAGAGAGTTATCGCGCCCTGATGTCAGGCATGCCGGACATCGTCATGCGCTTTGACTGCGAGGGGCGGCATCTTTTCGTCTCCGAAAATATCAGCACTTACACCGACCTTACTCCTCAAGAGTTCATCGGCAAAACGCACGAGGAACTGGGATTCCCAGAGCAGAACTGCCGATTCTGGCGCTCGGTTCTTCACAGGTTCTTCACTCTTGGTGATGAAGTTGAGACTGAGTTTTCCTTCAAAAGCCTTAAGGGGACAGTAATCTTTAACTGGCGGCTAATTCCTGAATACGATTCGGAGGGGAACATCAAGTCAGCCCTCTCTATCAGCCGTGATATTACCGATCACCGACGCATAGAGCGAGATTATCATAACTTGTTCATGAAAATACTTGATGGCTTCGCCGTACACGAGATCGTCTGCGACGAGGGCGGCCACCCGGTGGACTACCGGTTCTTGGCTGTTAACCCGGCTTTTGAGACCATGACCGGCATGACGGCTGCCGAGGTGATTGGCAAGACCGTGCTCGAAGTCCTGCCCGGCACGGAACAGGTATGGATAGAGCGCTACGGCAGGGTGGCTCTCACCGGAGAGCCGCTGCACTTTGCCTACTTCTCCAATGAGCTACGCAAGCACTTCGAGGTGACGGCCTTCTGCCCCGCCCCCAACCATTTCGCGTGCATTATTGCCGATGTCACGGAGCGGGTGCAGGCCCAGGAAGATCTGAGACGCATTTTCGAATTGTCCAAAGATATGATCAGCATTTCAGATACCAGAATGTCGCGTTTTCTTCGGGTCAATCCAGCCTTCATGAACATTCTGGGGTATTCCGAAAAGGAGTTGTTGAGCACTTCCTTTCTCTCCCTCATCCACCCGGATGATGTGGACTCCACAACCGCGGTGATCAGAGAAAAGCTTCAGGAAGGCGAAGAAGTCATCGATTTTGAAAACCGGTACCTATGTAAGTCCGGAGACTACATCTGGCTCAACTGGGTATCGAGCCCGCTGGATGACACGGGACTGACCTACGCCATTGCCCGAGACGTCACCGACCGCAAACAGTACGAAGCGGAGCTCATCCAGGCCAAAGAGGCGGCGGAGTCGGCTACCAGAGCCAAGTCACAGTTCCTGGCCAACATGAGCCACGAGATACGCACCCCCCTTAACGGCATCCTTGGTATGCTTCATCTGATACAAGCCACCCGTCTCGACGGCGAGCAACAGGATTACCTCAGGAACGCCATCCAAGCGGCGCAGCGGCTAACTCGGTTGCTCTCCGACATCCTCGACATCTCACGCATCGAGGCAGAGAAGCTGATCGTCTTAGAGGAGCCTTTCGACCTCAAGGAGGCCCTAAGCTCGGTGCACGATCTCTTTGCCCTCAGTGCCACTCAGGCGGGCATCGGTTTTACCTTTCTTATCGCTCCCGACATCCCCGCCACTCTTCTCGGAGATGCGATGCGGGTACAGCAGGTAGTGAGCAACCTTGTGGGTAACGCCGTCAAGTTCACAGAGACAGGGTCGGTTACTGTACAGGCATTCCTCCTGACACCGATCAAGGAGGGGCGCTGCCGGGTGCTCTTCACCGTGAACGACACAGGGCCTGGGATTCCCGATGATCAGCTCGAAAATCTGTTCCAACCGTTCACCCAAGGCGACGAGGGCGGGAACAGGCAGTATCAGGGGGCAGGGCTCGGACTATCCATCACCAGGCGGTTGGTGGCCCTCATGGGAGGCTCCATGTGCTTGGAGAGCTATCCCGGCGTGGGTACCACCGTCTACGTCAGCTTGAGCTTTGCAAAGACAGACATGTCTCTGCATTTTGCACGAGAAAAGCTTAACATCCCCCTCATCACTGTGGGGCCTCTCAAGGTCTTGCTGGTAGAGGACGACCTGGTTAGCGGCATCGCGGCTCAGCGGCACTTGGAAATCGCGGGCTGCAAGGTCACTCTAGTCACGGACGGCCAACAAGCACTTGATGAGCTGTGTCGGGACAACTACGGAGCGGTGCTCATGGACATACACATGCCCGTGCTAGACGGCGTGGAGGCCACCCGGGCCATTCGGCGCGGCGAGGCTGGCGAGGCTAATGTCACTATCCCCATCGTCGCCTTGACCGCCTTAGCTATGTCTGATGACCGCGAAAAACTGCTCAAGGAAGGCATGGATGGCTATGTGGCCAAGCCCGTGGATGCCGACGCACTTATCAAAGAACTGGCCCGCGTCACCTTCGCGAAATGATAGGACAACAGCACCGAAGCACCCGTTTGCTCACGGCACCATGAGAATGGGGGTAGTCAATAGTTTGTCCCGGTACGTTCGCTTGGAATGCAGTCATGGCAGATGTTGGCAAAAGTTCGACAAGACACGTGGTTGTATCACAAACGATTAGGGTACCATACATATTTTCGAGATAGTGCCGAAGGTGCTCCATCGTGAAGATCGTCTTGCGGGCAACGGATGAATCAACCAGTACGGCCTGAGGATGGCAACGCTGTAGCTGCATTTAGATGCCGACATGGTATTTTATTTGTAAGGGCCCCCTGTACTCCGTTGGTTAGCCTTTTTGAGATAAGGGCAGGCGTACATGAAACGCAGCTCCCTTTCCCGGGGCGGATTCCACGGTTATATCCCCCCTGTGATTACTGTGGACTATCAAGTAGCACACCGAAAGCCCCAGTCCTGTCCCCTCTCCAGGGGGTTTGGTGGTGAAAAAAGGTTCAAATACTCGTCTGCGCGTTTCTTCATCCATCCCAGGTCCGTTATCAATAATTGACGCAAGCAAAAGACCACCCTGTTTCCTTAAGCGGATAGTTATCCGCCCCTTCTCAACCTGCCCGGTGAAGGGCTCCCGTCTTGCCATGGCTTGCGCGGCATTACGTATGAGGTTGAAAAATACCTGCACAATCTCCATCTCAGAGCATTCCACTTTGGGCAAATCTGGAGCGTATTCGCGTAGAATTTCAATATTGCGGAAGTCATAGCGTGTATTCAGATTGTAATCAGCCTGCGCGAGTGCTATGGCCCTTTCTGCCATATCTTGCACAGATCGTGGACTATGTAGGTTTTCGCTCTTGCGGCTGAAATTCAGCATATTGGAAACAATGTCTGCTGCCCTTTGTCCACATTCGCGGATGCCCTCCAGCATCCTGTCAATACGCCGCAAGCGCATGTAGGCCTGCACCGATTCGAGGCTACATCCCGCCTCCTCGGCGGCTTTGTGGTTGGCTGCAATATCATCGTAAAACCGTCTCGAAATGTTCTGGGCACCTTGCAAAATGCCCCCCAACGGATTGTTGATCTCATGAGCCATACCCGCCGCCAGCCCCCCTACGGAAAGCATTTTTTCGGACTGGACCAGTAATTCCTCGGTGGCTTGCGTTCTGTAATATCCGTAAGGATGGCAAGAACCTCGTTCCCTATGGGCTTAACCCTGAACTCTATACTACGCACTTCACCGTTTTTACAGGTAACCTCGGCTTCCCGCACAGCGCTGGTGGGAGCAATAGCATTTCCCCCTCTGCGCAAAGCCTCATCCCACTGTGCTCGAACCCGCTTGCGGTAGTCAGGATCTGGGTGGGTTCTTTCCCACCAGACATATATGTTCGGTACATCCTCGAGTGTGTATCCGAGCATGTGCGTAAATTCAGTGTTCACCAGCAGAACAGTGCCGTCACGGGCGACAAGAGCCATGCCCAACGGAGAGCTTTCCACAAGTGTTTTAAATCGCTCCCGGCTCTGGCACAGGTCTGCGGTTTTCTGCTGCACGGCCCGTCGCAGGCTCCAGGTCCATAACAAAAATCCGCACAGAAGCAGTAAGATGGGGATACCTGCGTACAGGACATAGAGCATGATGCTCCGTCTTATTGATTCCCGCTCATACACGCCGAACCACTTGTCGTGGATTTTTTCATATTCCCCGGATTCTTTAATGACCTTCAACCCTTCGTTAAAGGCTGCTCGCAACGCCTCATCCCCCTTGCGAACCACGACACCGTAGCGTCTGGGCTCCAAGGGTGGCCCCACAGCCTCCAGTCCATCGAGCTTCCGGCTATGTATGAGGTACAGTGCCTGCAAGCTGCCGAGCAGCGCAGCGTCGCATTCACCTGATGCCAGCGTGTCGAGAGCCTCGTTCTGTGAAGTAACCGTCACTATGTTTACATCAGGCAGGTTCAGACGGGCATAGTCGTGCATGATGTCACCCTGCTGCACTACAACCTTCTTGCCTGTAAGGTCACCAAGCGAGGTAATAGGCGAGCCTTTTCGTACAAACAGGGCGTGGTTGGCTATGATGTGCGGAGTGCAGTAGTCTACAAGCTTTTCCCGCTCCGGCGAGTAATACATGCCTGTCAGGGCGTGTACTTCTCCCTGCTCCAACTGGGTGCGCACTTCGGTCCATGGGCCTAGATCAATGCGGATATTCAGATTCATGGTCCGCGCCACAGCGCGCACAATGTCCACACTGAACCCGGAGGGAACACCGTTGTCCAAAAAATCATAAGGAGGATAGTTATAATCTCCGCGTATGCGGATAAGCGTGTCGCTGGCGACACCCCTTGCGGGAGAAGCGAAAAGAACAGCACCAAGCAGTAACGCGCATGCGAAAATAATGAGCGGGGTGCGCATCTTTGGGTCCTCTACCGGCATAGGTGGCAAGTTGCTGTCATGATAGAAAATGCAATCAAATAGCGTTGTACAGTTAGTTGACCACCAAAGTTCGTTCAAACGCTATCCGAGAAAACAATAGTGGGTATCTTCTCTGATCAAAGCTAAGAATTCCTCAAAGGTTCGAACTGATGGGCAAGGAGCATAGCTCGTCCATTTCCCGTTGCCCCTCATCCAGTAGATTTTCCAATCCCTTTGCGCCTTCACGTATCTTGCCTTGGCAATTGGGTTCTGAATCGTTTGCGTCGGCTTCATAAAATGAGGCCGGATTTCAAAAAGTTCAACGACCTGCTTTTTGGGATCAACCTCAAATCCCCACTGTAGCTTGTCATGGAGATGAGGCTGAGGGCCATGCTTCTCGCAAAACTCTTGCAGAAGCCTTTGGTATCGGTAGTGCTCGAATTCGCTGATTGCCATGCCCAATTTCATAGCATGAACAATTGGTTCAACTCAATAAGCATATGGCCAGGGTATATAGCTACAGGAGATCTGGAGTACGGCAAATATCCGTTACCTTGATAACAGCTTCGCCCTCTTTGAGGATCGCAAGAATCTGTGTCACAGTGAAGCGAAATTATTTCTTAATCGTCTCCTGACACCCGTATGCCAGAAAACTCTACTTTTGACCTGTGACCCTTTAAGGGAAGCTTACGCATTCCCATCGTCTTTGTCGGAATTCCATTCTAGCAAGACCAGCTTCACCTCCGCATTCATATCGAGAAGGCTGCCATGCTAAATTTATACTGGAATAAATGAGATAGAATCTCCAAACTTTCGGCGAGATATAAATGGGAGGCGCTATGGGCAAAAGTAAGAAAAAACGCGAACGGACCTATGAACACAAGGCGGTCGAAGTGGCCCGCGAGCACTACGAAAAGCAAAAGCGTAAAGCTATAAGCGAACGACAAAGTTTTCGTGGTCTGCAGATTGTCCCCACAGCAAGCTACTATGACGACTCCCATGGCCACACGCCGGGAGAGGACAACTGGGTAGGATTTGGATTTGATCTGCATCCGTATGTTTCCTTCGGTGCTGGCATCCTGCTCATGGCCTTCATCGCATTGACCATCATTTTTCGCGATCAATCAGCTCAGATTTTCCAGAACCTGCTGGATGGCATCGGCAACCTGTTCGGGTGGCTGTATATTCTGTCGGCCAATCTTTTCGTTCTTGCCATGCTTCTCATCGCATCAAGCCATTATGGCCGCATCAAGATCGGCGGCCCTGATGCCATGCCTGAGTTCAGTACACTGAGCTGGTATGCCATGCTCATCAGTGCTGGCATGGGCATCGGACTTATGTTCTGGAGCGTAGCCGAACCCGTCTTTCATTTTGCGAACCCTTCCCCAATGTTCGACGTGTCCCCTAATACGCCACAGTCAGCCCAGGTTGCGATGGGGTTGACCTACTTCCACTGGGGCATACACCCTTGGGGAATATATGCGCTGGTTGGCTTGTCTCTAGCCTTCTTCGCCTATAATCGAGGCTTGCCCCTGACTATCAGATCCATTTTTTTCCCTCTCTTGGGGGATAAAATTTACGGTTTCTGGGGAAATGTCATCGACATCCTCTCAGTCCTGTCCACGCTCTTTGGCTTGGCTACTTCTTTGGGCCTAGGAGTCAAGCAGGTCTCTTCGGGTTTAACCTACCTCTTCGGCACGCCGAATACCACGGAATTCGCAGTCCTCCTAGTGGCAGCCATTACTCTCATGGCAATCGTTTCGGTAGCCTCAGGCCTAGACAAGGGCGTAAAGATACTCAGCCAGATGAACATGGCTCTTGCCGCGGCCTTCATGGTCTTCCTTCTCGTTGTTGGACCAACTGTCTACATACTGAAGGCCTTCACCCAGAACTTGGGATTCTACATCCAAAATCTGCCACAGCTAAGTTTTTGGGTTGAAACCTTCTACGGCGCAGAGGGAAGCAATTGGCAGAACCCCTGGACAATCTTTTACTGGGGCTGGTGGATATCTTGGTCACCATTTGTGGGTATGTTCATTGCCAGAATATCCAAGGGGCGCACTGTGCGGGAATTCATCCTCGGAGTAATGGTATTTCCCACCCTACTATCTTTCCTATGGATGTCATCCTTCGGTGGGGCGGCCCTATGGTTGCAACTCACGGGCGCGGCCGATATTTCCTCTGCTGTGGCCAAGGATGTCTCCACAGCCCTCTTTGTCATGCTTGAACAATTCCCATTAACCTGGGTGACCTCGTTCGTTGGCATCACTCTAGTAATAGTCTTTTTTGTCACCTCCTCTGATTCGGGTTCGTTAGTTGTCGACCACCTAACATCTGGAGGCAAACTGGACTCTCCAGTCACCCAACGCATCTTCTGGGCCATCATGGAAGGAGTATGTGCGGCCGCCCTGCTTATGGGGGGAGGACTGGTGGCCCTGCAGAGCGCGTCTATCGCTACGGGCCTACCGTTCACCATTGTCTTGTTAATAATGTGTTACAGCCTGTATAGGGGCCTGCAGGAAGAAGACTACCATGCCAAGATAATCGAAAAAATCACTCCAGCCACACAAACCATTGAGATTCCCTTGACTAAACCACCACTTGACTAATTTCAGAGGGACGAAAAACCAACATGACCATGGGATCTATTTGGGCTACAGCCGATCAGTACGGATGCAGGGCGGAGGATAAGTAGAAGGGCCTCTGAGGAAGCCAAATTTCAGATTGGGTCCGATAACATCTGCGATTGTCTCAGCAAGACATGGCGCCGTCTGGAGACGAACATTGCATTTGTTCAGCGAGGTCGACTTGAAAATGTTTCCGTCCGGAGGTCATAAGCCTAGTATACATAGCAAGCAGCTTAGCCCCCGACGTAGCATCATCCATTTTTTTTGGCATACTGGCTCCAAAACATGACGGTTCGATCCAATAACGACAAATTGTGCATCCGGACAAGCCTCCTTCTTTCTTTCGATGATCAGCTAGCGACTACTCAACAGCGCAATAAATTGAAATAGTGTGAACTTTCCATTTTTCCAATAAGAATTTCAACGGGAGTTCACCCCTCTCTGCCCTTCCTCTACATGGTCATTAAGCAGAAGTACTGCAGAAGCATCATGGGAAGATGAACGCTTTGCCACATACATGCTCTTGTCCGCACTTCCAACCAATTCCGCCAGTGTTGTGCCATGAAATGGGTATATTGCCATTCCTATGCTGGCCCGAAGCGCCAACTCGACTCCATCCACAGCCAAGGGCGAGCTCATCGCGTTACTCAAACCTTGAGCAACAGTATGCAGCCTAGAAGCAGAACTGATATTGCTTGCCAAAATACAAAATTCATCTCCGCCAACTCTGGCAACCACGTCCGTACTCCTGACAGCTGTGGAGATTCGCTGCGCGAACGCGGATAGCACCTTGTCGCCAAAACAATGCCCATAACAATCATTCACCTCCTTGAAATCGTCTATGTCGAGAAATAGTAGCCCAAGCTTGTTTCCGTAATGGGCTGCGGCTTGTATCCCCTGCGTCGCAATCCTTTCAAATTGACGACGGTTGCATAGGCCGGTCAAAGGATCCGTCACTGACAGTTCACGAAGCTGTAGCTCGCTGTCAATTTGTCGCGTTACATCTTGCAGCTGAAGAATCGAGAGCGAATCACGCCCGGATATGTGGGCAGTGTGCGCATTGACCTGCAGCCACGCCCGGATCCCGTTCGCCTTGGTGAAGGCAATGATGACATTGTGAAGCACACCACGTCGTTTCAGGCTCCTCTGTATGAAGAGATAGTCATCTGGGGACACAATAAGGGAGGAGAACCCCCTCATATTCAAAGGAAGCGCTTCGGCGGAGCGATAACCCAGAAGCCTCGCCGCCCTGCGGTTGGCGTGGACAATTCGTTCATCCGGCGTGCAACACAGAATCCCTATAGAGGAGTTGGCTAGAACTTCTTTTCCTGACAACATGAGCATACCCGCCTGCGTGAGTTATACAAAGACACTGAAAGCCATAAACATCCTTCACATGACCCATGTACTAGCCGACCATCCTTCCATAATCTGGAATGACCTGTAACTTTGTTAAAAATTGCTCATTCTTTGATGCCCAAGGCTTTTAACCATCTTTAGAAAGCCCTTGGTAGATGGGGTCTACCAAGGGCTTTCACCTGCAGCTTACTTGCTTTTCTTTTTGGGCCTGGAGCTAGAGAAGTCGCGAAAGTGCTTCCCGGTATTTCCTTTGCTGCGGTCTTTGGCCAGATAGCTGAGCCGATGGAAGCACTCATCGTATTGCTGCTCATAATCCGAATCACATTTGCGAAGATTATAATGCCCCGTTGCATCCTCGAGCTTTTCTGACTTGTTGCAGAAGTGAACCAAGTGGCTTGCATCATAGCCCAACTGGTTGGAGTAGTGTCTCACGACACATTCATACACCTTCTTCGGGTGCTGTATTTTGTGACCGTTGCACAAGCTGTACGCATGAACGTGGTACCCTTTCTGGGTATCCCCTTCTTTCACCTGCATATGCTGGGGATCGTAGCCCTGCCTCGAGAGATCTTTTGAGCACCGAGTCAACGTGTCAGAGACGGCCTTGGCAAATTGGCCTTCACTATAGCCTTTGGGCGAGGCAATATCAAAGCGGGTAACCAAGCATTTGGAATGAGCTTCCAGATAACCATCCAGCAACTCCTTGTTTCGCTGGAGGATATCTGTCCTGCATCCCAACCTTCTATCCTTGTCAGTATTGATTGGATGACCTTGAAATGTATCTTCGTATGATATTGCCATGCTCATCTCCAGTTATTTGTGAATTTTAGTGTGACTGAATTGTTGTGCCATACCATAGTGGGTGTATTTTTTCTTCACTCATAATACAATTCCAAGTTCAGTATATATTATCTGTATGATCTATATTAGATCATACCATATACCTATTTTCACAATAATAAGAAGGCTTGAGTTTGTGCGCTTTAAAATACTTAAAAAGTGGCATTCATTCAGACACCCCATGACTGAATTGTTTCACTATACTATGAAACGCATTGAGAGCAAAAAACATAAGACGAGCAGTAGCCCCGGTGCGAACCTTGTCCGCACTGGGGCTACTCACTGAAACCACTAAGAAACTGACAACTAGAGACTCCACGTCTCCTTTCCCTCATGATCTGTAAGGCTGCCTGAGTCAGGAGCTTACGATGCGGGCCATTCTGTAGTTCTTGAGTTGGCACACTTTCTACTGACAGAGCCGACAGACAGCAATTTCCACTTCGACAACGCCAGCTTCACTCATCAAGATGCTCTTTCAGAACGTGTAATATGGCTATCGCAATGGCAATGACCTGCTTCCAGTTCATAGGGGATCCCCTGTCCGTCGCCGCCAGAAGGGACATGCGATGTTGAAGCACAGTGTGGATGGCATATGACAAAAAGGCCGTAAGAAGAGACAGCATAAACAACCAGGCATCCAATGCATGGTTCCTCCTTATGGTATGGGGTGTATGAGAACAGCTGTCGCAGATACGACAACCGGGCTAGGTGGTGGGAATAAGCGCTTTGCGCAGAAGGGAGAACATGGCTGGAGCCAGTTCCGAAAGCTCCCAGATTGTCGTGCTGGTTCCGGGGAGCAATTGCTGGATGGCGGATGACATGATGCCGACACCATAGAGCTCCATACCGATGCGTTCCGCAGTCTGCATGGCTTCTGACGCGGCGACTGTGCAATCAGGTTCGCCATCAGTCATGATCAGGACGATCTTGCGATGCTCCTGCAGAGGCTGCATTTCCTGCATTACCCACCATAGGGCTGGGCCAAGGGGAGTCTGCCCTCCGGCAGTAAGGCCGAAGTTCGCATGCAGCTTATGCCCGTGGTGGACGATGGGTTTGATCGTTGTCCAGCCCGAATTGGGACAGAACTCCGCCGGAAACGCGGTAACACCAATGTTGATGCCGGTCCGCTCAAGCGCTTTGGCCACAGCGTATGTGGCCTGACAAGCCAAGGCCATCCGCTTGCGCATGGAGCCCGAGCAGTCCAGCAGTAAGTGGACCGCCGTGTTGATGCCAGGACGTTGAATGTTTCGCAGGAACACCTTGGGGTCACGCGTGGCTATCTTATGCAGACTTCGAGTATCAACCTTGCCGCGTCGGCCACTGCCGCACCGCGTCAGATGCGCAGCCTGAAGCAGGCCGTGGAACCGGGCAGCCATTCCATTCGTCACCAGCTTCGTATCCCGAAGTTGATCGGGTGAAAGGACAGAGAGATGCTTATGTCCTTCTCTGGCCACGGAGAGTAATGCGTTCACAGGTTCTACGTGCACGCGAGCGGACAACGTCTGTCCGACTCTTTGCCCTAGGTCGACGGGAAGTGCGTCTGCCGAGATGGCCAACAGTTCCTGCAATGACTGGGCATCTGGCTCCTGTGACGAGGACGGCTGCATCACTAAGTCATTCGTCGGTTTTGCACCGTTTTGCAGAGGGATACGTGAAGAAGCTTCATTTGCTACGCTTCTCTCGTGAGTTTTGCCCCTGATTATCCCTGGTTTTTCAGTGTTGAGACCAGTCTCCCTGGTGGCTGTCTGGAGCACGTCAATGACCTGGCGTGCGTAGTCCAGACACGCTGCAGAATCCGGACAATGACCACGCATGGCATGCAGAACGGCTTCCAGATGAAGACGCAACCAAGGCCAGCGTGCATCCAACGCATGAGCCAAAGCCTCGCATTGGACAGCCAGCGCCGGTTCATCCCAGCTTCGTACTGTCAGAAGCAGCCAGTCCAGAATGAGGATAGCCTTGTCCTTACTGACGATAGGCTTCTGCTGCAGAAAACAATGCCTGATGAGCCAGCGGAAGTTGCCACGGCAGCCGGGATAGATGGCCGCCATGGCATTTTCCACTCTCCAGTCCTCGAATGTGTTCCAGATGTGCTTCTCAAGCGGAGACCTTGCCAGCTTGCACACGGAGAAATCCGTATGCCGGATGTGGGCGGCCTCGTGGTCTGCGTATCCCCTGACAAGACCGGCGAAGGTCTCGTCATGCTGCGCAGGGAGCGCAGGGAGTTGTATGACGTTGCCGTCGGTATAGGCCTCGGTGCCTCCGATGCGCACGGTAACACCGTATCGTCTACCGAGGACTGAGGCCAGAAGCGGCAAGGATTGCAGAATGGGATTTACAGGCATGGTCATCACCACAACCCCAGACTGTCCAGTTGCGGGCCGACGGGTAACGGGGCCAAAGGGAGATCGTCATCGTCCTGCAGGCACAGCTCTTCTTCCTGTATATCCGTAAGCTCTGCGTGGTCAGGCAGAACATGAGATGCCACCCCTCGGAATCCATCCAGAATGTCATCGGGGTTGCGTCCGTCGAGCATGGACTGGGCATGGGCCAGCAGTGCCTCAGGATCGCGCAGCAGGCTTACCAGCCCCTGCAGCATGACCAGTGTTGGGCCCATTATGTGTCCCTTCTTTCCGACAGCGGAGAAGGCCGTGGATAAGAGATCGGCCACTGGCGTGACTCGAGGCTCCACAAAGCTGAGGCCGGTGAGCTTGCGATACATGGTTCGCAAGGGAGAAAGCGCTTTGCGGGTCACTTCGCTTTTTCCCATGAAGCTTTTGTACCATGTCTCCGTGGCGGCTTTGGCGATCTCGCCGAAGAGGGTTTGCCCCAGACCGGAAACGGCATCATCCAGCCCGGTGTTCACCACCGATTCTGGGGAGTCATCCCGCACCGCCGGAGCCTGCACCCGGAACATCTGCCAGGCAAAACCGAAGCGGGAGCGTACATAATCAGCACTGACAACAGAGTTGGCGATGATGGACTCCCAACCGGGATTGGTTCGTATCCAGTCGCGTACAGCGTCATCGTAGCGGTCGAGGAAGACGTCCTTTTCACGCAGAAACTCGGACGCGATGGCTTCCAGTTCCACCTGCACTTCGTCGATCCGATCTTCGGGCAGAGCCCAGCCTCCCAGAAAGCGTACACCATTCCTATCCAGCAGGGTCGTGGCCCGGCTCTTGAGTGTTCCGAACACCCGCAGGTCCGCAGGGTTGCAGACTCGCTTGCTGCCCAGCGATGCCAGTTCTTCCGGCGGAAGGTTCGCTCCCGTATTGTTGATGTCGAAATCGGACGGCACGAGCTTACGACGTGCCGACCAGATGTTAACGGACAAATGCACGGCCACCAGGTTTTCAAGCACAGTGATATCCGTATGCATGGGGTTCTCCTTGCAATAAGAAAGGGAGCCGTCGGGCTCCCTGTTAGGTTGTGGATGTGGGGAACATGCGTTGCGCAAGTTCATGAAGCATGGCTCGGGTCTCCCGTGACGCCCGGTAGCCCAGAGCTCGGTCCAGCGCATAGCGTATGGGTTGGATGCCCTGCCGAGACAGGGGCTGGAAACGGATGGTCAGCATAGCCCAGCGGATGAGCGTTCGGGTGCTGAAGGTCACTTCAATGGTTTCGCCGTATTTCTGGGTGTCCCCTTCACCCGTAAACAGACGGCGAATCTCGTTAGCAAAGCTGACCATGCTTCTACGGAGTTCTTGCGGGATGTCAGGGGCCATCCGTTCCAGCAGGCTCTCTTCGGTGTTCGGGGCGGGGTACCTTGCGCAGGGCTTTTGAAACGGTTCGGGAGCAGCTTGTGATTGTCTCGCCGTTTATCACGCGCTATGCGCTTGAGGCGGATAATGTGCTTGAGATGATCCAAGCCGCATCAGGCCGCGGTGCTACCGTCGAGATATACTCGGATTCACGCTTGGCCTTGTCCTGCTGCCAGAATCAACAGGCCGTGCTTGATGATTTGGCTCAGGCCATAGAAGGGGCCGGAGCGAAGATTGAGTTCCAGAACGGCGTTCATAACAAGACGTTGAAGATTGATGACCATACGCTTGTGGAGGGTTCGTTCAACTGGTTGTCAGCGCGGCGGGATGGGTTGGCAAGGAGAGAGCATTCGATTTTGTATCAGGGGGGAGATGTGCCGTTGATTATGAATGGAGCGATGGAAGTACGGGCATAGCCTCTGACTATGTTTTCAAGAAGGATATAGTAAGCGTCATGTACTATGTATAATGGGGGGCAGAAGTGCTTCCTCCCCCCCCCTCTGTGGCGAATATTCTAACTTAAAAGTCAGGAGCAGTGGCAGTGGCGTCCACTGTGAGGCCAAGCTCTTGCATTTCTTTGTAAACGTCCGAAATATCTGTGTTCAGTTGAGATATGTACTCTTTTGCAATCTGTGAAAATAAATCTTCATTTAAAGAGTCTAGCTCAACTTGAAAAATGCCAGTTTTTAGTCTGGTGATTATGTGATTGAATGCAGATTTGATCTCATTTGGATTGTCGCCAGTTAGCTGGATCGAGATCTCAGAATTATCAATAAAGAGTGTCAAGAAGTGCTTGTCGTCTCTTTCTGTTACTTCAGCGTTAATTTTTTCCATAAATATTCCCTCGTTCACCAAAGGCGTCTTCTCCGCCTTCTAGAGTTTTCATACTTATCTGTTTCCAGTCAAGTTTGTCGGCTGAGTCTAAGGGGTTTGTTAAGCTGTTTATAAATGGATTTCCAATGTACGTTTTGTATCCTGAGCGTTCATGACACCGATATATAGAACTGAAAGGAAGTGTTCTGACAGCGATGTTTGCGTCATGGGTCGAAATAAATATTTTTCTATTTGATTTTGCTTTATCTTTAATCAATGGAACAATTACTTCGCTGATGTAATCGTTGCCTAGGCTCTTCTCTGGCTCGTCAAGGATATATATGTCTTTTTCCTCATTAAGTTCTTTCTGTAACATGATCATGGAGGATTCGCCGCTAGATGGCGTGTACTCTTCCCCAGATATTGAGAAATATTTTTTAAAAGTTAGTAGTTCGAGTACTGTTGGAATTTCTTGGATATCTTCTATCGAATTGAGTTCCGATATTTTCTCAAATAATTCATCGCTAAAAATGCTTTTATAAATATCATTTAAGCATGATGAGAATTTCTTAGGTGATTTTTTTTTGCCTCCGGACACGTTATTGTATTTACTGTCAATTAGGTTTCCATTTTGAAACTTGAACTCAGTGCAAACGTCTAAGGTCCCCTTGTTTGGGCCGAGACTTCCAACGGTCTCGATAATAGGTGGAATTGGTGTGGCTATTGCGTTTAATATTTTTTTAGCAGCGTGTTCAATTTTTGCCCTATTGAGTGCATATTCTTTAAATCCAGTTGTTGTTGGGTTGGAGGGGCTTCCTGTTTTTCGTTCTACTTCTTTACGTACTTTGCGAATTAATGAATTTAAAAAATAAGTTTCTTTCCATTGCAAAAAACTTTCCCAAGATTTGTCTGCAAGCTGTTGCTCAAGTTTTATCAATCCATTGGTGATGTTGTTTATGTTTTCCTCATCCGACGTCATGTTTACATAGGTGTCTGACTTAATAAACTTGATAAATTCAGAAACTGTTTTCTTCGAATTATTGTATCCATTAAATTCTATTTTAAAAAGAGATTCGTTTTGAGCTGGTATGTCTTTTATTAGTATTCTTTGTGCATTTTTATTGGTAATTTTTGATTTAAAAAAAGATGTGTAGTGAGAGATTGATGTTACTTGAACTTCTCTAGCCTCTCTAATTGCTGAGATTTCATCAAGGCAGTATTCAATTTCGTACGCCTTAAGATTTATATTTAGGTTTTTTCCCTTAATATCAAATGATTCAGCAAGAGTCTCTGCTCCAGAGCTGTAAACTTTCGCAGGGGATCCTTTTTTTGAGTAGTGTTCAGCAATTGAATTTAAAATGCACGTTTTGCCTGTGCCTTTTGATCCGAATATAATATTGATGTCGTTGTAGGCTTGTATTTGTATTTCTGGACTGCTTGGAAAGGGGGAGAGGGTTAGTAGCTCTGGGTCTTTGCGATCAAGGGCCGTATTGATTGTAGTGGGGTCTTTTTTAAGCAGGAGGCAGAAGTGTTCAAAGCTATCAACAGGCAATCTTAGATCTGGAAGAGTTGTGGACAAGCGACCATAATCTTTCCAGTCTTGCACGTCTGATCCGTATATAGACGGGTGCCCGTGTGATATATAAATCCCTGCAGAGATTGAATTTGTAACTTCTCTCAATACTTGTTCAGGGGTTTTTGTAAGTTTTTCTAGCTTGTCTAATGCATCAGTGCTTAAACATGGCTTTTTCTGGACGTAATGTGCTATGTATAGTGGGCTGAGATTATCAAATTTATCAACTAATTCTTGAATTTCAATAACAAAAGTGTCAAGAGGTGTGTCTCCAACAACATCTTTTACTAGTTTATCAAAAGCACTCTTGTTCTTAGGTGATACTATGACGAGCAAGTGCCCAGTTGAAGTGCCATATGTTACATCAAACTCTACTCCAGGCCATACTTGGGCGTCCCCATTAAGCCTTTGATATACATCATTAAACTGAAAAATATCGAAGTGGTTGTGGTTTGTTATAGCAAATATACCGATGTCTGTGGATAGTATGGTGTTGCAAAGATCATCAGCATTGATGTTTCTAGTATAGGCATCGCCGGTCTTGCACTTTTTTGTGTGGGTGTGGATGTCAATTTTCAAGATAGCTTCCTTTCCTGTGTGTGGCGATATTCTGAACTATAAAATATACTCATTTATATAGTGCGATGATTTTTAGTGCAACATGTCATTCTCTAATGTCCTTGCATATTATGGTGGTAATGTGGTGGTATGGAGTGGATGAATACAAAAAGGCTTACGACCAGTTCGATCGTAAGCCTTTGATATTCCTTGGTACCCAGGACGGGACTTGAACCCGTACAGCCCGAAGGCCGAGAGATTTTAAGTCTCTTGTGTCTACCAATTCCACCACCCGGGCAAGGGAGTGAAGTTTCCTAGTATGGAGAGGGGGAAGGCGTCAACCCGGTAGTTGTATTTCTTTGTCGGAGGGGGCGCAACGGGGGTAAGCGATTCCTTGTCGCGGGAGTGCGGGGAATTCCGGGAAGGAGGGGGCTTGCGTGGGGACGAAGTGGAACCATCATCGGCAGATGCCCATGGAAACGTCCAGTGCGGCCTCTTTCCAGCCTTTTTCGGTGAAGAGGTACAGGTGCAATACCGCCAAGTCTTTATGAACAAAAAGCAGGCGCCCGGTTACAGTTGGAGGCAGGAAGGCGGCTATGGTGTCGCAAAGAGCGTGAAAATCCGCTTCCATATGTTCCGGCAGCACGCCTTGCATGCGCAGGGCGTCTCCCTGTCCAAGCAAGTCAATATGTTCTGCCCCTGCTGCGGTTAGCGCCGTCTGGAGCGCGGGGATAAGGTCGGATTCCAGTTCGTGTAACTCATTGTAGCTCAATTCCGGGCTATACAGCATGTGTCCGAAAAGTTCACAATCATATGTTGCCATGGCTGTGGCTCCTGTTGCCAAGATCGGCAGCGGACTGGTTTGCCGATTGGCATGCGGACATGCCGTTCCGCGGTCCGTGCGCGTGAGATTCTGAGGGAGCTGCTTCGCAGGCGACCTCGTGGTGGTTCGTGCCGCTTGGGGCAGCTTCTGCCCAAAGAGTAGCGCTCATGGCATGTTACGTCAATTCCGATAGTATTTCAGGCAGTTGCCGATCTCGTTTGGGGCTGGGCTGTTGTGGTCAATCCGCGTGGGTAGGGCCGTGCTGGCGCTTTGGGCGTCCTTTTGCTACACCCGTGCCGTATGACGCCGCACACAGACATCGATCACACTTTCGTTCGTAGTGGTGGACGCATGGTGGTGCTGGGACTGGATGGCCTGCCGCTTTCCCTTGCCCGCACGTTAGCCGCCACTGGGGACTTTCCCGCACTGGCGATGTTGACTTCGCAGGCCCGCGCTATCCGGGCGGAACTGCCGGAACTTTCTCCGGTAAACTGGACCAGCTTTTATACGGCAACCGGACCGGAAGAGCACGGCGTATTCGGGTTTACCCGTATTCACGCGCAGACCTACGCCATGGGGCTGTGTGATTTTTCTCAGCCACGCGTGCCCACTATTTTTGATCGTCTGCGCGAAGTGGGGGCCACTGCGCGGGTTATCAATCTGCCGAATACCTATCCGGCGCGTCCCATTCCCGGTATGCTGATTTCCGGCTTTGTGGCTCCAGAGCTTTCGCGGGCTGTGTTTCCTCCCATGCTGGCGGGCCGTCTGGAGGCGGAAGGATATTTGCTGGAGGCGGATACCGCGCGGGCCGTGGAAGACCCGGCGTATTTGCTGGCGCAACTGCGCATCACCCTTGCCTCACGGCGCATGGCCTTGAGCATGCTTTGGCCCGATTTGGCGTGGAATCTTTTTGTACTGGTGCTCACGGAGACAGACCGGCTATTCCATTTCCTGTTTCACGCGGTGGAAGACGCCGCTCACCCCCTGCACGGGGAATGCCTGTCGTTGTTGAGAGAGTGGGATGCGGTAATCGGCGACGTTCTGGCGTTGTACGCTCAGTTGCCCGGCCCCAAGCGGCTGATGGTGCTGGCGGACCACGGGTTTACGCGGTTGATCACAGAAGTGGACGTCAATGCCTGTCTGCGCGATATGGGATTGTTGCATACCGTGTTGCCCCCGGAAGCATGCGACGATCTTGATGCCACAGGCATTACTCCCGCCACACAGGCGTTTGCGTTGGACCCCGGTCGTATTTACCTGCACACCCGCGCCCGGTTTGCGCGGGGGGGCGTGAGCAGGGAAGATGTCCCTGCGCTGCAGGCCCGTATCCGGGAGGCGCTGCTTTCTCTGCGATATGAAGGACAGCCTGTGATGGCAGCGGTGCATACCGGAGCGGAATGCTATCCCGGTCCTCTGGTTGCTTATGCTCCAGACCTTGTATGCGAGTCGAATCCCGGTTTTGACCTGAAGGCCAAGTTCAACCGCCGCGCACGGTTTGGCACTTTCGGACGTACAGGCACGCACACGGTGGGGGATACATTTTTTTATGACAGTGCGGAGGGCGCCGCGGAAGAGCAACTCCCCTCGGTTTGCCGGGTGCGCGATGCGGGAGTCCGCATTTTAGCCCAGTTCGGCCTCACGGTGCGTCCAGATCGTCCAGAATTTTCGGACCACCACTCATAACGGTAGCAAGGTGTTACGAGTCTCATGATAGAGTACCGCAATGAACTGAATCCCGCACAGTACGAAGCCGCCATGACGTTGGAGGGGCCAGTTCTGTGCATCGCGGGCGCAGGCTCCGGCAAGACGCGCACCGTGGTATACCGGCTGGCCCACATGGTGGAACAGGGCATTCCGGCATACGAAATTCTCTTGCTCACCTTCACCCGCAAGGCTTCGCAGGAAATGTTGCACCGGGCGGAGAGTTTGCTGGGCAGGGGAATTGGCGGAGTCTCCGGCGGCACATTCCACGGGTTTGCGTATTCCATACTGCGCCAGCACCCCCCGGAGGGATGTGAAAACGGTGTATCCATCATGGACGCGGCTGATGCTACCGAGGCGTTAAAGTACTGCAAGGACACGCTTGCCGTGGGTAAGGGGGATAAGTCCTTTCCCAAAACGGCTACGGTTATGGGATTGCTGTCCAAGGCGCGTAACAAGGAGCGCGACCTAGGGGACGTGTTGCAGCGTGAGGCGTTTCATCTGGCTCCATACCGGGACGACCTTGCACGAATCGCTGAAGGGTACGGCGCGTACAAGCGAAACCACGGCTTGCTGGATTATGATGATTTGCTTTTTGAGCTGGAAGGTCTGCTACGCTCCCGTCCCGAACTGCTTGACCTGTACCGCCAGCGCTATCGCTATATTATGGTGGACGAATACCAAGACACAAACCTCGTGCAGGCGCGGTTAGTGCACCTGTTGGCTGGTGGGCACCGCAACATTATGGCTGTGGGGGATGATGCGCAGTCCATTTACGCGTTTCGCGGGGCCAATGTGCAGAATATTTTGGACTTTCCTAATATGTTCCCCGGCACCCGGCTCATCAAGCTGGAGGAAAACTACCGCTCTGTTCAACCCGTGCTGGATGTAACCAATGCCATTTTAGAAGACGCGCCTGCCGCTTTTCATAAAACGTTGTTTACACGCCGTACAGGGGGGGATTTGCCCCAGTTGTTCCGTCCTCTGTCGGACCTCACACAGGCGCGGCTGGTGGCGGATCGCGTCGTGAAGCTGCGCGCTCTGTACGACGCCGGAGAAATCGCGGTGTTGTTCCGCGCGGGCTACCAATCCTATCATCTGGAAATGGAACTGGGCAAAGCGGGTATTCCGTTTAAGAAATACGGGGGGCTAAAATATTCCGACGCGGCCCATGTCAAAGATGTGATGAGCTACGTGCGGCTTATGCTCAACCCGTTAGACCTTCCCGCGTTCCAGCGTCTTGCTGGCAATGTAAAGGGCGTGGGACCGAAAACCAGCCTCAAGTTGTATGAGGCTTCCCGCGTGGACAATCCCGCGCAGTTGGATAAGGGGCTGAAAAAATACCCAGATTTTGCAGCAGACTTGCAGTTGGTGGATACGTTGCGGCGGCAGCACCATGAGCCAGCCGAGGTGCTGGAAGCGGTGTTGGAGCATTATAAGCCCCGGCTTATGGCGCTGTACCCGGACGATTATCCACGTCGGGAACATGGGCTGGATCAGTTGGTGCAGATCGCAGCCACCTATCGTGATTTGGACTTGTTTGTTTCCGACCTGTCGTTGGAAGATCCTAACCCAGACGCTGCCACGGCGGAAAACCATATCACCCTTTCCACCGTGCACTCCGCCAAGGGGTTGGAGTGGGACGCCGTGCTCATTATTGATTTGGTGGAAGAGCGTTTTCCTTCTCGGCAGGCCTTGCAAAAGGCGGAAGATTTGGAGGAAGAACGGCGGCTTATGTACGTTGCGTGCACGCGGGCGAGGGAATATTTGGGACTATTTTCCCCGGTGTCGCTTTACAGCCGCTCCGGCGGGGGGAATGAACCCGCCGCGCCTAGCCCGTTTGTGCGCGATTTGCCCGCGTATTTATTTGAGGAATGGCGGGAAAACTATACCGGTGGATTGATGCGGCGGGAGCTTCCTGCGCAGCAGACCATGCGTTTGGGCGGGGACGGCGCGGCTTTTGACGCTAACGGGCGCAGGGCCGCTCCGGGGCACATGCCCGCAGGCATTTTTCTGCCGCCGGACGCGCCTGAATGCATGGAGCCGGAGTCCTCCGCTGTTCCAGAACCGGTGCCCGGACCCGCCAGCCCGCGTCGTTTGGGGTATTGCACGCACAAAATTTTTGGTCGCGGTAAATTAGTACAGCATGTGCCGCCAGATAAGTACCGGGTGAACTTCCCCGGATTTGGCCTTAAGGTCATCATGGAAGCGTATCTGATTATGGATGAATAGCTGGGTGTCCACCATTTCCCCGGTTCTCCTGTCTGTTTCCGCTACGGTCCTCCGCAGAGGGCCGTTTTTCTAACTGCCGCATTCGGCATGGGCCTAGCTAGTGTTTCGCGTATACAGCGCTCCCGCATGGAACTTCCGTGCGGGAGCGCTGTCGTTATGTGCTGGGGCGAGCCGAATCGGGCTTATGGCGTATAATGGTCGTACCATTGTGCGGCGTGAATATTTTGTCGAATCACGTGCTTTGGGAAATATGCGGGTAAATACGCCTAGATATCCTCGTGATTGATGTTTCTCAGTTGTTGATTGGAGCGTTGGGGTTGACACTGCGTGCTCTGTTTTGCACAATGGTCCTACCATTTGGAGGCGAAAATGCGTCCTCTCCCGGTAAGAAGGTTGTTTTGTCGTCAGGCCGCTTTACGCGGAATGAGGAATATTATGAGTGACTTTCCTGTTTTTACTCCGGCCCGTGTGGGCAGAGCCACTGAAGACGTGGCACTGCAACTGGAAGCCGCTATTTTAAGCGGTGCGGTTTCTCCCGGCGAAAGCCTGCCCAGCGAACGCGAATTGCAGCATCTGTTCGGCACGGGACGCGGAGTCGTCCGCGAGGCGCTGAAGATGCTGCGCCAGAAGGGCATGCTTGAGGTCCGCAAAGGTTCGCGGGGCGGAACCTATGTCAAACAGATCGATGTGGCGAGTGTCAGCGAGTCGCTTGCGTTGTTCTTACGGCAAAACCGTGTGGCCCCCCGGCACGTTGTCGCCTTTCGGGAAAGCATGGACCGCACTCTCGTGCTGCTGGCGGCGGTTGAAGGCAGCAGCGAGGACAAGGCTGCGCTGGTCCGGGGGGCGCGCGAGCTGGTGCGTCTGGCGCTGGAGCCGGAAACCGACATGCACCATCTGGGAGAATTGGACCGGGAACTCAACCTGCGGTTCGCCCGCATGAGCGGTAACCCCGTGTTTGAATGGGTAATGAGCGCGTTGCAACTGGGGTTCAGCTCGCAGGATTACGCGCTGTATGAGGATCAGGAATTCCGGGAACGCACTGCCAAAAATTGGCTGGCTACCGCTATTGCCTTGGCTGAAGGCGATGTGATGCGGTGCTCCGCGTTGGTTGCCCACCACTATCTGCTGCTCAGAGATTGTGTTGACGCGGCACGGGACCGCGCGTGCCACCGGGGGGAAGTTCTCGCGTGCGCCGCAGTCGGGGATGCGTCTGTTCTGGAAGACAGCAGAATGGCGGAGCGTTTCGCCGATATCTGCGATCCTCCCAAATAACGGCCCTCAGGGGCATTACATAAGGAGCATACATGGCACGCTCGAAATCATATGACTACATCATCGTGGGGGGCGGCTCGGCAGGCAGTGTGCTGGCCAACCGTCTTAGCGCGAATCCCCACGCATCCGTCCTTGTGCTGGAAGCAGGGCTGCCGGACTTCAGGCTCGACTTCCGCATCCACATGCCCGCCGCCCTCACCTATCCCCTGCAAAGCCGGATGTATAACTGGTGGTACGAGTCTGAGCCGGAACCGCATATGCATAACCGCCGCATCTACCAACCGCGCGGCAAGGTGCTGGGTGGCTCTAGCTGTATCAACGGAATGATTCATATTCGCGGCAATGCCATGGATTATGAAAAATGGGCTGCCAACAAAGGGTTGGAAGCGTGGGATTATAGCCATTGCCTGCCTTATTTCCGCCGGTATGAATACAGCCTTTCCGGGAATGACGGCTATCAGGGGACAGGTGGTCCGCTTTATTTGACCGAGCCGGAGTGTGAAAGCCCGTTGTTCGGTGCATTTTTTCAGGCCGCACAGGAAGCAGGGTATCCGCTGACAGACAATGTGAATGGCTTTCAGCAGGAAGGTTTTGGCAAGTTTGAACGCACCACGTATCGCGGGCGCCGCCATAATGCCGCGCGGGCCTATGTGCATCCGGTGAAGAGCCGGCGTAATCTGACAATCCGCTGCCGGGCACATGCCACGCGTATTTTGTTCGATGGTGTGACCGCTGTGGGGGTGGAATATCGCCGGGGGAAAACGGTACGGCAGGTATACGGCGGTGAAATTATCTGCTGCGGAGGGGCTATTAACTCCCCGCAATTGCTCCAGATTTCCGGTGTGGGAAATGCGGAGGAACTGTCGCGTCTCGGCATTCAGTCTGTGGTGGATTTGCCCGGTGTAGGCGAAAACTTGCAGGATCATCTGGAATTGTACGTGCAGTACGCCTGCACGGAACCGGTAAGCATGTATCCCGCGCTTAAGTGGTACAACCAGCCGTGGATCGGTCTGAAATGGCTGTTCGGGCGCACGGGGGAGGCGGCCACGAATCATTTTGAAGCCGGAGGATTTATCCGGGGCAACGATCAGGTGGAATATCCCAATATTCAGTATCACTTTTTGCCCATCGCCATCCGGTATGACGGCTCCGCTCCGCAAGAGGGGCACGGGTATCAGTGCCATGTCGGGCCAATGAATACCGACGTGCGTGGGCATGTGAAGCTGAAAAGCGCCGACCCCACGGAGCATCCCGCCATTTTATTCAACTACCTATCCACCGAGCAGGAACGCCGGGAATGGGTAGAAGCTATTCGCTGCACCCGGCGTATTATGGAGCAGCCCGCCTTTGACCGGTTCCGGGGTAAGGAACTGGCTCCCGGCAGTAGTGCCCAGACTGATGAGGAAATTTTGGACTTCGTGGCCCGCGAAGGAGAAAGCGCCTACCACCCCAGTTGTACATGCAGGATGGGGTATGACGATATGGCGGTGGTGGACTCCGGCCTTGCGGTGCGCGGTGCGCGTAATCTGCGCGTGGTGGACGCGTCCATTTTTCCCAGTATCACCAACGGAAATATCTACGCCCCCGTGATGATGGTGGCGGAAAAAGCCGCTGATATCATTTTGGGTAATACCCCACTGGAAGCGGCGCAGGTTCCTTTCTATCGCCGGTCAGCCGGTCCCGCCGCAGGTGCGGCGCAACCCAAAAGCTAAGTGTCACGTGCACGCCGCCCTGCCGGTATATCCGGCAGGGCGGCCCGCGCGTCCGGGTGTTTTCTATGACGGCTGCCGCCATGCGGCGTGCGGACGTTTCCCCCCTTGGTTTGTCAGCAGGCAGGGGGAACTGCACACGGTATTGCAAGGAGATTTCGTATGCACAACGGCATGTACATACACGGGCGCTGGACGCACGGGACCGGCACCGCCACACGGGATATTATCAGTCCCTGCACCGGGGAGGTGATAGCCACGGTGGCGGAGGGTACCCGTGAGGACGCCCGACAGGCTATTTCCGCTGCGCGGGCCGCGTTTGATGGTGGCGTCTGGTCCGGTCTGCCTGTGGCAGAGCGTGCTGCGCTGGTGCGGGCGCTGGGGGATGCCGTGGCGGCTCACCGTGAGGAATTGGCGGCGCTGGAAACGCTGGACACCGGCAAAACCACGGAAGAAAGCCGTTGGGACATGGACGATGTGGCGAACATCTTCCGGTATTATGCCGACATTGCGGAGCCCGCCATGGCTGAGGAGCCGCTGGAAAACCCCATAAAGGGGACGCACAGCGCCCTGCTGCGCGAGCCTGTGGGCGTGTGCGGGCAGATTTCACCATGGAATTATCCGCTCCTGCAAGCCTCGTGGAAAATGGCTCCCGCGCTGGTGGCGGGATGCACCATTGTTATGAAGCCCAGTGAGATAACCCCGCTGACGACCATTCGCATCACAGAGCTGGCGGAAGCGGCGGGGTTTCCGCCCGGAGTGGTGAATTTGGTGCTTGGTGCGGGCGATCCCGTGGGGGCGGAACTGGCGGAAAGTGACGACGTGGATCTGATTTCTTTCACCGGCGGTCTTGCCACCGGACGTCATATTATGCGGGCAGCCAGCGGCAATGCCAAAAAAGTCGCGTTGGAATTGGGCGGCAAAAATCCCAATATTGTTTTTGCTGACGCGGATATGGAGGCAGCTCTGGATTATGCGCTAAACGCGGTGTTTTTCCATGCGGGCCAGATATGCTCCGCCGGAGCGCGGTTGTTGCTGCACGAGAGTATCCACGATGCCTTTGTGGAACAACTCGCCACACGGATGCGTCGCATTCGTATAGGAAACGGGACGCAGGAAGGCACCCAGATGGGGCCGCTTATCTCTGCCCGGCACCGGGAAAAGGTGGAACAGTACATTGCACTGGGGCGGGCGGAAGGTGCTACGCTGGCGGTGGGTGGGGCCCGGCCTGACGACCCGGCTCTGCAACACGGCTTTTATTTACTCCCCACGTTGCTCACCGGGTGTGACAACTCCATGCGTGTGGTGCGCGAGGAGGTGTTCGGCCCGGTAATTACGGTGGAGCGCTTTACCACCGAGGAAGACGCGGTCCGGCTTGCCAACGACACCACCTACGGGCTTTCAGCCGGTTTTTGGACACGCGATTCAGACCGGCAACAGCGCGTGTCCAAGGCGCTGCGCTTTGGCACGGTGTGGGTGAACGATTTTAACGTGTACTTCGTCCAGGCCCCGTGGGGCGGCTACAAACAATCGGGCATAGGCCGGGAGCTGGGTCGTGCCGGGCTTGAGGAATACCTTGAGCAGAAACATGTTTTTCGGAACCCTCAACCCAAACCGTTGCTCTGGTTTGGCGGGTAGCTGGTGCGCGCGGTCCACTTGCTCCCGCGAGGAAGGGCCGCGCCTGTGCGCCGCACCCGAAAGGAGAGATCATGCATTCCCATTTCATTTTCCCTGAGGCAGACCGCATCCGTAGTTTCCGCTTTCGCGGCATGGTCGCCGCGCTTGCCGTCTGCCTGTTGCTTAGTGCGCTATGCGGCGCACCTGCGTATGCGCGTGAGGCTATTCGTTTTGCCAGCGTCAGTTGGACGGGCGTTACGGTGAAGACCGAACTGGGCGTGAGTATTTTGAAGGCGCTCGGCTATAAGGCCGAAAGCTACATGCTCTCGGTGCCGGTGGCTTACAAAGCCATGGATACCGGCGAAGCGGATGTTTTTCTGGGCAACTGGATGCCTTCCATGAAGACGCTTGCCGAGACGTACTTTGCCAAAGGTACTGTTGTGAAGTTTGTTCCCAACATGACCGGAGCGCAGTATACACTGGCTGCTCCCGCCTATGTGCTAGAAGGCGGATTGAAGGACTTTTCTGATATTGTCCGTTACGCAGATGCTCTGGATCACAAGATTTATGGCATAGAGGAAGGGAACGACGGCAATGAGATTATTCAGGCGATGATTGATGCCGATATGTTTGGTCTTGGTTCGTTTGACCTGATCCCCTCCAGCGAAGCGGGCATGCTGGGGCAGGTGCAGGACGCCGTTCGTAATAAGCGGTGGATTGTTTTTTTGGGCTGGACTCCCCATTACATGAATGAGGTTATGGACCTTGGCTATTTGACGGGCAGCACGGATGAAACGTTTGGCCCGGAAAACGGCATGGCTACCGTGTATACCAATTATCGGGCGGGGTTCGATGCAGAGCAGCCTAATGTCGTGCGGTTTCTTGCCAATTTTACATTCCCGCTGGATATGATGAACCAGATCATGACGGCGCTGCACGAAGACGAATCGATAGCCCCGCTGGCGGCTGGTTTGGCGTGGATCAGACGGCACCCGGACATCAGCAGGCAGTGGTTAACCGGAGTGACCACGCGTGACGGTAAACCCGCCTTGCCGGTGTGGGAGGCGTGGTTGAACGCGCAATAGCCACAGCCAGCGTTCTTTGCCCCACGGGTGGGGGAACTGGGGCGGCCCTGCCCGGATGCCCGCACAGTACCTGCTTCGGAGTATCGCAGGAGAGTACGCGCAGGTACGCAAGATAGTGTTGCCCCCGGTTCAGTGGAACCGGGGGCTTTTGTCTGTGGGCAATCGCGCCGCGAAAACATCTGCGCCCCATGATAGGGCGCTGCGGGGCGGACTGTTTCCGGTAAGAAAATGTGCAATGTTCCCGGTTCTGCGGGAATATGGAGAGGACAGTGGGCGGACTGCGAAGTTACAGCGGCCCGGCTCCGGCCCGGCGCGCCACGCCCTGAATATGGCGTTCCATGGCTGCGCGGGCGGCAAGAGAGTCCCGCTTGCGCAGGCTATGCATGATTGCCTCATGCTCGTTGAGGGTATCTTCCACGCCGTCATGGATGGATAATGGCAAGGTTTGGCTTTCGTGGAACAATCCCAAAAACGGAGAAATGGCTCTGGTGAAGAAAAGGTTGTTCGCCGCTTCCACCATAATGGAGTGAAAGGTGAAGTCCTGCCGGGCAAATTCCGCCAGATCGTGCCGTTCCACCGCAGCACGCATGGACGCCACCACCACTTCCATATCGCCCACCTGCGCCGCAGTGGCGTTAACCGCCACCAAACCCGCAATGGCGGGTTCCACCGCATAGCGAAACTGATACATCTGCGCGGCGCGTCCCGCCAGAGAAACGCCGTCCGCAGCCGCCTCCGGCACGGGGGCAGCCGCCTTGCGTTCCGCCAAAAAAACTCCTTTGCCCGGTCGTATGCTCACACGCCCCATGGTTTCCATTGCAACCAGCGCCTCCCGAATGGTCGGGCGACTGAATTCCAGTGTTTCCGCAAGGGCGCGTTGGGAGGGAAGTTTGTGCCCCACAGGCCAGCCGTTTTGGGAAATCATGTTTTCAATGGCCGCCACCGCTTCGTCGGACCGGGACAAGCGGCCTCCCTGCGGGGGCAGAAAATGAGTGTCGAGCATCGCCATGCGGATTCCTTGTTAAGGAAGTTTTGGGAAAACGGACCAAGGATCATCTGGTAAGACCACGCGTCCGTCTCATGGAAACCACAGGTGTATGGTTCTGTCCAGATTTTTCCGTATCCACGGGGATTTTGGACAACTTTCACTGTTAATTTTTCAAAAATGTTATTTTTAAATAAAAATAACAAATTTTCAGACGCAACATTGACAATAAGCGTAAAACAGAGCAGCAAGGACTTACCGGTCATACCACTTGACCAGTAGCGGCACACCACAACCCAATACGGAGAACAATATGAGCACCGCATCGCATTGCCTCAGCCGCGTCCTGACCGTCGTCCTGACGCTGGCAATCATGGCTCTGGCAGGAACCGCCATGGCGGAAACCGACACCCTGTCCACCATTAAAAGCGCGGGCGTCCTCAAGGTCGCCGTACCGCAGGATTTTCCCCCATTCGGGTCGGTAGGGCCGGATATGAAGCCCGTGGGCTACGACATCGATATGGCTGCCCATATCGCCAAAGCGCTGGGAGTAAAGCTGACACTGGTGCCAGTGAGCAGCACAAACCGTATCCCATACCTGACCACGGGTAAGGTGGATTTGGTTATTTCCTCTTTGGGGAAGAACGCGGAACGCGCAGCGGTTATCGATTTTTCCGATGCGTATGCGCCGTTTTTTAACGGCGTGTTTGGTCCCGCAGGCGCAGCGATAGCCGGTCCAGCCGATTTGGCTGGCAAAAGCGTGGCTGTCACCCGTGGTTCCATAGAAGACTTGGAGCTGACCAAAATCGCTCCCGCCACAGTCTCCATCATGCGTTTCGAGGACAACAGCGGCACGGCTTCGGCGTATCAGTCCGGGCAGGTGGAGCTTATCGCCACGGGCAACGTGGTGGCGGCTTCCTTGAACGGCAAGAACCCTGCCAAAAAACTGGAAGCGAAGTTTCTGATTAAAAATTCTCCCTGCTACATCGGCGTAGCCAAGGGGCAGAAACCGTTGCTGGACGCCGTGAACGCCATCATCGCCTCCGCCCGTAAAGACGGTTCGTTGGATGCTATTTCGGAAACGTGGCTGCACGCGTCACTTCCCGCAGAAATGTAGTCTGTGCGCGGGGCCGGTGCCGCATTGTCCGGCCCCGCATAAAACGATGAAGAGTATTTCTGCGCACGCGGATTACACGCGCGACAAAGGCGGATACCATGGCATACCAATTTTCTTTCGAGCCTATACTCGCTAACTGGGAGCTGTTTGCTCACGGAGCGGTAATGACGCTGGCTCTGACCGCGTTAGGTGCCGTGGCGGGTATTGCCACGGGCATTCTGGGGGCGGTATCGCGGGCATGGAAGCTGCCTTTGCTTTCCGGTATTTTTACCGTGTATGTGGAGAGCATCCGCAACACACCTTTTCTGGTGCAACTGTATTTCATTTTTTTCGGCTTACCCGCGTTGGGAATCCGGCTGGACGGCAACACGGCCTCTTTTCTCGCCATGACGCTGAATCTGGGAGCCTATTCCACAGAGATCATCCGGGCGGGGGTGCAATCCATTCCCCGTGGTCAGTTGGAGGCGGCGGCCTCTCTGGCGCTTGATAGGTGGCAAACCCTGTGGTTTGTGGTGCTGCGTCCGGCGCTTAAAAACGTGTGGCCTGCCCTGTGTAGTCAGATCATCATTGTCATGCTTGGCTCTTCCGTTTGCTCGCAGGTGGCTGCGCAGGAGCTTACATACGCCGCCAACCTTGTGCAGTCGCGCACGTTCCGGGCTTTTGAGATTTATGTGTTCAGCACGGGTATGTATCTGGCGCTGGCTATGGCAGTGCGCCAGTGTCTGCACGCCTTCGGTCGCCGTGTCCTTGACGGGAGGTCTGCATGATCGAGTTCACGCTGTGGGACATGCTCCGCCATCTGGCTACAGGGGCGGGGTGGACCGTGTTGCTTTCCGTTATCGCGTTCACTCTGGGCGGCGTGGCGGGGGGGCTGGTGCTGGTGGCGCGTATTTCGCCCCGGCGCGGGCTTTCGCTTCCAGCCAAAGCGTATATTGAATTTTTTCAGGATACCCCGCTGCTTATGCAGCTCTTCCTCATCTTCTTCGGTTTGGGACTCGCAGGGTGGGATATTTCGCCACTGCTAACAGCAGCCATCGGGCTGACGCTGTTTACCAGCGCGTATCTTGCCGAAATTTGGCGAGGCTGTGTGGAATCCATCCCTCCGCAGCAGTGGGAAGCCGGGGAGTGCCTCGCCTTGAGCCGCTGGCAGCAGATACGCTTTGTCATTTTGCCGCAAACTCTGCGCATTGCCATACCGCCCACGGTGGGATTTTCGGTGCAGGTGGTCAAGGGCACTGCGGTGGCGTCCATTATCGGGTTTATGGAAATTACCAAAACCGGGTCCATGATCGCCAACGCCACCTTTCAGCCTTTGCTGGTCTACGGGCTGGTTGCCGCGGGCTACTTTATTATCTGTTACCCGCTGTCGGCTCTGGCCCGGCGGGCGGAAAGGAGGTTTCATGCCACTTGTCGTCGCTGAAAATATTCGAAAGTGCTTCGGCTCGCAGGAAGTCCTTAAGGGCGTCGATCTCACGGTCAATGAAGGCGAGGTGGTAGCCATCATCGGTCGGAGCGGATCGGGCAAGAGCACCTTTCTCAGAATCCTGAATGGCCTTGAGACCTTTGATTCTGGATTTATGAGCATAGAAGGCGAACGCATTACCGGATTGGAAACCGACCTGCGCCCTTTGCGCCGCAAGGTGGGTATGGTTTTTCAGCAGTTTAATTTGTTCCCACACCTGACGGCGGGGGAAAACGTAATGTTGGCCCCACGCCGGGTTAAAGGGTTAGCGGAGGCGGAGGCGCGGGCACTGGCGGAAGAAATGCTCACCCGTGTAGGGCTTGGCGACCGGTTTTCCGCTTACCCGGATCAACTTTCCGGCGGGCAGCAGCAGCGGGTTGCCATAGCCCGTTCCTTAGCCATGCGGCCCAAGGTGCTGTTGTGCGACGAAATCACTTCCGCGCTGGACCCGGAATTGGTGGGAGAGGTGCTGGAAGTGGTCAAGAAACTTGCGGCGGAAGGCATGACGCTCATTATGGTCACGCATGAAATGCGCTTTGCGCGGGAAGTGGGCGATACGCTTATCTTTATGCATCAGGGGCGTATTCATGAGGCGGGCCATCCCAAGGAGTTGTTTGCCAATCCTAAAACCCCGGAACTGGCTGGATTTATCGGTTTTTCTCAGTAACCCGCATTACGCGGCAACCCTGTGTGAGTTATGACCATGCTTCGTACCAATGCGCGGCGCTTGCAGCGCTTTCTTGAGGAAATAGCCCGGTTCGGTGCCTCATCGGGGGGCGGCGTGACCCGCCTTGCCCTGACAGACGAGGACCGCGATGCCCGCGACCAACTGAAAACGTGGTTTGCGGAGGCGGGATGTGAAGTCCACGTGGACCGCATGGGAAATATGTTTTTCGTCCTTCCCGGAACGGACCGCGATCTGCCCCCGGTGATGACTGGATCGCATGGCGATTCTCAGCCACAGGGGGGGCGGTTTGACGGCATTTTAGGCATCATTGCCGGGTTGGAAGTGGTGCATACCCTTCAGGACGCGGGCGTCCGGCTGCGGCGGGATCTGATTGTCGTCAACTGGACCAATGAGGAAGGCAGTCGCTTCACTCCCGGCACTACCGGGTCCGGCGTGTTTGCAGGCAGGCTGGACAGGGAAACGGTATACGGCCTGACTGACCGCGACGGGCGTACTTTTGGCGACGAGCTTACCCGCATCGGCTACCGGGGAGATATGGATTTTGTGCCCGGCCCGCTGCATGCGAATTTTGAATACCACATTGAGCAGGGACCGGTGCTGGAACGGCTGGGGGTTCCCATAGGGGTGCCGAAAGGCATTGTGTGCCTGCGTTGGTATGACATCCATGTGCACGGTGTGCCCAACCACGCCGGGGCCACCCCCATGAACGAGCGGCAGGACGCCGTGCTCGCTTTCGCCCGCATGGCTCAAAGCGTGGCGGAAATAGGCCGCGCCGCCGGAGACGGGCTGGTGGCTACCGTGGGAGAGGTGCACCCCACCCCGAACTCCCGCAATGTTATCGCCGGGCATGTGCATTTTTCCATTGATGTGCGCGGGTGGAATGAGCCGCGCACCGACGCCGCCTGTGCCGCCATGGAGCAGATGCTGGCGGAGGTGGCGGAGCAGGAGGGCTGCACAGTGGAAATAGGCCGTACATGGACAGTGGAACGCGCGCCGTTCCATCCCCGCCTGACAGCCATGGTGCGTACCGCAGCGGAAGAGTTGGGGCTTGCCGCGCACGATATGGTTTCCGGTGCTTCCCACGACACGGTGTATGTGAACCAGATAGCCCCCAGCGCCATGATTTTTGTTCCCAGCATCGGAGGCCGCAGCCATGCGGAGGTGGAGGAAACGTCTTCGCAGGACTGCGCGGCAGGAGCGGACGTGTTGCTCCACTGCCTGATGCATACCGGAAATGATCCTAAAACGGTGTCTTACCGATCGGCGGACCGGGAAGATGCCATGTCAGCAATACATAAGGAGCACGCATGACTGAACACAAGGAATTCGACACCATCTACCGCGATGAAGATGTGGACATGAGCATTTTGAATGGCAAAACTGTGGCGGTTATCGGCTACGGTAGCCAAGGTCGCGCACAGAGCCTGAATATGCGCGAAAGCGGTGTGAACGTTATCGTGGGCGCGGGAGATCGCACTCGGCATTCCAGTTGGGATACGGCAGAGGCGGACGGTTTTTCTGTCTTTTCCATTGAGGAAGCCGTGGCGAAGGCCGATATTGTGCATATTTTGTTGCAGGATCCCGCCCAGCCGCCCGTGTATTACGAATCCATCCACGCGCATCTGCGTCCGGGGCAGACCCTGAGCTTCGCGCACGGGTTCGCCATTTTGTACGGCACCATCAAACCGCCCAAGGATGTGGACGTTATCCTCTTCGTGCCCAATGGTCCCGGCCCGGTGACACGCCGTAAATATGAGGAAGGCTCAGGCATATGGGGATGCGTGAGTGTGGATCAGGATGTGAGCGGACATGGCAAGGAAACCGCTCTGGCTATCGCCAAGGCCGTGGGTTCCACCCGTGTGGGCGCGGTGTATATGACCTTTCAGCAGGAAACTGAGGGCGATAATTACGAAGAGCAGGTTCTGTACGGCGGCACTATTCATTTGATGCGCACCATGTACAATATCATGGTGAAGAACGGATACCCGCGTTCGTTCGCCTACGCCAAGGCTATTCGTTCCATCCGCTCCATTATTGATGATATCGACGAAGTGGGCATAGAGGCGTACCTTACCTCCAGAGCCAGCCGGACGTGTGAATTCGCCGTGCGGCACAGCGGACCTCGCGTTATCAACGAGGCGGAAATGGAAAAAATATTTGAGGAGACCGAAAAAGGCCTCTTCGCGCAGCGTTGGTTGCAGGAATTTTCGCTGGGTATGCCCACCCTGAATAGAATGCGTCGCACGTGGGCCGATTCCGATATGGAAACCACGGGCCGTATCTGGCGGGAAAAGTTTGGTAAATAGACAGGGCCGCGCCCGCAGCGAGTTGTTTGCGGACGCGATACACCGTTTGGGCATTTCGAGGCGTTCGCGCCAAAGTTAATCGCACTCTGTGCGGGAGCTAGTATGCCGTATCCGAATGGCTTTTTGAAAAATCGCTCTGTTATTGAGCCGCATAAATATGCTGTCATTTCGTCCGAGGGGCGGGTGATTAACCGTATTCCCGGCATTGAACAGTGCGCCATGACCATTTTGGCTTCGCCCAAATTGGGTGCCGGTTTTGTGCAGATGATTGGTACGGTAAGCCCGCAGGGGCGCACCACCATGCCTTACGCGGCAGCACCGGAACTGGAAGCGTTTCTTTTTGTGCTCGATGGCGCGGGCAGCCTGCGTGTGACCGTGGGGGACCACGAGGAAATCCTTACCGCGGGAGGATACATTTACGCGCCGCCCGGTCAGGGCATTGGGTTTGCTTCCGGGGGGGATGCGCCAGTGCGCATTCTGCTCTATAAACAGCGTTTTGTGCCGCATCCCAACCCCAATACGCCGTTGCCGTGGATGGTGTCCGGTTCTGTGCGCTCTTTGGAGGAGCGGCGGTATGACAGTATGGATAACGTGTTTGTCCGCGACCTGCTGCCTGTGGACGACGTTTTTGATATGAACTTCCATACGCTCGCGTTTCTCCCCGGTGGCTGCCATCCTTTTGTGGAAACGCATGTGCAGGAGCACGGCGCCTACATTTATCGGGGACAGGGACTGTATCTGCTGGATAATGAATGGATTCCCGTGGAAAAGGAGGACTTCATCTGGTTCGCCCCGTACTGCAAACAGGCGTGCTACGGCACAGGGCTGGATCGTATGGAATATATATACTCCAAGGACTGCCACCGGGATGAAGTGGTTTAGGGGCATCGGTCTGTAGCCACTCCGTTTGTTGCACGGGTTGATCCCCACGTTTCTCGTTTGTTTTCACGGTCGGCTCGTTGCCTGTATCGTTTTGCCATCACGGCCCGTCGCAATAGGCGACGGGCCGTTTCCTTTTACGTCCCGTCAAACCTGCTGACACCTTTAGGGGGGACAAATGTCGCAGGGTGTTTCTCTACCCGGTGGATATACAGGTATTTCAGGGGACTGTTTTGCTCCGCCACCGCGCTCAAACTGGCCTGATCCTTGCTTTTGTGAAGAAAGGCGCAATGTGCGCCATGGTGTTTCAGAATGTCGCATGGCAGGGAGAGGCGTGTGGGCGGAGAAAAACACGGAGCAAAGACGTTGCCGGATGTGCTGTCAGGCACCCGCCCCGTCGTATCCACCGCATCCGCAGTTCTCCTGACGGAACACGGAGTCGCGGCGGAATCGCTGCTAGACGGGCTGCCCATGGCGGTGGTGGTGTTGGACACGCGCAAGCGCGTGGTCTTTCTCAACAGGCGGGCGGAAGCGCTTTTGGGCATTAGCCCCGCTGACGCGCTGGGGCTGCCGTGCTGCCATGTTGTCCGCTCCGCGCGGTGCTTACACGCTTGTCCGTTAGACCGGGAAAATGGCGCTGGAGCCGACGCTGACGGAGCGGACGCGTGCGACACCGATGTGCTGGACAGGCAGCGGCGCAAGGTTCCGGTACGTTCCAGCATCTCTCCGCTGCGAGATGCCGGGGGTGCCGTGGTCGGGTACATGGAAGTGTTGGAAGAATTGCGCGAAGCAATCTCCCCCGTCTTCACGGAGTCGGATCTGCCCATGCCGGAAGGCTTCATTTCGCACAGCCCCGCTATGCAACCGCTTCTTTCCGCCCTCCACGTAATTGCCGAAACGGATTCTACCGTGCTCATTACGGGAGAAACCGGTACCGGAAAGGATTTGCTGGCAGAGGCGATTCACAAGGCATCGGACCGCGCGGGGGGGCCGTTTGTCAAAGTGAACTGCGGTGCGTTGCCGGAGCATCTGCTGGAATCAGAGCTTTTCGGGCATATGCGCGGCGCGTTCACCGGGGCGGTTTCAGATAAACCGGGGCGGTTCCGGCTTGCTGCGGGCGGGACTCTGTTTCTTACGGAAGTGGGCGATTTGCCACTGCCATTGCAGGTTAAGCTGCTCACCGTACTGGACGACCAGTGCGTGCATCCGCTGGGGGCGACGCGGCCTGTGAGTGTGGATGTGCGCATTATCGCGGCTACTCACCGGAATTTGGAAGGCATGGTGAGCGAAGGGCGGTTTCGTGAAGATTTGCTTTTTCGGCTGAACGTGGTGCGGCTGCACGTGCCCCCATTGCGGGAACGCGCGGGGGATGTGCGAGTGCTTTTGGAGCATTTTCTTCGGCGTATGGCTGCCGGAGCCAAGCGCCCCGTGCAGGGGTTTTCTCCCGAAGCCTTGGCTGTTTTGTGCGAATATCACTGGCCGGGCAACGTGCGGGAATTGCGCAATGTGGTGGAATATGCCGTCCATTTTGCGACAGGGCCGGTTATCGGCGTGACAGGATTGCCTCAGGCGCTTCTGGAATGCGCGTTTCGCAGGGGTGAAAAAGCCGCGCTACCCGACGGCGTGGGAGTCAGAATGCCGGAGGAGGCACCGGAATCTGGAGCGGAAGACGTTGCTTCCGGGCACCGGGAAGAGCAGGGAAAATTCCCTGTCACAACGCCGGAGGCACACGGCGCGCCACCGACGCCGGGAACGGGAGACGAGGTGCCTGCGCGGGCGGCCCGCACAGAAGAGGACCGGGACTATGCCACGTGGGAAGAGCGCGAACGGCGTATGATTTTGGACGCGCTGGCAAGGACGGGGGGCCGTAGACAACAGGCCGCTAAATTGCTGGGGTGGAGCCGGAGCACCCTGTGGCGCAAGCTTAACACACACGGACTGGTCTGACGGACCGGACAGCCACGGAGTCAATATGCGGAAATTGCTTATCGCCCTGCATGGCGACGAGGTTTCTCCCCGCTTCGATCAGGCATCGGAAGCGTGGATAGCCACCCTGCATGAAGGAGAGTTGTTGCGTGGCCGGAACGTCGTGTTACCGCAGGCCTCTTCGGAAGGGTTATGCCATCTGGCTGTCACGGAGGATGTGGATGTGCTGGTTTGCGGGGGAATTGAGGAAGAGTTTTACCAGTACCTGTGTTGGAAGCGCATCACCGTGCATGATAATGTTATCGGATCTGCGGATGCGGTGGTGAAGGCGTATCTGGCGGGAACTCTCGGTTCTGGTGTTGTTTTGTCTGACGATTCCGCCGATTCCGTTTCGTCCGGTTCTTCCTTTTTGTCGGGACCGGATACGGCGCAGAAGGCGGACACCGCAGATGACGCGTCGGACACCACCCGTCGCAAGGGCGGAAAAGGGGGAGCGGCATGAGCCTGTGGCAACGGATCAAAGCGTACATAATCGATATCTTTACCTTCCCCGATGGCATGGACGAGGCACGCTACGCGCATCTCAAGCGCAATATAGGCGTGTTGCTGGTTGGAGTGTCCATTGTGCCGCTGTGCCTTATGGCGCTTATCAATTTCCATATATATCGGGCGTCGCTGGACCGCGAGCTTGAAGTGCCAATGCGTGGTCTGGTGAATAAAACCAAGCATTCCTTTGAGCTATATCTGCGTGAACGGCTCTCGGCGGTAAGTTTTATCGCCTCGGCGTACTCGTGGGAGGAACTTTCGTCGGAAGCGACACTGAGCCGCATTTTTCACATAGCCAAGCAAGAATTTGAGGGATTGGTGGATTTTGGTCTTGTAGACGCCACAGGCAAGCAGGTGGCCTATGTGGGACCGTATAATCTGAAAGGAAAAAACTACGCCGAGCAGGCGTGGTTTCATGAAACGCGCATTCGGGGTTCGTACATAAGTGATGTTTTCATGGGGTACCGTAACGTGCCGCATATCGTCATCGCGGTGGAAGGGCACACCGCGTCTGGGCGGTTATGGGTGCTGCGGGCCACCATTAATACCGACCGGTTTGATGAACTTATCGGGTATATGGAACTGGACGCGGAATCCGACGCGTTTTTGGTGAACACGCAAGGGGAGTTGCAAACTCGCTCTCGGCTATACGGCGTGCCACTTACTCCGCTTCCGTTTGATCTGCCCAGACTAGGCTATCAGACCAGCGTTTTTTATGTGGATGGGCCAAACGGCAAGCCCTATCTGGCGACCTGTTCCTCGTTTTTGAACCCGGACTTTGCGCTTATCGCCATGCGGCCCGTCACAGATATCAGTAGCTCGTGGTATTCTCTGCGCAGTGATCTGCTCATGGTGCTGGTGGGCGGGGTTCTGCTTATCGCGTTGGTGGCTTTCCGGCTCACTTCCGTGCTGGTACAGCGCGTGATGGATTCGGATCGGAGCCGCGAGGCGGCGTTTCGGGAAATCGAGCATACGCACAAGCTTTCTTCCATCGGAAGGCTCGCCGCCGGAGTGGCGCACGAAATCAATAACCCGCTTGCCATTATTAATGAAAAAGCGGGGTTGATGAAAGATTTGTTGCTGCGCGAGCAGGAATCTCCCCTGCAAGAACGTCTTATGCGGCAGATAGACGGCGTGTTGGCATCTGTGTCGCGGTGCCGGACGATTACGCATCGTTTGTTGGGATTTGCCCGGCGTATGGATGTGACCATTGAGTCACTTAGCGTGAACGATGTGCTTAACGATGTCTTGGGATTTCTGGAGAAAGAGGTTGTTAAACGCTCCGTGGACCTGCGTCTGGAATTGGCGGACGCGTTGCCCGTGGTCCAGTCCGACAGGGGCCAGTTGCAGCAAGTATTTTTGAATATTATCGGCAATGCGTTCGAGGCCATTGCGGACGGTGGAACCATTACCATCGCCACACACGCGGCGGATGAAGGCGTTTCCGTGGTGGTGCGGGACAATGGCGGGGGCATGTCACCGGAGGTGCGTTCGCATATTTTCGAGCCATTTTTTACGACGAAAAAGGGCACCGGAACCGGGTTGGGTCTTTCCATCACCTACGGCATCATCCGTAAATTGGGCGGGCGTATAGATGTGCAAACGGCGGAAGACGAAGGCAGCACCTTCACTGTGCATTTACCGTGGAGATTGCCACGGCGGGCGGGCGAGAAGGAGGTGCAGGCATGAGGCTGCGCGTGCTGCTGATAGATGACGAGGTGGCGTTCACCTCCACACTGCTGGAGCGGTTGGAACTGCGGAACATTACCGCGCAGGCAGTGCCGGACGGGCATACAGGCATAGCTGTGCTGGACGAGGCGCAGGGAGGAGACGCCGCCTTTGACGTTGTGGTGCTGGATGTGCTCATGCCCGGTTTGGACGGGTTGGAAACACTACGCCATGTGCGGTTGCGGCATCCGCGAACTCCGGTGGTTGTGCTCACTGGGCACGGCTCCACGCGGGATGGCATGCGTGCCATGCGGCTGGGCGCGGTGGACTATTTGGTAAAGCCTGTGGATATTGACGATCTTGTCCGGGTCGTATCCCGCGCGGCAAGCTATGCGCGGGAGGGGCTAGGGGAGTCTGGTCACGTCTCTGAACCGGGCGGCGCTTCCGCCTAAACAGAGTGGAATATGCGAAACGGTGCGTATTTTTCGTCTTTATTTGGGCAGCGCCTTTCGCTTGTAAGGCGGGGAGTGGGGCAGCCGGAATGCGCATTCGTGACTTGTCGCACATGGTTTCATATGGGTGCGTTCTTTTTGTCGCAAATTGTTTCATTTTGTAGCGCGGACGGCATATGAGCAGGGGATTGTCATACGGGCCATAGTCAATTTCTGATAACCTATTGATTTTATATAATGCCATGTGTTGGCACAGCATTTGCGAAAGAAAGCACAAGGACACCACTCCCCGAATTAAGGCAGTACGGTTCGGCAGGCTCCCCCCAGAGAAGGGAAGTGCCGGAGTGGAGAAGGAGGGAACACCCTCCGCGGGGGACGGGAAATTGTGACCCGGCCACCAAGGCGACGAAAGGGCAGAAGACGGTTTTCAGCAGTTCGGCGGTAACGCTGGGCTTACCGGGAGAAGAGTATGCGCAGAATCACCAACATGTTGTCCGACACCTTCGCGGCTACGGCGTTTACGGATGCCAACCTGCATTGCGATGCGCGATTTTTGGCTGGCATGCCGGAGCCTTCCGGCTGTTTTCTCTCTGACAGTTTCGCCGCCATCGCCTTTTCTGAAGAAAACAGGCATGACATGGCCCGCTCCCTGATGGGCATAGCCGACGAGCAGAGGGTGGAAGAAGGCTACGTAGAACGGGTATTCATGGCCACGGCGTTTACGGACGCTAACCTGCATGCGGATGCCCGCGACCTGATGGGCATGGCGGCCCCGGAAACTGAATGGCTATCCGACACGTTTGCCGCAGTGGCTTTCGCGGAAGAAGGCTTTGCCGACGACGCCATGGAATTGATGGGACTGGAAGCGGGGCCGGAATTGGCGTTGCGCTGGGATACCGATGTTCTTTCCGACAGCTTCGCCGCTGTGGCGCTGGCTGAGGCCGGGGACCACGCGGGAGCGGCCTCTATGGCGGGTGTTTCGTTGCCGCAAAGACCCGTGCATCGCCCTCGTCTTACAAGTCCCCGCAGCTTTGAGTGCTTCATGTCCACGGTGGGACTGGAACACGTGTCCGTCCGATACGGCGTGGCCTACCTGTAACAGCCGAGTCCGGCCTTTGCTCGCGGACGGGGTGTGGCCCTCCGCGAGGTGGCGAGAAGAGGACTGAGCCATATGCGGCATCGTGGTATCCCGCATTCCGCTTCGTCCATGCCGGAAACCGAATGGGCGGGGATACATGTCTTCGCCCGGATGAGGAAAGGAGAAGCGATCATGAAGAATATCAAGCTGCTGCTCGTGGATGATGAATTGGATTTTGTGGAAACACTGGCGGAGCGCCTGCGTTTGCGCGAACTGGGGCCGGATGTGGCGCTTAATGGCGCAGCGGCCTTAACGTTGGTGCACGACACCGTTCCAGATGTGATGCTGCTGGACCTGATGATGCCGGATATTGACGGATGGGAAGTGCTTTCCCGTGTAAAGCGCGAGTACCCGGAGGTGCAGGTTATTGTCGTCACGGGACACGGCTCTGATGCCGACAGAGATAGGGCGCTTGGCATGGGCGCGTTTGCCTACATGCGCAAACCAGTGGATTTCGATCAGCTCGTTATCACCATCATGGCGGCGCATGGCTGTAAGGCGGAGCAACTGGCGGCCTCTGCGTAACCGACTATTTACGCAAGGCTTATGGCGCGGTAAGGTGGGGCGGCCCGCAGTGGTCGGTCCACCTTTGTTTTGTGTGGGCGATCCGGCGGAGTTTTTTGCTTGCGCGGAGCGTGGTTCTCTGTTGTTCCCGGCCCGCCGGTTCCTGTTGTCTTCTGTCCCGAAGTGTTTTGCGTTAGCCGTACCATGAGGGAGAAACGCATGTTCTTTTCGCTTCGTCGCCGAATACTGCTGCTGCTTCTGGCTATCGTGCTGGTGAATCTTGTGGGGGCGGGTGTCACTCTTTGGTACGCCCGGCAAAGCCGCTTATTGCAGTCCGATATTATCGCTGTGGAAATGGAGGCCATGCGGGCTTCCTACGGACTCAGCGTGGAATTGCTGGCCCAGCGGGGCTACACGACATATTTTTTCCTAAACGGCGACCCTGCGTGGCTTGTGCAACTGGCAACGCACAACGAAGCGTTTGAGGGACAACTCGCCGCGGCCCGCGCCATGGAATGGCTCCCCGGTGGGCGGGAAATTTTGAGCGAAATAGAATCGCAATATATCCGGTATGTCTACGCACGCGAACAAGTTATTGATCATTACCGCGAAGGAAGACGCGATGACGGAGCGCGGCTGCACTGGAGCATCCGTGAGCGGTTTCATAATATTCTGACGCTCTGTGAGCAGTTTCGCCAACTACACGAAAACCTGCTGTCCTCGCAGCGCACGGAGCATAGCGCACAGGCGAACACTCTGGCGGCGCTGGCAGTCTCCGGGATTTTGCTTTCCGCGTTTATCGGCATAGGGCTGGCGGTGCTGGTGGTGCGCAAGGTGCTGAACCCCATTCGCGATATGGCGATAGAAGTTGATCCGCAACATCCCGGACAGGAAGAAATGCGGCAGCATATTTCTCCTGTAAACAACGAGGTGGAGGCGCTGGGCGACAAGCTTCGGTCACTCATTTCTGATGTGGGAGACGTGCAACGTCAGTTGGATGCCAGCCGGGAATCGCTCGTGCATTCGGAAAAACTGGCTCTGGTGGGCAAACTTGCCGCCGGGGTGGCTCATTCTATCCGTAATCCCCTGACCTCTGTAAAAATGCGCTTGTTTTCTCTGGAGCGCTCTCTCGTGCTGGATGAAAATCAGCGGGAGGATTTCGAGGTGGTCAGCGAGGAAATTTCTCACGTAGAAAGTATTGTGAAGAATTTTTTGGAATTCGCCCGACGTCCCAAACTGCGGCCCCGGCGTCAAAGCCCGTCCGATGTGGTGGACATGGCGCTTAAGTTGCTGCGGCACAGGCTGGAGTCCAGTGCTATTGATGTGGTGCTCAACCGGCCCCGGCGCTTGCCGGAATTGGCGCTTGACGCGGACCAACTGAAGGAAGTGTTCGTTAACTTACTCATAAATGCCTGCGATGCCATGGTGGCGGGCGGGACTATCACCGTGAGTGAGGAAACCGGGCTTATGGAGCCGATGGGGGAAGTGGTGGTTATCCGCATTGCGGATAATGGCCCCGGTATCCCCGGTGATATTATGGATAAAGTGTTCGATCCGTTCTATAGCACCAAGGAAGAAGGCTCAGGATTGGGGCTGGCCATTGCGCGTCGCGTTGTGGAAGAACATGGCGGCTGGCTGCATGTTCGCGCTGGCGAAAACGGCGGGGCGGTTTTCGTCATAGCTCTTCCGGGGAGCAGGAGGTCCGCATGGCTACGATCTTAGTGGTAGATGACGACGCGCAATTGCGTCAGAGCTTTGAGCGTTTGCTCAAGGCTGAAGGGCATACCGTGCTTGTCGCGCCCAGCGGAGAGGCCGGGGTGGACATTGCCGCGGCGCAGGAACCGGATATGGCTGTGCTAGATGTGCGGCTGCCGGGCATGAACGGACTGGAAACGTTCAAGACGCTTCGCGGCATGTATCCATCGCTGCCTGTTCTGGTCATGACGGCCTATGGCACCACGGACACCGCGATCGAAGCCACGAAAATGGGGGCTTTCGATTATGTAATGAAGCCCTTTAACGTGCCGGACGTCTTGGCCCTTATCGGTCGCGCTGTGGAGGCACGCCGTCCTCATCCGGTGGATGGAGAAGCCACCGTGGTGTCGGACGCGCTGCTGGGGCGCAGCACGGCGATGCAGGAGGTGTGCAAGCAGATAGGCCGGGCCGCTCCCACCCAAGCCACCATACTCATTCGTGGAGAATCGGGCACTGGTAAAGAGCTTGTGGCACATGCCGTTCATAGGCACAGCACACGGGCAGACCAGCCTTTTTGCGTTATCAACTGTGTGGCTATCCCGGAAACTTTGCTGGAAAGTGAGCTGTTTGGTTATGAAAAAGGCGCATTTACCGGGGCGGGGAGCCGTAAAGCAGGCAAGATAGAGCAGGCCAACAGGGGCACCGTCTTTTTAGACGAAATAGGCGACATGCCCGCGTCCATTCAAGCGAAGATATTGCGGCTTATTCAGGAACGTCAAATAGAGCGGCTGGGGGGCACACAGCCTATTTCTGTGGATGTGCGCATTATCGCAGCCACAAACCGGGATCTTGCCAAGGCGGTGGCATCTGGCGAATTCCGCGAAGATTTGTACTACCGGCTAAATGTCGTATCGCTTTCGCTGCCGCCTTTGCGGGAGCGGCGTGAGGATATCACGCTGCTGGCGGAACATTTTTTGGAAAAATACGCACGGGAGCTGAACATGCCCAATCCCGGCCTGACGGACCGGGCCAACGCCGTGTTGCGCGAGCTGACGTGGCCGGGCAATGTGCGGGAACTGGGCAACGTGATGCAAAAGGCTCTTATTTTCAGCCGGGGGTTGCGGCTGGATGCGGAAGACGTGACCTGTCTGCATGGCCGGGAGGTGTCTGTTTCCGGGGCACTGGACGAAAATACCGAAGAGTCTGTGGTGCGCTGGGTGCGCCATGCGTTACTCGCTGAAGCGGAGGAAGGAGTGTTCGAGGCGCTGGGGGATCGCTTTTGCGCCATCGTTATTCGTGAAGCGCTGACGCTGACCGGGGGCAACCGCACGCGGGCAGCAAAACTGCTGGGCATGTCCCGTCCCACCCTTATCGCCCGTATAGAAAAGTATGGTCTTAAGGTGGAAGCCTCTGTGAGTTGACGGCCCTCATCCTACACATCGTCAAAAACCCTGACACCGCGTTTGCCTTGTGGCTGCGCGGTGTTTTTTGTTGTTTGTCTATCTGCATAATTTTCTTTGAAAAAATATGATCGGGCGTCATGTGAATTTTGGCACAGCCATTGCCTTAACAGGGTATGGACAGACGAGCGACCATAGACCGGGAAGCGTGCCCCATCCTTATCGCGGAACGTAATCCGCGCATCGGCTCAGTGCTGGAAAAGGCGTTTGCCCGGCGTGGATATTCGGTGCGGGTCGCCGCTAATGGCTACGAAGCGGCGGTATTGCTCACATTGGTCCGCCCTGCGTTGCTCGTGCTGGACCCAGATTTACCCTACCTTTTCGCTTTGCTGGAAGCGGGTAAGGGAACTCTGGGTAGCACGGTGCCGGTAATCCTACACCCCCTGTCCGTTCTTGAGGATATTCCGGGCAGTATGCCGCCCTGCCGGACGGTATGCAAAGAAGCGAACCCGGAGCCGTTACTAGACGCCGTGGATACCACACTAAGCGGCCAGCCTGCGCGGGAGGAACAGCAATGACTCTAACCCAGCCCTCGCATGACTCCTTCCGCTGGCTGGCCGCCCGTGTGATTTTGCTCTCCGCCACGCCCGTGGTGCTTATGGCACTGACGGTGACCAGTTTGCTCATAACCGCGTATGGCAGAGACTCTCAACTGCCGTTTGGCGCATTGGCGCAGGCCGTGGTGGAATCGGCGGAGGATATTCCCAGTGGCATGGGCGCATTGCGGACACGATATCCGCACGCAGCCGTGTTGCGAGTGCAGGATGGGGTCATTGTTGCCAGAGAAGGCAATTTTGTCCTGACCGAAGAGCTGGAGGCACAGGGGGTTGCTCTGGCGGAGGTTGCGGGCCGTCAGACCAGTGACCATCCCTTTGCGTTACAGTCGGCATCCCCCCCGTTTCCCGGCAGCGTGGCCATGGTCGCCGTTCCGGTTCAGCCAGCGGGGACCGTGGTGATGACCATGCCACTGGAAACCCTCTTTCCTGAAATGGATTTCGTCTGGGGTATGTCGCTGACCATAGGCGGCGTGATTTCCGTGCTGTTACTGTATAATTCCCTTGTTTTTTCCGGTTCGGTGCAGCAGCGCCTGTCGGCGACGGAACTGCGCCGCCGTGCGTTGGAGCACCGCATGGTGGAAGCCAACCGCCTGTCCGCGTTGGGCACGCTGGCATCGGGAGTAGCGCACGAAATCAATAATCCGCTTTCTATTATGACCGAAGAAGCGGGCTGGATTCAGGATCTCACTGAGGACGATCTGCCGCATGAAGATTTTTTGCATGAGGTGCGCGCGTCTGCCGGTGTCATCCGTGCGCAGGGAGCCAGATGCCGTGAGATTACGCACAACCTGCTGCGGCTGGCCCGGCAGGGCGTGTCTGAAGCTGGCCCTGTAAATCTTAACCGCATGGTGGAAGAGGTGGCCGCTTTGTGCCGCCACCGCTGCGCGGGAATGAATGTGAGCGTCCGGGTGAAGGGACAACCCGACCTGCCAGCCGTGCGGGCTGCTCAGGCGCATGTGCAGCAAATACTTATGAATTTGACAGCTAACGCCCTCGACGCAATGCAAGAGACGCCCCCCGAACGGGAACGGACGCTTGTGCTGGAAACGTGGAGCTCCGGGGGTACCGTGCACGTGAGTGTGGCGGATACTGGTCCCGGCATGAGCGAAGCTGTGCGGCGTAGAATTTTTGAGCCTTTCTTCACTACCAAGCCTGCGGGAAAAGGCACGGGCCTTGGGCTGGCTATTTGCTACGGGCTGGCGCGGCGCAATGACGGCGCACTCACCGTGAGCAGTAGTGAAGGGGTGGGAAGTGAATTTGTCCTCTCTTTGCCGGTCATGGAGTCCGGGACCATGGCGGAGCAGGAGTTGGCAGAGATGACAGACCGCGAATCCACTGCGGTGGAAGCGCACCCCGGAACAGAAGGAGTAAACGCATGACGACCGAATCGATGACGGTTTTGCTGGTGGACGACGAGGCTGACTTCCTCTCCGTCGTGGCCCGCAGACTGGAACGGCGGGCAATGCGGATATATTCCGCCGGTTCCGGGGAAGAAGCTCTGGCGGTGTTGGAGGAACATCCGGTCGATGCTGTGGTGCTGGATGTAAAAATGCCGGGTATGGACGGAATTGAAACTCTCAGGCGTATTAAGGCCGCTCACCCAGATGTAGAGGTTATCATGCTCACCGGGCATGCCGACCTTGAGGTGGCAATAAGCGGTATGGCACTGGGCGCGTTCGATTACCTGCTCAAACCGGCGGACATTGATGAACTCATGTTCAAACTGCGGGACGCCACCCGCACGAGGCTGCGCGCCTGAAGCGACCTGTACCGCGCGGGTCTTCGTCTTGGTCAACGGCGAAGGCAACTCGTGCGGTGGTGGGGTGGGCGCTCTGTGAAAACGCACGTACCGAGGAAGGGTAACGCGATGAGGAAATTCTATTCAATGCTGATGGCCGCGTCCGCCGCGCATGCGCGGTGGGATTACGAGGCTTCCATGAACATTTTGAAGAGCCGCAAAAAAATGCTGCTGCTTTTCGTACTGGCCTTGCCCGCTTTGCTGGTTTCACTGGCAGTGGCGGCGGACGCTATGCCCGAAATGCTAGGTGGCAAGCACGCGTATAGCCCGGCATTTTACACTCCGGGCGTGTTTGCCGTGTCCATTCTTATCGGCTTGTGCGCCGGGCTCATCACCGGGTGTATCGGTGCGGGCGGCGGTTTCATCATCACTCCCGCGCTGATGAGTGCGGGCATTAAAGGCATTCTGGCGGTAGGTACCGACCTCTTTCATATTTTCGCCAAAGCGATCATGGGAACGGCGGTGCACAAGAAGCTGGGCAACGTGAACTCCAAGCTGGCCATTGCTTTTCTGGTTGGCTCGGCGGTAGGCGTGACCGGAGGCGGGGTTATTAACCGCACCCTGTACGAGATTAACCCCGTGCTCAGTGATACGTTTATCAGTGCTATTTACGTGGTGCTGCTGGGCTTCCTTGGATTTTACGCCATGTTTGACTTCCTCAAGCTGCGTAAGTCTGACAACGGGGGCGACGCACATGGTTCCGCGCCTGTTGACGGCAAGGGGCTGCCCGCTACATTGCAGTCTATCAATATTCCGCCCATGATCACCTTTGACGAAGACTTGGTGCCCGGCGGCAAAAAGATATCCGGCCTTATGGTTGCCATCAGCGGGGCCTTTGTGGGCTTTCTTGCCGCTATCATGGGTGTGGGCGGCGGGTTTGTCACCTTCCCCATCTTTGTATACGTGCTGGGTGTTTCCAGCTTCACCACGGTGGGCACGGACATTCTGCAGATCATCTTCACGGCGGGCTACGCTTCTATCTCGCAGTACGCCATCTACGGCTTCATTTTCTACACGCTAGCCATGGGCATGCTGCTCGGTTCGCTGCTGGGCATTCAGCTCGGCGCGCTGACCACGCGGGTTATTAAGGGCATATACATTCGCGGGTTTTACGCCATCGCCATCTTGGCGGGGTTTGTAAACCGTCTGTTTGACCTGCCCGCCAAGTTGGTTTCCATGGAAATTATCGACTTACCCGCCGGGTTGGTCAGCACGCTCTCCACAATAGGCAGTTACCTGTTTTTCGCGGTGGTGGCGGCATTCGGCATATGGGTTATTTCCACCTTCATATCGAAGATTCCCGCGTTGAGGGAGGGTTAGGCCATGCTGGTACAGTGCAAAAAGCAATTCAGGCTGGGCATAGCAATGCTCGTGAGCTTTTTTATCGTCCTCGCCTATATGTTTACCCCGCATTTCGGGGAAGGGCATAATGCGTTCGAGGCTTCGGATAAGCTGTTTAACTCCATCTCCAAAGGTTCAACTTATTATCTGCCCGCTGTACGGGATGCCGTGCAGAAAAGCGGAGACAAGCAGGTTTCGCTGACGCTGAACATGAAGTCCCCTGAAGAAGCAGCGCAAACAGGCGTGCTGCTGGCAAAGCAGGGTGATCCTATTGTGGAAGGGACTTCCGTAAAAGTCTCTGTGAACCTGACCGATTTGCTTCTGCGCGCCGTGAATGACAGCGACGCCATGTTCGCGAATAACGAGGCTCCGCTGGCAACCGCCTACGGCATGAACGGTAAGCTGTCCATGTTTACATGGTGGAAGACTCTGCACGCCGTGGAACGCGATTTGAAGCGGCAGCACCTGTTCTCGGAAGCGGCGCTGGTGATGAATGTTGTGAGCCGGGGTGTGGAAGTTGGCTACAACTACTTCGGCATAGAGGCGGAAAGCGCGTCTTCCCGTGCTGGCATCCTTTCCTTCTCTTTGATATTCTATGTGGTATACACCCTGTGGTTTGGGTTCGGCATCTTTTTCTTGTTCGAAGGCATTGGTCTTCAGATGAAGGGTGGCAAAAAGAAGGAAGTGTAAGGCATTCACTATGACGCCCCATGAAAGTGCTTTGGCTCGGACATGGGCCGTCTTGCGGAAGTGGGGACGCTTCCTGAAAGGTTCCCTGCATGCAATGGCCCGGAGGTGTTTTCCTGCCGCCCGTTATGACGAGGCGGCGCAGGAAGGCCTCCGGGCTTCCTTCCGTGAGGCGTGCGCGTGGTTCAAGCGACTGGTCAGCGCCAACAATAAAGCGCTGGAAGCCATGTCGCACATGGAGGAGACTCTGGCGGGTTCTTCCCCTTACGATCTCGCCTATGTGCGCACCCAGACTACGCGTATTGCTTCATCTGTCTATCAGATGATCGAGGCCATGGACGCGCTTGCGCCGGACCGCTACAGCGTGTTGCGGGAGCGGTTTGAAGAGATTCGGGCGCAGCTTGCTCCCCTGCTTGAAACCGCGCCAGACCTTGGTGAAGGTCCGCTGGTGCGTTCGTTTGCCGAGTTAGCCGCAGTGGATGCGCCGGAGGTAGGCGGCAAAGCGGCGAACCTTGGGGAGTTGCGGAATCGGGCGTATTTGCCTGTACCGGACGGTTTTGCTGTGACCGCGCGGGCTTTTTGGCTGTTCATGCGCCACTCTGGTCTTAATGAAGAAGTGGATAGACTGCTGCGCCTTGCGGACCCGGATAGGCTGGACAGCCTGTACGGCGTCTGCTCCCGGATTCAGCAAAAGGTGGTTAGCGCCCCCTTGCCGGAAGAGCTGGAAACGGCGCTCACCGCTGCCGCCAACGCTCTGATGCAGCGCACAGGATGGTCCGGCTCGCTGGCAGTGCGCAGTAGTGCACTGGGGGAAGATATGCCCGGTCACGCCTTTGCCGGGCAGTACCGTTCGTTGCTGAACGTGCCGCCGGAGCATGTGGCGGAGGCGTGGCGTGAGGTTATCGCGTCCAAATACGGAGCAGAAGCCGTGGCCTACCGCATGCGGTGTGGTCTGTCTGACCGGGACACGGCTGTAAGCGTGGCTGTCATGCCTATGCTGGGGTCCGTGGCGGGGGGAGTGCTCTATACCCGCAATCCGGTGCAGGGCAACAGCGATACCATGGTCATCCATGCCGCGTCCGGCCTGCCGCGCGGCGTGGTGGACGGTCGGGTGCCCACAGACCGTTTTGTGCTGTCGTGCGATCCGCCGTATGCCATTGTGGAGCGCCACATCGCCCGAAAAACAGAACGGTATGAAGTGGGCAACGGGGAGGGGGTTACCCGACGGGAAACCCCTGCACATCTGGTGGAAACTCCTAGCCTTGATGACGAAAAATTACGTGCGCTCGCCACGCTCTCCATGCGTGTGGAAGCACATTACGGGTGCGCGCAGGATGTGGAGTGGGCGTTGCTTCCACATGGGGAGTTCATGCTGCTCCAGGCCCGTCCTCTTTCCCTTATCGGTGGAGATCCTGTCGCATGTGTATTTCCGGGCGGGCAAGATGCTTCGGAGATGCCGGATGGAGCTAGGGACAATCCTCTGCATGGAAACTACCCCCTGCGTGTTGGGCGCTTTTCGGATGAAGTTGACGAGGATGCCGGATCTGCCGCAGAAGCCGGGGCTGGCGGAAGCTCCGCGTTGCAGACTGCTGGTGCTGCCGAACCTGCTGCCCCATACGCGGCGGGGACTGCCGACGCCTCCGATGTGGCGTTTTTGGACGCAAACAACGCGGACATCATGATCGACACGACGTGCATAACCGCCACTGATGGTGCGGCCTCTGCGGGCGTTGCAGCCGGTTCAGGCGATGCGGGAGCGCCCCCTGCGGAATACACCGTGCTGCTACGCGGTGGCGAAACCGCCGCCCCCGGCGCTGGCGCTGGCGAGGTAGTGCATGTGCGCAAGCAGGTGGAGGCGCTGGCATTTCCCAAAGGGGCCGTGTTGGTGCTTTCGCACGCTGCTCCGCGCTGGGCCCCGTTGCTTTCCCGTGCAGCCGCTGTTGTGGCGGGAACAGGCTCGTCTGCGGGGCATCTGGCGAACGTGTCGCGGGAATTTGGTGTTCCGGCTCTTTTTGGGATAGGCGATGCCGTGGAGGCTCTGCCCGCAGGTGCGACAGTTACCGTGGATGCGGATGGGGGGCGGGTGATCGAGGGAACGGCTTCGGCCTTGCTACGGCGGGCAAAGCGGCCCCGCGTGGTGATGCGGGGCAGTTCTGTTCACACCACGCTGGAAAAGGTGCTGGAGCACATTGCCCCACTCACCCTCACCGACCCGGACGGACCGGATTTTCGTGCGGCAAACTGTCGCACGCTGCATGACATTACCCGTTTTTGCCATCAGAAGTCGGTGGAAGAAATGTTTCGCGATGGCAAGGGGGCCAGATACCCGCAGCATCTGGCCCGCCGTTTGTACCATGGAAGACCGTTGCAGTTTTGGGTGGTGGATCTGGACGATGCGTTTCGCGATCCGCCGGAGGGAAAACTTATTCCGTTGCAGAATATTGTGTCTCCCCCCATGCGTGCGCTGTGGCACGGCATGATGGATATTCCGTGGGAAGGCCCGCCGCCGGTGCACGCGTCGGGGTTTTTGTCTGTGCTGGCCCAGTCTGCGCTCGATCCCGGCTTTGAGCCTGCCGGAGCGTCTGTGTACGCTATGCGTAACTATTTTCTTGTCAGTAGCCGGTTCTGCACGTTGCAATCCCGGTTTGGATATCATTTTTGCACGGTGGAGACTCTGGCAGGAGACGAAGATGCTGAAAACTTCGCGGCCTTTCGGTTCAAAGGAGGCGCGGCGGACCTTGACCGGCGGTTACGCCGAGTGTTGCTGATTGCCGATGTATTGGAAGAACACGGCTTCCGGGTGCGCGTTATCCGCGACAGTCTTGCCGCCCGGCTGGAGGGCTTCCCCTTGGAGATGATGCTGCGCGCTCTGCGTGTGCTGGGCTATCTGGTTATGCATACCCGACAATTGGATATGGTCATGTCCAGTCCGGCGGCAGTGGGGCATTACCGCAAGCGCATTGAGGATGATTTACGCGCCATTCTGGGCGATGCCCCTTCCGATGTCGCTCCCGCAGGGGCGGAATAAACAGCTCCGGTCCCTCTCGTTGTCTCCGGGCACCCTTCTTTCCTGAATGTCCTGTTCCCACGGGTCTTTGGGAGGACTTGTCCGTTCCCGGTGAGCCTGTGGCGGCCTGTTGTGCCAGCAAGACACTGGCGTCTGATCGCGGCTACTGGCTTTGCGGTGTCATGCCGCATGGGGGAGAGCGGAGGGCCGGTATCCGGCGACCGGCCTGCTGCGGAGACGCTATAGGGATTGGGCGATTTGGACACGCAAGCGCTCATAGGCGTCTTGTGCCGCATTGGTGGCGGACATCCAATTGGCGTTTTGAACGGTAATGAAGTGGTTGAGCACCTCCAGACTTTTTTTGGGGGCACTGCGGAATTTGTCAGCCATGTTATGCAAATCCATCGCGGCTTTCCATATCTCCAGCCCTGCGGTGTTTACCTGTAGCGAGAGCGCATAGCCGTCAAAGCTGGTTGGAATGTACAGCGGCGGGATATTGGGTGCCCGGTGCCCGTCTTTGTACAAAAATTGATTAACCTTCCATAGTTGCATGAAGACCGCTTTTTCTTGCGCCTTATCCAGCCCGTGCCGCGTTTTGAGAAGAGTGGCATCGTGCCCCATGTGGCGCATGAAGGGGCGATGGTCGAAATAGTATTGGTGTATGTTCAGGGCGTTAAGGCGTTCTCCATAATCACCGTCCTCACAGCCGTAGAGCCCATAGTCTTCCGACCAGTAGCCCGCGAGTATGGAAATGCTGCGGGGGATGATAATCGCTCCGCCGGAAACATGCAGCCGGGTTAGCCCGGTAATGCCTTGCCGTCTGTGCACATAGGCCGGGTTTCCCATCTGCCCGTTCAGGTCCGCCCCCCACACGGCGTCTTTGCCAACTCGTTGCATTTCCGCAAGGACAACGGGAAACCAGTTGGGCGCATGGATAACCACGTCGTTATCCAGTTTCATATACAACGGCGCGTCCACCAGCCGCCAGCCTGCATTCGCCGCAACGGCGACTCCGTAATTCCTGTCGAGCCGGATAAGCAGGTCTATTTTCCCCGCATCGCGCATGGCAATAAGCAGGTTGCGAGTGTCCTCGTCGCTTCCGTTATCCACTACCGTGAGAACATACGGGACGGATGTGCTGCGGCGCACGGCTTCCAGCGTCTGGAGAGTCAGTGCCGGGCGGTTGAAAACGGGAACGGTGATATTGAGAAGCGGAGGAGTGGGCATAGGAGCTTCCGTTAGGGCGGACGTTAGTGGTTATGGACGACGTTGGTGCCGCAGAAAGTCGGAATACGTTGCGCGCAACCCGTCTTCCAATCTCACACGAGGCTTCCAGCCCATGGCAAATAGCTTGCCGGAGTCCATGCGTTTGCGCGGTGTCCCGTCCGGCTTGGTGGGGTCCGGCACAATTTCTCCACGGTATTGCACAATCGCGGCGATGCGGTGAGCCAGCTCCATGATACTGCATTCTTGCTGGCAGCCCACGTTAACCTGTTCCGTACCGGAATAATTTTTCAGCAGGAAAACAGAGGCCGAGGCCATGTCATCCACGTGAAGGAACTCGCGGAGGGCGGTTCCCGTTCCCCAGATGCTCACGCGTTCTGCCCCGCTTTCTTTGGCTTCGTGAAAGCGGCGGATAAGCGCGGGAATGACATGGCTGTTTTCAGGATGGTAGGAGTCGCCGGGACCATACAGATTGGTGGGCATGGCGCTAATAGCGTTGAATCCATACTGCTTTCTGTATGCCTGACATAATTTGATGCCAGCGATTTTCGCTATGGCGTAAGCTTCGTTGCTTGGTTCCAACGGGCCTGAGAGCAAGGATGCTTCTTCAATGGGCTGCGGGCAGAACTTAGGGTAGATGCACGACGAACCGAGGAAAAGCAGTTTCTGGCAGCCGTGCCGGTATGCGCTATCAATAACGTTATTTTGGATTTGTAGATTTTGGAAGATGAACTCGGCGGGGTAGGTGGCATTTGCATGAATTCCGCCTACCTTGGCGGCTGCCAGCACCACGGTGTGAGGACGGTGCTCCGCAAAAAATGCGCGGACAGCGGCCTGATCGCAAAGGTCCAGTTCCGCGTGGGTGCGGACGAGTTGGTTGCGATAGCCGGACTGTGTTAAGGCGCGGCAGATCGCGCTGCCCGCAAGCCCGCTATGGCCTGCCACGTAGATGAGTTCGTTATTATCCATACTGGTCGCGGTTATTCGTTGTAACTGAACGCTTTGAACCCTGCGCTGGTGCAAATGGCGTCGCGCACGCTCAGTGCAAGGTCTTCCCGCGCCATTTCGGCAACCATGTCTTCAAAACTGGTGCGGGGTTCCCAGCCCAGTCGTTCCTTGGCTTTGGCGGCATTGCCCAGCAACGCGTCCACTTCGGTCGGGCGGAAGTAACGGGGATCTACCCGTACAATCGTGTCACCGGGGGCGAGGGACCAGTTCAGTTCCTGCTGGACTCCGGCGGTCTGTTGTAATCGGGCGTTATCCACAGCGGCGATCACACCCACTTCATCTTCGCCCATGCCGTGCCATGAGAGGCGGAGTCCTAATTCATGCGCTGCCGCGTTGACGAAATCGCGAACAGAGAATTGCCGCCCCGTGGCAATGACAAAATCTTCCGCTTGGGCCTGCTGCAACATGAGCCACTGTATTTCCACATAGTCGCGGGCATGGCCCCAATCGCGTCTGGCATCCAGATTCCCAAGGAAAAGGCAGTCTTGAAGCCCCAATGCCATGCGGGATAACGCGCGGGTAATTTTGCGCGTTACAAAGGTTTCGCCGCGCATGGGGGATTCGTGGTTGAACAAAATACCGTTGCAGGCATACATGCCGTAGGCTTCACGATAATTCACCGTAATCCAATGAGCGTAGAGCTTGGCACAGGCGTAAGGGGAGCGGGGATGAAACGGCGTTTCTTCAGTCTGCGGGGTTTCTTGTACCAAACCAAACAACTCTGAGGTGGAGGCCTGATAAAACCGTGTTGTGGCGGCAAGCCCGGTAATGCGGATTGCCTCCAGCAGGCGCAGAGTGCCCAACGCATCCACGTCCGCCGTGTATTCCGGCGATTCAAAAGACACCCGCACATGGCTCTGGGCCGCTAAATTGTAGACTTCATCCGGCTTTACTTCCTGCATGATACGAATGAGATTCGAAGCGTCACTCATATCGCCATAGTGCAGAATGAACCTTCGATTGTCCGCGTGAGGGTCTTGATAGAGGTGGTCCACCCGGTCGGTATTAAAAAGCGAGGCCCGGCGTTTGATGCCGTGAACCTCGTACCCTTTCTGCAAAAGGAATTCTGCGAGATAAGCTCCGTCCTGACCGGTAATGCCTGTTATAAGCGCCTTGCGGGTGGGGTTCACAATCAAAACCTTGCGTTGGTGAATAATCGGGGGCGGGCCTCAAGGAATATATACCGCTGGATGCTATCGTGAAGGAAAACGGCTGTCCACTAAACGGGAGCACCGGGGGGAGGGGCTGGATGCGGGATTGGCTGCCAGCAGACCGAAGCCCAGACATCGCTTCCGGCCCCCAGAGTATATGCATGATGTCCGTCCACAGGCGGCGTAGATTGTGTAATTTTAAGGATTGAACCCGCTTGCGACCGCGCCCCATATGTGGGGGGGCTACTCAGTGCTCTGCCCAAAAAGCAAACGCCCGCAAGGCTTGTGACCTCACGGACGTTGTTTGCGTATGGAAATATGGTGCCGAAGGCGAGACTCGAATACAAGTATTAATATATTTAAATTAGTTGCTATTGTGTGGGTACTCCATAGGAGTGCCGTTCAAAATACCGTACGAATCCACCGTTAGCTAATATTCTGAATATGTTGAAGAATACCTCTCCGAGTTAGAGTCGTTAAATACAGGTTCTAAGCGTAGCAAAGACAGCATGTAATAGCGTGCAAAATGTTCGCTGCTGGACTTGAGCGCATGAGTTCAAGTCTCGTCGGTACATCCGAGTTCACGTCTGGAAGCAACAGTGACCCATTAAAACTATTTTCCCGCCCCAGAGAATTGAGAAGAGATAAAGGTTGCATAATCATCTGTCATTCCAGATACAAAATCTATAATTGCTTGATATGATGAATATAAATCTGCTGATTCCGGTGGAGCATTAACCTCCAACAGATCTATAATTCTTTTTGTCTTAAATGTTTCATGTTTTGCTTTTATAAATACTCTCTCATAAATGGCAGGAATGAAAATATCGAGTAATTTTTCGAACACCGTGTAAGATCCAATTTCAAGTGTAATTTTACGCGGTTCTTTAAATACTTTGTTTTTTGCAATATTCTTTGCAGAAATGATTGTTTCCCTTGTTTTTTCAGCAGAGTTTGTAACTAAGTCTGTAGAAAAACTACCGTCAAGAATTGATGGTAGTGCATCAAAAAATGCTTCAATAACATCGCTAACTAGAGTGTTAATGGCTTTACTCCGCAGATAGCTCATTTTCCGCCGTGGAGATTGTTCTTCATGCTCGTGCAGAACTTTATTTATGCATTTTTTTTCAAAAACAGGGCTAAGAATTTCAAAAATTTCCTCAACGCTCAGTATCTTCATTTCTTGGGCATCTTCAAGGTCAATCAAACTATAGCAAATATCGTCAGCGGCTTCTGTCAAAAATGATAGAGGATGTCGCTTGATACCATCAATTTTAGTCCCTAACCCAAGTTCTTGTGCCATATGCAGGAAGATATCACGCTCAGACTGATAAAAACCAAATTTTGACTTGCCAGTTTCTTCGGAACGGTGCGCTGTAAAAGGATATTTTACCAAAGAAGCAAGAGTGGGATATGTCAACCGCATGCCTCCTTTCCGTTGATAATATTCAATAACTGTAACGATTCTAAAACTCTGAGCGTTGCCATCAAAATTGAAAAAATCACTTCGCTGAACTGGTGTTAAGGGTTCGAGAAATTTGCCGTGAGCAGAATTTTTAAACCAGTTTCGTAGGGCAGCTTCGCCTGCATGCCCAAAGGGTGGATTTCCGATATCATGCGCCAAACAGGCCGCTTGAACTATTTCTCCAAGATGATGCGCATGTATGCCTTCAGGCAATAGATTGTCCGCTTCCAAGCGAACCCCAGCCATTGTCCCTAACGACCTGCCAACACTACTCACTTCCAGCGAATGTGTTAGTCGATTATGGATATGATCTTTTAAAGCTAGCGGGTGTACTTGTGTTTTTTTTGATAGGCGCCTGAACGCGCTGGAGAATATTATGCGATCTGCATCTCTGGCAAAAGAGGTTCTCTGTTGTTCTTCCCCAGAACAAGCTTCTCGGTAAGGTGTGTCATCCTTTACATACAAGCGATCTTTCGTAAGAAGTCTTCCCCACAAATCTTTCATGGACATCCTCATGGTTATTTATATTTGTAAAGAGCTTCATTAAGCCTGCAAATTGAATAGATGTATACTTCTTAATCGCTTCTTGGCACATGAAAGTAATGTCGAATACAATCTTTTACTGGACGGCGCTGATGCCGCCGGATTTTTCAGGAAACCACCGAACACCAGCCCAACTAACTATTGGCAACGATCGAAGCTCGTTGACGTTATCCCCCTTGATGCGGGCTTCTTTCAAGGAAACAGTCGGGTACGCCCCGAAGCTCAGGGGGTTCCGTTTTCTGGCAAAGCGGTAGTCCATTCTCCAGAGCTTGCCGCTCGTTGGCGAAAGGTACAGGTACAATCCTTCGGAGTCGGCAAGTTTTGACGGAGTACCGCTCTGAATCCTGCCATTTATGTACGCTGTAGGTAGGCTTTACGGCACCACACGAGAGTGGTCACACCAGAAAAAACACAAGTCCCGCAAGGCTTTCTAGACCTTGCGGGACTCGTTTGGATTTATTGATGGTGCCGAAGGCGGGACTCGAACCCGCACGGGATTTCTCCCACTACCCCCTCAAGATAGCGTGTCTACCAATTCCACCACCCCGGCATGATGCACAGGCTTTTTCCTTGCCAGTGCGGAGGCGATATATAGGCAAAAGTGACGGAGCTGGCAAGCCCTTTTTGTGCGTGATTGCGTTTTTGCGCCGGTGTGCGGGCGTTGTTGCCAGTTTTACTTTCCAATGGACGGGCTTCGGGGTATGTATGCCGCCACATATTGCGGCATATTTCGGCAATATGCCGGGGTATGGTGAAAGGGTATTTCGCTTATGAGGAGGCTTCATGGGGCTGCCCACGCTGGTGCTTGATATAGGCAGCGGCACGCAGGACGTGCTGTACCACATTCCCGGTAGAGAATTGGAAAATTGTCCTAAGTTCGTACTACCTGCCCCGGCCCGTATGGTTGCACGGCAGGTGGAGGAGCTTACGCGGCGCCGCATGGGTATCTATCTGCATGGCGACAACATGGGCGGCGGGTTTTTCCGTGCGCTCAAGGCGCATATGGAGGCGGGACTTGGCGTGACCGTGCACCCCAGAGCGGCTTTTGCTCTGCATGACAATCCCGATACCGTGCGGCGATGGGGCATTGCCATCAGTAACCGGTGTCCCGATGGATACGCGCCAATCGCTCTGCGTGACTACGACCCCGCATGGTGGAGAGCCTTTTTAGGAATGGCGGGGCTGGACTATCCGGGCAGGGTGGTGGCAGCGGCGCAGGACCATGGCTATCATCCCGACATTCTTGGTGGTGGGAATCGAGTGGGCCGGTTTCATTTGTGGCGAGAATTACTTGTCAGTCACGACGGAGATCCCGCGGCATTGCTGTACGATGTTGCTCCAGCCCCTATGACGCGTCTTGCCTGTTTGCAGGACTCCATGGGAGGTGGCCCCGTGGCGGATTCCGCTGCTGCGGCACTTCTGGGGGCTTTGTCCATGCCGGATATTGTGGCACGCAGCCACCGGGAAGGTGTGCTGGTGGCAAATGTGGGCAACAGCCACACCGTGGCGTTTCTCGTCTGGCGTGAGCGTGTGCTGGCAGTCTACGAACACCACACGGGCATGCTTACCCCGGAAAAACTTGTGGAAGATCTTACGGAATTCCGCCGGGGATGGCTCACTGATGAGATGGTGCGCGATGCCGGTGGGCACGGGTGCCTCTATCTGCCATTGCCTGAGGAGGCCGAAGGCTTTCGTCCCGCCTATGTGCTGGGACCGCAGCGCGAACTGTTGCGGGGGCAGGGACAGTTTATCGCCCCCGGTGGCGATATGATGCTGGCGGGGTGCTTTGGTCTGCTCAGGGGATTGGCGATGCGGTCGGCTGGTGCCGGAGAAAAATAGCGCAACGGCGCGCTGTGGGAGCGTGGCCTCCCGGTGCGCCCCCGGTAGGCCCGTGCGCTCGGAGAGTAAGCAAAGGATATTGGAATGGAATGCTTTGACAGTGCTGAACAATGGGATAGGCAGGAGATAGAGCGGGTGCAGATGGTGCGTCTGCGTAATACGGTGGAACGGGCCATGCGGTCGCGGTTGTATCGTGAACGGTTGCAGGCGGCGGGCGTTTCGCCGGAGTCCCTGCGCACTCTTGACGATGTGCGGCGCATCCCGTGCACTACCAAGGACGATCTCCGCAGCCAGTACCCGGACGGCCTGAACACGCTGCCCACTGCCGAAATGGTGCGCATGCATGCCTCCAGTGGCACAACAGGTGCCCCTACTGTCATCTACTATACGCGCAACGACGTGAACCTCTGGGCCGATCTTATGGCCCGCAGTATGCACATGGTGGGCGTTCGGCGCGAAGACGTGTTTCAAAATATTACAGGTTACGGGCTGTTTACCGGCGGCTTGGGCTTGCATTACGGGGCCGAGCGGCTGGGCTGTCTGACCATTCCCGCCGGGCCGGGGAACACGACACGGCAACTGAAATTTATGCGCGATCTGCACACCTCCGTGGCGCACATTATTCCTTCCTACGCCTTGTATCTGGGCGCTGCCCTGCGTGATGCCGGTGAAGACGCGGCAAGCCTTGCCCTGCGCGTAGTATTGACCGGAGCGGAACCGCATACGGAAGAGACGCGTAGGCGCATTGAGGAGCTTCTGGGCGTCCGGGCGTACAATTCCTACGGGCTTTCGGAAATGAACGGGCCGGGTGTGGCCTTTGAATGCGCGGAGCAGGCGGGGATGCATGTTTGGGAAGATGCGTTTATTGCCGAAATTGTGGACCCCGAAACGCTGGAACCCGTCCCGGAGGGAGAGGTGGGGGAACTTGTCATGACCACGCTGTGTCGGCAGGGCATGCCTATCCTGCGCTATCGAACCCGCGACCTCACTCGGTTCATTCCCGGCGACTGCGCGTGCGGCAGGCAACACCGCCGGATAGACCGAATCATGGGTCGCGCGGATGATATGCTCATCATCAAAGGAGTAAACCTGTATCCCATGCAGGTGGAGCGCATTCTTATGAGCTTCCCGGAGGTGGGCGAGAATTATCAGATTGTGCTGGAACGCGAAAATTTCATTGATCAGATTCGTGTGAAGGTGGAAGTGAAGGAAGAGCACTTTGTGGAAGACATGCGCGTTTTGCGTGATCTGCAAAAACGTATTGCCCATCGGCTGCGTGACGAAGTGCTCATCACCCCCAGGGTAGATTTGGTACAAACCAACAGTCTGCCCAAAACGGAGGGGAAGGCCCAACGCGTGCTGGACTGCCGCGGCGAATAGCACCCCGTCTGTGGCGGATGCCCCTCGCCGCGCCTTATCTGCCCTGCCGTGTGGTGGCCCGTGTCGCCCGGTTTGCGGAAAATTGAAGCGGTGGTGCGTAACGCAACGGTACCACCGCAGAATGCACACGACACGCAAGACTGCGTGAGGAGCGCCTGTGGAAGTGCTTACCGGATCAGTGTTTATTTTATTGATGGTCCTGTCGTTGGGGCTGCATTTGTTTTCTCTGCCCGCCAATTGGGTGGTGCTGGCGTTGTTGGTGGTGTGGCGGCTTATTCATCCCGAATCGGCGCAGGGAATGGATCTGACGTTTTTTATTATCACTGGCGGGTTGGCCCTGTTGGGAGAGCTTTTGGAGTTTGGCGTTCAGCTTTTGGGGGCAAAGCGGTACGGAGGGTCAAATAAGGGGAATGTGGGGGGTATTGTGGGGGCCATTGTCGGCTCGCTGGTCGGAGCTCCGTTTTTATTTGGGTTGGGAGCGCTGGCTGGAGCGTTGCTTGGAGCATATGCGGGGTGTCTGCTTTTGGAATTGGGACAGGGGCGTTCCTTTGATGTGGCGGCCCTTTCTGCTAAGGGAGCGTTTTTTGGCAAGTTTTTAGGGTTGGGGATCAAGTTCGGCATCGGCGTATGTCTGGTGGTGTTAGGTTCTTCTTATATTTGGCCTTAGCGGAATTTTTCTGACGAAGTGAAGCCGGACGCCTAGCGGGGGCTCTGCGGTGCCCCGGTGTGGAGGGGGCGGAAAAAGCCGGTGGAGCTTCTCCGATATTTGATACAGGAATGGGGTCTTGCGCTTTCAACCGGTCACAGCCGGGTGCGCGGGTGTGGTGGGAATCGCCCATGCCGGAGACAGGGTTAACGTAAGGATGGACACATGCTCGATTCTCTCGCGGTGGTATTAGTCGCCCCGCGTTTCCCCGAAAATATAGGTATGGTTGTGCGCGCCTGTGTGAACATGGGCGTGAGCGAAGTTATTGTGGTACAGCCGGAACGGTGGGATGACGAGCGCATTGCCGCGCTTGCCACTCCCAAGGGTGCCGCGCTGGCCCGTACTCTCCGCGTGGAAGATTCTCTAGAAGCGGCGCTCGCGGGGTTCCACTATGTGTACGGCACTACGGCCCGCACCGGTGGTTGGCGGCAGGACATTCTGTCGCCGGAAAAGGCCGCGCCTCTTATGGTGGGGCAGATGGCGCAGGGGGCACGGGTCGCGGTGTTATTTGGTCGTGAGGACAAGGGGCTGACCAACGAAGAAACAGAGATATGTAACCACCTGCTCACCATTCCGGTCAATCCGCAGGCAAGTTCGCTGAATTTGGCGCAGGCAGTGCTTATTGTCCTGTATGAGTGTTTCAAACATGGGGTGCGTACCCCGCTGGTTCCGGGAACCAGCGGCGCGCAGTCATCCTTGTGCACGCACGCGGAACAAGAAACGGTTATTCGCACCTTGCGCGATACGCTCCTGCGCATTGACTTTTTGCGAAAGGACAACCCGGACTATTTTATGATGCCCGTGCGGCGCTTCCTCCAGAAAATGGCATTGCGGCGTCATGAATTTAGCATGCTGATGGGATTATGTCGCCAGATAGGCTGGCTGGCTGACCAGGCGGGATTTTCCCCTGTGGCAAATTCTGCGCTAGTAGAAAACCCGCCGCACCAGCAGGACAGTGTTTCGGGTGCAGCGACGGAACCGGGCCGGGACACGGATATGTCAGGCACACAGGAATAAGCGTCTGGATGTCTGAGGATGTATGCGGATGTATGGTCCGGTCGGATAAGGTCTTGCCGTGCTGGCGGGACGGGCGTCTGTCCGCTGCAATGCCGTGGCTGGCAGAACTGCTGGCAACCTGTGGGGCGACCTTTGCTGCTATCGGCGCATGTTCCCCGTGAAACGTGGCAGGTCTTAGCTGCGCGGTAAATGTTGCTCCGTCTCCGGGCACCACTGGGACCATTCGGCCCATGGCGGCGGGCACGTGGCGGAAAAGGTGCCAAACGAAATTTGATAATGGTGCAGGTAGAGTGGACGCTGTGTGTCCTGCGGGAAGGATGCGTTTGGCGCGGGAGAAACCTCTTCTGACAACGTTGTGCCATACAGGGGATCGCCCACAATGGGAAACCCCGCATGGGCCAGATGCGCACGAATCTGGTGCCGGGCACCCCTGTGGATGGAGGCCAGCACCAGCGTGTACGTGGCTTCCTGCGGCTCCAGACGGGGTTGCACGGTGCGGAGTGGCAGAACCGCCGTGTGGCGCAGAGGGTCATCCGCCACAAAATTGAGAACGCGCGTGACCCGGCGTTTGGCCATATCCAGAGCCTGATCCAGTTGTACCGGGTGGCGCAGGTGCCCGCGTACCACAGCGAGGTAGAGCTTTCCCACAGCGCCCGCATTTTCGCGTTCCCGGAAGATTTTCACCAACGTGTCATCCAAAGCCGTCACCAGCATGCCGGATGTAAGAAAGTCCAACCGGTTTACAAGCCGGGGAAGCGGTGCGGGGAACAAAAGAGAGAGCATGCCCTCCACAGAAGGCACATTTCGGCCTGCTATGCAACTGCTGTGCATCCCTCCGGGCTTATATAGTGCCGTAAATCCGTTCTCGCTGTGCAGGATATGCACCGTGCCGGTGACATCACAACGCCGGGGCGGGATGGGGGCGTTCGCGGGGAGCGTGGGCATTTCGGTACCAACGGCGGGTATGGAGACAAGTCTCGTGTGAGACAGGGCTGCCATGTCTCCGGCTTCTGCCGGAAATGGTGCTGAGGAATTCTCCCCGGCAGAGCGGGAAGTCACGCAAAGCGTATCTCCGTCGCGCACAATATATCCCTTGGATCGGGGAATGCCGTTGATGCGCACCGTGTGCGTTGTAAACAACCTGCGCCGCTGGCGCAGCCCCGCTTCCGGCAGAACAAGCGCTAACGCAGCATCCAGACGATAGCCGTGATACGCTGGCGGTATGGCGAGCGAAAGCTCGGTGTCAGTAGGCTGGGGCATTTCGGTGTGCTTGCGAGGTTACGGGTATGAAGATGATGGCGCAGAGTGCGCCATCTTTACCAGTTTGGCAAGAGTGTGGGATTGGGGAGCAATATGGACAATATAAATCCCCCATGCCCTGTTTGCCAGAACATGGGGGTAATTGGGCGGGAAGAGCGCACTACTCTCCGAGGCGGGGTAGGATCATCCGTAGCTCCACTGGGGAAAGTTGATAGCCCAATTCTTTGGCCATGAACTCCAGCGCGCTGATATCCCGTGTGACTCGCATAATTTCGAGCAGGGTATCTGCGCCCAATTTGGCGGATTGGTCGTAGGGGTTCAATTCACGCATCATGGTGGGGTAGGGTTTACCAATTTGCTCGGCCACCCACTTGGATTGTCTAGCTCCCAGAACCATGCTTTGTGTGACGCGGGTAACGGTCTCTCTCATATTTTTAACCTCCACAAACGTTGTACGTACGAACAGGTCTTCTTGGGACTAGGAGACTGACTCTAGCCTTGGCTATATAGAGCATATTATATACATAGGCGTAAATAAGGAATAGTTCGTATTTTTATTTGAGAAAGTCTGTATTTTTATGGTAGGGTTTGTATCGTTTTTAGGTTTATTTGGATACGGGAAAAGGGTGGTGAGGCGTGAAAGGAGGGATGAGAGCAATGGCGGCGGATGAAAGATTATCTTCAGAGAACATGTATCGCGTTGTCATTGTTGAAGATCATACATTGCTGAGAGAGGGGTTGAAGTCACTCTTGCAATCCTTGCCCGGTCTGGAGGTGGTTGGTGAGGCCAGCGACGGGCAGATGGCGCTCGATTTGTGTGAGCGGCTGCGGCCGGATTTGCTGCTCATGGATCTTTCCATGCCGCGGTTGGACGGGCTTAAGGCCACGCGGGCTATCAAAAAGTATTATCCGGAAGCCAGAGTGCTGGTGCTGACAGTACATGGCGCCAATGAGTACGTGTTTTCCGCACTTTCGTCCGGCGCAGATGGCTATATGCTAAAGGATGCGACGAACGAAGAGTTTGCGTTGGCTATTCGCAGTGTGCTGAGGGGAAAGGTGTACATTTCGCCGGGAGTGGCAGGTGACGTGGTTAAGGGATACCTTCTTGGCGGTGGTACCACAGACGCGTTATGCGACTGGATGCAACTGACGGCGCGGGAGCAGGAAGTTTTCCAGTTGGTTTCTGAAGGATACAAGAACCGCGAGATTGCCGATATGTTGGTCGTAAGTGTGAAGACGGTGGAAAAACACCGCTCCAATCTTATGCAGAAACTAGGTGTGCATTCCGCTTCGGAATTACGGGCCATGGCAATGGAGCGGGGCCGCGCGTTGCGCAAACGTCGCATAGGCTAACTGTTCGCCGCGTACACCGTGTAACCGCGCGAAGCGGCCACTGCGGAGCCTCGCCTTGCGGTCAGAGGAGGTCTGGCGCTGAGATGCCTGTCGCCATGCCGTGGGGAAAGGAGGGGCGCCATAAAATCAGGCCGGACATTCTGTTTTGGGTGCGCCGCCGAATTAAGCAGACGCGTATTCACAGCCGCCATCTTCTACTGAGCAGATACGTATTCACTTGGGCAGCCACGTATTCACTTAAGCAGCCACATGTTCTATGCCGTCCAGCCGCCACATGTTCCCGTACTGCTCGCTTTTGAGGAAGTGCCATATCTCGCGTACTTGCTCGGTCTGTGCATCGGCAGTGTCTTCCCGCATCAGGACATCAAAGAAGACTGTGGCGAGGAGTTCAGATTCCTCTTCCCGCACTTCCATAAGCCGGGCGTTGACTAAAAGCAGTTCAGACTGGCTGGGGGTGGGATTTTGCGCGGCCTGACTTGCGATTTCCTCGTACACTTCCGGGGTGGTGAACTGAGCGATATCGTCTATGTTGCGGCTGTCCCAGCTTTGCTGGAGCCGGGCAAAAACCATGCGGGCACCCTTGAGAAAGTCTTCCGTATCGAATCCCGCAGGTACGGCAACTGTACCGCTGGCGCGGTAGGCGTCCCGCGCAGAAAGCGGTGTTTCTACATCTCCGGGTTTGTCGCCATGGGGCGAAGATGTTGTTGCCGTTTCCCGTTGCGCCTGCTGCGGGGGTGTGTCGTTTCCCTGTAGATGCCCCCACATGCGGGCGGCTTGCTCATACAGGTGTTTGTTCGGCTCGTCTTCGGGCACGTCCACCGATAGCGGTTCGGCTTTGTGGTTCTCGCCGGTGCCGTGTTCTGTGTTCCGGTGGGGGGCCGCGCCCTGTCCCTGACGCATGGGGGCGTCAGCCGCATGTGTTTGATCAGATGGGCTGGCTTCGTTTGGTTTATCGGAGCGGCGTGTCCCGCGTGGGATGTCTGGCTGAACGCTTCTGCCTGTTTCTGGGGCTTCTCCGCGTTTACGGCGCAGGAAATTACGCACGAACATGATGATGAAAAGCAGGACCAGCAGGTCGGCTACGCCAATGCCGGTTATGGGCTGACGGGTCAGCAGGGAACCGATAAGGGTGCCGGAAAGCAAGCCGGAGAGCAGGTCACTCTGAGGCCGTGAGCTGTCCACGCCATCGTCTGCGAAACCGTCTTCTCTTTCGTTTGGTTTAACCTGTGCCATAGCTTTGCTGGGACCAAGCAGAGATGCCGCACGCTCGGCTGCTTCCGCGAGAATTCCCCGCAGGCCGCGTGCCTCTGGTTGTGGGGAGGAAAGCCCGCCCAAGGCTGAAGGAGCGGGGTAAGGGAGCGCTCGGCCCTGATCCGGGGTAAGGCAGAGAAGACACAGACAAAGTGCCAGCGGAAGCGTAAGTCCGCTAAGGCGCGTCAGGCCGGTATGGGGCGAAACCGTGTTGTGCTGCATAGCTTGTTGTGTACGCATCTGGCCTGTGGAGTCAAGCGTCACGGCGCGGCTTGTTTGCTCAAGCTGGAGAAACGGTGGGTATGAGGAGGAAAATATAGAAAAAAGAATGCGTAACTTGCCGCATGAAAAAAGAAAACGCCTCAAGGGTGCGTGAGGCGTTTTCGTTGGCAAGGACGGGAGAAAATTATTGTTTGAGCCAGCCGTCCATCCTGATCCAAAGCACGGCACCCAGTTCGACCGACTTCATGGCACCGTCGGGGGCCTTCATCTGGAAGTCCGCCTCGCTCAGTGCGGCGAAGCCCCACCACCCCACAAGCGGACAGGTGAAGGAGAAAATTCCGTCTTTGTCAGCCTTGACCACCTGCGTGGTGTGATATTCCGTGGGGGCCACAAATTGACCGTTCCGATTGTAATATTCCACTTCCACTTCGGCGTAGGGCAGGGGCTTGCCATCGCGCAGGACTTGTCCGGTGAAGCTGTTGCCTGCGTAGTTACCAAAGGGGCGGGTGAAGGGAATAATTTCCGTCTTCAGCCCCACGGGCTTGTCCCAGCCGTCCTCACTACCGAACGCAGCGACGATGGTTTTGGTGTAATGAATGATAAAACAATCTTCTTCCGGTTCCCAATACGGTTGGGGTTCCATCACAAAGGTGTACGCGCCGGGGCGGGTAAACGTGTACGAAGCCGTCCACGCGGTGTGGTCCATAACCGTGGCGGGCACGAGGGTGGAGAGCAGGTCGGTCTTCACACCGTTGGTCAGTGCAAAAAATTCTTTGGGTTTGACCAAATCCATGCCTGCCCCTTCAAACGGGTGAGAGAAAGATAGTTGCAGCATGCTGCTTTTACTGTCCTGCGAGGCGGCATTCGTTTCGGGAATGACCATGCCAAAATGGGCCAGCGCGGGAGAGGACGCCAGCAGAAGGGCGAAGCAGATGAAGCCGCAGATAACCGTGCTACAGAAAGATATGTGTGCCAAAAAGGACCGGGAGGTAGCCATGAGAACTCCTTTGCAATGCGGTGAACGGACCAACCTAAGCGCTGGGTCATGGTTACACAAATTATAAAAACGTGTCACTCAAAACTTACCCGCTGGAATATCGGAGAACCGGCGAGGTATTGTTCCCTTTTTCGGTATTGCCCGGCCTAAATGGTTTGCTCAGGCGTAAGAATAACGACGAGGCGCTGGAAGAATATCCAGCGCCTCGTTTTATACGATTGTCTGTAATGTTATGATGGTCCCGGAAAGGGAGCCGAAGCCGGAATCGGGGCGGGGGCGTGCCGTGCCAGCGTTCCGGCGGGTGATAGTGCTATGCGCCGGAACCACCCTGTTCGGCAATAACAAAGCCCTGCGGCTGAAGACCGGTGGAAGAGGACGTTCCGGCGATACGTGCCAGATACGTGGAGCCGAGTTCTTTGATGTGTCCCGCAATGGCGTCGAAATAGTTAAAGTGTGACTGTTCTTCTTCGATGATCTGTTCAAAGATTTTCATGCTCACGCTGTCCCCGTTTTCGCGACAGACGAGCAAAAATTGGTTGTACGCGTCTATGGTATCGTCTTCCAAATCGGAGTCGAAGGGGAAAATAGCTCCCACTTCCTGCCCACGCTTGGGTTTGCCCGCGCTGTCGGTGGTGGGTTCGCCACCCAGTTCCTTGACGCGCTCGGCAAACGCTTCCGCATGGCGCATTTCGTCGATGGCGATAAGCTTCATTTTCGCCGCCAACTCGCCGTAGTCCATGTCGTCCAGATTATAGTGCTGGTTCATATACTGATGAATGGCCTGCAATTCCATGGCGCGGGCCTTGTTCAGCACTTCAATCACATTTTTCCTACGTTGTTCTTTGTCTGCCATGATTATCACTCCTTGTAGCTGGTCCGTTTGGTGCTTACCGGGCGGGCGGTTGTACGCTACGCGACGATACATGCCGTGATAGTTCTTTTTTAGACACTGGGACCATAGTGCCACACCTGTTGTGATTTTCAAGTCACAATTTAGCGTGCGGAGCCACCTGCGCGGACATAGTGCGCACCGTAGTAAAAAATAGAGAGAGAACGGCCTGTTGGGTCGCTGGCGCTCGGCGGATATCAGCTTCCCGCATGCATGCGGGCTTCTATGCCTTCCGGGGTTTTGGCGATAGCCGGGCCGAGCACGCGATGACCGGATTCCGTGATGAGGAGATCGTCCTCAATGCGGATGCCGCCAAAATCGCGGAACGCGGACAACGCTTCGTAGTTGATAAATTCCCGGCAGGTGCCCTGCTGTTGCCAGCGGTCCATGAGGGCGGGAATAAAATAGCATCCCGGTTCCACGGTGAGCACGTGACCGGGGCGGAGTTCGCGGGCAAAGCGCAGGGCGTGCAGGCCAAACTGGTCTGACCGGGCGTGGGTGGCATCGTAACCCACGTAGTCTTCGCCCAAATGTTCCATATCGTGGACGTCAAGGCCGAGCAGGTGTCCCAACCCATGCGGGAAAAAGAGCGCGTGTGCCCCCGCTGCGACAATATCGTCCACAGACCCCCGCAACAGTCCCATACCGCGAAGACCATCCGCAAGACAGTGGGCTGCCGCCATATGGCAGTCCCGGTAGGAAACATCCGGTGCGGCAAGGTCTATGGCGGCCTGCTGCATAGCCAGCACCAGCGTGTACACGTCGCGCTGGCGCGAGGAGAAAAGGCCCCCCACCGGCAGAGTGCGCGTGATGTCCGAGGCGTAGTAGCGACCAGATTCCGCCCCGGAATCAATAAGCAGCAGGTCGCCTTGCTTCATGACATGACTGTAGTCGTGATTATGCAGCACTTCTCCGCGTATGGTGCATATGGTGGTAAAACTATTGTGCGAATTGTGCAGGGCTACTGCGGCGTTCATTGCCGAAGCCACGCACGATTCGGTCAGGCCGGGGCGGGCCAGTTCCATAGCCTTGGCGTACATGGCGCAGGAAATGCCAAGTGCGCTTTCTATTTCCGCCACTTCATCCGGCGTTTTTATGGATCTCTGCGCCACCACGGACCGGATGAGCGCGGGAGAGGCGGCCTCTGCGAGGGAGGTTTCAGGCAGCCCTGTGCAGTGGGCCAGCCAGCGTGCGGTATCCGCTTGGTAGGGAGGCAGAAAATGGAGGGGCGCGTTTTGCCTGACGGCGTCGCGCAGCCATGTTACCAGCGCGTTTTTTCCGGGAGAAGGAGCGCATTCGCAGCCGCAGCGTTCCGCCATGGCCTGTGGCGAGGGGAGCGGACCGGACCAAATAATGTCGTCCATGGTTTGCGTGTCCGCCCATAGGCGGATAGTGCCTGTGTCCAGATCGAGCGTTGCATTTAGGTCGGCTGTGTTGTGCCCGAAATAATACAGGAAGGTGGAGTCCTGCCGAAACGGGTAGGCATTGTTTATATAATTACGGGGGATAGCGCTATTGCCGGGGAGGAAGATAATGCCTTTGGCACCTTCTCCCCGCATGGCGGCAAGCAGGCTGGCACGGCGTGCGGCAAGTGTGGCTGCGGAAAACATGGAGTACTCCTTTGGGGAGGCGGTGTGCGAAACCGTCTGTAAACCGGGAATGCTGTCGGAAACCGTATCGGGACAAGCGGTTTTTCTTACGAGTAATACCGGCAGATATGCACGAGGACGGGGCCTGTGGCAATGCCTTTGCGCGGAAGTTCTGGCAGGAGAGACTCCCGCGTTTCCTGATGCGGACGGGTGGAATCGTGGCGAAAGTGTCAATCTTCCCCGATTCGCGGAATTGGCGGAGGGGTGACTTCTTCTAAAAGGCCCATTTCCCGCAGCATGACCGCGTTCACGGCATGTACGTCAAAGCGGTCTTCGGCGTAGCGCCGGGAGGCGGCACCCATGTTGGCGATGCGTTCCGGGTTGCGCAGAAGGAAGCGCATGGCGTTTGCCAGAGCGGGGGCATCGCCTACCGGCACCATAATGCCGTTTTCTCCCATCTGGCTTATTTGGCCCATCTGGCCCATCTGGTCTGTCTGGCCCGTTTGGTACACCGGGGCTACCGTGTCCATCTGGTCCGCATGGTTGTGAAACCCGGAAAAGCCGTTCGGTCCGGGACGCACGGTTTCTCGGCAACCCACGGCGTTTGTAGTGAGCACTGCCCGGCCCATGCTCATGGCCTCCAAGGTGGTCCGGGGTACACCCTCGTGGAAAGAAGGCAGAACATATACGGCGCAGCAAGCAATGTCGGGCCTCACGTCGTCCACGGGACCGGGGATGTCCAGCCACTGTCGCCATGCATCCACCTCTTCACGGGGGATGCTGTCCGCGCCCGCGTCCGCCGGGCCGACCAAACGGAATACCGCATGCGGAAAGTCGGCTTGGGCCAAGCGTGCGGCCTCCGCGAATATTGCCACGCCTTTTTCACGCAGCAGGCGGGCGATGCATAGAAAAACAGGACGCTCGGCATACTCAGGCGGTAAAGGAACAGGCGCGTAATGCGCGAGGTCTATGCCTGTTCCGTTGAGGAGACAGGTTCGCTGTGAGGCAGAGATGAGCCGGTGCGTTAGAAAAAATTGCCGGTTGTCTTCATTAAGGAAGAAGACGGAATGGCAGACGCCCAGCCCAAGGCGGTACAGCCCGCCCGCCACTGTGGCGAGCAGGGTCCGGCGCAGCCCTGTGCCGCTGAAGGCGTAACCTGCTCCCTCAACCATGGCGTGAATACGGGGCACTCCGGCGAAGCGGGCAGCCACAGAGCCGTACACGCTGGGCTTGATGGTATATGAGAGCATTACGTCCGGTGCTTCCCGGCGCAGCACGCGCACCAGCTCTCCCACAGAGGCCAGATCGCGCAGGGGGTTCATGCCCCGTCGGTTGAGAGGAACGGAAAGCGGACGCGCCCCCAGCGCTTGCAGGTCACGCGCGGTGCGGTTGTCCATGTCTGGCGCAGCGGCGATGACGCTATGCCCTTGCGCCACCATGGCGCGGATGAGCGGGCCGCGGAAGTTGATAAGCGAGGGGGCGTAACTGCCCAAAATGAATACACGCATGGTATTTCCCCGTCTAAAAAACGCACGGTCGACAGGCGAAAACCGTCGACCGTGCGCGTATGCCGGTGCGTTGCGGCGGGCAGACTGGCTCGGTGCGCCGCTGTCCGCCATATCGACGGCTATCGGACCGTCAGTTTGAGAAACCGTTTTTTACCCAGCCGTACCACGTATTCACCAGAGGCTAGCGGAGTGTCCGCGTCATCGCAGCGTTCGCCGTCCAGTGACAGCGCACCCTGTTTGACCAAACGGCGGGCTTCGCCCCGCGATTTGCTCAGTCCCGCATCGGTCAGCAATACGGCGGGAGCCGATGTTTCGCCATGCAGACAGGTGAATTCCGGCATGTCATCCGGCACGCCGCCTTTGGCGAATACGGCATTAAACCCTTGCTGGGCTTCTTGCGCGCAGGAGGCACCATGGTATAGGGAAACGATATCCATGGCGAGTTGTTCCTTCGCCAATTTGGGGTGCAGGACGCCGGATTCTACGTCGCGCTTTAATGCGGCGATTTCTTCCAGCGACTTACGTGAAACGAGTTCGTAATAGCGCCACATAAGCTCGTCGGAAATGGACATGACTTTACCAAACATTTCCGAAGGGGCGTCCGTGATGCCAATGTAGTTGCCGTAAGACTTCGACATCTTGCGCACGCCGTCCAGCCCTTCCAAAATGGGCACGGTCATGACGCACTGAGGCTCTTGCCCTTCCTGTCCCTGTAAGTGGCGCCCCACCAGCAGGTTGAATTTCTGGTCTGTTCCTCCCAGCTCAATGTCGGCTTTGAGCGCCACGGAGTCGTAACCCTGCACGAGGGGGTAGAGAAATTCGTGTATCGAGATGGGAGTGTTGCTCTGGTAGCGCTTTTCAAAGTCGTCGCGCTCTAGCATACGGGCCACGGTATAGCGCGAGGCAAGGCGGATGAAGTCTGCCGCGTTGAATTTGTCCATCCATTCAGAATTAAACCGCACTTCGGTTTTTTCCGGGTCCAGAAGGCGGAATACCTGTTCTTTGTAGGTTTCCGCATTGCGCAGCACATCTTCGCGGGTGAGCGGGGGGCGGGTTTCGGAACGACCGGAGGGGTCGCCGATCATGCCTGTGAAATCGCCGATGAGAAAAATGACCGTGTGCCCCAGCTCCTGAAAGTGCCGGAGTTTGTGGATTGCCACACTGTGCCCCAGATGCAGGTCGGGCGCGGTGGGGTCAAATCCCATTTTGACGCGCAGGGGAATCCCGCGTTGCAATTTCTTGCGCAGTTCTTCCTCATTGATGAGTTCGGCGCAACCGCGCCGAATAATTTCCAATTGCTTGTCGATATCCATCATGGAGTTTTCCCCCGAATTGCAGAATGTGAAGAGGGTCTTGCAGAGAACCGGGCGTCTGTCAATCGTGCGCCGGAAGCCGTCTATTCGCGTATCCGTTCCACATGGCTCGCGCGGCCCGTAACGGGGTCACACTCCACCAGTACGCCGTTCACCGTGGCTTTGCCTTTGGCTAAGGCAAACCGCTGGGGCAGGCGGGTGAGGAAACGCCGGAGTATAATGTCTTTGTCCATGCCAAGGCACGAGGCTTCCACGCCGCACATGCCCGCGTCTGTCAGATAGGCGGTGCCGTTGGGGAGTAGCGCCTCATCTGCGGTCTGCACGTGGGTGTGCGTGCCGATGACTGCGGTTACTTTGCCGTCCAGATACCAGCCCAGAGCTTTTTTCTCACTGGTGGCTTCGGCGTGAAAGTCCACAAGCCGTATAGACACGTCATCCGGCAGAGTTTCCAGCAGTGCGGCGGCGGTTTGGAACGGGCAGTCCACGCTGTCCATAAAGGTGCGGCCCTGTAAGTTTAGCACAGCCACCCGAAGGCCGGAAGCCAGCGTGTGTACGGTCAGTCCCCTGCCGGGGGCTCCCTGCGGGTAGTTGGCGGGCCGCACGATGCGCGGTTCCCTGTCCAGCCCCGCGTATAGATCACGGTGTTTCCAGATATGGTTGCCACTGGTGAGAACGTCCACGCCCATGCCCAGCATTTCCCGCATGACTTCCGTGGTCAGTCCCACGCCACCGGAGGCATTTTCTCCGTTAGCGATGACCATATCCGCTTTCAGCCGTTCCCGCAGGTGCGGTAGTTTCGCCTTCAGGGCGTTGCGACCGGGGTTCCCCATCACGTCGCCGAAAAACAATATTCGCATAACTCTCCCCTGAAATTGGTCCGGGGCGGCCTTGGCACCGTCCGAGGGACACTGTTGCCGATACGGGCGCAGATGGCAAGGGTGGAACTGGCTCAGGGGCACCGTGCTCGTTGACAGCGGCCCGCTCCTCCCCGTAGGCTGACCGCATGCCAACTCCTTCTCTGGATACCGGAATACGCGGCGATGTGCTTGTGGTGGACAAGGACAACGACTCGTTGGAATTTCTGCCCGCGCTTCTGCGTGCGGCGGGCCTTAGTGTTACCCACGTGAAAAATCACGACGAAACACGGGCTACGCTGGCGCAAATGGATTTTTCCGTGGTTGTCGCCGCGTTGGAGGAGCACCACGCGCATAAGCAGACGTTGCTCAAGGTCATTAAGAGCAACACGCCGGAAACGGAGGTGGTGCTGGTATCCCGCAGTGCTTCCATTGACGCGGCGGTGCGGGCCATGCAGATGGGCGCGTTTCACTATCTGCCCATGCCGGAAAATCCTGATGACCTGCTCATTGTCATTCAAAAAGCGTATGAAAAAAGTCAGTTGCAACAAGAGTTGCGGCAGTTGCGGCATATGGTGCGCGGGCAGCAGGCCATGCCCATGCTCATTGGCAAAAGCGCAAAAATGCAGGCTCTGAAGCGCGAGATAGCGCGAGTGGCCCCGCTTGACTGCACCGTGCTTATTCAGGGAGAAACGGGCACAGGTAAAGAAATGGTGGCCCGCATGCTGCATCGGTTGAGTTTGCGTGCGAACAAGCGCTTTTTGGCGGTCAACGCGGGCGCTTTCAGCGCAGAATTGCTCGCCAACGAGCTGTTCGGACATGAGCAGGGAGCATACACTGGTGCGCAGCGGACAAAGGCGGGGGTTTTCGAGGCCACACACCAAGGCACTCTGTTGCTGGATGAAATAGGGGAAATGCCGCTGGGTATGCAGGTGCAATTGCTGCGGGTGTTGCAGGAACGCACGGTAGTGCGCGTGGGCGGAACTGAGGAAATAGCGGTGGATGTGCGTCTGCTGGCAGCTACGCATCGGGATATTGAAAAGGAAGTGGAACGGGGCCGGTTTCGGCAAGACCTTTTTTACCGCCTGAACGTGTTCACGTTACGGCTGCCCGCCCTACGGGAGCGGGTAGATGACATTCCGCTGTTTTGTCATCATTTTATAGAGAAATGTGCCACCGCTTTTGGCAAAGAGGTGCGCGGTATGGATGAAGAGGCGTTAGGCGTGCTTATGGCCTACCCCTTCCCCGGCAATGTACGGGAATTGGAAAACCTCATCGAGCGCGCGGTGGTACTCTGTGACGGTTCCACCATAGAGTTGCGGCATCTACCGCAGGAATTCCACAAAGCTCCCGCTATGGCTCACCACGCCGCCCAATCTGACGGCGGGTTGCTGCCTCTGGCAGAAGTGGAACGCCGTCACATTTTGCACGTATTGAATACGGTGCAAGGCAACCGTGGTCAGGCTGCCAAGATACTCGGTATTGACCGGGCCACGCTCTGGCGCAAGCTTCAGCGCTACGGTCTGGACGCCTGACCGTCGTTTTCCGCGACTCCGTGAACCGTTGGATTCCGGGGACATTTCTTCAACTCCCTTTTTCTTCTTCTTCTTCTTCTTTCATCTGCGGAGGGTTGGCCCCGCAGGGGGACAACTCCGCATGAATCTGCCGCGTTACGTTGAGTGCGGGACGTTGCTACGCCAGCGCCTTGCTTGGCGGGATTTCTTTCTCCTTTTTCTTTTCTCCTTGAAAATAATGGAGATACAGCGTTGCTGATGCAAAATGCAATGCATTGCATTTTGCATCAAACGAAAAAAGTCAAAGAAATCAAAACATGCGAATGAAAATCGTTTTCATCGTGTTGAAAAATGCAACACTTGAAATGGCGTGACCCGGTGTTAAAATATTATATGCAATAATTTTGGTATATTAGTTGTGATGAATAAATTTGGCACGAGTCTTGGATATACCTTTACGCAACCAGACAGGACAAAGGTCGCAAGCCGACGGAACGTCCACTACCTCCTTGGGACGCTCCGTCTGGTCGCAACAAGCCGGCAACCTTGTTGTGACCGGGCAGTCGAAATTCTCGGATTTCGAACGCCTGAACTCCTCCATACTCCTTCGTCGTGTCGGTCGGGAACAACAGCCAGTCTCCAACGCACGCTTGGCTATGAAAAACCCCACACAGCACCATCGTTCCCGGCTGTACACACAAAAAGGCCGTATCAGAATCTGATACGGCCTTTTTTAGTTGTGCGCTCAGTAATTTCATCGGCATGGCGGTTGGGAGTTGCTGCCATTCTTCAATGTGCCCGGACTGTGGTTGCGGCTTGGCGCAGTTGTATTCCGGGCGTATCCGGCATTGCTCCGTACACCACGTTTTGCGCGTTAGCGCAGCAGAACCCACGTAAGCTCGTGTTTGTTGGCGGACAAATGCATAACCTGCGAGCCGGGGATAGCGGCAAAGGCACGGACAACGTCCATGTCGTCCTCGCCCTGTAGCTTGATAGTGCAGAGGAAATTGCGGCAGGAGCCAACTTCCAGCCAACGGCGCACCATGTCCAGCAACCGTTCTGGATAGCAGATAACGTCGGAAAAAAGCCAGTCCACATGCCCGGCGTGCCGTGGGTCCAGCCCGAAAGCACTCCCCGCGCACCAGTTAATGTTGGGGTGGCGGTCAATATGCGGCGCAAGGGGGGCCTTGTCCACGCTGAAGACGCGTGCGCCTGCTTCCGCCAGTACCCATGACCAGCCTCCGGGACAACTGCCAAGGTCCAGACACAGTTCTCCCCGGCGCGGCATGAGGCCGAGCAGAGTAAACGCTTCCCATAGTTTGAGATAGGCGCGGGTGGGCGGAATTTCTTTATTTTCGATGAAGGCGACTTCGCCATCGGGAAAAACACTGGTACAGGCGGCAGAGGCCACGATGAGCGATTCATCCCACAATGTCCATGCGCCTAGCGGAGCGCCGGGAGCGGGAGTGCCAAACGAAAGCGGACGGGCGGATACGTGGGGGAGTTTTTCTTGGATTAATTGGGCACGGCGGTGATGTGCTGTGCTGTGCAGCCACCAGTTACGCTGCACAGCGCGTAAACGGCTGGCTCCGTCGCCAATAGACGTAATGGGGTAAGCGCGGGGGGCGAGCCACGTGTTTTGCGCCCACACGGGCGCTGGGGGAACTGTTCCGTCACTGGGAGCGGCGACTACAAAAAGGCGTCCGCGTTGTTCAAGAACGTCTGCGGGACTGGAACCGGCGGTGCGGGCGGAACCTGTAGCAAGTTCATGGGCCAGCTCGTTCTCGTACCCGCGGGGGGCGATATGGATAATGGTCTGTTCAAACCGCATATATGTTTTCCAGATGGAGTGCGAAAGGCATCCTGTGTTTTCTCTTCGCCGGAAAGCGGCGCACAGGCCATTGCCGTGTACCGCAGGGGGGCCGGTGAGGCAAGCGCGGGGAATGTGCCGGGGGCTTATGGGAACAAGGCTATCGGGCGCTATTGCTTCGCGCGGTCAAGGATGAAGGCGAGGCAGGTGTCACCCGGCAGCGGGCGGCTGAACAGATATCCCTGAAAAATATCGCAGCCAAGAGCCACAAAGCGGTCCAGTTGTTGCGTGGTTTCCACACCTTCCACCACGGTAGCGATGTTCAGAGTGCGGCTTAGTTCCACAATGCTGCGCACGATGTGTTCATTAACATTGCTGGGCGGGGCCTGCGAGAGTGAGCGGTCTATCTTTACGGTATCGACAGGAAATTCTTGCAGATATCGAAGGGACGTGTGCCCCATGCCAAAGTCGTCAATCGCCACGCGCACTCCTTGCGAACGGAGTTGGCGCAAGGTTTCCATGGCACGCATGCGGCGGGTGAAGGCGGTGGTTTCCGTGATTTCCAACTCAAGCATGGCGGGGGGAAGACCGTGGACGAAGAGAATTTCCATAACCTTGCGGGCAAAGCGAGCATCCAGCAACTGGGACGGAGACACATTGACGGAAATGGTCACCTCGGCCGGAACCATTTGCTGACGCCACAGTGCCCGCTGGGCACAGGCCTCATGCAAAACGAATTCGCCAAGTTTGCCGATATTACCCAGTTCTTCCGCCAGAGTGACGATGAGCGGCGGGGGGACAAGCCCGTAAATGGGGTGACGCCAGCGCAGCAGGGCTTCGACCCCGTACACGCGGGCACCTGTGGCGGCAAGCTGGGGCTGATATTCCAGATAGATCTGTGTGCGTTTGAGCAGTGCCTGCTCCAGATCGTTGGCTAACGCTTTCGCCACACGCCCCTCGTTGCCGGGCCGATCGAGACAACGGCGACCAGTGGGAATGAATTGTTCCCGCTCCGCCACCCGCAGCAGAGAATGCAGAATGCCGCGCCCCTGTCTTTCCTGAAGCACGTCTGCCAGCCGCACAAACGGCAGATACAGAGCGAATCCGAGGAGAAGATTAACTATCTGCATGCCCACCCCCGCGACAGAATTGGTGGCGGCATACCCGCTAAGGAAAACGGGCGTGGTCCACGCCACGGACGATTGTGCCAGCGGAACAAGGCCAAAGAGCGTGGCGTAGTAAGCCGTGAATGTTTGCACTAGCGGGGTGAGCAGAAAAGGCAGTGCATAGACAGGGTTAAGCACCAGCGGAATGCCGAATAACAGCGGTTCATTCACGTTGCACAGGCTGGGAAACAAGGCAAACAGGCACAGCCGCACATTTCCCCGGTGGCGGCTGCACAGAAACACGGCGAAGATAAGGCTCAGTGTGCCGCCGGAGCCTCCCATACGCGTGAAGGCGTCAAAAAAGCTCTTGGTAAAAATCATTTCTGGATACTGTGCTACCGCCCCTCCCAGAGAAGTTTGCGCACTGGATGCCAGAGTCATCGTTAGTTCCGCAGGGGCAAGCAGATTGGGACCGGGCGTGCCGAAAATCCAGAGTACCTGTGATAGCCCGGAATAGAGCAACGCCCAGCCAAGCCCCATATCCGCAGTGTCCAGCAGGGCAACAATGTGGTGTTGGAGAGAGAGCGTGAGGTCCGCGACACCGAGCAGGGAAAGCGTTAGCCGCGCTATGGCGAATATTCCGATAGTGACCACGGCGGCAGGAGTGTCTGCCAGTACATCGCGTACTATGGGGTCGCTGCCCACTGTCCGTAACGGAACGTGCAGAGAGCGCATGCGGGCAAGAAAAAGAAAGAGGCTGCTGCCCAAAATAGCCACGAGCAGGGCGGGAAGCATGCCTTCGCGCATATGAAAGAGCGCTCCCCATTGCGCGGGGTCCGCCGGGGCGACCAGCACAAAAAAACAGGCCAGCACCACGATGGAAGCCATGATCGGGCTAACCGCCGATTCCGAGTGGCGGCGCCGGGCGTAAGAAGCCGCTCGTTGGTTGTATACCACCGCCATGGCACCGCCAAAGGCGCAGAGCAGGGCGAGGGACACAATACCGAAGGTTCCGGTAACAATGGTGTCACACGCCTCAGACCATGCGGGACCGAATAGGCTGGTGAGAAATTCTTGAAATCCCGGAATTGGCAGGGTTTGAACCATCAGCGCCATGGCTCCGGCGATGATAATGGGGAGCACAAGCACAAGGCTGCGCTGCATGGCTACAACCAGAGGTAGCTGGGTTATCCGCTCCGTCATGTGCAGGAGAATTTTTCCCGCAGCCAACAGCGGCGCGGGCAGATACTGCGCCGAACCCCCGTGAGGCGCGAGCGGTTTTGGTTCCTGAGCTACTCCCTGCATGCGACGATTCCCCCCTGCGGTGGCCGAACCTGATGGAACTGCATGCCCTTCCTCCGCCGCACGCGCGGCGGAGGAAGGGACTTCATATATCATGGACGAAAAGTGTTAACTTGTCATCTCATGCATGACGGTTGTCAACCGTTCCGCCATGGTGGCTATTTCCTGCACGGCCTTGGAGGATTCAAGCATCACGCGGGACGTCTCTGTGGAGATGTCGCTGATGTCTTCGGTTGCATGGCGTATTTCTTCACTTGTGGCGGATTGCTGCTCCGAAGCGGTGGCAATGCCGTGCACCTGATCCGCAGCGCTTTCAATAAGCGTGAGAATGGTACGCAGCTTGTCCCCGGACTGCCCGGCAAGTTCTGTCGTATACCCCACTGATTTTGCGGATTGCTCCGTGGCGCTGATTTTGCGGATTGCTCCGTGGCGCTGATATTGCGGGCGGTGACGGACTGCATATTGCCAATGGCCTTGCCTACCCTGTCTGTGGCTGTCATGGTTTTTTCCGCCAGTTTGCGCACTTCGTCCGCCACCACGGCGAATCCGCGTCCGGCTTCCCCTGCGCGGGCCGCTTCAATGGCGGCGTTGAGGGCCAGCAGGTTGGTTTGTTCGGCAATGTCGGAAATAACGTCCAAAATCTCACCGATGCCGTCAGCCTGTCTGCCCAGCTCTTCCATGGAAGAACGTAGTTCGTCCGCCTGAGTCTGCACGCGGGAAACAGAGGCAACCACCTGTTCCACGATGGAAACCCCTTCCTGCGCATTCGCACGCACCACATCGGACCCTTCTGCCGCAGCGCCTGCGTTTTTGGCTATTTCAAAGACCGTGGCGTTCATTTCCTCCATGGCGGAGGCGGTTTCCATCGTCCTTTCCTTCTGGGATTCCGCACCTCGGCTGGCTTCTTCTATTTGCGCGGCTAATTGCTCGGAGGCGGAGGACAGCCGTTCGGAGATTTCTTCCGCCTGATCCGCCGCATGGCGGATTTTTGTGTGCTGTGCTTCAATGGCCTGCTGTTGTTCGCGCAGTTCCGTTACGTCTATCCACAGAGAAAGCGATCCCAGCAACACCCCGTCCATATCATGGAAGGGGGTTACGGAAACGCGGACGTTCCGTTTGCCGCCGGAGGGCTGAACATAAACGGTTTCTGTCTCTATCTGACGGCTTTCGCGAAACGCCTGAGTGGCGAGGGAGTCTTTCCCTTTCTCATTAAAGTAGAACTGCCCGGAATCCATGCCCACATAACGTTCCGGGGCTTCACGTTTTTCCGTGAGCGTGCAAATTTGCGCATTGGCCCACAGAAGATTCATGTCGGGACCAATAATGCTGCATGGCAACGGCAGTCCGCGGAGAACTCCCTCAGAGAAGCCCAGTTTGTTCTTCAACTCGGAAACCATCAGGGTAATGCGTTCCGCGAGTTCGTGGAATTCAAACCGATAGGTGCCTTGCAGGGAGGAACGTAAATCGCCGTGCGCCACGGCGGAAGCAAACGCGAGAATGCCGTTTACCGGAGCGATAATAAGACGGGCTATGCATAGATAGATGACCAATGCCAGCAGTACCGCCCCCACAATACCGCCGACAATGAGGACGTTGCGTTGCTCAATAGCAGCCTCGGCGAGGTCGTCATTGTAGGCGCTGAAGGCGATAAGCCACCCTGTTTTGGGATGGGAGCGAAACGCCATGACTTTGCCACGTCCTTCCCACTCATACGCCATGTCACCATTTTTTATTTGTAAAGCGCTTTTGACGAAATCTGCCCGGTCTGGCGAAAGAATTTGGGTTTTGTCTATGGCGTGTCCGATGATCCGTCCCGTCTTATCAAGGATGAAGCCATACCCTTCGCGGCCTATGCGAATGGGATCAATCTGCTGGGCGGTGAAGGCGTCCCATGAGAAGAAGAGAAGCACGCCGCCCGTTACGGTATTTGAGGCGTCACGTACCGGAGTGGCCACACCGAAAACATAGGCGGATTTCTTTCCGGGAACTGGCATAACGCTGTCAGAGATTTGGGTTTCTCCGGTCTGCATAGCCGTCTGCACGAAGGACAGAGCCTGTGTTTGCGCGGTGGCTATGGGGGTTCCGCGAGCGGTGTTGGAAAGAACCGTGCCTTCGCGGGAGATCAGGGCCACTTCGTATGCCCCGGAAAATCCGTTCATTACGGAGTTGATGACGCTCTTCGCGTTGCTGGGGGTACCACGCAGTGCCGCCCGTGTGTCTTCATTATCCGCGAGGAGTGTGGCGGCGGAAACGGCGCGGTCTGTGTAGGCGTCCAGAGCGTATAAGGACGTTTCTAAGAGAGTGTTCATTGATTCGCGTTGGGTCTGCAACACGACGCGATACGTGTCTTGCCCAACCCACCAGACACCAGATGTGCAAAGTATTGTTACAATACTAACAATAGCAATAAGAATCACACTGCGGATACTTGAAAATTTCATGGACCCTCCCCCGGAGGACGTTGCACCGGACCAAGGCGGGATATACCCGGTGGGTTTACAACGGAGCACTTTTTGCAGTGCAGCGGAAGGAGAGCGCAGGCAGAGTCCCCCCTTCTAACTGGAAAGCAATATGCGCGATGGCTTTGCCCCCCCTCCCCGCATAGGCGTGGAGTCTCCCGCGGGAACGCAAACCATGTGCCAGAGACCCCCAACAGAAATCAGTTTTCATGCAAAAAAAATAGAAAACCTTTTTCTGACTCGACACGTGCTTGCAGCGACGAGATGCCACATCACGTGGACAGGAAAAACTCTCGTAAAAATACGATGTTATTCCTCATGGTAAGAGTACCATGATATTTTGATGTGAGTGCTTACGTTTCTTTCGCAGCCAGCATTAGCACCTATTAGTATTATTTGTCTACACAGTTTGGGCACTATAGAGGGTTTTCTGTGTTTTCGCTCTCCTCCTATTGTATAGAGCGTGGAGGAATACACTGTGAATGTAGTATGGGAAACTGGTCGACGCATCCGCGCGCACAGAAGGCACAGGAAACTCAGTCAGCAAGCACTGGCGGAGCAGGCGGGCATTAGTTACAAATACCTTGGAGAAGTGGAGCGTGGACAAGTCAATTTGTCGGTGGAGGTGCTGGTAAAAATTGCCCACGCGCTATCTGTTCCTGCCGGTAGCCTGCTTGACCACCACGTTACGCCAGATACGGAACTGAGCGATGCGCATATGTTATTTGCGGAATTGCCCGTCGCAAAACGCGCGTTTGCCGTGGAAATGCTGCACTTGTTAAAACGGCACGACTGATGTCTGTTTTATGCAACGCCCAAGCTGCGCTACGCGGTACGGGCGTTGCTGTCGCAACCCCCATCACAACAGCAGAGAGCACACTTGGCGGAACGGAAGAGGCGGAATTTTCGCGTTTTGCGGGATTACGGGAAAACGAGTTGGCGCGGAGGACCGTTGGCATGGCGGGCGTCCTTGTGGTAAGCGGAGTGCCGGGGACATGAGTGGCGGGCCTGCTTTTGCTGGCACGCCACCGTCCGCCGTCATGTTAGGCATGCCATGAGCGGGAGGTGATATGGAAGGACGCAAAATTAATGAAAGTGAAACTGTCATTACGCACCGTGCATTGCCGGAAGACGCCAACCCGGCGGGGAATGTGCACGGTGGGGTTGTACTTAAACAGATAGATCTCGCCGGAGCGGTGTGTGCCATGCGCCACGCCAGAGGGCATAGTGTTGTCACCGCGTCCATAGACCGTATGGAATTTCGTGCTCCCGCCCATGTGGGGGAGTTGCTGGTTCTTCATGCCAGTGTGAATCTGGCAAGCGGGCATTCCATGGAGGTTGGTGTTCGCGTGGAGGCGGAGGATCTGCTTACCGGAGATGTTCGCCATGTAGCTTCCGCCTACCTGACCTTTGTGCCCATGGATGCGCAGCGCAAGCCCGCCCCTGTGCCGCCCCTGATTTTAGAAACTCCCACGCAGCGGCGGCGGAACGAGGAAGCCAAGCGCCGCCGCGAGATGCGTAAGGAAGAACGCCTGCGCGAACGCATGGCACAAGAAACCATGCAGCGCACTCTCTCGGAATGCCCGCAACGGGCCAAAGACTACTATTAGTGTGCCTGTGACCGCGCAGGAGCCACATACCTCCCCACCCGGAAACAGGGTGGTCCGCGCTGGTGGACAGAACGGCCCCGCGTTAGAGTGCCATGAGGACGAAAGCGAAGGCTCCTCGCATGCTCTGGCCCGCAACGCGGCGGTGGTTTCTGGCGCGACGCTTCTTTCCCGTTTGCTTGGTTTTGCGCGGGATTGTCTTATTGCTGCCGTGCTGGGAGCGGGTCCGCTTGCGGACGCGTTTTTTATTGCCCTGCGGCTACCCAATCTTATGCGCCGACTATTCGGAGAAGGCTCCCTCTCTCTCGCGCTGATCAGTGAATTCGCGTATCTCCGGGGGCAACGAGGTCTTTCCGCGGCGTATGCCATGGTCCGGGCGTGCCTTTTCTGGTTGGTGTGCTTGCTGGGGGTGCTTTCCGCAGGCGCATGGCTGGGGGCGGTGCCCCTTACCTCAGTGCTCGCACCGGGGTTTGGTCAGACCCCCGCGCTGTTGGCCCGCACGGCGGAACTGGTGCGTCTCTGTTTCCCTTACGCGGTGCTTATTTGCGCTACGGCCCTCTGCGGGGGCGTTTTACAGGCGGGGGGACATTTTTTGGCTCCCGCTCTTGCGCCAAGCATATTTAACCTTTGCCTCATAGCCGGAGCTGGCGTGGCGTGGTTGTCCGGCTGGCCCGTGCCGGAGACTCTCGCGGCGGCGCTGCTTATAGCCGGAGTGCTCCAGTTTGCGTTGCAGCAGCCTTTCCTCTGGAGGCAGGGATTTCGTTGGCGAGGTCCGTGGTCGCCCTTGGATAGCGGCGCGAGGCGTGTGGGAACGCAGATGTTGCCTGCGGTATTCGGTGCGGCGGTTTACCAACTCAGTGTGGTGCTGACCACCATGCTGGCCTCTTTTTTGCCACAAGGCAGTATCTCGCATTTATATTATGCGGACCGGTTGGTTCAGTTTCCGCTGGGTGTGTTTGGCATTGCCGTGGGCACTGCCGCGCTGCCGGCCCTCGCCGCGTTAGCCGCCAAGGGAGATTCTGTTGAATTTTGTCACACCCTGTGCCGTTCGCTCAGGCTAACGCTATTCATCAGTCTTCCCGCTGCCGCAGGCTTGGCGGGCATGGCGCTGCCTGTGGTGACAGTGCTTTTCGGCAGAGGAGCCTTTGGCGGGGCAGATGTGCTTGCCACCACCTGCGCCCTATGGGGGTATGCGCCGGGATTACCGGCCTTTGCGGCGGTGCGGCCTTTGCTGGCGGCGTTTCATAGTCTGCGCGACGCGCGTACTCCCGTGGTAGCGGCTATTGTCGGGCTGGTGGTAACGCTGGGGAGCGGGGCTGTCCTTATGTGGTCCCTTGGCCCTGCCGGACTGGCTCTTGCCGTGAGTGCGGGATCGTGGGCTAACGTGCTTACGTTGCATTACCTGCTGGGACGGCGCGAACCGCGTTATGTGGCGGAAATGCGCAGTGAGATGCGGTGGGTATGGCGTTATGCCCTGCTTTCCGCCGCGGTGCTGGGGGGCGCGTGGGCCTGTGCGGTATATTGGGTGGGGTTGGCTGCGTTGGCGGGTATTCCGCTTATCATTGTTGCCTATTGGGGCGGTGCTATGATGATAGGAAGCCCAGATATTCAACTCTTGCTCGCAGTGCGGCGAAAAAGGGGGCGGAGTCAGGACAGGTCCTAATGCGGGACCGGTCTGGCGCTGATTGTGAACGATCACATGCGGAGACGCGGAGGACAGGGTGGCAACAAGGCATAGGGCCGGAAAATATGGCATTCAGACAGAACTGGTGGCCCTTGTGGCGGCTTCCGCCGCGCTGGTGCTGTTGCTCTTCAGTAGTCTGGAATATGTTTCCGCCCATAAAGACAAGCTGGCGGAGCAGCGGCGATTTACCCGGATGCTGGCGGAGCACTGCGCACGGTTGTTGGCGCATCCTCTGTGGAATTTAGACCGGCCCGCAGTGGCTGCCATCGTGGCTTCGGAAATGCAAAGCGCGGGCGTTCGCGCCATTTATGTCCTGGAGGGCGAAGGCGGCACCGTTTTTTATGCAGCAGGAGAAGGGCACGATCTGTCGGAAGCTGTGCATTCCCTGCGGGCCGATACGCCCGCGGGGGGGCAAGAAGATATCGGCATCTGGTCCACGCTCTTTCTTTTTTCAGGAGAAACGCTTGTGGCCTCGCGTCCCTTGGAGTTGGGCGGGGAACGCATAGGTTCCGTGTTGGTTGTTGTTTCGCTGGAACGGATGCGCACGGAATTAATCGCCAGCCTCAACGTGCGGTTACTGCACACCATAGGCACGGTGGTGTTGTTGAGTTGCCTTATTCTTCTGGTCACTCGGCGGGTGGTTGTCCGCCCGGTGCAACGCCTTTCCGGCACGATGCAGCGGATTACCGAAAATCATACTTACTCGGTGCGGGCGGAAAAAGAACGCGATGACGAAATAGGCCAGTTGGTGGACAGCATGAACGCCATGCTGGCACGCGTGGAAGAGCGGGACCGCCTGCTTGGCAACCGACGGAGGGAGCTGGAAGAACTGGTTGTCGAACGCACTGCGGAGTCGGAAGAAGCCCGTCGTCGGGCGGAAGACGCCAGCAAAGCCAAGAGTGAATTTGTCGCCAACATGAGCCACGAACTCCGCACCCCCATGAATGCGATCATCGGTATGGCGGATATTATCTCACGAACCGGCCTGACCGCCAAGCAGGTGGAATACCTTAAGATCATCAAAGCCTCTTCGCGGACTCTGCTGGGCATCATTAACGATATTCTGGATATTTCCAAAATTGAGGCCAACCGGCTGGAACTGGAGAGCATTCCCTTCACACTGCGTTCGGTGCTTGAGGAAGTGACCGACCTTTTTAGCAACCGTGTGGCGGAAAAAGGCGTGGAGCTTGTGGTGGATGTGGACGCCGACGCGCCTGATTCGCTGATAGGCGACCCACTGCGATTGAAGCAGGTGCTCATCAACTTGGTTACCAACGCGTTCAAATTTACCGAACGCGGGGAAGTGTGCCTTGCCGTGCGTCCGCTCTTGCCCGGCTACCCGGATTTTTCTCATGCGCCGTTGCCTTTGGCGGCAGCCACGCTGGACATACTGCCCGTGGCGGAACCGGCGGACGTGTCTGTTCCGGTTCGTCCGGTATCAGATTCCGTAACCCCGCAGAGTTTAGTTTCTGCGGTTCTCCCGTCCCCTGCGGTTTCTCCCTCTGTGCCGCTTCCTCCGGTTCCCCTTAGGGTGCCAGTTGCCCCTGCCGGAGTTGGCCCGGACGGGCACGGCGGTGTGGTGCTGCATATTTCTGTGAGTGATACGGGCATTGGTATCCGAGAAGACCGCATAGCCGATTTATTTGGCGTGTTTGTGCAGGAATCTGGAGATATCGCAAGAAAATATGGAGGCACCGGCTTGGGGCTTTCCATAGCACGGGAGCTGGTCCACCTCATGGGTGGGGAGATAACGGTACATAGTGTTGAAGGTGAAGGCAGCGTTTTTTCGTTTTCCGTGCCGCTTCAGCTTGCTGGAGAGCAAGCCCCTGAACGCTGTGTACTGCCGGAATCCGTTCGGAAAAAGCCTGCTCTGCTGGTGGAAGACAGTGCCGGAAGTCGTGCCGTTATTGAAAAAATGCTCACGACCATGGGCATGCGGTGCGATGTGACAGGAGACGGGGAAAGCGCCATGGCGCTACTGACTGACCGCGCGGCGGAATATGGACTGCTTTTGCTGGACTGGCGGCTGCCGGGTATGGACGGTCTTCAGGTCGTGGAGCGTCTGGCGGAGCGAGGAGTGGCGTTGCCCCCTGTGATGCTGATGACCGCCTTCGGGCGCGAAGCGGAGGTGCAGCGGGCGGAAGAACTGGGGATTCGTGCCTTTTTGCTGAAGCCGGTAAAAATGGCCGCATTGCACCGCGTCATTTTGGAAGCGTTCGGGCTCGCTCCCGTTGAAAGCGGAGAAAAGGCTGCGGATGCGGACCGGGGCGGATTTTCCGGTGTGCACGCTCTTTTGGTGGAAGATAATCTTGTGAACCAGCAGGTGGCGCGTGAGGTGCTGGAAAGCGGGGGGATGTCCGTGACAATAGCGGCATCGGGGGAAGAGGCCTTGGAGACACTGAGGCAGGCTTCTTTCGATGTTATCTTTATGGACGTACAACTGCCGGGTATGGACGGAGTGGAAACGACGCGCCGCATTCGTGCAGACGTTCGCTTTGCCCATACGCCCATTCTCGCCATGACCGCATACGCGCTGCACGAGGACCGGGATCAGGCTCTGGAGGCAGGAATGAACGATTACGTGACAAAACCCATTGAACGAGAGGTGTTATTCCGTACGTTGCGCAAGTGGCTTCCTGAAGCTGGCACTGCGGGCGGACTTGCCCAAAGCAAGGCGGAAGAACATGCCCGCGCGTCTGCGGGAGAAGAGAAAGCGGGAGTCGCCACGCAATTGGCAGGCGTCGCCCCCGCGACAGAAACCTGCGAAGACGGCATGGAGGCCGCGTTTCCCACGGGGCTTCCGGGGCTGGATGTGGCGGAAGGCGTTAACCGGGTTAGCGGTAAAGAGTGGCTGTACCGGCGCATTCTGGAAGGTTTTCTTTCCGCCTATGGGGATATAGGAAAAGAGCTTGCGGCGCACTATCACGCAGGCGAGGCGCTGGAGGTGGCCCGCAAGGCGCATACCGTGGCGGGAGCCGCCGGGAATGTGTCCGCAAACGGGGTGCGCCGCTGTGCGTTACGACTGGAGGCAGCCGCGAAAGCGAATAGTGATTTAGTCTTGCTGCTTGCGGACATGGACGAGCATCTTGCTGAGGCGTGCGCATCCATGCGTTTGTTGCTGGAGCATTGCCCGGCAGAAGAGGGTCCGGGAACCGCGAACTAACACGCGGTATTTAAGGAATTCTTGAAATTATGCGGCATTTTTCGCGGGTATGTCTCTACGGGCTGCCTGTGAGAGAGGGAGTGGCGACGCGGAAAATGAAAAAGCCCCGCAATAGCGGGGCGCTTTTCCGAGTGGGGCGAATGATGGGGATTGAACCCACGACAACACGGGCCACAACCGTGTGCTCTGCCAACTGAGCTACATCCGCCACAAGCAAGAACGGGTCTATACATTCCCCCCGCAGCGTGGTCAAGCATATTTTCCATGTGGGAAAAATGATTTGCCCCACGTTCCCCCGCAGAGTACAAGATAGCGCTGTCAGGGATCGAAACGGTCGTTGGCTGTGCTTGTTTGCAGCCATTTTTCCATTCCGCTCCCCAGTTTTCACGCATCCCGGCACGGATGCCGGAATCGGCGCTCTGTCGGCATTACAATCAGGATTGTACATGGAAAAGCTTGTCATCAACGGTGGTGTGCCGCTACGGGGCACTATTCGCATAAGTGGGGCGAAAAACGCCGCGCTGCCCATTCTCATGGGCTCTATTCTTGTTGAGGAACCCGTTACCTATACCAATGTTCCTAATCTCAAGGACATTAGAACTACCATAAAATTATTGGAAATTTTGGGTTGCCCCGCTTCTTTTGAAAAGGGTGTGGTGCGAACAAGGCCGTGCGAACCGCGGCCTGAGGCCCCCTATGATTTGGTGAAAACGATGCGCGCTTCGGTGCTGTGTCTGGGACCGCTGCTTGCCAGACTGGGGTATGCCAAGGTGGCGTATCCCGGAGGCTGCGCTATCGGTGCGCGGCCTGTGAACCTGCACCTTTCCGCTTTGGAGCAGATGGGGGTGCAGTTTGATCTGGACTCCGGCTATATTATCGGACGGGTGGACAGGCTGCGCGGTGCGCACATTGTGTTTGAAAAAGTGACGGTGGGGGGCACGGAGAATCTGCTCATGGCTGCCGCTCTGGCTGAAGGGGAAACCGTGTTGGAAAACTCGGCCCGCGAACCGGAGGTGGTGGATTTAGCGAATTTCCTTATCGCCTGCGGTGCAAAGATAGAGGGACACGGCACAAGCGTTATCCGTATTCAGGGTGTGGAACGGTTGCATGGCTGCGAATACGCCATTATGCCGGACCGTATTGAAGCGGGAACCTTTATGATTGCCGCCGCCATCACCAAGGGTGATTTATTGCTGGAAAATTGCCCGGACGCGGCACTGGACGCAGTTATCTCCAAGTTACGGGAAACGGGCGTCTCCATCACCAAAGAATCGGGTGGAACGCGCGTGAGCTATACGGGGGAACTGAAGTCTGTGGACATTACCACCCAGCCGTATCCCGGATTTCCCACAGACATGCAAGCGCAGTTTATGGCGTTGCTGTGCGTGACCCAAGGCTCCGGCATGGTGGAAGAAACTATTTTTGAAAACCGATTCATGCACGTGCTTGAATTGGTGCGCATGGGGGCGGATGTGCGGCTTGTGGGGCGCACCGCGCATATTAAAGGCGGGAGAGCGCTCACGGGAGCGCCCGTCATGGCCTCGGATCTGCGGGCCAGTGCATCGCTGGTTCTGGCGGGACTGGCAGCCGGAGGCGAGACGCATGTGCAGCGAATCTATCATCTGGACCGGGGCTATGAGCGTATAGAAGAAAAGCTCAATCCTGTCGGCGCGCGTATTGTGCGCATGCAGGAGGACGACGAATAATACATCGGGGCCGTTCCGTATCGCGGGGCGGCCCTTCTTGCATGGGGCGTCATGAACTCCCATCCCGCACCCGCATCCTCGGCATTTGCCGCTTTCCCCGGTTTACTCCCGTGGCAAATCGGGCTGCTGGGGTGGTTGTGCGGAATATGGGGCTTCCGGCATCCGCTTCCGGCTCTTGCGGGGGGAGCATTGCTTATTGCGGGCACCTGTCTTGCCCGCCGGTCGTCCGTTACAGGGCGGCTTTGTGGTGCGTTGGCAGTGTTGCTTGCCGCCGCGCTGGGATACGGGGCTGCGGCGTGGCAAGCGGACTCTGGAACGACCCCATGGCGGGGGCTGCGGCAACGTGTCGTTTCCTCTGAATTGTCCGCATATCTTCCCCGTTCCTTCACCGTCTCCGCTTCCCAAACCGCTTCTGCTTTTTCCGTACGCGGACCGTCCCCAGAGTTGGAGACGGACTGGCACGGAGTCGATACACCGGGCAATACGCACCAGTGGGCCACCCCTAATTTCATGCGCGAAAGGCGCAAAGTCACGCTTCACGGTGTGGTGGCGAAGGTGGACAGCGCCCCGGACCGCCGGTTGCGGGTCATGCTGGAGCAAGTGCGTTGCCGCCTTGAGGATGGGGGGGAGATTGTTTTGCCGGGCTACGTGCTCTGGGTGTGGGACGCTCCGCCGTACCGGGTGGGTCCGGGGCAGCACGTGCGGTTAACCCAGCGGATTCGGCCTATGCGGGGCTTCCTGAATTCCGGCACATGGGACAGCGGTGAATACTGGCGTGACCGGGGAGCTTTTTGGCGAGTGTGGTCGCGTGGTTCGGATTACGGGCTGGTGGTGGCGGGAGAGCCGGAACGTATGCACCGGTGGCGCGAAACCCTACGTAGCGCGGTGGAAGCCGCACTGTATGGAGAACCCGCGCTACGGTCCGATTCGCCCGACCGGCAGCGGCCTCCCCCGGAGTATGGGAAAGACCGTGACGTCTTTCGGTTGCAGGAGGCACGCGCCGTTATCCCCGCGTTGCTTTTCGGAGATCGATTTTTGTTACGGTCCGATCGGATGGATCAGCTTTCCCTCGCCTCGCTTTCGCACTCGCTGGCGCTTTCAGGCATGCATTTAAGCGCGGTGGTTGCGCTGGGGTGGGGGCTTGCGTGGCTGGTGGGACTGGTCGTGCCCCGCGTGTACGTGCGGGTGCCGCGTCCTCGGTTGACCGTGTTGCTGGGTGCGCCTCTGGTGGCGGGCTATGTATGGCTCGGCGGGGCAACGCCTTCGTTGTCGCGGGCAGCGCTGATGTTTGCCTGCTGGGGGGTGCTGCTCTGGCGTGGCAGGCCAAGGGTGATGCTGGATGGCCTGTTCGTGGCGGTGGCGGTGCTAACCGTGGCAGATCCGCAGGCGTTGTTTGATTTGCGGCTACAGCTTTCGGCATTGGCAGTGCTTTCTCTGGCATTGTTTTTTTCTCCCATTCATTCCGTGTTGTTGTCTGTCTGGCAGGCGATGAACACGTTCTTCCGGGTGGAGCCGTTGCGATTCTGGAGACAACGGGACGCGTGGAATGCGGGCGGCGGACGTTCTCTTCTGGCGGAGGAGAAAGGGCGCTTCGGTTTTTCCTGTGTGGCTGCGGCAACTGCGCGTCTGGTCCGCATGGCGGGCATGGGCGCATTGGGGCTGCTGGCAGCGAATTTGAGTATTCAGTTGGGCATGCTGCCCGTGACGGTGTGGAATTTCACCAGTGCGAGCCCTTGGTTCGCACTGAACCTTCTTTGGCTTCCTGTGCTGGGGCTTTGGATACTGCCACTGAGCCTTGGCGGATTGGGACTTGCGGCGCTGGGAATAGGAAGTGCGGGTGGGGCATCGCTATGCGCGGTGGCGGCGCACGGTGTGTTTTCCGCGGCACTTGCGCCTGTTCTGCTCTTATTTTCCACGTTGGATGCGTTTCAACAGGCTGACTGGCTGGCGCCACACCTTGCGTTGCGGCCCAGTTGGACTGCTATGCTTGGATTTTGGTGTCTGCTGGCGGCGTTGCTGGCCCGATGGCACGGGCGGTGTTTCAGGGGCGGAAAGGCTTGGCGTGACAGGGCTGACACATCCAGTTTCCCCCATGATGGCATATTAGGAAGTCGGCTGGCGGAAGGGGCAAAGGAACGGGAGGTGTCGCCTGTTGCGGTCGTTTTGGCAGAGAGGGAACGGCATGAAGAATTGAAGTTTCCGATGCGCTTTTCTGTTCGCGGGGGGGATATGTTCACGGTGGCGTGGTTAGTGGTGGGATTTGGTTTGCTTTGTTATCCCCTGCTTGCGCGTATGGTGGAAGGGACGGCGGACGGTGTGACCATGAGCGTGCTGGATGTGGGTCAGGGACAGGCCATGGTGATTACCTTGCCGGGGGAACGGCGCATTTTAGTGGATGGCGGCGGCTTTGCCTTGTCCTCTTTTGACCCCGGCAAGGGATTGGTCGCGCCCTCACTCGCGCATGGAATGCCGCCCCGCGTGGAACGCGTTGTCAATTCCCATCCCGACACGGACCACCTTGCGGGATTGACGTATCCTTTGCGGTACATGGCTGCGGAGCAGTTTGTGGGGAATGGCATGCCTGCCTCCCCCGGTAATGAGGTCCGGTTGGCAACGGCTCTGCGGGCAGCGGGGCTGACGCGACAAATTGCGGTGGCGGGAGACGTGATATTGCAGGAAGAGGGTCTGCGGTTGGAGGTTTTGCACCCATCGCGGACATTTGTGGCGGGAGCCTCGTCCAACAACGCGGCGCTGGTTATGCGGTTGGTGCGTAACGGACACGGGCTTGTTTTGCTCATGGGGGATTTGGAGCGGTCTGGAATCCGGGCGCTTTTAGCGTCTGGGGCAGATCTTTCCGCTGAGGTGCTCATTGTGCCGCATCACGGCTCCCGAAATAGCCTTGTGCCGGAACTGTATGCGGCGGTGCGACCCCGGTATGCCATTAGTTCCACGGGTTTTTTGAACCATTGGAAGTTCCCCGCCAAAGCTGTGCGGGATGCACTGGCAGGGCAGGGAGTTACCTTGTTCGACACAGGAAGGCAGGGACAAATCTCCGTGCGCTGGCGTGGCGATGGGCCAGCGCACGTTCAGTCCGCCACGGTGGACAAGTTGGAGAGATGGTAGGAGCGGGGGCAGCTATCCCCGTGCCTTGGCCATGGCTTGTGCGATGCGCAGTTTAAGTTCCGTCAGGTCAACAGATTTCACCACGTAGTAATCCGCTGCGATGGATTTGAGGTCATGCTGAAAACTGTCGTACGCGGTGCTGAGAATGACAGGGAGAATCGGGTGGCTGCCGCGTATTTGTTGTAAGAGGTCAAGGCCGGAGAGAGAGGGGCCGAGCTTGATGTCCAGCACGATTACCTGCGGCTGCTCGCGTTCGATGACAGCCAGAATGGGTTCCTGTCCGTCCGTTGTGGCCACGGTGTACCCTTCCGCGACCAGTTCTTCCTGATAGAGCATGCGAATGTGCTTTTCGTCATCCACAACAAGAATAGTATTGCCGGTCCCGCTCATGGGTCATACCTCCGAAACGGCTGTTTCGCATTGTGTCGCGTCGGACCCCGCGCGCCGTGTTTTGCGGGTTGTGCGCACCGTACTGCTATCGTAGTACACTTGGAAAAACGTGACAAGCTGTCAGCGTGGAAAAGCTGGCGTGTCGTGCCCCTATGGGGAGCGTCATGGCGCTCAGTTCGCGGAGGAGGCTTGGGCAGGCGGCTTGCCATGCGCGGTGATTCCGGTATGGTGTGGCCTCGCAGAGGCTACGTCATCCCGTTTCGCAATACGGTATGGCGCTTTTGGGTACCCTTCTGACCTATGCCGGACGGACCATGTCTGAAAATTCCCCCACTCCCGTACTGCGCGGGGTGACGGTGACGCTTGAACCTGCCAACACAACCCGTGTGGTATCTGCCAAAAATGTACAGCAATTGCTGGACGCATTGCAGATACGGCCCACCACCGTGTTGGTTATTCGTGATGGCGGCTTGCTCACCCCGGACTTGAAGCTGAATCACGGTGATCGCGTTATTGTGCGTACCGTGGTTTCCAGCGGTTGACCCCTGACCCGGCATCCCTTCAATGTGGGAGCCGCACACTGTAACAAGGAAATTTCCTAATGAAATGCAAACGTTGTAAAGCCCCGGCAGTAGTGGCTTTGCCCAGCCACAATACGGGGTTCTGCCCGGACTGTTTCGATCTTTTTTTTACCCGGCAGGTGGAGCGCGGTATTCATTCCGAAAAGCTCTTCACCCATGAGGACCGCATCCTTGTGGCACTTTCCGGTGGTAAAGATTCTCTGGCCTGCGCACTAGTGCTTAAGCGCCTTGGCTACGACGTGACCGGGCTGCATATTGATCTTTCTATTCCCAATAGTTCCGAGGCCGCGCGGCACACGGTGGAGCGCTTTTGCGAAGAGCACGGCGTGCCGCTTATTGTAAAGGAAATGGCCGAGGAAGGTCTGGCTATTCCTAAAGTGAAAGCTCGGCTTAACCGTCCCATCTGCTCCGCATGCGGAAAGATTAAGCGGTACTATTTTAACAAGGTCGCTCTGGACGAAAAGTTTTCCGTATTAGCCACCGGGCATAATCTAGATGACGAGATAGCCCGGCTGTTCTCCAACGTGCTGCGGTGGGACGTGGGGTATCTGAGTGATCAAGGCCCTTTGCTGGAGGCGGATAATGGATTTTCTCGCAAGGTGAAGCCGCTGTTCCGGTTATCGGAATTTGAGACAGCCAACTGGTCGTATTTGCAAGGTATTCCGTATCATTACGCCCCTTGCCCGTATTCCAAGGGGGCGAGCTTTACTTCATACAAGCGTTTGTGGGCCGACTTGGAAGAAGAAATGCCCGGTCGCAAACTGGCGTTTTATCTTGGATTTTTAGAGCGCGGCAAAGCGCCTTTTGTGCAGCAGGAAGCCGTTTCCGGCGATGTGCTGGCCCCGTGCTCCACATGCGGGTATCCCACCTCCGCGGGTGTTTGCGGTGTATGCCGCATTCGTGATGCCGTGGCGGAACTGGAATAGCAGGCAAGGGAAGCGCCGGATATCGGGGAATAGCCCTAAAGAAGGCTGTAACCGCTGTGTTTTCGAGGGCTGGCCCTCAGGAATTGCAATAGTGCTGACAGGCGCTGGATAGTCTCCGGCGCCTGTTTTTTTGTAATTGCAGATTGCGCGGACGTTGCGGGCGGTTTGGATGCACAGCCTCACCGACCGGGCGCAGGCGGGGGAGAACCGGAGCGCAGCCAGATTTTCTGTTGTGGACAATCGGGGGAGAGTAACCGGAATGTCAGGAAACGAGCAGGTAGTCCCGCCCCGGTTTGTAGTTGAGGGTTTGAAGAAAGGTTTCCAGTTCCTCAGCCGCCCCGTGTCCAGCCAGATAGGCAAGGCAGAAGCCTTTGCCGGAACGGGGCAGGGCGCTGCGGTCGCGTACGGGAATGCCGTGAACGATGTTGCCGATTTTCCGAGGGTCCACGTCTATCCATTGGTCAAGGCTCACCCCGTGCTCGCACAGGAGCATCGCGCGGTTTCGGCTTGTTTTCCCCGCGCCAATAACGGTGACATGCGGATAATGGGGAGTGTGTTCCGCCAACCAGCGGGCGAGATAGACGCTTTTCATGGCGTAAAAACAGTCAGTCCGATAGCGGGCGTCCGTGCGGGAAAGGCGTGTAGGCGGGTCATTCCAGCGCAGCAGGGTTTGGGGCAAGGTGGTCATGCGCACGCCAGCGCCCAACCAACGTAACCAGAGTTCATAATCTTCGGGAAAGGGACCGTCCGCGTAGTTTCCATATTTTTGAACCGTCACAGCCCGGTACATAACGGCGGGGTGGGCGAAGGGAGATTCGCGAAACCGTTCGTAGGCAATTTGTTCCGGGGTACGCAGGGAATTTATCCACGCCACATAGCGGGCATAGCCCCCTTCGGTTCCGCCGAAGTCTACCCGGCAGGACACAAGGTCAATATGGGGGTGGGCATCAAGATAGGCTGCTTGAGTGGCGAATCTGCGAGGCAGGCACAGGTCGTCGGCGTCCATGCGGGCGTAATAGACGCCACGGGCCGCTGCGAGTCCTGCATTGAGGGCAGAGACAATGCCGCCGTGGGGAAGGCGGAGCACGCGCACTCGCGCATCACGGGAGGCTAGGCTGGCGAGGATGGAGGCGGAGGTGTCAGTGGACCCGTCATCCACGGCGATCACTTCCAGCGAGACGTCACCTTGAACCAGAACGCTGTCCACTGCGGCGCGCACTGTTGCTTCGGCATTGTACACGGGCAGGATAACACTGACGCGCGGCGGGGAAAAAAGAGTTGGCATACGCCACGCTTAGAGGATTCACATGACGCTGGCAAGTCGGGAACGGGCAGGCTACACGGCGATGTCGAGCAATGATCCGGGTTGCATAGACGCGGTGGCTTGTGCGGAATTTTGGGCCAGCAGGGCGGTGAAGCTGGTCTGGCCTTGCGCAGTGAGTGTGGCATCGGCTTCAGCAAGGGCATTCTTCAGCGCAAGCATAGGGTCTGCGGTCATATCGTCATCCGCAGAGGCCATGGCAGCTTCCAAAAGCGCGAGAATGCCGTCGGCGGTGTCCTTTCCTGATGTGTCGGTTACCATGCTCAGAGCGGAACTGACGGACTGCGCGATGGACTCCGTGCCGGGAGCGGAGGCAAAGAAGCGTTCGGTAAGTCCGTTGTCGAAGTAGTCGTTCATTTCCGCATTCAAGTCGTCATTGAGAAACGCCATGAAATCGTCGCCTTCGGCCATGCCGAAGTTACTGTCTATGAAACGGACGGCATCCAGCAATCCAGCCCCCAGAGATTCTTCCGTCACCTCTCCAGAGCCAATGCCTTTGTATACCATGCCCATGACTGCGGTAGCGGCCTCTTTGCCATATTTATCGGCGACATGGGCCGCAGCGCGTTGCAGAGAGGCTTCCAGATCTGTGGTGGATTTGGGTGCTTCAGCGTTTTCTGTCGTCGAATCTGCCGGAATGGTGTCGGTACTGGAATTGCCAGCAGACGTATGACTGATGCGGGAAATAATGTCGGCAGCGAACGTGGCGGAAGTGTCTTCCGTGGCGTCGGGGGACTTGCGGGTACTCATGGCAAACGGGCTGGACCCGTTGAGCAAACCGTTTTGGGTGCCAAAAAGGGAGCTTAGTCCGTATGTGCTTTGGATACTTGCCATGCTGATGCCCTGCCTTGTCCGTGTGCCAGTATTCCACGTGGCGACGGTGTTGCTTTCATACCATGCTGCGTCCTGCCGCGCTTTATCCGGTGCGGAGGGAAATACCGCACCCGAATTCGCCGCACAATGCCGCTCACTATCTCTATCGTCCGACGTGACGATTTCTTTAGGGCATCGGCATGCAAAGGGCACCGTAAGTATGGCAACAATGTGGGTATGATTTTTATTTACAAAAATGTTTCCTAGAAAACACACGAATCCTGTATATAAAAGCGGTTTTTAACAAAAAAGTAATCACAGAAGGGTGCCGGGGAGGGCAAAAAATAGCATTATTGTAAATAAAAGGACTAAAAAGTATTGGTCCCCTCTGGACGTGACTGCTAACATACCGGGATATTACCACTGGCACCGAACCTGCTTTGGATGGAGGACTTCGTCTAAGGCTGGTCACTACAACAAAATCCCGATGAGGGAATGACGAAACCTTCGTAAGGAGCTGTACCCATGAGCGGATCTCAGGCCCGTCAGAACGCCATTACCGCAGTGAACACTTTCAGGGCCTCCTCCAAGCCATTTGTTGCTGGAGATATGAATCTTACCGAAATGTTTGGCTGCAATGTCTTTAATGATGCCGTCATGAAGGATCGGTTGCCCAAAAATGTGTATAAGTCGCTGACGCGCACCATTGAAAACGGCGAAGAAATGGATGCTTCCATTGCTGATGTCGTGGCATGCGCCATGAAAGACTGGGCGCTTTCCAAAGGCGCTACACATTACACCCACGTATTTTATCCGCTCACAGGGCTGACGGCGGAAAAGCACGACGGCTTTATCGCACCAGACGGCAAGGGCGGTGCCATTGCTGAATTTTCCGGCAAACTGCTCATTCAGGGTGAGCCGGATGCCTCCAGCTTCCCTAACGGCGGTCTGCGCACCACTTTTGAAGCCCGTGGCTACACCTGTTGGGATGTGACCAACCCGGCGTACATTCTGGAAAACCCCAATGGTGCTACCCTGTGCATTCCCACGGCGTTTGTTTCGTGGACTGGCGATGCACTGGATAAGAAGACGCCTTTGCTGCGTTCGCAACAAGCGCTGAACGCGCAGGCGCAACGGGTGCTCGCGTTTTTTGGCAAAACCTCCGGGGAACGCGTGCAGTCCTTTGCCGGACCTGAGCAGGAATACTTCCTTGTCGACCGTAACTTTGTGCTGAACCGCCCTGACATCCAGCTGGCAGGTCGCACGCTGTTCGGAGCTGCGTCGCCCAAGGGGCAGGAGATGGAAGATCACTACTTCGGTGCCATTCCGCCTCGCGTGCTTTCCTATATGATGGAAGTGGAAAGTGAGCTGTATAAGCTGGGCGTTCCCGTAAAGACCCGCCATAACGAAGTGGCTCCCGGTCAGTTTGAAATTGCTCCGATTTACGAAAATTCCAACTTGGCCACCGACCACAACCAGATGGTCATGACCGTTCTCAAATCCGTGGCCAAGCGGTACGGCATGGTGTGCTTGCTGCACGAAAAGCCTTTTGCGGGCATCAACGGCTCCGGTAAGCATCTCAACTATTCGGTGGGCAATGCAAGCCTTGGCAGCCTGTTCGATCCCGGCGACACACCGCATGAAAACATGCAGTTTTTGGTGTTCTGCGCTGCCGCCATCCGTTCTGTGCACAAATACGGCCCGCTGCTGCGTTCGACGGTTGCGTCCGCCAGCAACGACCACCGGCTGGGTGCTAACGAAGCTCCGCCAGCCATTATGTCTGTGTACCTTGGTGAGCAACTGACCGACATCTTTGAGCAGATCAAAAAGGGTGGGGCCAAGTCCAGCAAAACCAAGGGCCAGATGAAGCTCGGCGTGGATACGCTGCCTCCTCTGCCCATGGACGCGGGCGACCGTAACCGGACCAGCCCGTTCGCCTTTACCGGCAACCGTTTTGAATTCCGTGCCGTGGGTTCCAATCAGTCCATCGCTGGCCCGCAGGTGGCTCTGAACACCATGCTCGCAGAATCGTTGGACTACATCGCCTCTGCGCTGGAAAAAACGGTGAAGAAGGATGGCTCCAACCTGAGCGATGCGGTTACCGCGCTGCTGCAAAGCATCATCAAAGAGCACGAAGCTGTTATCTTTAATGGCGATGGCTACTCCGAAGCATGGCATAAAGAAGCCGAAAAGCGTGGCTTGGCAAACCTGCACACCACGCCCGAAGCTCTGCCCGTGATGACCAGTAAGGAAACCGTTGACCTGTTCGCCAAGTACGCCGTGCTGAGTGAACGGGAGCTGGAAAGCCGTAAGAGCATCTATCTTGAGCAGTACATCAAAAAGATCACCACAGAAGCCCTGTTGGTCATCAAGATGTCCCGCACTATGATCTTCCCCGGCGCGGTGCGCTACCAGAACCAGTTGGCTGAAACCTGCGCAAACCTGCGCGCCATCGGCAAAGACTGCGTTATGGTATCGCTGGACGACCTGACCGCCAAACTTCGTGGCATGCAGAAAGCTGCCAATGAATTGGAAGAGCTTCTCGGTCATTCCTCTGACGACCTGCAGGAAGAAGCAAGCCACATGTGCGCGGCTGTTCTGCCTAAAATGCTGGAAGTACGCGTATTTGCCGACGCGCTGGAAGGTGTGGTCGCCGACGATTTGTGGGATCTGCCTAGCTACCAGGAAATGCTCTTCATTAAATAGCTTGGGCTAGCCATTTTCATTTAATGGAAGAATAAGATCCCTGGACCATCGCGATATAGCGATATGCCCCCATCAGGTAGACAAGGTGATGCGCCGCTAGGCTGAACCTTGAAAACTTGATGGGGGCTTTGCATATTTGAGAAAAAACTCGCCTTTTATCGCGGTTAATTCAAAGAGATATCCGCAAATTTCTATCTTGAGGGAGGAGTGTCAAACAGCTACAAACTCTTGCTTGGAGCGTCGGATGTCGGAGATATCAGAATATTGCGCAGTTGGGGCGGAAAATTTCAGCGAGGCGAGTCGCCTGCGGAAGGCGCGGAGGGAAAATAATTTCCAGTGAGGTTGCCTTAAGACACGTTCCGCTTGTCTATGTAACAATGGGGTGTGACTTAATAAAAAATGTGACGCTCCCGGCTTGGCACGAATGGGGAGTGGCTTCAAAAAAGGCTTGGTCAGCGCTCTCCGGTGTCATTTCAGGAAAAACAGACCTCATATCTATGCTCCCCCTTTTCCTTGAGAGGGGCGCCAGATCAATGTCTTTGGGGGATTACAGGGACTTCCGGGGCAGTTTTTCTGCCACAGGTAGTGGACTTCGCGGGGGCAGCTTGCCCGCATAATGAACTTTTTTTCCCAGTAGGAAAGCGAAGGCGGCTCCGTCGACCGCTTGGATGCTTACAGTTGTCTTATTACTGAAGTCACCCACTAAGGTTATTTGCTTTTTGTTTGGCAGTCTCCCCTTCGGGTAGTTGGCATTCCCAAAGACGACCTTGGCGTAAGGTTGGTTGTTGACAAATATCTGGAGTGTTCTGGTCGTGTCTGGTCGCGAATAATATGCCATGTCAGCCACTCCGCCAAGGTTGAAGAGTACTCTATCTGCATGGGGAGGACCCTCCGGGATGGTAAATGAGATTGTCTTCGCGGTACATCTCACATAATTAGGGTCAGACGGATTTTCTTCCCATTCGCCCAATAAACCTAGCTGCTTAATAGGATCAGAGCGGGAACTCCATGCTGGATTTAACCATCGGTACGTTGCAGGGTTAATTTCACCGTCAGGTCGAGTCTTTAGCCATGGGTCTATATTGGCGAGGATATTTTCTCTCAGTTTAAGTAAGTGACTTTCTACATTGGTTTTTGTCACCTTGTGCCCCCAAAGTCTGTCCGGAGCTTCGGCTACCACGGTATCGATTATTTTGTTACCCACTTGCGTGGTGAAGTGGTTAGGCTCAAGCCAATAATCTTTATATGAATTTTCTTCGCTGACCAAAGCGAAATCATAAAATGGTGTGATATTGGCTAGCTCTCGTTTGAAAGTTTCCAGCCCCGCTATATCAGACGCCATGTAGGTTGTGATGTACAGAGGGGTGATTAGAAAAGTGACTTCGCTCCCATTCTGCTTCACGATAGAAATGATTTCCTTAATATCCTCCAGCACCTCTGAATTATGAAGAGGTTTTCCCCATTGCTGTTTAATGTAGTTATTACATAAAAGATAATCTATAAAATCTGAAGTGTTCTTTTTTTGAGATATGCCCTCTAGGGAGGAAAGCACGGCTAAGGGGTTTCGCTGGGGCTGGAGTAATGTGCGAAGCTCCCCTTCCGCGGGTAAGCGAAATAGTATTTTTTTCCAGTAGTCGTAAGTCTGTTGAAGTGTCAGTGGTGGAGGCATTCTGTTGATATTTTGGGGTATTTTATTTCCAATAATCAATGAAATGTCGTCAATCGTAACGAGCAGCTTGCGTGGGATCGCGTTATTTTTTTGTAATAATTTAATATTATGTAATATTTCGTGCAGGCCGCTGAAGGGATATTGCAGTTTGCAAACAGGTCGTCCAAAGGCATTTGCCATGTACGTGCCATTGTAGCCTAAGCCAACGCGAGAACTCCCAAATATAACGACGATGTCTTTGTTATGTTTTTTTATAGTTGTTTCTGCATGTCGATATCGAAAGAGGGGGAGTTGAACAAGCTGCTCAGTTCCTTTGTCGGCAGCTTTTTTAATGTATACTATCCCTTTAGAATCCAATTTTGAAAATATAGAATACCAGTCTACAACGTAGTTATATAATGGTAATGTTGCAAAGATTATAGCGAAGACAAGCCCAAATATGACGTAGAAAAGTGGATATTTCATTTGCAAACCAAAAATTAAAAATTAAAATAAATAAAATCTGTGGCAGGGCTTGCGAATAATAGACTGCAGCCGATCCCTAAAAAAATGCCTGTCAGGATTGCATAAAAAGGAGTCGCAGAGAAAGATAGTTTCCTTCTCTGAGGGAAATTGTTGATTAATCCTACTAGTTGCATGGAATTAGGAGTCGCCCAAGCAATGGTCATGGCGATAAGAAGGATTGCGTAGCTACATCCCCACTGTGGTGCAGATAGTCCGAAAGACCATGCCTGTGGGGCGAGGCCGTTCCGGCCCGCCATAGCTAGGATGATTTCTCCTGCCCGTTTTAGGCTGGTGGCTCGGAAAAAAACCCAGGCGAAGTTAATAAACAGGAAGGTGATAAACCAAGTCATGGGGCCGGGAAGGCGGTAGGGCGTGAAAAGCTTCTTCCATAGGCGATGTGTGATTAGAGCAAGTCCGTGCAGTATTCCCCATATTACAAATGTCCAGCCGGCTCCATGCCAAATGCCCCCGATCAGGAATGTGAGGAAGAGGTTTGCACAGGTTCTGGCTGTTCCATTTCTATTGCCGCCTAGGGGAACATAGACATACTGTTGGAGCCAGCGCGACAACGTAATATGCCATCTGCGCCAAAATTCTTGAATATTTGAAGCCTTGTAGGGAGAGTTGAAGTTTACAGGTAGCAAAATATTAAACATGAGAGACACACCAATCGCCATGTCTGAGTAACCAGAAAAATCAAAATACAACTGGAAAGTGTAACTCAGACTGGTCGCCCACGCCTCTATAAAGGATAACGAGCTGTGCCCATCAAAGCCCGCTTTGGCTAAAACTGAAAGGGGGTCGGCAATTCCCATTTTTTTAAAAAGGCCTATGGAAAAAATGAAAAGACCCATCGCACAGTTTTTAGGTATGATCTTCCAATTTTTTTTGTTTTCAAACTGGGGCATCATTTCTTCGTGATGTATCAAGGGGCCTGCAATTAAATGAGGGAAAAATGTGACAAAAAGGGTATAGTCTAGATAGCTATATATTTTGTCAAAGTCTTTATAACAGTCAACAATATAAGCAATTTGTAAAAATGTGAAAAAACTAATTGCAAGAGGGAGTGTTGTTTGGATTGGGGTATAGCTAATGTGCAGTAATGATGTGGCGTTATATAAAACAAAATCAGCATATTTATAGTAAGCAAGAATGGCTATATTTAAAAGCACCCCAAAAGTAAGATAGCGCTTTGCTTGAGTTTTTTTCTCAAAAAATCTCTTGTTTTGGATTTTTTTTCCAATAAAAAAATTAAATGTTATCGAAAATAACAATAGTAGCGTGTATTTAGGCTCCCACCATGCATAAAAAAACATAGACGCTGCGATCAGCCAGTATTTCGCAGGTCGTGTTTTTTTTTCATTAGCAAGCAAGAAATATACAAAAAATACAAGTGGAAGGAATAAGAATACAAATTCTATAGAACTAAAAAGCATATTTGCAGTGCTCTTCTGGCATATTAATAGTTTTTTTTGTTTTCAGTCAGGAAAAGGCAGACTATCGTCTGCGTAGGCGTCCGTAGGCTCGACGTAAAGCAAACAGTATGGGGAGTTTACTCCGAAGCAGGTCGGTGTATTTTGTGGAAAGGTCGGCGATGCTTGTTGTAAGGGCATTGAATTCTTTTTTAGTATATACGTCTTTTTCTTTATATAGTTCAATTTGTTTTTTTAGATGAATTTGTTGTTCTATGAGGCTTGAAATTTCTTTTTTGTACTCCGCCGCTTGAAGGTTTAAGTTTTGTATGTATGTGTTTGTTACTATTCGGCTGTTCAAATGCCATTCAGGCAATATATTCATTTCTGAATAGTATTTAATTTTTCTGTCAGCAAAAAAATAGGTATTTTTTGTTCTGGCTATTATAAAATAACCAAATGTTTCCATGATATTTATAATTCCATAGAGAGAGTCCTCTGTTAGTGCTTCTGCAAGTACAATTTTGGGACGGTATTTTTCCCAATCGTTAGACAGCAAAACGTCTTCCTCTAGTCCTTCTACGTCGACGGAAAGAAACATGAATTTTGAAATGTTAAATCTGTCATTATGATTCAATATTATTGTTCTTAATTTTTGGCACTCAACAGTTCTTTCCATGATAGGCTGTTGTGTTTTTGTTGAGACAGTATTGCTTCTTTCAAGGCAAAGAGTGTTATATGCTGTCTCAGAAAATTCATAAAATATTTTTTCTCCTGGGGTTGAAGATACGGCACAGCATATATTTATATCTTGGGTGCGAAGATCATTGAATAATGTAATGGCAGTTTCTATGGGGTCAATATTTATGCCACGCCATCCATGTAGATAATAGTGCAGTGTATTAGAAAAGCGATAAGGGTGATGTGCGCCGACATCGACATAAAATCCGTTAGGGTCGTTGTAGAACGGAGCCAGTAAGCGCCGTAGCAGGACGTCTTCGCCTTCTTGACTTGCGTAGATGTCAATATGCTCGGGAAAGGCGGTTTTTACGTCACGATATAGTTGGAGAAGGCGAGTTTCAGTCTCTGACACTTTCTAATCCTCCGGGCACGAATCCAGGGCTTATGGGCTTTCGAGGGAATTTCACCGGGGCTTTGTGGAAAAAAGAGGTGCACCAAGCGTAAGGGTTTATGGGGCCTAGGCCCATATAGTCGGATTGCGAGAATCCGTTACTCCTGAGCAGTTGGCATGCGTTCGGTTGCCAGTCGGAATTGTCAAGAATAATAAGGCCTCCTGTGGCAAGCTTCGCCATCGCATGGATTGCGCAGGAGTAGCGCATTTTATTTTTTGTATCTCCATCGATGATGATAAGATCAAATGGTTGGGAAAAAGATGTAATAGATGTTGCGTAGTCAGAGATATCTACTGTGTAGGCTTGTATGTTCTTTGAGTTTTTATTTTTGACAAAATCTGTCCATTCTTTATTGTGGTCAATGGTGGTGAGGTGGGCGCATCGCTTTGCCCAAAATAAAGAAGAATAGCCAGTGCCCCACTCAAAAGCGGTCATCCCTTCAAAAGAATATTGTTCTATTTGAAAGATTGCAGAATACGTCATCCATGGGATTGGCGATCCGTGGATGTCGATACACTGTTTTAGTTCTTTAGTGTGATATTGACCGTAGTACTTCGTATAATATTTTTCTATATAGTCTTCCATGCTAATCCTTTAGGATTCTCGTTTTCGAACGTTGTCGGTTTTGGTCTATCCGTTGGAGTGAACAAAAATCTGTACGCCTGAGGCCAGTGTATGCGCTTCTTCTGGTCTTGCCTTATGGAGGTAGATAGATAAAATTCTCAAAAAACCGGTGATTTTACAGTGCGGCAAAGGGTAGACACAAAACTATAGATGCTTGCGCAATGTTGAAAGCTGGCACGACATCGAATTTCTCGTGGTTGTCCGGTGTTTTTTCCTGAGATCCGTTGCAATGCGTTTGAGTGTATACAATACGGAGTAGTTGTTCAATTTAATTGGATATGGCCCCACCGGTAAAATTGGTCATGCCCTCTCTGGATTACTTTGAAAAGGTAAGGGTCGTGGATGCGAATATACCTCTCCAAATTGTATTTGTTTAATGCACAGAAAAGTAGTGAATATAACCATATGTTTAACGTGTGTGTAAATGATGGCCAAATGGTAATAAGGGATTTTGAAAAGATGATTTCTGGCTTAATGCGAGCGAGCGTAACCGTTCCCTAAAATAGGACCAGCGGATGGTAGAGATTTTGGCAAATTAACAGGCTGTCCCATTTTTCGCGTCCACCCCATGGGAGGTTAGGCTTTGACATATCCTCTACTAGTAGGGCAACTCGTGCACGCTTGGCAAATGGGAAGCGTGCGTTTCCCCTGCCGGAGGTCTTCATAAAACTGAACAAATTGAGGCTTTGCAATTATGTCAGCTAGCTTTTCGTGGCGAACGTTGCCGAATGCTATACTGTGCTGCCAGTCTAAGCAGCATAGTCCAACATCACCTTGAGCTGTGATGTTAATTTCTTCAAGGGGGGCTCCTCGACCACAAGCCAGCTCGGTTGGGATCCCTTTGGGTTTGCTGTAAAGGTCAAGTCTGTCATCTAATCCTGTTTGGGTGTAGTCCCAGAATCGAACTTTGATGGGGTATTTTAGCTGCTGTAGCCGTTGTTTTTCTCGTTTGGTGTAGAGGCTAAGGGCCAACATGTCAACACCATGGCTAGGAAGTTCATCTGCTAGGTGTTGATCTAGATAGTATCCATTGGTTATAATGAAGACAGTTGAGTTTGGGCATTTTTCTTTTGCGAGTCGTGTGAAAAGAAAAAGACGCGGGTCTATCATTGGTTCGTTGTAAAGATTAAAAAGAAACATCCCTTTGAATGAAATTTCACTTAGCTCATCAATGATTTTGATAACAACATCTGATGGTAATATCGCGTGTTCTTTCTTTTCGTGAAGTGGGCATTTCTTATGCAAATGCGAATAATTGCAAAGTGTTGAAAGCTCAAGGCAGACTTTGTAGACGTTTCTGATCTGGGGTATGGCGTTTTCGTTCACGATATTTTGTCTTTATTTGTTAAAGGTGTGTCGTCTATTTTATTTGTACATGGCCCCATCTATAAAATTGGTCTTTATTTCCTGAGATGACTTTGAAAATATACAAATCGTGAATGCGCATTAGCCTGGTTATGTCTCTTGTGTCTATTGCACTAAATAACATAGAATATATTCCTTCGTTTAGAGTACATTCAAAAGAAGAACGGATTGTTATAAAATGTTTTGAAAAAACTACTCCAGTGACTATGCTTGCTAGTGTTAGTCCACTTTGAGTGATAATAGTAAAGCCAGCATGGAAGGAGTCTTGATCAATATTTTCTATTATACGCAGGCAGAGGTCTATGTGTATTGTAGCGTCAAATTCAACTACATTAACATTTTCATTTTTTACTTTAAAAGAAAATGAATGAAACTGTAAGCATCGTTGGTTAAAATCAATAACAGGTATACTTTTTAGAGAAGGTAAGAAGAATTGTTCTCCAGATGCGGGGGGGCTATCTGGAGGGGCAGAGAGAGATTTCTCCGCAGGCTGAGGAAGTGTTTTTCCGAGTTCCTTGGCTCCATACAGAATTTTGCGGTATTCGGCTAGGGTGTCCTTAGGACCGCCAGAGTAGAGAATTTCCCCGCCCTCAAGTAGGACTGCTCTCGTGCAAAACTCCGAAACGGCCTGTGCGGAGTGTGTTACTATTATGACGGTGCGTCCCTCTTTGATAAATTCCCTGAGAATTTGATAGCATTTTTTGACGAACAGTTCATCGCCAACAGCAAGAACTTCATCCAAAAGAAGGATGTCTGACCTTGCGTGTGCAGCGAGAGAAAATCCGAGCTTAGCCCTCATTCCGCTGGAGTAGCTTTTGATTGGCTGGTCAATAAACTGACCAAGCTCAGCAAAGGCGATAACCTTTGGTGTTATTTTCGCGAGTTCTTCGGGCTGGAGCCCCAGGACGGTTCCATAAAATCCAATATTCTGCCTGCCTGTGAATTCAGGATTAAAGCCGAGCCCAAGCTCTAAAAGGGCGATCAGGCTGCCGCGGGCCGTAATTGTTCCCTCGTCAGGTTCCAGCACTCCTGCAATTAGCTTAAGCAGAGTAGATTTTCCGCAGCCATTCCGCCCCACGATACCGAGAACTTCTCCGCGATTAACCTCAATATTTACATTGCGAAGGGCATAGTGCTTTTCATGGTAGCTTTTTCCTGATACGGAGAAGATTTCTTTAACCTTCTTGCCACTTGTGGAGTAAAGTTTGTAATATTTGCTGAGGTTGCATATCGAAAGGATGCTTTTTCCCATTATATTTCCTCTGCAAAATGAGGGCGAAGTTTCTTATAGAAGTATGTTCCCATGATTAAAAATAAAAAGCTGATACATAAGTAGTACAGGGTCCATGTGGGGTAGTCCCAAAAATATGCCTTCCCTGTTATTGAATCTCTGTACCCATTAATTAAATAGTAAGCTGGGTTCGCTTTAAATATCCACCGGTGTTGTGGTGGGAAAGTTTCTATTTTCCAGAAAATAGGTGTTAACCACATCCCAAATTGGGTTAGTAGAAAAATAAGATTTTGAGTGTCTTTTATGAATATGTTTGCTGACGCCGTAAGTAGGCCGCTACCGATAAGTAAAATAACTGTGCATGAGTAGTAATAGATCAATTGTAGGCTATGCCATCCGGGGGGGTAGTCCCCGCGCCATGCAAGAATTAGCAGCAAAAATAGCAGGAAAAAGTGGGTAATAGAGGCGCTTGCTATTTTGATCAGGGGCAGGATGGATAAATCAAAATTTATTTTTTTGACTAAAAATGCGTAAGTTTTAAAAATATTGGTAATGGCGGTTAAATTTGAGGAAAAAAACATCCATGAAATCATGCCTGAAGCAAGGTATAGTCCGAAAGGAAGTCCTTCTGTTTCCACAGATGGACGGAATCCTAGAGTAAACACATAATATAGAATGGTAATATACAGTGCCGGTTGGAGGAAATTCCAAACGATTCCGAGTATCGAACCTTGGTTTTGTTGACAGAAGTCGCGCTTGGCCATGCTGTATATCGTATGGCGTAGGCGGAACAGTCTTTTACAATATCGGATAAGCATTTTGACTCAAGGATTGTATTGTCACGTAATTGTCACGTAGGGGTATTCCCCCGCTTTCCACGAAATTTCGTGGGGAGCGGGGGAAATTGTATCTGAATACCGCTTCATGATGAGGAGAGCTTGGGCGTAACCTGTTCTCACAAGTTGGTTTGGTCTAATCGCGATTTGCATTCCGCAGTCCACGCGGAAACACAAGGGATTTTAGTTTTATCACAACGCTCAACATATTTACTGGCGATTTCTTTGATTTCTTCAAGCAAGCCAGCTTGCAGAGTGATCGGTTTCAGGCCGAGATCTAAGAATGTTTTGTTGCTAACTAATAGCTCGTTTTCATCATCTTCATTGCGCGGGTTGGGGACTAACTGAAAGGGTACCCCTGTCATTTCTGACACAAGTCTTGCTAAGTCCCGAACTCGATGCGTTTCAGTCATCTGATTTATTATTTTAACTTTCTCTCCGGCTAGCGGGGGATTTTTGACGGCGAGTTCAATACATCTCACGGTATCTTGGATGTGAATAAACGCCCTAGTCTGGCCCCCTGTCCCATGCACAGTCAGTGGGTACTTCATCGCAGCTTGCATGAGAAAACGATTCAGAACCGTTCCATAATCCCCGTCGTAGTCAAATCGATTGATTAGATCCTCCGACAGGGCTGTCTCGCGGGTCTGTGTGCCCCATACTACACCTTGATGCAGGTCAGTGACGCGCATGTGGTCATTCTTTGTGTAATAGGCAAACAGCAGTTGGTCGTGAGTTTTTGTCAGATGGTAAATGCTACCAGGATTAGTGGGGTACAAGATTTCTTGTTGAATGTCGTGTCCATCACCTGTGGGAACGGTGATGGAGAGGTAGCCTTCTGGAATTTCCATGCCCGCAGTACCGTAGCCATAGACCCCCATAGTGCCTAAGTGCACCACGTGTATGTCTAACCCTGATTCTACGATGGCAGCGAGCAGGTTGTTGGTGCCGTTGACGTTGTTATCAACTGTGTACCGCTTATGCCATGAGGATTTCATTGAGTAGGGGGCGGCCCGTTGCTCTGCGAAATGTATGACCGTGTCAGGGGCGAATTCTCTCAGAAGGAAAAGAAGTTTGTCGTAGTCATTAGCTACGTTGATATTATGAAAGTCTATATTTTTTCCAGTTAATTCGCTCCACGCGAGGAGGCGCTGATGTATTGGACGGATTGGGGTCAGAGAGCAAACTCCCAACTCGTTGTCAATATTTCTGCGGGAAAGGTTGTCGACGATTGAGACCGTGTATCCAGAGGCGGAAAGGTGTAGCGCTGTGGGCCATCCACAAAAACCATCACCGCCGAGAATCAAGACCCTCTTCATGTTGTACTCCGATAAGTCTGTGGTGTTTGAAGTCGAATTCGGAACATTCCACCGAGCACGGGGCGACGTTTAAATCGTATGTGCGGTTCTGAATTTCCGATATAAAATCTGCAAACCAGCGGATGTCAACTCTTTGCTCCAGTTGCTTCGCCAGGATGCCTGCTTTTCCCGATAGCTGTGAGAAATTGTCCAATGCGAACTCTAGACGTTCGATAAAGGATTCAACTGAGCCGTACTCGACTGCTGTTCCGGGGATGTCAGCAAAATGGGCCATGAAAGAACCTTGGGAGCAGAGGCAGACTTTGCCCCGAAGAGCTGCTTCTAACACGATCCCTGAGCTTCGAATCCTATATCTTGCTGGATCGTAACACAGCAAGACTATATCCGCTGTTTGGACTAATTCTTCGTATTGCGTTTCATCCAGAGGGGTGGTTACGATCTGTAGCCGGGGGTCTTGAACCGCATCTAACAGGTTTCGCGCCTCCGCTATGTCTGGATGAAGGCCAACTATTTGGGCCGAGGCCTGAATGATAAACCGACAATCGGTCCGCTTGTTGGATTTAAGGAATTGCGAGATAGCGTCCGCAATAAAAACAAATCCTTTTTCGTGTCTGGCTGCGCCGAGGTAGGCCACGGTAACAGTAGGTGCGGAGGGAGGAGCGGGTTGGGCGCGGGCCACGGGGATAAATAACGGTTGGACGCGGGTGCCCCAGTTTTTTGATAACTCTGCTGCTAGGAGGTCGTTTTCCGCATAGAGAAATATCTTTGAATTTAGCAGGTTCCATGCGTGAAGCCTTTGTATGCTTCTAGAGGCAAGCGAGGTCTGAGCGTTTCCGATCATGATCTTTTCATCATATGGGGTGGAGAGATGAATGGAGGGCAACGCTCCCCACTGCGCTACCGGAAAAAAATTAAAAAAATGTATTATAGCTGCATAGGTTGAAGCCACACTGGAGTGGAAAAAAATGGCATCAGAAGACGTCATGTTTAGGCGCTTCACTGCTGCACTTAGCTCGCTTGCAAACAACATGCTCTGTGTTTGAACACGATTTTGCACTCTATCGGGAAAAGCGGTGTGCTGCGAGGTAAAGCGGGTTCGCAATTTTTCTTTTATGAAGCATTCTGGAAGAATCTGGTAGGATTTTCTGGAAATTTTTCCAATAAAATTAGGATTGTTTTTGATATATATTATGGTCTTTTTTATTTTTCGTTTTATTCTTTTCTGAATTGTGTTTTTTTCTGTAAAAATTTCTCGCTTAAATGTGCTATAAACATCGTCAGAAAATATTTTTTTAACAGAATATCCAGATTCGCTTCCAATGTCGCACTTAATATTTGCAAGCCATACTATAGTATGGCTGTGGGGGAGCAGTGCATCACTGAAGACTTTTGAGAGAGCGTAGTGGTGTCCTTCAAATGAAATTAATGAAGGATCAGCTATGTATATTGTGTTCATTTGAAGAACTTCCATACATCATCGTGCGAGATCATGTTGTATGGAGGACGTAGTAGTATGGGGTGCGCTCTGAAGCGAGAGGCGTCTTTCCCGAACCCACAGTTGTAAATGACCCTCGTAGAAGTAGGCTTGTGGCATTTGTTATCCATTGCGGTAAGCAACGCTAACGTTTCATCCCATGCAAAAAACTTTTTCAATGTCACAGAAGGTAGTCGGGGGGGGGTTACGTCCAGTCTGGCAAGGAGTTCCGGTGTCATCGCTGCTTCTGTGAACTGAAGATACTCTGCTTCGTACATGGAGTATAGCTCAAATAATTTAGTGAGATAAGGAGCGAGTTTTTCAGCAGTAGTGGCCCAGCCCCACCCCTGGAAGCGGGAACAACGACCAGAGTCTTCAGCCATGCCGAAATGGTGCCCATATGTCGAGAATATTTCTGGATTATTGCGGATGGCTTCCAATTCTTCCATGAAAACGGACACTGCGGTGTGTGTTGGGAAGCAGTCGTCCTCTAGGAAGATAATATTTTCATAGTGATTGATGGCGTGCTGCATGGCCAACAGTATTAATTTTCTAAACCCAAGTTGACCATTGTGGAAAAATCGTTTTTTTATCGGAAAAGATTCTGTAATTTTTTGGGTTTTCTCAACTCTTTGTTTTAACTCAGGAGATGCTTGCGCACCATCTATCCACACGTCAACATACTTGAGAGCATCCTGTAGTTGCAAACTTTTCAGGGTATCTGCCAATAAAAAAGGGCGGGTGTGCCCAAATACAAGAATGCCTAAGTTTTTCATCATAGTATCCGCAATGTATATGTGACTATTTAACGGTGTGCCAAGGTTATCGCTTGCGTTGGCTTGTTGCCAGCCGTGGGGCCAGATTGGCGTGCTAGCGTGAGCCCCTGATGGTTATTGGCAGACTCTCTCGTGGTGCTGCAGGAACCATTGGTAGGTACTCCTGATTCCCTCAGGTAGGGGGGTCGTTGCCCGCCATCCCAAGGCACCAATCTTACTGACGTCCAAAAGCTTTTGTGGTGTTCCATCCGGTTTATTCGAGTCTGTGCGTATTGTCCCTTTGTAGCCTGTGACAGAGGCGACAACCTCAGCTAATTCCCGGATCGCGAGGTCTTCACCGCAGCCAACGTTTACATGCTCGAAGTCTGAATAGTGCTGCATGAGAACAACCAGCGCGTCAGCTAAATCCTCTACGTATAAAAACTCTCTGCGCGGCGTCCCTGATCCCCATATGGCAACTTCGGGTGCTCCGTTTTCTTTCGCCTCGTGGAAGCGTTTGAGCAATGCAGGGAGAACGTGGCTGTTTTCTGTGTGAAAATTGTCATTAGGACCATAGAGATTTGTGGGCATGGCCGAAATAGCATCGAAACCATATTGTTTACGGTAGGCCTGGCACATTTTGATACCGGCAATTTTTGCAAGGGCGTATGCATCGTTTGTTGGTTCGAGCTGACCTGAAAGGAGATACTCTTCCCGAATTGGTTGTGGGCAGAGCTTTGGGTAAATACAGCTAGATCCTAAGAACATAAATTTTTTGCAACCCGACACATAGGCAGCATCAATGACATTGCATTGTATTAACAAATTGTCGGTAATAAATTGGGCCGGGTAGCTGGCGTTTGCATGGATGCCGCCGACTTTAGCGGCAGCTAAAAATACGTAAGCAGGCCTTTCTTGGTTGAAGAAGGCTCTTACTGCGAGTTGATCTCGCAGGTCTAGTTCTTGGCTAGTTCGTGTTATTATGGACAGTGCGCCCATTTTGTGAAGTTTGCGGCAGATAGCAGAGCCGACTAACCCTCTATGTCCGGCCACATAAATTGGTTGGGTAATATCCATTAATATATCTTCTTCTTTTACCACGCAAAGTAGCTATCCAGTACGTGGTGGTCGGTTATTCTTCGTATGCGAAAGCCTTAAACCCAGCTTCTGTTACGGTGCTGTCCCGTAACGCAAGGTGTATGTCTTCGCGCATCATTTCTGCCACCATGTCTTCAAATCTAATCCGTGGCTCCCATCCGAGTTTCTTGCGCGCGGAGCTAGGGTTGCCCAAGAGTGTCTCAACTTCGGTTGGGCGGAAATACCGTTTGTCTACACGAACGATAACATCACCTATTTTGAGGTGACTAGTACGTGCTTCAAGGGCACCGGAGTGCTGTGCTGTATTAATGCCAGAAACTGTACCAACTTCGCGGATACCCTCTCCGCTCCATGCGAGAGTAACTCCTATTTCCGCCGCTGCGGCGTTAACGAAGTCTCTGACGGAGAATTGGCGCCCCGTTGCGATAACGAAATCTTCGGGGGTATCTTGCTGTAGCATAAGCCACTGCATTTCAACGTAGTCCCGTGCGTGTCCCCAGTCGCGTAGCGCGTCAAGGTTGCCAAGATACAGGCAGTCGGAGAGGCCAAGCGCTGTGCGTGCCAACGTTCTCGTTATTTTGCGGGTTACAAATGTTTCACCCCGGATGGGGGATTCGTGGTTGAATAAAATGCCGTTACATGCGTATATGTTATACGATTCTCGATAGTTAACCGTTATCCAATATGCATAGAGTTTTGCGCAGGCGTAGGGGGAGCGAGGATAGAAAGGGGTCCTCTCCGTCTGTGGAATCTCTTGGACCTTGCCGAACAGTTCAGAGGTAGAAGCTTGATAGAAGCGCGTTTTTGCTTCCATGCCAAGGATGCGGATGGCTTCTAAAAGCCGTAGCGTTCCTAGTGCGTCTACGTTTGCGGTATACTCCGGTGACTCGAATGAAACTTGCACGTGGCTCTGCGCGGCTAGGTTGTAGATTTCATCCGGCTGTATTTCTTGAACAACACGGATGAGATTTGTAGCATCGGTCATATCCCCATAATGGAGGATAAACCGGCGGTTTGCTTGGTGGGGGCCTTGGTACATGTGGTCAATCCTGTCCGTATTGAAGGAGGAGGAGCGCCGTTTGATCCCGTGAACCTCATAGCCTTGGCCCAAAAGGAATTCCGCCAAGTATGCACCGTCTTGACCCGTGATGCCGGTAATTAAAGCTTTTTTCATTATTGGACCAGAATAGGGTTTAGTTATGGAGTCTTAGTGGCATTGTTTGTAAACAAAATGTCCACTGCCCGTGCGCCTTTAGGAGTATAGCCATAGGAGCGCGGACATGCAAAGGAGAATTGCACTAAGTTGAATTTATTTCGTGCCGCATTTCTTGTTAGATAGGGCGTAGGGGTGAGCTTTGTATGCCAATTGTCATGCTATATTTTTCTCTAAGATCACTCTTTATGGGGCGTAGTGATTGTTGTGGGGGCGTGTAGCCCAATATTTGCTGAGCAACCATTCCGTTGCTTTTTTTCCTAAAAAGCAAAGACATGCGTGGCTTATGGCAGATCGCCATAATCTTGGGTAGTGAACCCTGAGGGCTTCTGTAATTGATGTGTAACGTAGTGCTATTCGAAAATATTCTCTGCGGACGGTGAAATGAAATCTCCGCTGACTCGAAATCCCGCCATGTGCCATGAGGGTGACTAGGAATCCGAGGTTTGTGCCTTGCTCAGGGCGTGTCCATACCCGTGCGAGAAGTTCTTGGTCGCCAACCACCTTGAACGTCATGTCAAAACGTGCGGAAGTGAATAGAGTTGTGCGGTGAAAAAGGGCGCTATGATCAACAGGGACTTCTCCGCGTTGTAGGAAGTCGGGGGTTCGTTCGAGATCGCGCCATCTGGGGCCTTCCACGAAGGTTCCGTCAGGGTAGACAAAATTTATGGCGCCACAGCCAAAAAGCACTTGCTTGGGTGCTTGCTCTAAAACGGCAATTGTTTTTTCAAGCACGTTTGGATCGGCTAGTCTGTCGTCTGCACCAAGAAAAAGGATCCAGCTTCCCGTGGCACGGGGCAGGGCATTGTTCCACGCCTCAAAGACACACCGGTCCTTTTGGCTCTGGATAGACAAGATTGGGAGTTGGTGGCGAAATGATTCAGCAATAGCCAGCGTGGAATCTTTGGAGCCGCCATCTTGTATGAGCACTTCGAAGTTGCGGCAGGTTTGTTCGGCTAAGGATTGCAAGAGGGCTGGCAATTCCTGAGCCGCATTGCGGGTTGCTATGACGATACTAAAAAACATCAGCTACGCTCCAGAGCAGGCGGGGGCTCGGGTAATCAAAAACATATTCGTCCTTGAAGGGCTCCAAAGGCAGGGGGAGCTTTGGGCCAGCGTTGACGGCTATGAAGGAGAGCATTTTCCGGGGGTGTTGTTGGGAAATATCAATTTTTTTTTGAGGAAATATTGATAAGTGGCTAGTAAAAAATCCACATGCTTTTCCATGTCTACTGGATGCAACGCGTTGGCCCAGTAGCTCTCAGTTGTCAATTTTTTATCTAATATCATTTCTAGTTTGTTTATGAAGTCGTCAGTGGAACCATGTTTGAAGATAAAGTTTGGATTATTGGCAAGCTCTGGCGCACCTCCCATATCGCTGCACAAGAGAGGTATCCCATAACAATGCATTTCAAGGGCAACCTGCGGGAGGTTGTCCTCCCATAGAACGGGAATGATGCCTATGTCTGTTTTTTTAAGAATTTCCCTCAGCTGATCATGCGTATACCCATCTGTGTGATGTACGTGTCCCAATTTTTTTTGAAGAGCCGCGATACGGAGGGGGACATCCGTGGAACGGTCAACCCGCACGGCTAGTTGTATAGCTATTTTTTTTGCTAATATATTAGGCAGCTTTTCAAGTGCATCCATGAGGAAAAAGAAACCCTTATCGTGACGAGCATATCCTAAGTAGGTCAGGGTTAATCCTCCCTCTGAGTTGAGGAGATTCCCCCGTTTTATGGTGGGAAAATTCTTCGCGTGAGGGGTTCCTATGTAGTTAGTGATCAGCTTTTCTTTATCAACCCCGTAGTTTTGGTATATTTCTTTTACCCGATCGGACACACATAGAATAATGTCAAAATATTCATTTAGTGCTTGTATATATTTTCTTCTTCTCATCTCGAAATAATTTTCTTCATTTTTTTCATGTTCTATAAAAATATTTTCATTTTTTGTAAAAATATTTGTTATTTTTTTTGTATATTTGTATGAAAAATGCAGCATGTATTTTATAGAATGCTTTAGTAATTTATTGTTTAAAATATTTATTTTTGGTTTAATAATTTTACGAATTTTTATAAATTGAGATGTTTTAATTGAGCAAGAACTACATAATTTCCCATTATTATAGTCTTCACATGATGTATTTTTCCCTTGAATCCAAAGATTAACTTGGGGACACAGTGGAAAATAATTGTGAGCGCTGAATATAAATAGGCTATTCTTGCAATATCGTTTTGCAATTTTTATGGTGCTCAGTGATAATCCTTCTATGTTATGAAAATGAATAATGTCGAATGGGCCGTTGGCATGTAAAAAATTTAAAAAAACTTCAGAATTATCTGGGCATTCAATTTCAAATTTATTCCCAAAGGCTTCACAAGCAGGAGCAATCACTTGTGAATTTACTATTTCAAATCGTCTAGTAGAGCTTTTGTTTTTAGTGTGTAGCTCTCGCCAGAATGATTTTTTTGAAAAAGAATATGTATTGCCAGAACTGATCATAAAAACTTCATGATCCAGCAAGATTTGCGAATTCAATATATTTTTTATATATACAGTTACCCCGCCTCCCTCTTCGGAAAGATAGTCTGCCCAATTATAATATAATATTTTCATGCTTCTTTGATGAACGTGCTATTCGTGGTTAGTTATTGTTTTCCAAAAATTTTCCGCAACAAGCTCAGTATGGCATTTTCTGTATGTGTGTGAGAGTTTGTTTTTCGCGATGAGCAAGCGCAATAGGCATAGACCTGCCTTCCATGCCTCCATCCCAAGGGCCTCCAGCGATCGCACCCGGATATATCCTTTGCCGGGCTGCTCGGCCAGTGGGAAAAATAATTTCTTTTTTAAGTACAAAGAGTCCAGATTCTGTAGGTAGGGCGCGATAGCGTGCCCTTGGGAGGTTGAGAAGAGAGGCGGGAGGAAATGCCCGTTTACCGTCGCGACCATGATAGCTTTTTTCCATAGTGGGAACCGTGTTGTCGACTCTTGTTTCGGGATATCTCCTATCGCGACAAGCGGTTCGCTGTTGTACATGGCTGCTTCGGCAAGAGCTTGTTGGCCTAAGTCTGGATTAAAAAACTGGTCTGGGCCGCGCAGGAACGCCTCTATTCCACCACGAGCCGCTGCAACCCCTGCGTAGTTAAAAAGAAAGAGCTGCAAGGCAATATTTCGTAAGAGACTGGCAAGCACCCGTGTGCCCTGTTCTGGAAAACATGCACCGAGGACAAGGCTGTTTCGTGCCTGAAAATATTGTTTAGAATTACTCATTTTTTTGTGAAAAGGTTCGTGCCACACCCCGATGCCGTTGCTGTGGATGACCTTGCATTGAGAGCGGTGTGAGAACTCGATGTCATCACCTTGAAAAAAGAGTGGCAGGGGGAGGCCGATTTTCCGAATGACCGGAACTGGAATCGTGCAGTACCACCACGCTTGGTGCTGGCTGTCTAGATTGAGGGGGAGTTCGTGTTGTACAAGAAAGCGCCGGTCAGAGAGATCAGAGCCAGTGTGATAAGCTCGTTTAAGCAGGCAGGGACCATCCAGTGTTTCGGCGGAAGCAAATAGTTCGTTCCGCTTTTCTCCATCCAGCATAGCTCCTCCGACAAATGCTTGAGCGTATGTCTCACGGATGAGCCGAAGTAGCGAAAAAGTTTTGTATAGCGCACCTAGTGGTAACTCTATGTCGTCATCCATCAAGAGGACATGGCTTGCGATATACTGCTTGTCCTCCAGTGTTTCTAGCATTCCCCTTGCGAATCCGCCCGCGCCGCCTGCGTTTACATTATAATAAAGTTGCCCTGGCAAGTTATTGAGTACAGATGCGTCTAGCGATTGCCCGTTGTCGACGAGTTTTATTGAAATGCAGGATTGGAGCTGTGGATAGGTTTCTAGTTCGCGCGAAATCGCTGCCAGCGTGTTTTTTACGTAGGCTTCTCGTTTGAACGTGCAAATGACTAGAGAAAGCGAAATGGGAGTTACTGCTGTCGGTGGGACTTTTGTGAAGAAAGAAGCGTCCTCCATTCCGCAGAGGGTGCGGGTTGCCACACGAATGAACACTATAACGGCATCACATGGAGGGATTTCGAGGTAAAGATCTTCCGGGGTCGTATGGGAAAAGGAACGTTGCAGCAAAACGGTTTCATTGTTTTCTGCATCCACGGAGAGACAGGAAACGGTTCCCTTTCCCGTCAGGCGTAACCGAGCGGAAAGGTTGGAGAGAATGGTGTAACGTTGCCACTTGGCTAGGGCGAATGCGTTGAAATACGTGTCAAAATCAATGTGCGCTTCATCGCCGTCCACGCTTGAAACAAACACCTTTTCATCTTGGGCGGTGTATCGTGCATTAGGCGTGGAGTGAACATACAGGCCTTCTTCCGGCTGGCCGATGACCCCAGAGGGCAGGGCCAGTTGATAAAGTTCTATCATTGTCTGTTCGTCGGGCACGGCGTCCTCATCGGCTTGTGGCTTTAAGCGCCCGCTTCATGAACGCCGTTACTTTTACTGGCCAATTGACTGGCTCAATGGATGTATAGGCTATCTCTTTGTAGGGGAGAACTTTTTGCTCCAGCCAGACATCGAGCAGCCTTTCGGCAATGAATCCCAGAAGTCGCGGGGGGACGGAGCCGCTTCGGCGGTATATCTCTGCCTCAACGTCTTCGAGCAGTGGGAAAAGCCACGCGCAGTAATTATCATAAAGGTCACGCCGCATAACAAACATGTTACATATATGTCCCCACGTCCGTGCCATAACAGCTTGATATGCTGGCAGATATTCTGGGAAAAGCCGTTCCATCGCCTCTTCCGTGCAGGTCAGCCCTTCGGGGCCGTGTGATGTTATGAACTGGTTTCTGCGGGTTGTGATAAAATAGTGCCTGCATTTCGGCAAGATTAACGGATGCTGTTGTAACAGGCGCTCCCACTCCTGTGAGTCAAGAATCGCCTTCCTTTTGCCTTCTGTGCCGAAAACCCACGCCGACCGCGTAAAGAAACGCCGGTAATGCACCAGCCCGATATAGTCTGCCCGAATGTTTTTCCATGCCCAGTACATGCCGGTGAGTTCACAGTACCACGGGTTTTTTTCAGAGATGGATTCTCCGCAGTCGTCCCGCATGAAACCAAACGAAGGGCGTCCCGCGCTACCAACCTGCAACGGTACGTAGCAAGCGGAGGAAGGCATCCAGTACGGTTTGTGCGTTGCGACAAGTATGGTACAGTTTGGCATGCTCGTGTTCATGAAAGGCGCGGGATAACGTCGTCACGGTAGCACGCAAGGGCCGAGGCTATCGTATCGTCCATGTCATAATATTTGTATTGGCCTAGTCTGCCGCCGAAGAGGACATTGGGAGCATGAAGCTTTGCATGTTTCACGTATCGCGCGTGCAGATCCCGATTTATCTGTGTATCCACCGGATAATATGGTTCATCGCCCTCAGTGGCAAACCGTGAATACTCTTTGAAGATGAGCGTAGAACCGGTGTCCGGGCGTTCAGGGTGATAGTGCTTGAACTCATGGATGCGGGTATAGGGGATGGACTCGTCGGCATAATTCATAACGCTTGTCCCCTGGAAGTCCGCGAATGGGAATCGTTCCCGCGTGAAATCCACTGTCCGCCATTCTAATCTTCCCAGCGCATAGGAAAAGTATTCGTCAATGGCACCTGTGTAGCAGACAAGGGTTTCCGCATCAATTTGCGAGCGCATGGCGGCAAAGTCTGTATCCACACGCACGTCTATTCGGGGGTGCGAGAGCATCCGTTCAAAGAGCTTCCCGTATCCTTTCACCGGGATACCTTCGAAACGGTCGGCAAAGTACCTATTATTATAGGTGTACCGAACGGGCAGACGGGTAATGATATCCGCTGAAAGCTCTGTGGGATCTTTTTCCCATTGTTTCTTGGTATACCCCCGAATAAAAGCCTCATAGAGCGGGCGACCGATGAGCGAGATAGCTTTTTCTTCAAGGTTCTTAGGAGAACAGACTCTAGAACTGCTGGCCTCTGCACATATGAACTGTTTAGCTTCTTCAGGAGAAAACCGGCGTCCATAGTACGCACTGATCGTTCCCAAGTTGATAGGCATGGGGTAGGCTTGCTCGCGGAATGAGGTCCAGACCGTATGTCGATATTCGTTGAACTCTGTGAATTGCGAAATGTATTCCCAAACTGCTTGATCCGACGTGTGAAAAATATGGGAACCGTAGGCGTGGTATTCCACGCCTGTCTGCTGGTCAATTTCAGACCAGCAATTGCCGCCGATATGGTTTCTACGATCAAGTATCGTAACGGGATATGGGGTTTCCGATACGAGGCGTTCGGCTAGGACAGCGCCGAAAAGTCCGGCACCAACAATGAGTATATTCTTCATGAGTCATCCGTTCAGATGTTTACTGCAAGGCTACGCGTTGCCGTATGTACAAGTGGTATCGGGGGGAAGGTATCTAATTTCTGCTAAGTCCTCAATGCACATTGTGAACTTTTCTCCCGTCATCTCCCCTCGTGGTTATCTGCGGACACAAAGAAAAAGGCTCGCCGTGCAAACGCATGGCAAGCCCTTGATATCCTATGGTGGGCTATGCAGGAGTCGAACCTGCGGCCTTTGGCTCCGGAGGCCAACGCTCTATCCAACTGAGCTAATAGCCCATAGGGAAGGTTGTAGTAAGCGGGACGCCTCTGCTTGTCAAGCGGAATGCCCGTGTCGCCCGCAGAATGCCACCATTTCGTATTTCATGGACTCTGTGAGTATCCTGCGGAAGGGGAACGCAGTCTATGAAGGCGAAACATCGCCGGATTTTTCCGCAATCCGAAAAGGCGGGCCGAAGCCCGCCTTTCCTTACCAAGGGGAGGAGGATCGCATTCTCCTATGCCGACGCATGCGAACGGAAGGTGTGGCTTATGCTCCCAATCGGGAGATAACTTCCGTTACGATACTGCGAACAAGGTCTGCCCGGTCAGCCGGAATACTGGGTGCCTGTCCTCCAGAAGTGGGCTGGAGTCCCAGCAGGGTGGCGGCGTTGTCGTGCATAACCTTCTGGCGCACATCTGGCGTAAAGGGAAGCTCGCCATATGTGCGCAGTGCTTGCCGGAAGTCCACGAAGGGATGTGCGCTCGCATAGAGCAACTTGTGGGCGATCATGGAATTCGCGGCTTGTATGTACGCTTCGGACATTGGGGAACGCTCAAATTCGGAAATCTCAATGAAAACATTCTGATTGCGTTCAGCAACGATGATAGCTTCGTTCACCCATGGATATCCGCCATGGCTGATGACAATCTTCAGTTCTGGAAAGTCGCGGGCCACGAAGTCGATGTACCGGGGGGCTACGTGGTCTATGACTGCACCGGGAACCAGCGTAGCGGGTCCGGTGGTGAAAACGATGGGGATATTCAGCTCACAGCACGTGGAGTACAGGGGGTAATATTTGGCGTCGTGCGGGTATATCTGGGCCAGATAGGGGTCCACCGCCGCGCCGCGCATGCCCAGTTCTCCCACGGCCTTACGCAGGTCGCGGACTGCCTGCATGCCTTTGTGAGGGTCTAGGCCGAAAAATCCGATGAATTTTTCAGGAAAGCTCTGCACAAAGTTGATCACGCTGGCATTATTCGATTTTCCGCCATAGGTCTTTTCGCAGTCGCGGCCAGTAATGACGGCGCGCACCACATTGTGGCTGTTTAAATCTGCCACAACCTCGGCCACGCTCTGTGGCTTCATTTTTGAGAAATCAATATGCTGGCACAGCCCTTTGAACATGGTGCTGTTTTGTATGCCGTCCAGTGTCTCCGCCGTATTCGGGCGAAATCTAAAGTCGATCACGTTCATTGATCTGTCCTTTGCTCTATCAGGGAACGCGGTGCGTTCCGGGCTGTGGTCTGTCGGAGTTCCCGGCAGCCTCCTGCGAATGTGTGCGGGGCGATGCCCGCTGCATCCGGCGCATGGCGTGAAGGAGAAAAGCAAAGATGGTGCCACCGTGATTGGAAAAGGTCGTCTGCCTTGTGCCGAACTCTGCCCCACGGGTGGGGGCCGGTCGGGGAAAGCCGGGGGAAGACTTGTTTTGCGGGGAGTACCAGCGTGTTTTTTCACAAAGCAGAATACGGGGGAGGGGGGATATTCTCTCCGGCGGGAATGCTGCGTTCTGATGAAAAGAGGCTGGCGCCGTCGTCAAGCGAGGAGGGAACGGCGCAATATGCGATGCGGTTTTGCAACTTTCCCCCACGTTAATTTTTTCCTGATGTGATTTCAGGTGATTATATGCTTAGTGGCAGTGTTGCATATATGCAGCGATCGAACGTGCACGGGCTGATTTGCGGGGTTCCCATAGGCACCGTGTCCGGTGGATGAGCAGAAGGTGGGAGCGTGATGGGGGTGCGTGGGGGGATTGGTTTTGATGTTATTTGTGAAAAAAAACGCATCCGCTGCGCGAGGGTGCATTTCTGCAACGCGACAAGGTGGTAGTACGGTGGGTTTGTTGATTTATTTTTAATTATTTCATGTTGTTAAATGCATGGTGAGGTTGTGGAAATTATATGATAAATTGATTGGTTAGTCAGTGTGTCGCGTCTGGAATTGCTTTGCGCTATTTTTCACCTACCATTTTTTATTAGTTAATATAGTAATATTATTTACTAATATTTCGTTCATGTTTTGTCCCGCGCCGCCCTTGTCCACCTCCATACAAAATTCTTTGCACGATAGTTGCTCCATGACGATGCCCGGCAGCGAGTTTGGTTTCGCGAGCGCATGGCAGGCAGCCCTGCGGAAGCATCATGTCGGGCGCGGTCTTGGTAACGCATATGAGCAATGAAGCAGGAGGATGTATGGGGAAGCGGATTATCACCGAGGCGGACGTTGTGCGGGCTGCGGAAGCAGGGCAAACATCCATCACAATTCCCGCCACCCAATGCCTTATCACTCCTTCAGCGGACGATAAGGCAGAGGAACTTGGCATCCTGTTCGTGGATGCCCATACCGATCCGGGTACTCTCGACTCCGCATCCGGGAGCGGGACCGGAATGACCGGAACCCCGTCCGGTCAGTCGTTTTCCGGTGTTCCCTCCCCATCCTTGTCAGCAGATCTGCTGGAACAATCGCGCGAGCTTACGGCACACGTGGGGTGCATTTTGCGTGCACGGCTGCCGGAAGAGCTGGTCAACGAGCAACTAGAGGCTGTGGTGCGCGAGGTTACAGGACGGACGATTCATGACCTCACTCGCAGATAGAAAAGAAACCGGCCTTGTTTTCAATATTCAAAAATATTCCGTGCACGACGGGCCGGGCATCCGTACTTTGGTATTTTTCAAGGGCTGCCCGTTGCATTGCGACTGGTGTAGTAACCCGGAATCGCAGGCGTTTTCTCCAGAGTTGGCCTATAATCCCAATAAGTGTTTGACCATTGCCAAATGTCTGCGCTGTGCGGAAATCTGCACCATGGGGGCACTCTCCATGCGTGATGACAATCTGATCGCCATAGATCGCGCCCTGTGTTGCAACGGGTGCATGGACTGTACGGAACAGTGTCCTTCCGGCGCGTTGCAGGTATTCGGGGAATCTCGTTCGGTGGATGATGTGCTTGCGGTGGTGGAACAGGACAGCATCTTTTACGCCCGGTCTGGGGGCGGCATGACTGTGAGCGGAGGAGAGCCGCTGGCCCAGCCCCGGTTCTTGCACGCGTTGCTGCGCGAGGCGCGTCGGCGCAGGATAAAAACCGCCATTGAAACCAGCGGACAGGCCCCATATGAATCACTCCGCGGAGCATGTGAACATCTGAATGCCGTTATGTTCGACATCAAGCACATGGACCCAGAGGTCCATCAGCGCGGTACCGGGGTGTCCAACGAGCAGATATTACGCAATTTTGAACGGATGTGTGCCGAGTTTCCAGATCTCCCCATTCTGGCCCGCACTCCCGTGGTGCCCGGATTTAACGATACCGCGGATGCCGTTCGCGCTATCGCGGAGTTTGTGAAGGGGCGGCCTAATGTGCAGTATGAGCTTTTGCCCTATCACCGGCTGGGTACGCAAAAGTACGAACATATTGGCAAAGAAAGTCCCATGGGCGATGTAACGCTTCAGGATGAGGTTTTCAGCATGCTCCGCCGGGTGGCCGGTGAGGTGCTGACCAAATAACAGGCTGCGATGACGGCGCGGGGAGACAGCAATGTCGCGTGTTTTGGGAACGGGCGCTGTTTCTTCTTGTCCCGGCGTGAGGGGTTGTGTATGAGCGGTGCAGGGACGTTGCAAAATTGCATCACACGGCATCCGCCATGCATGGGGAAGGGGGAGCCGCCCTCTCTTTCGCCGTTTGGGATTAGGCGTGCGGCGCACAATGCCAAGGCGAGTGAACCATGTTTTACCGACCCACTTCGGCGATGCTAGAGACACACTCGAATAATATTGCTCTTTATTTGCAAAAGATATTGGATGTTCAGGGGGATGGCATCTATATCTCCGATCAGCACGGCAACACCTTGCTTGTTAACGCCACGTATGAGCGGCTTACCGGCATTCCCCGGAATGAGCTTGTGGGGCGCAACGTGCACGACCTCGTGTACGATGGGGTGTTTGACGTTATTTTAAATCCGCAGGTGGTGCAGAGTAAAAAGAGCAGCACCTCGGTACAGCAGGTGCGCAACGGCAAGAAAGTGGTGTTGCGCGCCTTTCCTGTTTTTGACGAACACGAAAATGTGGTCTTTGTGGTGACCTTCGCGCGGGATGTGACCATGATGACACAGTTGCGGGATCAAATCTCCCATCAGCGCCAGCTTATTGAGAGATATCACGACAGTCTCGAATACATCACCAGCGAACAGGACAAAATAAACGGCAACATTTTTCATAGCAGTCAGATGCGTGAAGTAGTCGCCTTGTTGCGGCGGTTCGCGGTTACCGACGCCACCGTGTTGTTGCTGGGAGAAACTGGCGTGGGCAAAGGCGTGCTGGCCCGGTTGACTCATGACCATAGCCCCCGCAAAGACCATATGTTCCTGAAGGTGGACTGTGGCAGCATCCCGGAGAACCTGATTGAGTCCGAATTGTTCGGGTATGTGCCCGGCGCGTTTTCCGGGGCGAGTCCCAAAGGAAAAATCGGCTATTTTGAAATGGCTGATAAGGGCACGATTTTTTTGGATGAAATAGGGGAACTTCCTCTGTCCATGCAGGCGAAGCTCCTTCGCGTGCTGCAAGATCAGGAAGTGATGCGTGTCGGCTCGTCCGCTGTAAAAAAGGTGGATGTGCGCATTGTAGCCGCCACAAACAGGGACTTGGATGAGGAAGTGACCAAGGGGAACTTCCGCAGTGATTTGTACTACCGGCTGCGCGTGGCAGTTCTTGACGTTCCGCCCTTGCGGCAGCGTAAGGCGGACATTGCACCGCTCATCCGCCACTATCTCAAACGCTATTCCCACAAATATAAAAAGCCCACCAGTTGTTCAGCGGCTGCGCTTGCCGTGCTGGAAGCCTACGACTGGCCCGGCAATGTGCGCGAAATGCAGAATCAAATCCAGAGTCTGGTCATCACCACAGACGATGGCGTTATTCAGCCGCACGACCTGCCTGCCAATGTCACAGGTGGCAAGTCCGGCTTGCCCCGCTATGTCGTCGCGGATGCGGACAACCGTCCCCTCAAGGACATTGTGGCTGACGTGGAGCGGGATATCTTGGAAAAAGCCATTGAGCGGTATGGTTCGATCACCAGAGTTGCGGAAATTTTTCAGGTGAACCGCACCACAATTTTTCGGAAACTGAAGCGCGAAGACAAAGACGTGTAAATTCCTTACCGCAGAGTTCTGCTGTGCCGCAAAACAAGGTGTGATATTTGGGTTTGCACATGGTGTATTGCTGTATAAAATAGTATATATGCATTGTATTTTTATATTTTGAATTGACATAATATGTAGTGGGTATGTTTGTTGATGCATAATCGCACAATGCGTTGCTGTATTGCATCATAAATAGTATATTGATGCAAAATTTTTTGTTTAGTATAGTTGTTCTTTCTCTGTTATAAAAAGGAAAGAGCACGTGAATACATCCTCCGTAGCGCACTTCATCATGCCGGGGACAACGGTTATCGGTGTCGGAGCGCACAAAACAATCCCTGACCAACTACGACAACTGAACGTTTCCGCACCATTACTGGTAACGGATAAGGGTATGATCCAGATGGGGATTGCCCAGCGCATTGTGGATATCGTGCACGCAGCGGGATTCACCTGCACGGTGTTTGACGATGTGGTGCCTAACCCCACCGACGTGAATGTGGAAGCGGGTCTTGCCGTATACCAGCGGCAGGGGTGTGATTCGCTCATTACCTTGGGGGGCGGTAGCGCCCACGACTGCGGCAAGGGCATAGGACTGCTCGTTGGTAATGGGGGGCGCATTCATGATTACGAGGGTGTGGACCGTTCCGCCCGGCCCATGCCCCCCGCTGTGGCGGTGAACACCACGGCGGGAACGGCTTCAGAGATGACCCGTTTCTGCATTATCACCGACACGGCCCGGAAGGTGAAAATGTCCATCGTGGACAGGCATGTGACGCCCGCTGTGGCGTTGGATGATCCAGAGCTGATGGTGGGCATGCCCCCCAGCCTGACAGCCGCTACGGGGATGGACGCCCTCACACACGCGGTGGAGGCATTTGTTTCCACACAGGCTACGCACATGACCGACGCCTGTGCGGAAAAGGCCATTCGGTTGGTGGGAACGTACCTACGCCGGGCCGTGGGAAACGGGCACAACTTGGAAGCCAGAGAGGCTATGTGTCATGCGCAGTATCTGGCAGGTATGGCGTTTAACAACGCGGGGCTTGGCGGCGTGCATGCCATGGCGCATCAGTTGGGCGGCGTGTTCAACCTGCCGCATGGCGAGTGCAACGCGTTGCTGTTGCCGCATGTCTGCCGGTTTAATCTCTCCGCCGCCATGGAACGCTTCGCAGCCATGGCGGAATGGCTGGGCGTGCGCGGCGCTGCCTGCACGCAACGGGACGCCGCTGTGGCCTGCGTGAACGGAATGGCGGATATGGTCCGCGATGTGGGCATTCCCGAACGTATCAGCCTGCTTTGCAAGCGCAGGTCTGTTTCGGCTGATGCGGAACGGATTCCCCGTATGGCGGAAAATGCGCTACGTGACGCCTGTATTGTAACTAACCCGCGCGCCATGAGCATCGCAGACGTTGTGACGCTGTTTCGCGCGGCATGGTAGACGGCTTCCCCGTGTAGCCGCCGGAGTGTTGTACTCCCGACTGAATACCGCCTTTTTGGGGCGTCGTTACAAAAAATGCCCCGAAGTGCGTTTGTGCGCACTTCGGGGCATATTGGCTTTCGTGTAGTCAGGCTATTCTTCCGTTTCCCCTGATTCAGATTCGTCCCCGTCCAGCGACCGGGTGTAGCGGCAGTTTTTTTCAGGGCAGGCAATGTGTTTTCCCCGTGCCTTGGTGGCTTTAATTGTCAGTATTTTAGACTCGCACTGCGGGCAATGTTCTGCAATGGGCCAGTCCCACGTGGCGTAGTCGCACTTGGGATACTGGTTGCAGGAGTAAAATACTTTGCCGCGTTTGGAGCTTTTTTCTACCAGCATGCCCTCCGCACAACGGGGGCAGGGCACTCCAGTGGAAAAGGGTTCGGTGTGGCGACATTCTGGATAGCCGGTGCAGGCAATGAACCGGCTTCCCGTGCGGGCTTTTTTTACGATTAAATCTTTACCGCATTCCGGGCAGGTGCCCACCTTTTCCGCCTCTTCCTGCGGACGGGCGACAACCTGAATCTTGCCGTTTTCGTCGCGGGTGAAGTTGCTGGTGTTTTTGCAGTCTGGGTAGCCGGAACACGCGAGGAACGTGCCCGCCTTGCCAAATTTAATAAACATGGGCTTGCCGCATTCCGAGCAAAGAATGTCGGTTGCCAGCCCTTGCTTAACGGCATCCATTTCTTCGGAGGCTTTGGCAAGCGTGGGGTCGAAGTCCCCGGCGAAATCTTTCAGCAAATCTACCCAGTTCTGCTCACCATCAGCCACCTTGTCCAGAGAATCTTCCATTTGGGCCGTGAAGCCCACATCCATGAGCGTGGTGAAGTGCGCGCTCAATTTTTCGCAGACCACGCGTCCCAGATCGGTGGGCACAAAGTGCTTGTCTTCCAGAGTGGTGTAGTCGCGGTCCAGCAATGTGGAGATAATGGAGGCGTAGGTGGACGGGCGTCCAATCCCTTTTTCTTCCAGTTCGCGTACCAGCGAGGCTTCGCTATAGCGGGCGGGCGGCTGAGTGAACTTTTGTTCTTTTTCCAGCTTGGTCAGGCTGAGAGTGTCTCCCGCTGTCAGCTTGGGCAGCTCCGCGTTTTCCGTGCCCTTTTGAGGGGAAACAGCCAGAAATCCGGGGAAGAGCAGACGTTCGCCCTTGGCACGCCACTGCGTGTTGGCGGCGGTAACCGTCACCGTGGTGTCATGGAATTCGGCGGAGGCCATCTGTGACGCCACAAACCGTTGCCAGATAAGCTTGTACAGGCTGTGCTGCTCGCGGGGGAGCAGGTTTTGCACCATGTCGGGGGTCAGGCTCACGTCTACGGGACGAACGGCTTCATGCGCGTCCTGCGCGGCAGATTTTGTTTTGTAAAAGCGTGGCGTATCCGGGACATATTCTTTGCCGAACATATCCCCGATAAGGGCAAGGGCGGCTTGCTGCGCCTCGTCCGCTATGCGCACAGAGTCGGTACGCATGTAGGTGATGAGGGCGACGGTGCCCTGTTCCCCTAGCTCCACCCCTTCGTATAACCGTTGGGCAATGGACATGGTACGCTTGGCGGAATATCCCAGCCTCTGGCTGGCAATCTGTTGCAGGGTGGAGGTAATGAACGGCGGTTGCGGATGGCGCTGCCGTTTCTTTTCTTCCACCTTGTCCACAACAAACGGCGCATTGTGCACGGCCTGTTCGATAGCGTCCGCAGTTTGCGCGTCGCCTACCTCTGGTTTTTTGTCGTCCACGCGGTGCAGTTCCGCACGGAAAGGAGGTGGAACGGCACCGGCAAGCTCCACACGCAACACCCAGTATTCTTCAGGTGTAAAAGCATGGCGTTCGGCTTCGCGGTCCACGATAAGCCGCAGTGCCACCGATTGCACGCGCCCGGCGGAAATGCCGCGCTTCACCTTCTTCCACAACAGGGGCGAAAGCTTGTAGCCCACCAGCCGGTCCAGAACCCGTCGGGCCTGCTGGGCCTCAAACAGATTTTCATTGAGCGGGCGCGGGTGTTCTAGCGCTTCCCGCACGGCACGCGCGGTGATTTCGTTGAACTGAATGCGGCTGATGTTTTGGTTATCCTTGCGGATAAGTTCCGCCACATGCCATGCGATGGCTTCCCCTTCGCGGTCGGGGTCGGGCGCAAGATATACGTTGTCTGCCGAGGCGGCAGCTTCTCGTAATGCGCTTACCACCTTTTGTTTTCCTTGAATAATTTGGTACTTGGGGGCAAAATCATTTGCCTCGTCCACGCCAAGGTCACTGGTAGGCAAGTCGCGTACATGGCCCACACTGGCGTGCACCACGTAATTGCGCCCAAGAAATTTTTTGATAGTTTTTACTTTGGCGGGAGATTCGACGATGATCAGGTCTTTGCCCATACGAATTCCTGTGTTTCCCTGCGGGAAGGTCCGGCTGTAGGCCGGGCTTGGGGGAGAGGTGATCGGTAGGCGGGCTTTGACGGGCGCGCCCGGTTTTCTTATGCTGCACAGGTAGGGGAAGATACGACAAATGCCAAGCGCGTCAAGTAACCTTTTCCACCTCGTGGTCCGCGCGGGGTGTTTCAGAGATTCCCTATGCCACACGCCATTCAACTGAAAAAAGCATATATCCTTTGCTGTTGTGCCTTGTCTGTTCTGCTGTTGAGCGCCTGTGCCAAGGCCCCTTATACGGGGCGTAATCAGATGATTATCATTTCGCAGGAACAGGAGCTAGCGCTTGGGCAAGATTCCGCCAAGCAGGTGCTGCAACAGGAAAAAAAAGAAACGGGTACCGCGCGGGCAAAGTCTGTGGAGCGGGTGGGCAGACGTATTGCCGCAGTGGCGGGGCGCGACGATTTTTCATGGGAATTTACCACCATCGCCAAGGATGACGTGCCCAACGCGTTTTGTCTGCCCGGCGGCAAAGTGTTTGTGTACACGGGCCTCTTTGAATACGCGAAGGATGACGCGCAACTTGCCGCCGTTATCGGTCACGAAGTGGGACACGCCATTGCCCGGCATGGGGCGGAACGGGTTTCCATTGCGCTTATGGCCCAGACGGGAGCCGCTGTGGGCTCCATCGCCCTTGGTGTCAGCGGTGCTGGACAGGAGATGCAGGAAATAGCCACGCAGGCCATGGGCGTTGGTATGAATGTGGGGGTTATTCTCCCCTTTTCCCGCACGCAAGAATATGAGGCGGACCGGGTGGGACTAATCCTTATGGCGAAAGCCGGGTATGACCCGCACGCCGCATTGAACTTCTGGAAAGCCTTTGCCGAACAACCCGGTGAGAAGCCCGCTGAATTTCTCTCCACGCACCCGGCATCAGAAAATCGCATTGCCGCCATTCGCGACCTCATTCCCGAAGCCATGCAGTATTACAAACCGCAAAACTAACGCTTCCGGCTGCGGCATTGCGTCGGGGAATTGGTTTTGCCTCCGGCGGGAACGCGTAGCCCTTCATCCGTCAGAGGGGCTTCCCCCTGCACATCTGGCAGGCGGTTGCCGGGTATGGCTCCGCATACAGAGGAAAAACAAAAACAGGCGCCGGAGTAGCTCCAGCGCCCGTTTTTGTTAGGAAAATCTGTTGTCCCCGTATCATATGCCTGCGTCTTGTACGCTGCTCAAGCATGTCATGTGGTGTCCGGGAAGGTACCCACACGCCGGAGGGAGCTTTGCTCTTGCAACGCTAACGGATTTCCCGCGTGGTGCTGAAGATGATCTTGGGAAACCGCTCCATGGCGGATTCCAGCTTCCATGGATTGGGGGCGAGGTAGGCGAGGCAGCCTTCCGCGTCCATGGCAAGGTCGCTGCGGTAGTAGTCCGCAAAGTCGTCCATGGCACGTTTGTCTTCGCTATGCACCCAACGGGCGGTGGTGATGGAAACCGGCTCGTACAGAGCGTTCACCGCGTATTCATGCAGCAGGCGGTGGACGATAACGTCAAACTGGAGCATGCCCACGGCACCGAGAATATAGTCGCTGTTGCTGATGGGACGGAAGAGTTGCACCGCGCCTTCTTCGGCGAGTTGTTCCAGTCCTTTTTGCAGTTGCTTGCGTTTCATGGGGTCTTTGAGCTGTACGCGACGGAAGTGTTCCGGCGAAAAGCTGGGTATGCCCACAAACTTGAGCTGCTCGCGTTCCGTGAAGGTGTCGCCGATTTTGATGGTGCCGTGGTTGTGGATGCCGATGATGTCGCCGGGGTAGGCTTCCTCCACACCTGTGCGGTCCTGCGCCATGAAGATGGTGGCATTGGCAATGGTGAAGTCTTTGCCGATGCGGTGATGTTTTACCTTCATATTGCGGGTGAACTTGCCGGAGCAGATGCGCATGAAGGCGATGCGGTCCCGGTGGTTCTTGTCCATGTTTGCTTGAATTTTGAAGACCACGCCGGAGAATTCATCTTCATAGGGGGAAACTTCACGTGTGGTGGTAGGGCGTGGTTGGGGCGGCGGTGCCAGTTCCACGAAGGAGTTAAGCATTTCGCGTACGCCAAAGTTGTTTATTGCCGAACCAAAAAACACCGGAGTTTGTTCACCCTTGCGGTAGCGTTCAATGTCGAATGGGTTGCCCGCGCCTTGCAGCAACTCAAGCTCATCGCGCAGTTGATGCACCTGTTCACCGAGTAGCTCATCCAGCCGGGGATCGTTCAGGTCATGAAAGACTTCGCCCTGTTGAACTTTGCCGCCGTGCACGGAGGAAAACAGGTGCAGTTCGTTGCGGTACAAGTTCCACGTGCCGCGAAAGGTGCTGCCCATGCCTATGGGCCATGTGAGGGGGGCACATTCGATATTCAGACGCTCTTCAATGTCAGCCATGACGGCGAAGGGGTCCAGCCCATCGCGGTCCAGCTTGTTGATGAAGGTGAGAATGGGCGTGTTGCGCAGCCGGCACACATCCATGAGCTTGAGGGTCTGCGTTTCCACACCCTTGGCTACGTCTATGACCAGCAGGCCGGAGTCAACCGCAGTGAGCACACGGTAGGTGTCTTCGGAGAAATCTTGGTGACCGGGGGTATCCAGCAGGTTTATCTCGTACCCATTATATTCAAACTTCATCACGGATGAGGTGACGGAGATGCCGCGTTCCTGTTCCATCGCCATCCAGTCCGAAGTGGCGTGGCGTGCGGCTTTGCGTGACTTGACCGAACCAGCCATCTGGATGGCGCCGCCATAGAGGAGCAGTTTTTCGGTCAAGGTGGTTTTGCCCGCGTCAGGGTGGCTGATGATGCCGAAGGTGCGGCGCTTGTCCACTTCGCGCTTGAGTTCTTTATTCATACGATATCCTTGATGAAGCATGGGTCATGGTATGCTTATACCGGCCTGCGTGGGGTGCGTGTGCGCACGGGTACGGAGGTCGCCGGGAGGGCCCGGTTATGCCCTATGGCGTTGGCGCGGTCAACAGGGCAGTCGTGTGGGCGGTGGGGCCGTGCGATGCCCGGCGGAATTGCGGGAGGGACGCTTCCCTCAGGCGCGGCTTCCGCGCGTCAGTTGATGGGGCGAATGTCAATGGTCGGATACAGCCCTTCCGCCTCGCCGTCCGCATAAGGTTGGATGATGTTGAACGTCAGGTATTTCATATTTTGGGCATGCCCCTTGCCGTTTTCCGCGTGTCCGTCCCAGTAAGCACCGTTTTCGCGCAGCACGCTGTCCGCGCGTTCGCGGAAGTTGCGTACAAAGTCGGCGGCGTTGCCGGCAAAGCGCATGTTCCCCATGGCTATGTCGCCGGTTTGCGAGGCCATGGCGTCAAGATCCATGGTTTGGGTTTCTATGTCGGCGCGGGTGCGAATGTGCCCCCATACGAGGCTGTTGGCTGGTATGTGTACAGGTTCTTCCAGATCAATGATGGTGTGTGGCACAATAAGGCAGTTCCGGCCTATGGAAAGAGGGGCGGTGTCTGTGCCGTGTAGAAAACTGTTGAATCCCGCGAAAGTATTACCTTCCAACTGCGTGTTGACGATTTTTGCTCCGTGGGCGGCAACGCTGCGCGGGCCAAGGGTGGAATTAATGACATAGCACTTTTCCTGCGCGTTGGAGCCATTCTGGATGTCCGCGTTTTCCAGATACGCGCGTTGAGCCACCAGCACGTTGTCGCCGATGGTGGTGGTGCCGCGCTTCACAGCGTAGCGGCTGACGAATGAGCCGTTGCCCGCCGGGTAGACACCTTGGCGGGCAGAGGCAAACAATCCCGCGAAGGCGTCTTCATACGGTTCCGCAAAGTCGATAAATACGCCTTCGGGCGCTTCTCCCTCGTCATGGCGAATGTAGGTGTCCAGCACTGCCGGATCATACTGATAGCGGAACTCCCACGCGTTGCCGCGCATGAGAATGGAACCCGGAGCGAATACTTCATCGCGCACATCGCCAGCCTGTATGTAAGCGAAGTGCCCCAGCACGCAGTTGTGAACACACGTCAGATCCGCTGTGCCAAAGGTGCCGATAAAGCTGCCTTCAACGGGTGCGCCGTGGATGTTGGCGTGCGGCATGGCTACTGTGCTGCGTATGGGAAATTCCTCCGGTGATTCCGGGGCGTGCGAATAGCTGTGCACCAGCGTGCTGTCCAGAAAGCTGTTGCGGATGGTAATGATCTCATCGTGGTAGAGCGGAATGCTGATGTCGCCAGCTTGCCAAATTTGCCCGCTCTTCTTTAATTCATCCCCCCGAATATCGCTTCGCATAAGAACGGAGTAGCGCACCTTGCACCGGCCTAGAAAGTAGCTGCCGGACAGGCTGGAGTGTTGAAACTGCAAGTGCACGGGGTGATGCGTGCTCAGGCCGTAGCAGGCGAACGAGCAGCCCCCGTAGCGGTATTCCGCCATGACGCGCACGTAGGGGCGCACATCGAAGCTCAGACCGCGCAGGTTGACGTTTACCCGGTCGATAATGCGATCTAGCAGCAGACTGAACAGTTTCATGGTATATCCTCCAACCGGGTACCGTACACCCGGTACGGAAATGGGGTCAATGTTCATCGTAGAGAACTGGCAGAAAGCGATGTGAGTAGTCACTCAATGGCGGGCCATATAGAGAAAACCGTCCCCAGCCAAAGGCACTGAGGACGGTTAAAAAGCTCGGAAAATGGCGGGGCTATTCGCCGCAGTGGGCCTTGAGGGCTTTTGCGATTTCCACGCCCATATCAGTGCATTGCTTGAGCATGTCGTGGGTGGGCACGTGCTTTACCTTCACGCCTTCCACGGGCATTTCAAATCCCATGTCGGTCAACGATTCGGTAATTTGTTTCACGCATTCGCCGGACCAGCCGAAGGAACCGAACGCGCCGCCAATGCGGTTTTGAGGACGCAGCCCTTTCATATAGGTAAGCATTTTCGCCACATCGGGCAGAATTCCGTTATTATGCGTGGGGGAGCCGAAAATAACCGCGCCGCAGCGGGCCACTTCGGTCATCACGGCGCTATGGTGGTCGCTTTTCAACCACATAATGCGGGTGGGCACGCCTTCCGACTCCAGACCGCAGGCGATGGCATACGCCATCTTTTCGGTGGAGTGCCACATGGTGTCATAAACGACCACAGCGCGTTTTTGCCATTTTTGCTCGGCGAATTCGCGATATTTGTTCAGGCACCAAGCCACGTCCTCGCCACGGAAGATCAGTCCATGATCTGGGGCGATAGTCGTAATGTCCAGTTTCAGCTCGGCGAGCAGGTCCAGCGTTTTGAGCACCACAGGCGAGTAGGGCAGCACGATGTTGTGGTAATATTCCACCATGGCGTGCACCAGCACTTCGCGATTGATTTCGTCGGCAAAGCGTTCCGTGCAGGCAATGTTCTGTCCAAACGCGTCGTTGCTGAAGAGTATCTTATCCTGCGGGATGTAGGAGACCATTGAATCGGGCCAGTGGAGCATGCGGGTTTCCACGAACGTGATGTCGCGGGAACCAATATTAATGGTATCACCTGTTTTTACCACTTCCACAGGCCAGCCGGTGGTATCGAAGTGGGCTTCCATGGAGCGTTTGCCCATGGGGGAGCAGTAAATTTTTTCGGGTTTGCAGCGCTTGACCAGTTCGGGGAGGCAGCCGGAGTGGTCCGGCTCAAGGTGGTTGCAGACGATGTAGTCTATTTTTTCAAGTTCCACTGCTTGTGACAGGCGGCACAGCATGGCGTCCAGAAAGCCTTCTTTTACGGTGTCGAAGAGGACGTTTTTTTCGTCCTTCACCAGATAGGCGTTGTAGGTGGTTCCCTGCGGGGAAAGGGAATATCCGTGGAAGTCGCGGCTTACGTAGTCCACCGCGCCAACCCAGAAGATGTCTTTTTGTATTTCAAGCGGTTTCATTGGGTCTTCCTCATTCAGGCTGGAGTTTTCCGTCCGTCGCAGACGTCAGGTATTCTAACGCGGGCGTTTAATGCGTGGCTGCTGGTTGCGGGTGTTTTATTCCGTCACCCTTCCCGGCGCAGTCCGGTGCGTGAGCACAACAAAACCAACGGGCTGAATGATAGACATAGGAAAAATCACCTGTATGAGCAAGTGTCTTTCTGGTGGTGTTTTTTTGCCCTATGATCCGCATATGGTCCGCAGCCGTGCACCGGCGGCAACCGGGAAAAGAGCCGTCGCTTCCCGTGAGGGAGAGAACTCTCCCGCGCCGCCCTGCACGGCGCGGGATGGAAATGCAAAAAACAAGTGATGAAGCAACCGCTCAACACTCGTTTTTTTGTCTGGATATGGAAAAGCTCTGCGGGTGCTCCGCGCGGACGGTCTTTTGTCGGTGTCAGCGTATGTGCGGCAGCGAGAGCGCTTTGCGGATAGTCTCCTCAAGGTCGGAGATATCTACGGGTTTAGCGAGGAAGCGGCTGGCCCCGTTGCGCAGCAGATCGCTAATGTCCCGCACTCCCACCACCCCGGACATGATGATGATAGGCAGGGAGGTAAATTCTCCGTGCCCGCGCAGTTTGCGAATAAGCGACAGTCCGTCCATGCCGGGCATGCGCACGTCTGTTACCAGCAGGTCCGCGCCGTGCGGGTTTGCCATCAGCGCATCATGGGCTGACATACCGTCTTCAAACGTAACCACGGCATAGCCGAAATCTTTAATCTGTTCAGCCACGAGGGTGCGGGTGACTATGTCGTCTTCGGCAAGGTAGATAGTTTTCATAGCGCGTGTTTCCCTCCATGAATCCCCCGTCAGAAAGGGGGAAAGGCCACCATACATGGATGGGAAGTGGCGCTGAATGATAACCTCAGCCGCTCATCACAGTCCAAAGAAGCGTATGGCGTTTTGTCCACATTGGGACCACAGATCGTGCGGCTCCACACCCAGTTCCGTGGCTACGGCTTGTGCGGTAAACGTCAGGTAGGCTGGCTCGTTACGCTTTCCCCGGTAGGGAACGGGGGTCAGATACGGGCAGTCGGTTTCCAAAAGCAGTCTGTCGCGGGGAATGACCGCCAGTGCGCAGCGCAGCTCCGTGTTGCGGGGGTATGTTACCGGACCGGGAATGGAGATGTGCCACCCGTTGTCCACTATTCTCCGGGCCAGTGCCGCATCCGCGCCAAAGCAGTGCCACAGCAGGGGGAAATGGCGGAAGCCTTCTTCTTCTAAAATCCGTAACGTATCCTCAGCGGCATCCCGCGAATGGATAACCACGGGGCGCTCCACCGCGCGGGCAAGCGCGAGTTGGCGGCGAAACGCGTCCTGTTGCAGGTCGTGTGGCTGGTCGTCCCAGTAATAATCCAGCCCTATTTCCCCCACAGCGCGGAGGCGCGGGTCTTCGGAAAACGCGGAACGCATGGTTTCCAGCGCATCGGGTGTGGCCTTGTCCGCGTCGCACGGGTGTATCCCCATCAGAAAAAAGACATCCGGGGTATCAGCAAAAAGGGCTTTGTTCGCCTGATAAGGTTCCGGGCCGAGAAATACATTGCCTATGTGCCGTACCCCGGCGGCGCGGGCGCGAGCCAACACCTGCGGAAGGTCTTCGGCAAAGGCTTCCAAATCAAGGTGGGCATGAGATTCTACTCCAGAGAGAGGCATGCCCAAACTGTCTGGGGTGGGGAGGTCGCTGTGTTTTTTTTTCGACATGGTACTTGCGTGTTGTGACAGACGTTGGAACGGGAGGGGAATCGCCGTGATGCCGGAAGATGGCTGGTCGGGAGTGGCCTAACGACCGCTGAACCGCACCCCGCCCTTGCCCAGCAAGTCGTGCAGATGGATAATTCCCGCAAGGGTCATATCCGCCTGTACCACGGGTAGCACTGTAATGCCTTTCGCCTCCATGGCGTCCAGCAGTTCCGCCACGGACTGACCGGCGGTGGCATAGAGGGGCGCGCGTACCATGTGCTCCGCGGCGGGTGCGTCCGCATTCAGGCGGCCCCGGCAGACCATGCGCCGCACGTCACCATCTGTGATGATGCCGGTAAGTTTGCCCATGGCGTCGGTGAGCAGCACGGCACCAAGGCCGCTGGCGTCCAGTGAGTCTAGCGCAACGCGCAAAGAAGCGGTTTCAGGAACTGCGGGCGGCTGCGCATGCATAAGCGCGTCCACGCGCAGGGTCAGCCGCTGGCCCAGTGCCCCGCCGGGATGAAAACGGCGGAAATCGTCAGCCGTGAACGACTTCCATTGGATAAGGCAGACAGCCAGCGCGTCACCCACAGCCAGAACGGCGGTGGTGGACGCTGTGGGGGCGAGGTCCAGCGGGCATGCTTCACGCGGGACGGCGGTGTTAATCACCACATCTGACAGGCGGCCCATGGTGGAGTGTGGATTACCAGTGAGGCTGACAATGGACACGCCCAACGACCGCATGGTGGGGAGCACGGCATTAAGTTCATCTGTCTCGCCGCTGTTGGAGATGGCGAGCACCACGTCTTCCTCGCGAATCATGCCAAGGTCGCCGTGCGCGCCTTCCACCGGGTGCAGGAAAAACGCGGGGGTGCCCGTGGAGGAGAATGTGGCGGCCAGCTTCCGCCCCACCAATCCCGATTTGCCAAGGCCGGTAATAACCACGCGGCCCCGGCAGTTAGCTAGCAGGGTCACTGCATCCACAAACGGCCCGTTCAGGCGGTCGCGCACAGCTTTGAGGCCCTCTATTTCAATATCAAGTACCTGTTGGCCCAGCGCCAGCCAGTCGGTGGTGCCGGAATGGGGAATGCAGACGTTTTGTGGCATGAACAGCTCGTATATGGACGGGGCGCACCCCGTGGAAAAGGTTGGTAGTATATGAGCGGGCTTGCCCGCGCAGGAAATATAGTGCCTGTGGCGCACAAGGGCAACCCGGAGATAGCTGCCCGGCACGGAGGCAAGAAAGGGGCTTGCCTATGAAGTGGACCCTTGGCAGACTGAATGTGCATAAAGGACATGTATGACGCATATACCGGACACTTTTTCTTTTCGGGCTTCTTCTCCGCGCGCTGTTCCCACGCTGCCTTCCGCGTTCACGCGGCGTGCGCCGCGTGCTCTTGTTCATGTGTTCCCCGCCTTGCTGGATATTGCCATGCGGGCGGGCCAACGAATTTTGGACTACTACGGTACAGACGTTTCCGTGGCGCTGAAGGAAGACGAATCGCCCGTCACCCCTGCGGATGAAGCTGCGAATGTTCTCATCTGCCGGGAACTTGCAAACTTGTTGCCCGCAGTGCCTGTAGTCTCAGAGGAAAACGCGCCTCCAGCCGCTGAAGAGCGGGCGGGGTGGCGGCACTATTTTCTGGTGGACCCTTTGGACGGCACGAAGGGATTCCTTAACCGGAACGGGCAATTTACGGTGAACATCGCATATATGCGTAACCACCAGCCCGTTGCGGGTATTATCCATGTGCCGGTTTCCGGGCTGACATATTTTGGCACGCGCGGTGCCGGAGCGTTTCGGTTTGCGCATGTGCCACCTGCACTGGAGGCTCCGGGAGCGGGTATGCTGACAACTCTGCTGGCGGCTTCGGACCGGGAAGGTGCGCCCGGCACACACCCGCGCGATGGGGCGGATGAAGGCGAGGGAACTTCTATTCCCGTGCTACACCGCATCCATGTGCGGGAGCGGAAAGACACGCCTGTTGTGTTGCAGAGCAATGTGGAGCGCACGCCCCGTCTGGACGCGTTTATGGGCACTGTGCCACACGCCCGCATCCGGGCGGGAAGTTCGCTTAAATTCTGCTTGCTGGCAGAGGGAGCCGCGCAGGTGTTTCCGTGCCTGCATCCCACGTGGGAGTGGGACACCGCCGCAGGGCACGCTATCTTGCTTGCCGCGGGGGGAAGCCTTGTGCGGGCGGACGGACGGGCTTTTCAATATGGCAAACCCTCCTTGCTGAATGATTGGTTTGTGGCCCGCGCGTAAGCCGCTGCGGGAACAGCCGTATTTCTCAGGTGGCGTTGTCCGGCTCTGCGGAAGTGTCGGCGGCATTACCGCCCATGAGTGGCAGACGACTACCCCCGCAGGCTGAACGCGTTGACAATAAAGGGTTTTACGGCTCCAGAAAGAACTTGACTTCCCGCCCTCAACCGGGTTTGGATATAGGGATATTTCGCCGAGCCTCGTCCACTCTGCCGCGCGTTCTCTTCTGTTTCCGCGCGCGCGGTTGCCGCGAAGGCCGGTGCGTTTCGGCTAGTTGGAAAGAGCTATCTGTTTTTTCACAGAGCATTGGAGGTTTTGGATGAAACGTTTCAGCGTTGTAGTTCTCATGCTGCTCGCCAGCCTGTTGGTGTTCGGCTGCGGGCAGGAAGAGAAAAAGGAAGAGAAAGCTGCGGCTAAACAGGAAGCTCCCGCCGCTCCCGCGCGAAAGGTGCTACGCCTTGCCATGGATGCCGACCCGGTATCGATGGACCCGTTGGTGCAGCTTTCTGGCGGTATGCTCCAGTATTCGCACATGGTGTTCGACCCGTTGGTGCGCTGGACGCAGGACATGCAGTTTGAAGGCCGTCTGGCTGAAAAGTGGGAACGCATTGACCCCCTGACGGTGCGTTTTTATCTGCGCAAGGGCGTGAAGTTCCATAGCGGCAACGACTTTACCGCGAAGGACGTGGCGTGGACCCTGAACCGCCTGAAAAATTCCCCCGACTTCAAGGGACTCTTTGAACTTTTTGAACCCGTGGCTGTGGTGGACGACTACACCTTGGATCTGAAGACGAAGACGCCATATCCGTTGCTGATGAACATGGCTACCTACATCTTCCCCATGGACAGCGTGTTTTACTCCGGCAAGGACGAAAGCGGGCAGGACAAGAGCGCCATCGTGAAGTCCGGTCCTTCCTTTGCCAACGATCATGAATCCGGCACCGGTCCTTTCACCGTGACCTCGCGTGAACAGGGCGTGAAGACCGTGTTCACCGCCTTCAAGGGCTACTGGGCGCCGCGTGGCAATATCGAAACCATTGAATTTAGCCCCATCACTAACGAAGCTACCCGCGTGGCATCGTTGCTTTCCGGTGACGTGGACTGGATTCAGCCAGTGCCTCCGCAAGATTATGACCGTCTGGATGCCGCTGAAAACGTGGATCTGATCACCCTTTCCGGTACCCGCGTCATAACGCTGCAGTTGAATCAGGCACGTCGTGCGGAATTCAAGGACAAGCGCGTGCGTATGGCAATTGACTACGCTACCAACAACGTAGGTATCGTAGAGAAGATTCTGAAGGGACGCGCAACCCCCGCAGCTCAGCAAAGCCCGAAAGGCTATCTGGGCTATGTGGAAGACCTGCAGCCCCGCTACGATATTGAAAAAGCCAAGCAGCTCATGAAAGAAGCCGGATACGAAAAGGGCTTCGAAGTCACCATGATCGCCCCCAACAACCGCTACGTGAAGGATGAAGCCATCTCTCAGGCCTTCGTAGCAATGATGGAACAGATCAACATCAAGGTGAACCTGAAGACCATGCCCAAGGCTCAGTTCTGGGATGAGTTTGACGCACAGGTGGCGGACATTCAGTTTATCGGCTGGCATTCGGATACCGAAGACTCCGCCAACTTCACTGAATACCTGACCATGTGCCCCAACAAGGAAACCGGTATGGGCCAGTACAACTCTGGTAACTACTGCAATCCTGAAGTGGACGCGCTGATCACCGCTTCCAACGCGGAAACCGACGTTGCCAAGCGTACCGCCATGCTCCAGCAGGTGGAACGTCTCCTCAGCGATGACGCCGCCTACATTCCCCTGCATTGGCAGGATCTTTCTTGGGCTGCTTCCACCAATCTGGTGAACGCCAAGGAAGTTGTAAACGTGATGGACTTCCCCTACTTCGGCGACTTGAACATGCGCTAAACGTGGGAATATGTTTTCCGGGGCGGCAGCGCCGCCCCGGTTTTCCTTTTCAAAGCGGCTTTGAGCGGCGGCGGGCGTCCGTCGTCGCAATTAGGCAACTTTGAAAGGGATATTACCAAGAAACCGGCATCCTGCCGGTTCTCATCTGTACGGGGACACGCTGCAACCATGTGTAACTGTAAATAAGACGAAACCTATATGATTGCTTTCATCATCCGGCGGGTGGCACAAGCGCTGCTCGTCATGTTTGTCATATCCATTATTGGCTTTGGCATTAAGTATACCTTCGGGGATCCGGTGCGCGAAATGGTGGGCATGTCCGTCTCTGAGGCGGATAGAACTGCTCTGCGCGATCAGCTGGGACTGAATGATCCCATTCTTACTCAGTGGTCCCGGTTTGTAAAAAACGCGTTACATGGCGACTTGGGACGATCTTTCTTTTATCGCAAGCCCGCTACCGAAGTCATTTTGAAAAAGGCTCCTGCCACCATGGAATTGGTGTTTGCGAGCAGCCTTATCATTCTCCTCGTTTCTGTTCCTTCCGGGATATACGCGGCGGTGAAGCCTAAATCCGTGTTGTCGCGTTTAATTATGGGCGGCAGCATTGTGGGGGTTTCCATTCCCGTTTTTCTCACCGCCATTCTGCTCATTTACGTCTTCGCGGTGGAACTGCACTGGCTGCCTTCCTACGGACGGGGAGAAACGGTGCTTCTCTGGGGTGTCTGGGATACCGGATTCCTTACCATTGACGGACTGCTGCACCTTATTCTGCCGTCCATCGCCCTTTCTTCCATCATGTTGCCTTTGTTCATCCGCCTGATCAGGGCGGAGATGAAGGAAACACTCCAGACGGAATATGTTAAATTTGCCCGCGCCAAAGGGCTTAAGCCATGGCGTGTGCTTATGGTTCACGCCTTCAAGAACACGCTGCTCCCGGTCATTACGGTGGGGGGCGTGCAAATAGGCATTATGCTCGCCTACACCATTCTCACGGAGAGTGTGTTCCAGTGGCAGGGCATGGGCTTTATGTTTATTGAGGCCGTGGAACGCTCGGATACCTCCCTGTTGGTAGCCTACCTCATCTTTGTGGGGGCGCTTTTCGTCACCGTGAATACGGTGGTGGACATTATTTACGGACTGGTGAACCCCACCGTCCGCGTTTCGGGGAGGAAATAACGTATGTGGAAACGATTCCGTGAGTCGTTCTTTTTGTATAGCTTCCTGCGCGATCCCATTGCGCTGGGCAGCTTTATTATTCTGGCAGTGCTGTTGTTTATGGCTGTTTTTGCGCCGCTTCTCGCTACGCAGAATCCCTATGACGGCAAACAAATAAATATTCTGGACGCGGAAATAGCGCCTATATGGGTTTCTGGAGAGGGAAAATTCCTGCTCGGCACAGACGCACAGGGGCGCGATATCTGGTCCACCATTCTGTACGGAACGCGGGTTTCTTTGCTCATTGGCATCGGCGCGGTGGCGCTGCAAGCCGGGCTGGGCATTCTCGTTGGTCTGGTGTCCGGGTATAAGGGCGGAAAGATAGACTCCATTCTTATGCGTATTACCGACGTGCAGCTTTCTTTTTCGTCCTATATGGTGGCCATCTTTTTTGGTGCGATTCTGCAAACCGCGCTTGGCGTGGGTGGCTATGCCAAAATTGCCTTGCCGTTCCTTATTTTTGTTATCGGCATTTCCGAATGGCCGCAGTATGCCCGTACTGTCCGCGCTTCCGTGCTGGCGGAGAAGAGAAAGGAATATGTGGAAGCAGCTCGCGTGATCGGGCTAAAGCCTTCGCGTATTATGTGGCGGCACATTCTCCCCAATACGCTCACCCCGGTGCTGGTTATCTCCACCGTGCAGGTGGCTAACGCTGTTATGAGCGAAGCAGCTCTTTCCTTTCTGGGGCTGGGCATGCCCGCCACCCAGCCTTCGCTGGGCTCGCTCATTAAGTCCGGTTTTACTTACGTGTTAAGCGGAAGTTGGTGGATAACCCTGTTCCCCGGCCTTGTGCTGGTGTTGCTGGTGCTTTCTATCAACCTGCTGGGTGACTGGCTGCGCGATTTCCTTAACCCCAAACTGTACAAGGACTAAGGGGGCAGCCATGGAACCATTGCTCGATGTGCGCAACCTTACCGTTAAGTTTGCGTTCCGTGATACAGCCCTGACCGCCGTGAACAACGTGTCGTTTTCCCTGAATAAAGGGGAAAGGCTGGGTCTTGTGGGAGAGTCTGGGGCGGGTAAATCTGTGACGGGTTTTTCTATCCTGAATCTTATTTCCAAACCCGGTTTTCTTGCGGGCGGATCGGTGTGGTTTGACGGTAAAGACCTCGCCAGCCTTTCTCATGAAGAGATGCGGCAGGTGCGGGGGAACCGTATCAGTATGATTTTTCAGGATCCCATGATGACCCTGAATCCCGTGCTTACCATCGGTACTCAGATGGTGGAGACGGTGCTGGCGCATAGTAAAATGAGCCGGGCAGAAGCAGAAGCCATCGCCATGGATAAATTGCGCAAAGTGTACATCAACTCGCCGGAAAAGCGGTTGAAGCAGTATCCTCACGAGTTTTCCGGGGGTATGCGCCAGCGCATTGTCATCGCCATAGCGCTGCTCACCGGGCCGAGCCTGATTATCGCTGACGAGCCGACAACGGCGCTAGACGTGACCATTCAGGCGGAGATTATGGACTTGCTTCTGGAGCTATGTAAGACCGAAAACATGGGGCTTATTCTCATTACCCACGATCTGGGCGTGGTCTCGCAGGTAACGCAGAAGGTGGCGGTGATGTACGCGGGCAGTATTGTGGAACTGGGGGAAACCGACCAGATATGTCGCGCCCCGCAGCATCCCTACACCCGTGGCCTGATCGCCGCTTTGCCGGAGGGGGCGACAGGGCGCCGTCTGAATCAGATTCCCGGCAGCATGCCCAGCTTGTCAGAAGTTCCTGAAGGCTGTGCCTTCAATGATCGCTGTGGACTCCGTAAGGACATCTGCCTCACCAGCGTGCCCGTTCTGGAACGCAAATCGTCCGGCGTGTGCGCCGCATGTCACGTACTGGAGTAGTCATGGGAAAAAGTCCGCTTGTCAGTATACAACATATTGTTAAACATTTTGATATTTCCGGTGGCCTGCTGGAACAATTCGCCTTTTCCGGTGGCAAGCTGGTGCGTAACCGCGCCGTAGTGCACGCCGTGAACGACGTTAGCCTTGAGATTATGGAAGGCGAAACCCTTTCCGTGGTGGGTGAGTCGGGATGCGGGAAGTCCACCCTTGCACGCGTCGTTATTGGTCTGCATCCGCCCACCAGCGGGGAAATTCACTTTCGCGGAGAACGGGTAGACAATCTGCACGGCACGCGCCGCCGTCCCTTTCGTACAAAAGCCCAAATGGTCTTTCAGGATCCCTATGCTTCATTGAACCCCCGTATGCGGGTGAAGCAGATTCTGGAAGAGCCGGTGCGGTTCCATCGTCCAGAGTTTTCGGATGCGCAGGTGCGCGAGCGCGTGGGCGAAGTGATGGAACAGGTGGGTATCAATCCGCTGTGGGGAGTGCGGTATCCGCACGAATTTTCCGGTGGTCAGCGGCAGCGTATATCGCTTGCCAGAGCCTTGGTGCTGAACCCGGAATTCGTTGTGGCGGACGAACCTATCTCCGCTCTGGACGTGTCCATTCAGGCGCAGGTACTGAATCTGATGATGGATCTTCAGGAGCAACGCGGCCTGACGTATCTGTTCATCAGTCATGATCTTTCCGTGGTGGAGCATATTTCGGACAGGGTGGCCGTGCTCTATCTTGGTTCACTGTGCGAACTTGCCTCAACCGCGCAGCTGTTTTCCAACCCTCAGCATCCCTATACCAAGGCCCTGCTGTCCGCCATTCCGCGCATTGGCAAGGGGTTCCAGCATATGCGCCTTTCTGGAGACGTGCCAACGCCCATAAACCTGCCTTCCGGCTGTGTGTTTCACGGGCGCTGTCCCCACGCGAATGACCGTTGCAGACAGGAAGTCCCCCACCCGCGCACCGTGGAAGGGGGAACCCTCGTGGCCTGCCACGGAGTGGAGGAAGGCCGGTTGTAGCCCGAACTGAAGGGGCCATTTTTGCCTCTGGCGGGCAGGGAAATACTCCCTCTGCATTCCTGTAATGCGCCGCACCAGAGTGTCTGTGAGCAATACGGCAGTAAATGAAACAGGCGTTGGAAAAATTCCAACGCCTGTTTTGTTATTTTTGCGGCCTCTGTCCAGCTACGCGAGAGCGTGCCCGGCACGGTATGTGGCGGTTAGGGGAAGTCACCTCTGTGGTTGCCAAAGGCTGTCTTGGCGTGTTCCCCGGCTCGCTTATTCCCCGGTTCCCTTGCGGCTGAAGTAGAGATTGAGCAATACCAGCACGGAGGTGCCTACGATGAGCAGGAAAGATATGGCGTTAATGACTGGGGTGCTGCCGTCGCGGACCTGTAGGTAGAGATTAATGGGTAATGTGGGATGTGAGCCCACAAGGAAGAGCGTTGTGTTGAAGTTTTCGAAGCTCATCAGAAAGGCTACGGCTCCCGCGCCCAGAATGGAGGGCCGCAGGAAGGGGAGGGTGATGTGGCGAATGACGCCGAACCGGGTGGCTCCCAGATTGAGTGCGGCTTCTTCCAGACTGTGGTCAAACTTACGCAGACGGGCGGACACCACCAGTGTGACGAAGGTGGTAATAAAGGAGAACTGCCCGATAACTACCAGCCAGAAGCTGGGGCGCAGCACTTCCACATCCCATCCCAGAGAGTCTTCCAGCCATGCGCCCAGCGTGTTGGCGGCAAGGAGCTGAGAAATGCCTAAAATCACACCGGGAATGACCAGAGGGGCTAGCATGAGCATGTAGAGGCCGCTTTTGAAGGGGAAGTCCTCCTGCTCAAAGAGAAAGCTAGCGCAGGTGCCCACCACCACACTAAGCACGGAAACACAGAGAGCGGTTTCCACGCTGGTCAGGATGGCACGCAGGTTCTGGCTGTCGTGGAACACGCCTACCCTGTCCGGTCCGGGAGAAAAGAACCAGTCCAGACTAAACCCGTACCAGGGCAGTGATGGGAAGTCTGAGTTATTGAACGCCAGCACGCAGGTTACTATCAGCGGGGCGAATAGGAATATGAAATAGGCGACAACAAAGGCGTGGAACGACCAGAGGTAGGAGCGTCCGTTGGGCAAAGATCGGATCATGATGCCACCTCACCCAATTTTTGGCGGGTCAGAGTGAGGCCCGCCCAGACAATGCCAGAGCTGAGGGCCAGCAGTAAGAAGCCGAAAGCCGAGCCTTGGTTCCAGTTGAAGCTGGCGATGAACTGGTTGTAAATTTGTTCGGTGAACCACAGGGAGTTTTTGCCTCCCATAAGATTGGGGGTAAGGTAATTCCCCAGTGAGAGCATGAAAACCACAATACAACCAGAGGTTATGCCCGGTTTGCTATGTGGGATGATGATGGTGCGCCAGATGCAGAGGCGGCTTGCCCCAAGGTCGTATGCGGCTTCCACAAGGCTGTTGTCCAAGCTTTCCATAACGGAAACCAGTGGGACGACCATGAAAAGCATGGAGGTGTATACCAGTCCCATGATCATGGTGGCGTCATTGTAAAGCATTTCAATCGGGGCATCCACAATGCCGAGCCGCAGCAGGAAAAAGTTAATAACGCCGGATTCGCGCAGGAGGATCATCCAGCCGTACACGCGCACCAGTTCGCTGACCCAGAAGGGGAGCAACAATAGCACCATAAGCGCGCCGGAGCGTTGCGGGCGGACGACCTTGGCGATGTAAAATGCCACCGGAAGTCCTAATACCAGCGTGAACAGCGTGGTAATGATGGCGTAGGACGCGGTCCGTACGAAAGTGAGCCAATAAATGGGTTCTTGAAAAAAGGTGCGGTAGTTATCCAACGTCCAATTGGGGTTGGAAAAGCTGCCACTGCGGAAGCTGAGGTACAGCATGTCGAGGTGTGGCAGGACAATGAGGAGCATCAGCCACGCAAGCACGGGGGCGAAAAAGAGCCAGAACACCATGCGGGATTGCCGCATGCCCGGAGCGCTCATAGCTCTTCCTCCTCGTCGGTACAGGCGGATTCTTCCGTCATGGGGAAGCAAATTCCAGATTCCGGGTTCCAGCCCACAGTGAAACGGCGTCCCGGTTCCATGTTGTCGAAGGTCCGGTTCTGGGGCAGCCTGACCAAAAGCTCGTGGTCCTGATCGGTGACGGTGAGCAGACGGCTGTTGGCTCCGTCAAAGAGAATGGCCTTAAGCGTGACCTCAAAGAGGTTCATGCCGGTGGTGTCTTTGGGTTCCAGCAGCATGGCTTCAGGCCGCAAAAACATATTCACGCGGGAATCCGTGCAAAGGCTGCCCCGTAACCGGGCGTGGAAAACATAGCCTTCGTCGGTACGCAACGTCACGGTATGGTCCGAGGTTTCTTCCACCGTCCCCGCCCACAGGTTATTGTCGCCCACGAAGCGGGCTACGAACGGAGTGGCGGGTTCACTATACAGCTCTTGCGGTGTGCCCACCTGCTCGAAGGTACCTTTGTTCATGACAGCCACCCGGTCGGACATGACAAGGGCTTCGGACTGGTCGTGCGTAATATAGATGAAGGTGGTGCCTACCTTGGCCTGAAGTTTTTTCAGTTCCACTTTCATTTTTTCACGCAGCTTCAGATCCAGCGCACCCAGTGGCTCATCCAGCAGAAGGACGGAAGGCTCTAGGACAAGGCAGCGGGCAATGGCCACGCGTTGTTTTTGTCCGCCGGATAGCTGGGCGATGCGTTTGTCGCCATAGCCGGGCAGGCCCACGCGTTCCAGCATGGCGTCCGCGCGGGAGCGGGCTTCCGTCGTGCGCACCCCACGCCTTTTGAGGCCGAAGGCGATATTTTCCGCCACAGACATCATGGGAAACAGGGCCAGATGCTGAAAGACGAGGTTCACCGGGCGAAGGTTGGGGAGAACATTCGCCATGTCCCGGCCCCGGATGGCAATGGTGCCGCTAGATGGCTCTTCAAACCCCGCAACCATGCGCAGCAGGGTAGTTTTTCCACATCCAGAGGGGCCAAGGATGGAGAAAAAGGAGCCGGTTGGGACGTCCAGAGAAATGTCGTTCACGGCGACAAAGTCGCCAAACCGTTTTGTAACGGCATGCAGAGAAAGATCGTTGGTCATACTGTTCTGGCTGGTATGGAAAAACACGGAGCGGCCAGTGCCGCTCCGTGTCGGGGATTGATGGGAAGGGGACGCTTATTGAGCGGCCTTAATTTTATCCAACGTTCTGCCTTCCAGCGCTTCCAGTTCTGCCGGAACAGGCGGGTACCACTTGATGTTGTCGATGACTTCGGCAGGGAAGGAACGCTCAAAGTTCACGCGCACGGCTTCGGCTACGTGGGCGTTGGCACCGGCGGATGCGGTGGGCGTGTTTTCCTGCGTAGTAAAGTATCCTGCGTTTTCAGGGCGCAGCATAAAGTTTATCCACTTGTAAGCGGCGTCTAGGTTTTTGGCCTTGGCGGGAATGGTGAAGGTATCAATCCAGCCCAGTGCGCCTTCCTTGGGGGCTTTGAAGTCGATGGCGGGATTTTCGGCGTGCAGCTTCCAGCCGCCGTTGTCCCATGCCATGGCAACGTATACTTCGCCGGAGCGCATGGATTCCAGCAGGGCGTCCCCGTTGGCCCAATAGTTTTTCACTATGGGCTTGGCTGCGATCAACTGCTTTTCAATGTCGTCAAGCATGGCTTTGTACTGTGCGGTGTCGGCGTACAGGGCAAAGGGATCGTATCCCAGCGCGAAGCCCATGGCGATGATGGTGGGGCGCTTCAGACGGTAGCTTACGCGACCGGTGTATTTTTGATTCAGCAGGGCGGTCCATGAATCCACGTTTCCAGCTTTTTCCGAGTTGACGATAAGCCCGGAAGTGCCCCAGCAGAAGGGAACCGCATAGGACTTGCCATCTACCAGCGTATTGCGTTTTACGGCATCAAGCATGGAGGGGATGAACAGACCGGCTTCAATGCGGGAATAGTCAACGGGCTGGTACAGCCCGTATTCGGCCTGCACGGAAGAAATGCGGTCCTGACTGGGCTGGGCGAGGTCAAACCCGGCACCACGGGTTGCGCGGAGTTTGGCGATCATTTCTTCGTTGTTGGAGTACGTCACCTCCACCGTGACGCCCGTTTCTTTCTCGAATTTGTCCACGAGTTCTTTGGGAGCGTAGCCTTTCCATGTCAGCAGCTTCAGAGTTTCGGCCTGTGCCGTGCCAACAACGGCAACCAGCAGCAGGGCGAAAGGTGCGAGCAGGGCAAACAGTCTCTTCATTCCAAACCTCTACCTATTTGTGGTTACTGACAAATGCGCCATTGCTATGGCAACTGCGCAGAAGGTAAATACCCCTTGTGACGCTTTCGAGACATTATCCTTGTACAGTGCCCAACTTTCTCGATTTCGGCAATATGCAGATGGGACTGTTTGTTGTTTTTCCCACATATATGGGTGTGTGCATTTTGTCTTGTAATTATGGTCTGTTGCGATTTTCTTGCAGTGCCGCGCGCAGGTGGGGCATTTTCGTTGGGCCTGCCTTCGGGGGCTTAGGCAGGCTTTGGCGCGGCTGAAGTATGCGCGTGGGCATTAGGGCATGCCATACGGCGTGTAACGAAATAATGCCTTTCTTGCTGACAGCATGAAAAAATATGTGCTATACGCGCAGCATGATAGTCGCTTTGAGCGAATGCGTGGCGGTTCCGTGTTTAGTGACATGCAGCTCGGATTTGGCTTGCAAAAAAGACACAATTCGATACTGATAACCATTCCTCTGAAACTGCTAAAATGACCGGCTGAAGGCTGGAACGGCATATAGCTCGTTAATACCTAGCTTACCCGGCGGCGCGCGCGTAGCTGCCGGAATCCTTCTCTGAAAGGGGGAAAATTATGGATGTTGTTCTGTTGTCAAGGTTGCAGTTTGCTGTAACCGTGTTCTTCCACTTCATTTTCGTTCCACTCACCCTGGGACTTTCTGTGTTGCTTGCGATCATGGAAACCATGTACGTGCGTACTGGCGACGAGATGTACAAGCGCATGGTTAAATTCTGGGGCAAGCTTTTCATTATCAACTTCACTCTGGGAGTAGTGACCGGCATTACGCTGGAGTTCCAGTTCGGGACGAACTGGTCGCGCTACTCGGAATATGTGGGTGACATTTTCGGTTCGTTGTTGGCTATTGAAGCCACTGCGGCCTTTTTTCTGGAATCCATCTTCCTCGCCGTGTGGTGGTTTGGCTGGGAAAAGGTTTCTAAAAAGATGCACTGCTTTGCTATCTGGATGGTGGCGTTTGCCTCCAACCTGTCAGCGTTGTGGATCATCATTGCCAACGGATTCATGCAAAACCCCACGGGGTATGTTATCCGTAACGGACGGGCTGAACTGGCGAATTTCCTCGACGTGGTTATGAATCCTTATTCGCTTGGGCAATATCCGCACACGGTCATTGCCTCGTGGATGCTCGCTGGATTCTTTGTGATGGGTATTTCCGCGTGGCACCTGTTGCGGAAAAATGAAGAACTCTTTTTCCATCGTTCGTTCCGGTACGGCACGGTCATGGCGCTGGTGTGTGCCCTTGTGGTTATTGTCAGCGGGCACCATCAGGGAAATGTGGTTGCCAAGCTGCAACCCGCCAAGCTTGCCGCCATGGAATCGCACTGGCACACCATGGAAGGCGCTCCCATGAACCTGCTGGTTTTCCCGGATGAGAAGAACGAACGCAATGTGGTGGAAGCCCTGCCAATTCCCTACGGGCTTTCCATGCTCGCGTTTAACTCGCCGCACGCCGAAGTGAAGGGATTGCTCGATTTCCCCAAGGAAGATCGTCCTCCCGTGCTAATTACGTTCGCCAGCTTCCGCACCATGGTGGGGCTGGGAACACTCTTCCCCATTCTGGCGGGGCTTGCGTGGGTGTGGCGTAATCGGATTCAAGAAAAACCGTGGCTTTTGAAGGCGCTCATCTACACCATTCCGCTTCCCTACGTGGCGATTATGCTTGGCTGGACCGTGGCCGAAGTGGGCCGCCAACCGTGGATCGTCTATGGTATGATGCGCACCAGCGATGCGGTCTCCCCGGTGGAAGCCTCGTCCGTGCTGGTCTCCATTATCGCCTTTCTCGTGGTTTATTCCGGGTTGGGCGTGTTGGATATTTACTTGCTGCGCAAGTACGCCCGTAAGGGACCAAAGGCCTAAGCAACGTAACGGACAGCAACCTTTATCACAGAGGGTCAGACTATGTTTTTGGAATCCCTATGGTTCGTGCTCTGGGGCACACTTTGGGCCATCTACTTTATCCTTGATGGCTTTGATCTTGGCATGGGTACGCTGATGCCGTTCCTTGCTGAAAATGAGCAAGAAAAACGCACTATTTATAATGCCGCCGCACCCTTTTGGGATGGCAACGAAGTGTGGCTGATCACGGCGGGCGGTGTTACCTTTGCCGCATTCCCCAAAGCCTATGCCGTTATGTTCAGCGCATTGTACGCGCCGTTGCTGCTTTTGCTCTTCGCGCTTATTTTCCGGGCGGTGAGCTTTGAGTTCCGCAATAAAATTGAATCCGCAGCATGGCGCAAATTGTGGGATACCTTCCTCTTCCTAGGAAGTTTTATTCCCGCATTGCTGCTGGGCGTGGCGTTTGCCAACCTGTTCCAAGGCATTCCCGTGGACGGGGACGGCGTGTACCACGGCAACCTGATCAAGTTGCTGAATCCCTACGGCCTGCTGGGAGGCGCGTTGTTTGTGCTGATGTTCTGCCTGCACGGCGCGTTGTGGCTTGCCATTAAATCGTCGGGGCGCATTCACGAGAAGGCTATGTGCGCGGCCCGTGGCCTCTGGCCCTATATGCTGGCTGCCGCTGTGGCGTTCCTCGCCGCTACCGCCGTCTATACGGACTTGTACCACAACTACCTCAGCGTGCCGGCACTTATGGTGATCATCGTTCTGGCTGTGGTAAGCCTGTTTGTTACCCGCTTGTTCATTGCGGCGGACTCTGCGCCGTTGGCATGGACCAGCAGTGCGGTCACCATCTTCTGCTGCACCCTGTTCGGGGTGGTGGGCATGTACCCGGCGCTCATTCCTTCCAGCATTGAGAATATCTACTCGGTGACCATTCACAACGGGGCTTCCAGCACGTTGACACTCCAGATCATGCTGGGAGTGGTGCTCATCTTTGTCCCCATTGTTATATTCTATCAGGCTTGGGCCTACCGCGTGTTCTCCTTCAAGATTACAGACAAGGATTTGGCCTCAGACGAAGCGTATTAGCCTGCGCAAACTAAACCAATGCTAAAGGCCGCCTCCCTGATGGAGGCGGCCTTTTTATGTTGTTGGAACGTCTGTGGGCGGTGGTTGCCCTAATGGACAGGTCTGCTTGTCCGGTACTGCGCGGCCCGGTTTTGTATTGTTCAGTACGGTCCCGCATGGTCCCGCCATGCTTCGTGACTTCGCCTCTTGCGCCCCCTTCCTTTGTTGTTCGGAAGGGCAGGTCGGATGTGCACAGCGGACACAGAGGCTGTAAGACTGGCGCGCAGGCGAGGCCCTGTTTGTTATCCTATTTCCCTGAGTTAACGCGTTCCAGCGCCATTTCCACAGCTTCACTGAACAGGTCAAAGGGCAGTGCGCCCCGAATCACAATGTTGTTGACCAAAAAGTAGGGGGTGCCCTTGAAACCAAGGGCTTGCGCGTCTTTTACGTCCTGATCGATACTTTCCTGCACAGCCGGGCTTTGCATATCTTTGGCAAGCCGTTCCATGTCTAGGCCCGCGTCGGCGGCAGCTTTCCGAAGGAAGGGGGCGCCCTCTTCCGTCACAGCCGCGCGGTTAGCGAAGAACGTGTCATAGAGCTGCCATGCCTTCTGGGGGCTTTGCCGCGCTGCTGCCACGAAATATTCCGCGGCGGTGCGGGCACTGGCATGCGAGGCCAGCGGTGTGTTTTTGAAAATAAGGCGTACTGTCGGCCCGTAATGTTTGAGCAGGGCCGTTACAACCTGAGCGGCCTGTTCGCAGTAAGGGCAGGTGAAGTCGGAAAAGGCCACGATGGTCACGGGGGCGTCGGCATTGCCGCGGATAATGCGGTCCTTCAGTGTGACGGACTTGGGTTCATTCAGGTCTATTTTCCACTGAGCGACGATTTTTTCCCGTTGTGCCAAAATAGCTTTTTGTTGCGCCTGCTGCGATGCTTCCCGGATGATACCGTATAGCTCTTCCCCGTGTTCGCGGAGAATATTCATAAGCATGTCGGGGTGCTCACGCAGCACCGTTTCCACCTGTGCTTTTAGTGCGGCATTAGTCTCTGCGGCGTGTGCGCCTGCGGAGGAAAAGAACAGAAGCAGCGCGGCGAGCGCGGTGCACAAAACCGTATTACGCATCGGACCTCCATGGGCGGGTGTTGGGCGGTTATGGGGACTACGCAAGGAAAATCTCCTTGGCGTATCCTTGTACGCTCCCTCCCGTCGGCTGGCAAGGAGGCGCTATTTACATCATTACCCGTGCGGGGTAGCATTCAACATGGTCATACGCTGCATCATTGTGGACGACGAGCCGCCCGCACGGGACGAATGGAGGTATCTGCTTTCACGCATGCCCGATGTGGAAGTGGTGGCCTCCGCTTCTTCCGCCACGCAAGCGCTGGAAGCCATTCATCACCATGTTCCCGATCTGGTGTTTCTTGATATCGAAATGCCGGGTGGCAACGGGTTCAGCGTGGTGGAGCAGCTTATGGACATGGATACCCCGCCACTGGTCATCTTTGCCACTGCATTTGACCAATACGCCATTCGCGCGTTTGAGGAAAATGCCATTGATTATATTCTGAAACCGCTGGAAGAATCTAGAGTGCGCAAGGGGCTTGAGAAAGCCCGGCAGCGTCTGGGCAGTCGTGACACGGCAGACGACGCAAGTGAGGCCGTGGGGCAGGCTGCGGCGGAACAACGGGATGTGGCTCGGTTGCTCGAACGTATAGGCCAGCGTGCGCCGTTTACCCGGCTCTCGGTGGAAAGCCATGGTCGCATGCTGCTCTTGCAGCCCGACGAGGTGTGCTTCTGCCGGGCGGATGAAAAAAAGGTATGGGTACACACCCGAAGCGAGCGGTTTGTCTGCCACGGAAGCGCTAACTTGGGGCGGCTGGAAGAGCGGCTTATGCCATACGATTTTTTCAGGGCGAACCGGGCCGAACTGGTGAACTTGGCTACGGTGCGGGAGTTTGCGCCATGGGATGGCGGCAGATACACCTTGTGCATGGATGACGCGGCGGACACGGAAATAGTGGTGAACCGCAGCCGCGTGCGAGAGTTTAAAGAACGCTTGGGACTACTTTAACGGTAAGTATTCCGCGCGGAAATCATCTTTGCGCGGGGAGATGATACATGGCCACGGAAGTTTTGCTTGGAGTGCTTATTGAGCGGTTCGGCCTGATTGTGGCGGCGGCATTTTTACTGCTGTCGTTGAGGCCATTAGAACGGTTCGGCGGGGGGCGTCCCGCCAGCAGCTCGGTGCAGACCACGTTTTATGTGTTGTTTTTCGGCCTGTTTGGCATTTTAGGCACTTACAGCGGTAACGACATTCACCAGTCCGTGGCTAATCTGCGTGCTATGGCTGTCATTACCGGCGGCCTGTTCGGCGGTCCGGTGGTGGGCGCAGGTGCGGGACTTATCGCGGGGCTGCATCGCAACCTTATTGATATTGGTGGATTTTCTGCCTTGCCATGCGGTTTGGCGACTCTTCTGGAGGGGGTAGCCGCCGGGCTGGTTTCCCGGAAGCTTGGCGGGCGGCTGGACTGGCGTGCTGCGGCTCTGCTGGGCATAGTGGGAGAGTCGGTGCATATGGGGCTGGTGTTGCTGCTTTCCCGACCGTTTGCCGATGCGTTGCATCTGGTGCAGATTATCGGCATGCCCATGATAGTGGTGAACTCGGTGGGCGCGGTTCTTTTTGTCCAAGTGATCAGTCTGGTCTTTAAGGACAGGGAAAAACGCGATTCTGATATGGCGGAGCAGATTCTTTCCATCGCCAATCAGACGGTGTCGCATCTGCGGGGCGGATTGAATGTCTCTTCCGCGCGGGAAACCGTGCGTATTATTTTTGACAGTATACCCGTGGCGGCTGTCTCCATTACTGATGACAAGGTGGTTCTGGCCCATATTGGAAAGGGCGACGACCACCATGTGGAGGGGGCGGACATCTGCACGCTGGGCACCCGCCGCGTTTTGGAAACCGGGGAGCCGGTGGTGCTTCACCAGCCGGTCGATATCGGCTGCAATCACGCGGGGTGCCCTTTGCATTCGGGCATCGTCGTGCCCCTGCGCAAGCGGGACCGCATTGTGGGCACGCTGAAATTTTACGGGTCCAGACGACAGCCCTTGGACCGCATCCGGTATGAGCTGGCTAAGGGATTGGGCAGTTTGTTTTCCACACAGCTAGAATTGGAAGATCTGCATTTGCAAAGCCGGATGCTGGCTCATGCGGAAATTCGTCGGCTACAGGCGCAAATCAATCCTCATTTTTTATTCAACTCCCTTAATACTATTGCTGTTTTTTGCCGTACCAACGCGGATAAAGCACGGGATCTGTTGCTGGACCTTTCCCGGTATATGCGGCGGAATTTGGATTCCAGCCGGGGGTTTATCCCGCTGTCGGACGAACTGGAGCAGGTGCAGTCGTACCTCGCCATTGAACAGGCGCGGTTTGGCGACCGTATCCGCGTACAGATGGATGTGGCACCCGGTTGCGAGAATTGGCCCGTGCCGCCGCTGCTTATTCAGCCCATTGTGGAAAATGGGGTGAAACACGGTATCTCCCGGCGGGAAGAGGGAGGGCTTATTAAGCTCGCCATTTCGCGGGAGGGTGAGGAACTGCGTGTGACCGTGCAAGATGACGGCGTGGGCATCGCGCCGGAGCAGCTTGACCGGTTGTTTGAGCAGCACCCGCTGGAATCCGCCTCGGAGGGCATCGGCGTGCTGAACTGTCATCAACGCCTGGCGCAGATGTTCGGGCCGGAATATGGATTACATATTCAAAGCACTCCCGGCGCGGGAACACAAGTGCTGTTCCACATACCCAAAATGCCAGTGTTGCAGTGAGCGGACATTCCGCTGGCGCGGGATGGCGAAGCCTTGGCTGGTGCGCGTTTGCGCGCCGCGAAGTGCAGACAGGGCGTAACCCATAAGAACAATAAGGATATAACGTGCGTTTTGTCTCTTGGAATGTGAACGGCTTTCGAGCCATTCGGAAAAAGCCTGAATGGGACTGGTTTTCCAGTTGCAACGCGGATGTTATTGGGCTTCAGGAAACCAAGGCGGACCCGGTACAGGTAGACGAGGCGGACAGGAATCCGGCTGGTTACCATAGTTATTGGTTCGCCTCGCAGGTGAAGAAAGGCTACTCCGGCACGGCGGTGTTCTCTCGGCCTGCGCCTGTAGCTGTGCAGTTTGATTTGCCCCATGAGGCATTTCAGGGCGAAGGGCGGGTTATCCATTTGGAATTTGACGCGCTGCATTATTTTAACATCTACTTCCCCAACGGCCAGTCTGGTGATGACCGTTTGCAGTACAAACTGGGGTTTTACGATGCCTTTCTGACGCATGCTGAGGCATTGCGGAAAGAAAAGCCCATTGTGGTCTGCGGCGACTTTAACACGGCGCATCACCCCATCGACATTGCCCGCCCCAAGGAAAACGAAAAAACTTCGGGGTTTTTACCCATAGAACGCGAGTGGCTGGATAGGCTGGTGGACCATGGATATGTGGACACCTACCGGCTCAAACACCCTGATGTGGCAGATATGTATTCGTGGTGGTCTTACCGCTTTAAAGCCCGCGAACGGAATGTGGGCTGGAGAATAGACTACTTTTTTGTTTCCAGTGAACTGGCGCCTGCTGTCCGGGATGCTTGGATCGAGATGGATCAGTTCGGATCAGACCACTGCCCGGTGGGGCTTGATCTGGACGTGTAGCGGTTTTTCATATCCCATGGTTTCAGGCGGTCGCATCGTTTTCCGATGCGACCGTTTTGTATTTTACGGGAAGGCAGGCGGAAATGTTTTTTTCCAGAGGTGCAAACGCAAGTAGTCAGTTGCGGTTGCGGGGGGTGCGCATTCCCTGTGGAAAAGAGCGTAATTTCCGACCAATTTGATAGGCAAAGCACCATGTTAGATTATTCACAAACAAAAGTTCTCAGGTTGTGTAAAAATATTTTTTGCGCTGTTCGGGAGATTGAGTAATCACACACCCGATAACCCTTTGAAAAAAGAAAGATAGCTTCGCGGGGGTGAACCTACGCACCAATAAGTGCCTAACCTTTTCAAAATTTCTAAAATGGTCTAAATCAATCTGCGCCAACAGATTCCTTCGCAATTCGTACAGTTAGGTAACCACCAATTTTTGAGGAAGGTGTACTTTGCCAAAGAGATACTTTCCCATCGCCGTGCTGACCGGTATTCTGGCAGCCGTGGCCCTCTTTGGCTACATGACTCCGACTCCGTCGGAAGCGATCCCTGTCCGCGTGCTTATGGATAACGCGGGCGGCAAGGTCGTTCTCAATCATGTGGCCCATAATCGGGACTACGGTGTTGCGTGTGAAACCTGTCACCACGAAGCCGCTCCGGGAGATTTGGAACCTCTCTCCTGCGGGCGCTGCCATGGGGTTGATGTCACTGATATTTGGGTGGAGGAGCATGCCGCTACCTTCACCAAAGACTTGCAGTGTGTGACCTGCCATCATGTGGAGTTCGCCAAGAACTACGATTGGGGGCACGAGATGCATAAAGACCTCGCATCCTGCACAGACTGTCACCACGAAGACACCAGCATCGAGCCGGAGCCGACGAACTGCGCGGATTGCCATCAGTCTGAAGCTGACGGAGCCATGCCCGCATTGCGCGATGCTGTTCACGCCAAATGCCAGACATGCCATCAGGATCTGTTTGATAAAGAGCTTGCGGGGTGTGCTGACTGCCATGGCGAAGTGGACCAGAAGCAGCAATTGGCTGCGGGCACGCTGGACAAGCAGTTTACCCGATGCACCTCCTGCCACAGCGACAAGAGTGTTAACGAAGTCATTCCCAGCCGGATGACCGCGCTACACGCCAGTTGCATGGGCTGTCACGAAGAATTGGGTGCCGGTCCTTACCAGAAGACCGAATGCAGCCAATGCCACTTCCAGTAGGGTATCGCTATGAGTAACGCATTATTTTCCCTTACGAGTGGTGACAAGGGCGGCATTTTGGATGGGCCAGTCCCGACCGAATTGCGTATTCCCCTTGAGGGACATGAATCAAAAACGGTAAAAAAGAAGGCCGCCGTTATCCCCGGACAGCTTGTTGCCGAGCATAAGAGTGCCAAGACTGGCGATATGCATTGCGGCATTGCTGGCGTGGTGGCGGATACCACTTCTCTGTACATAGCTGTCACGGCGCAGGCTCCCGCAGAACCCGCGGAAGGGGAAACCCCTCCGACTGCCATGGTTCCGGTGGATCTGTCCGTGCTGGAGGGCGACGCTCTGGCTGATGCCCTGAAAGCGCTGGGGGTGGACACGCGTCCTCTGATCGCACGGTGCGAAACCCTCATCATCAACGGACTGAACCCGGAACCGGGTATCACTCTTGCTGAAGCCATGCTCGCGCACGCCCCCAGCGTGTTGGAAGCAGGGCTTTCGCTGCTGAAAAAGCTTTCCCCCGCAGGCTCAATGCTGCTGGCCCGCGCCGCTGGTTCCTCTGCCGACATCGGCGGGTTGCCAACTATGGATGTGGCTCCGGTCTACCCCAACAGTCTGGACGAAAAGCTTATAGTCAAGGCCGCTGGTCGCGGTGATCGCTCTGGGTACCGCGTGTTGCCGCTGCACACGCTGTACATGCTGGGGCATGTTGCCGAAACCGGCCTGCCGCAGACGGAAACCGTGGTCTGTGTACAGGGCAGAAACTACAAGGTGGTCGTAGGCACCCCTGTGAATGCTTTGCTGGAACATGCCGGGCTTTCCGTGGAAGCGGGAGACGCGATTATTCTGGGCGGTCCCATGCGTGGTTTTGCCACGGCGGACTACATGCACGGCATTAACAAAAACACGCAGAGCGTGGTCCTGATTAAAAAGGGAACCTTCGCGCCGGTATCGCACCGCCAATGCATCAACTGCGGCGAATGTGTGCGCCATTGCCCCTCGCGGATTATGCCCAGCCTGATTACGCGCTATGTGGAATTCCGTGAATTCGAGCAATGTTCCGTCCAGCATATCAGTGCCTGCATGGAATGTGGCCTTTGCACGTTCTACTGCCCGGCACGGCGTCCCATGATGCAGCTCATTCGTCTCGGCAAACATATGATTGCCCTTAAGGACGCGCAGGTGGGTGCCTGTGCCCTACAGGGTGAAGAGGGGGCAGCATAATGGCCAATGAAATATTGCCGGGCGCGCCTGTTCTTTCCGTGGGGGCCGCTCCGCATTTCCACTGCGGGGCGAGCATTCAGGGCAGAATGCGCACCATCCTCATCGCGCTTGCTCCCGCTGTGGTGGGCGCGTTGTATTGGTACGGTATGGAAGCGGCACGGGTTATGGCCCTTGCCGTGGCAACTGCGGTGGTGACTGAAGCGCTTGTCACCCGGCTTATGGACCGGGAGATCGTGGTGGACGATCTGCACGCCGTGGTTTGCGGTTTGCTGTTCGCCTTTTTGCTCCCGGCTGGCGCGCCGTGGTGGCTGGTTATGGTCGGCTCCGCGGTGACCATGATTTTGGGCAAGCACGTGTTCGGCGATCTGGGCGGCTCTCCCGTTGTCGGCCCCGCTGTGGGCTGGGCGTTTTGCCGTATCTCGTGGCCGCTTTTTGTGGACCCCAACGCCACCATGCTGAATATTGAAATGGTAAACCCGCTCACCCAGCTTAAGTATTTCGGTGCGCAGTATGCGGCGGATTTCACCGTCCCCGCGCTGCTTTCCGGTGATCAGCTTGGCGCGTTGGGTGCCGTTCAGGTAGGAGCGCTGCTGCTTGGCGGCATATACCTGCTTCTGCGCGGAACCATTCAGTGGCAGATTCCGGTGGGGTTCATCATTGGCGTGCTGGGGCTTGGTTCCGTCTACTACCTGATGGACCCCTCGCTCTACGCCAGCCCCGTGTTCCACTTGCTGACCGGCTCCACCATGCTTGCGGCATTCTTCCTGATGACGGACTCCTCCTCGTCGCCCAGCGGGCTTATTTCCGGCCTCGTGTATGGGATTATCGGTGGGGTGTTGGTGATTCTTATCCGTACCTACGGTAAATATCCCGACGGTACCATGTTTGCGATTCTGCTTGCCAATATGGTCAGTCCGTTGGTGGACCTTATCAGGCCCAAACCATTCGGAGCGAGGTAAGTCATGCGTGAAATCATCAAAATGATAGTGGTGCTTTCGACCATCTGCTCCTTGTCTGGATTTTGCCTCTCCTACCTTAAGCAACTGACCGCTCCCGCCATTGAGGAACAGGTGCTCACCTACGTGCAGGGGCCAGCCATCCGGCAGGTCTTTGCGGACAGTGAAAACGATCCTCTCGCCGACCGTAAAAAGTTCATCAATCCTGCCACCGGGAAAGAGATCAATGTATTTCCTTCCATCAAAGGTGGTAAACTGGTGGCTGTAGCCATTGAGGATTTTGGTGGCGGTTTTGGCGGCGACATTGGCGTTATCGTCGGTTTCAACGTGAAAGACGACACCCTCGCGGGTATAGGCGTGACCACTATGAAGGAAACGCCGGGCCTTGGCACCCGCGTGACGGAAACGTCGTTCACCAAGCAGTTCCGCAAGCAGCCCATGAGTGTCGATCTGAAGTCCAAAGGTGGGCAGATAGATGCTCTTTCCGGGGCTACCATCTCCAGTGGAGGGGTTGTTGCGGCGGTGCAGAACGCGGCGAAGGTGTATCAGGCGCTTAAGTCTGAAACCGTGAGCACTTGGAACTAGCCGGTCGTGTGCCGTTAAAGGAGAAAACAATGGCCAGCATGTGGAAAGAGTTTTCCAAGGGCCTGTGGGCTGAACTGCCCCCGTTCCGGCTAATGCTGGGGCTTTGCCCCACGCTCGCTGTGACGAAATCGGCGGATAACGGGCTTGGCATGGGATTGGCGGTCATTTTCGTGTTGACGCTGTCCAACGCCGTGATCTCGTTAATTCGCAATATTATTCCTAAAAAAGTCCGTATCGCTTGCTACATAGCCATCGCCGCATCGCTGGTGGTTGCTGTGGAGTTGCTCATGCAAGCGTACACGTACCCCCTATATCAGCAGTTGGGCATCTTCGTGCCCCTGATTGTGGTGAACTGCATTATCCTTGGGCGTGCCGAAGCCTTTGCGGGCAAAAACCCGGTGCACCTTTCCATCGCCGATGGGCTGGGCATAGGCGTGGGATACACGCTGGCCCTGACCTTTCTGGGTGGCCTGCGTGAGGTGCTGGGTCTGGGAACGCTGTTTGGCCATACGGTGCTGGGCGGTAGCTATAAGCCCATCCACTTCATGGTTGAAGCTCCCGGTGCCTTCGTCACGCTGGGGCTGCTGCTGGGAGCCATGAACTTTATGAGCATTCTGCAGGCAAAACGCCGTGGCGAAACGCCGGCGGAAAACCCCGTGCCGGGTTGCGAGTCTTGTCGCGGCTGCGCCATGGGCCGGGAATAGGAGGGCTTGTCCATGATGGAATACTTCCTGCTCCTCATCTCAGCGGTTTTCGTCAACAACGTGGTGCTTGCCCAATATCTGGGGCAGTGCCCTTATCTTGGATGTTCCAAGGAAAAGGGCGTTTCCATCGGCATGGGAGCGGCGGTCATATTCGTTATGATCATCGCCACACCCATCACATGGCTCATTCAGGAGTATGTGCTGGTGCCGCTGGACCTTGGGTATTTGCAAACCATCATGTTTATCCTTGTCATCGCGGCTCTCGTACAGTTGGTGGAAATGTTCCTGAAGAAGGCTGTTCCACCGCTGTATAACTCGCTTGGCATCTTCCTGCCCCTCATCACCACGAACTGCGCGGTGTTGGGGGTGGCTATTGTGGTGCAGCGCGAAGGGTATGATCTAGGCACGGGCACCTACTACGCCTTTGCCACCGGCCTCGGCTTTTTGCTGGCACTGGTGCTGCTCGCGGCTATCCGCGAACGGCTGGAAATATCCCGTCTGCCCCTGTCCATGAAGGGTGTTCCCGCCGCACTGGTTCTGGCGGGCATCATGTCCATGTCCTTCATGGCATTTGCGGGAATGATCTAGGCAAGGCCGATATGCACTTGCGGTAATTGACCCCTGCATGGGGTAAACCCATAAGGATAGCAGTATGCTTACATCAGTGCTTTCTTTGCTCGCACTGGGCTTGTTGGCCTCGGTAGTGCTTGCTGTGGCTTCCCGCGTGTTTTACGTGGAAGAAGACCCGCGCGTGGAAGCCGTTTCCGAAGCGCTGCCCGGCGCTAACTGCGGTGGATGCGGCTTTGCCGGGTGCGACGCGTATGCGGCCGCTGTAATTCAAGACCCTGCGGTCCCTGCCGGGCTGTGCTGCGCCGGTGGGCCAGCCGTTGCCGCCAAGGTGGGCGAGCTTTCCGGTAAGGCTTCCGGCAACACTGAACCTCAAGTCTCTTTCCGCCGTTGTGTGAAGGACGAGGGGAAGGTTGGTAAACGGTATGTATATGACGGTCTGCCCAGTTGTGCGGCAGCCGCTTTGGTGGAAGATGGTCCCGACGCCTGCCGGTTTTCCTGCCTAGGCTATGGAGACTGCGTTGCCGTGTGTAACTTCCACGCCATGCATGTGGAAAACGGTCTGGTTCGGATTGATCCGGATGCCTGCGTAGCCTGCGGTGCTTGTGTGACCGTATGCCCCAACGGCATTCTGGAACTTATCCCCAAACGCGCTCGTGTTCAGGTTTTTTGCTCTACGCAGGATAAGATGAAAGACGTAATGAACGTGTGCGAGGCCGGGTGTATCAACTGCGGCAAGTGCGTCAAACGGTGCCCCGCCAACGCTATTTCACACCAAGGTGGAAAAATCCACATCGATCAGATGGCGTGTCTGGCCTATGGGCCGGAATGCGCGGAAGCGTGTGTGGAGGCGTGTCCGCGCAATATTCTGCGGCTCATGTGCCCCAATGGCGTGTCGCTGCGTGAGCAGACCATTGCCGCTGCCGCAGCGGCTGCTGAACAGCCTCAGGCCACGGCCTAAAGGAGCGAAGTTATGCATACCAACCGTCGCCAGTTCCTCGCAGCCTGCGGCCTGCTGGGTCTGGGAGCCGCAGTTAACAGCGCGCTGCCTGTGGTAGCCCGTGCTGCGCGCGTGGACAAGGAACAGTCGGTGCATCAAACCCGTCTTATGATGGGCACCATTGTTACCATTACCGCGATGCACGCTTCACAGACGCAAGGAGAGGAAGCCGTGGGGCGGGCATTTGATGAAATCGCCCGCCTTGAACGCGTGCTTTCCCGTTTCGATCCGGCTTCGCCTGTGTCGGCCCTGAATGTGGATGGCAAAGTCTCCGGCATTCCTTCCGAACTTGCGGAAGTGCTCTACCGTGCCCAGCGGTTCGGTTCGCTTTCCGATCATGCCTTTGATATCACGGTGTTGCCTGTGGTGGACCTGCTCCATGCCAAACAGAACCGGGAAGGGGCACTGGATATTTCGGAGGCGGAGCTTCAGCACGCGCTGTCTTTGGTGGACCATACGGCCCTTGCTGTTTCGGGACGCAATGTGCGCTTGGGACGCGAGGGAATGGGCATCACGCTGGACGGTATAGCGAAGGGATATATTGTGGATAAAGCGTCCGCCATTCTTGCCGCGCATGGGGCCACCAGCCACATGATCAACGCAGGGGGCGATATCCGCACCATGGGGGAAAAAGCCAAGGGAACTCCTTGGACCATTGCCATTCAAGATCCCACGGGAAGCACAGACCCCATTGCCGTGATTTCCATGCGTACCGGAGCCATTGCCACCTCCGGCGGGTATCAGGTGTTCTACGATAAGCAGCACCTATTCTCGCATCTCATCAGTCCGGCTACGGGAAAAAGCCCCAATGCCGTGGCGTCTGTGTCCATCACTGCCCCGTCGGTCATGGAGGCAGACGCATTGTCCACAGCCGTGAGTATTATGCAGGCCCGCAAGGGGTTGCAGTTTATCAATAGCATGCCGGAACGTGAGGCATTCATTATCTCCCGCACGGGAGAACGGTTCGCCTCGCACCGCTGGGGGTAATACCCCTGAGATATGTTCCATGAAAGCCGCCCCGCAGGGGGCGGCTTTTTTTAGGATGAATGGGCAGCGGGCGCGAGGCCGCCGCACGTGGCATGGTATTAGGGAATATTGCTACCCTTCGCCACCCCGGCATCGCTGAACGTCGCCATGTCGTTGAAAATGTTGCAGGCGGCACGCAGTAAGAACAGCGTGAGGGCCGCGCCGGTTCCTTCGCCAAGGCGCAGGCCCAGATGCAACAGGGGGGCGCTGTCCAGTGCCGTGAGAATAGTGGAATGCCCCTGTTCCGCTGAGGCGTGAGAGAAGAAGGCGTAGCCGCTCACATGCGGGCAGATGCGTAGCGCTGCGGTGTAGGCCGCGGTGGAGATGAATCCGTCCACCAAAACAATAAGGCGATTGCGGGCTGCACCGAGGATAAGACCGGCAAGCGCGGCGATTTCATATCCTCCCAGCGCGGCAAGGATGTCCACGGCGTCTCCAGATTCCACGGCTGCGCGGTTTGTTTGCAGAGCGCGGCGGATGACAGCCGTCTTGTGTGCAATGCCATCAGTGGTAAGCCCGGTTCCCGCACCTGTGATGGCTGCGGGGTCCAAACCCAGATACGCGCTATAAAGCGCAGTGGCAGGGGTGGTGTTGGATATGCCCATTTCTCCAGTCGCCACGGTGCGGTACCCTTCGGCGGCGGCAGTGTCCGCAAGTTCCATACCCAGCAGCAGGGCGGCGAGACATCCTTCGCGGCTCATGGCAGAGCCAAGCGCTATGTTCTCTGTTCCCTCGGCAATCTTCCGCTGGATAAGCTTGGGATGTTCTGGATAGGGGCCGCCTGCGCAGCCCGCGTCCACAACCAGCAAGTCCGCGCCGACAGTTTTGGCTAATACATTTATTCCTGCGCCGTCATTGAGGAAGTTGAGCACCATTTGCCGGGTGACTTCCTTGGGGAAAAGCGACACCCCTTCCGCAGTCACGCCATGGTCGCCCGCAATGGTATATATACGGGCCGGATCAGCGCAGAGGGGGCGCTGTCCCTGCTGCACGCAAAAGATGCGTTGGGCCAGTTCCTCCAGCCGTCCGAGGCTGCCTTTGGGTTTGGTGAGGTTATCCAGATGGGTTTGCGCCTCAGAAGAGAGGCTGCCATCAACCGGTATAATGGATTGTATGGCTGCGCTAAACTGATGTTCCATGGAAAGTCCTTTCTTAGCTGGTTCGATCACGTGGGGGGCGAACTGTATCTCCATCCCCGGAGTCTGGCAAGAATCCCCCGTGGCGCAAGGGCTGGCGGGGAAGGTGGAGGAAGAGGCGTAAGTATTTCATGAAAAAGTGAGTTTGGTCCTTGACGTGCCGACGCGATTTGCATAGAACGCCTTTCC
>JAEWQB010000017.1 GCA_023460395.1 Pseudomonadota bacterium | reverse complement strand
GGGAACATGGGTTCCCGGCCCGCCGCTTTGCGTGTGCCCGTTGCGGGGCGCAGCCGGTACCGGACAGGGTGGGCAAAAGCTGCCAGTTTATGCGGAGGTTCGGATAACGGGGAGGGTGCCCGCGGTGCCGCGTAAAATCTGTTGTCGCCTGCGGATGCCTTGTCAACATGCCAAAACTGTTCGGAAAATGTGGGGAACTTCCGTCTCCTGTGCTGTTTGCCGGCGCAGGGGAAAGGAGTGGCCCGCGCCTCTGGCACGCTCCGTGCTTTATTAAGAAGCGTAAGGAAATCTTTGCCTCTCTTCGGACGCGCCTTTTCGGGAAGGACATCCGGGAACGTCTGGCTCAGGCCGGAGTTTCGCACGGGGGGCATGGTCGATCATTGCCGCTGCCGGATCGGGCTGGCGCGGCGGAGGAGCCGAATATGGGCCTGACAGCACTCTATACCGGCGCCAATGGCATGAAGACGCTGGGCCTTGGCATGCAGGTTGTGGGAAACAACCTTGCCAACGTCAACACGCTGGGCTTCAAGCAGCAGATGGCAATTTACCAAAACTCCATGGCAACAACTGTGGGGTCTGCCACGGTGAATGGCGCGGGCAGGCAAGACGGCGCACCGTTAGGCATGGCGCAGTTAGGCTTGGGCGTCTCCATGGCTGAGGTGCGCACGCTGCATACGCAAGGCGCGTTTGACCTGAGCAACGAGGTAACTGATATCGGCATTGGCGGTATTGGTTTCTTTGGCGTTGCCTCTGGAGGGGAGACGCACTACACCCGCGCGGGTAATTTCCGGTTTGAGAAGACCGGGTATCTGGTGGATCCTTCCGGGTTCCGGTTGCAGGGGCGTCCCATCACCGACGGAGTGGAAGGGGCGACGACTGACGTTCGGCTGGATATTAATGACAACGGCCTGAGCATTTTATCGCCGCAGCCCACCAAAAGCGTGCGGTTGGTCAGCAATTTAGGCTCGTCGGAAAGTTTTTCCTCCGACCCGGAAGATCCCTTTTTCGCCATGGCAAAGGCATGGGACGGTTCGCAGGAGCCTCCCCTCGGAGAAGGTGCCTACTCATACAGCAGTTCACTGCGTGTGTACGATAACGAAGGGAATCCGCACGATTTGACAGTCTATTTCGATGCGGTGGAAGGGGCCAGCAACTCCGGCTCGCAGCGCCATTTTGAATTTATCGTTACGCTGCCTCCATCCTCGGACGGGCGCAGCGTGAACGAGGAAGGCAAAGGGCTGCTCATGGCGGGGACCATGACCTTCGGGTCGGACAATACGCTGACGAATATGTCGGCCTTTACACCTGACGGTACGAAAAATTTGTCCAACTGGGCTCCCTCCGGGTTCAGCGCGGAGGGCTTTCCCCAACTCGACGCCAACCTTATAGGGAGCGATGGGCCGACAGGCCAACAAACCATTACGCTCGATATGGGTATCCGTAATCCCGGAGGCGCTCGCCCCGCTGGTGCGGCGGAAAACGCCGGAGCGGTGGGCACCGACGCGCGGAGCGTGGCAGGCATGGGCACACCCACACTGGAAGCGACGCGGACTACGGCGTATGATGGTTCTTCATCTACGCTGCTCCAGACACAAGACGGCTATGCGGAGGGCTATCTCATGAACCTGAGCATTGGTCGTGATGGTGTGATGACGGGCCATTACAGCAACGGGGAAACGTCAGACCTGTACCGCATCTCCATCTATCGATTCAACAGCGAATATGGGTTGAAGCGCGAAGGCAATAACCACTTCTCCGCCACCAGCGCTTCCGGCGCGGCGACTGAAGGGGTGCCGGATACGGAAAACTACGGGTATGTGATTTCCAACGCGTTGGAGCAATCCAACGTGGACATGGCGAGAGAGTTTGTCACCATGATCATGACCCAGCGGGGTTTTCAGTCCAACAGTAAAATTGTAACCACGCAGGACCAGATGATTCAGCATGCTATTCAGATGAAGCGTTAGCGGCTCGTTTGGTTTCTTTTCGGCCTTTTTGTTGGGTGCCGGGTGCTGTGCTTTGGCAAAAGGTGTTGGTGCCCGCGGTGTCGGGCGGTCTGGCTGGTCTGGAAGATTTTTGAAAGCGCGTTCCGGTGGCAGGGGTACAAAAGCCCTCCACCGGAACGCGCGTATTGTTTATGCGCCGAGCACCTGTCTATTGAAGACCATACGCGGGTTGGGGGAGCCATCAAGCACGTCCAGCGCGTTCTGCGCGGCCTGTGCGCACATCTGCACCATGCACTCCTTGGTCCGGCCCGCGTTGTGCGGTGTGAAGAAGGAACGAGGATGGCGCAGGAGCGGGGAATTGGGGTCCACAGGTTCGGTTTCAAACACGTCAAGCCCCACACCGCCCAGAATGCCCTCATTCAGAGCCTGCAATAGCAAGGATTCGTCCAGCAGACCGCCCCGGCTGACATTTATCAGAAAGGCTCCCCGCCGAATCCGTGTCATGTCCTCAGCGGTGAGCATATGGTGGGTTTCCGGCGAATAGGGGACGTGTAACGAAATAACGTCTGCCTCCGGCAACCATGACCGGAAGTCCCGTGTCATTTCCACGCCCGGCAAAGGGCTTTTGTCTATGGAGCGGCTATAGGCAATCACGCGCATGCCCAATGCCGCACAAAGCGCCGCCACAGCTTGCCCAGTATGACCAAATCCAATGATGAGCGCGGTTTTGCCCCGCACTTCCTGTGCGGACTGCGATGCGCGCCACTGCCATGTGTTGGTGGAAACTGCGTCTTGCGCGCTGCGGAAATCTTTAGCCATAGCCAGCAGGAGCAGCAGTGTGTGTTCCGCCACGGAATGCGCGTTGGCCCCGGTTGTTATGCAAAGGGGCACCCCCCGTGCGGTGAGGTGGGCTTCATCCACGCTGTCCACGCCCACTCCAATGCGGGACACAACGCGCAGGCGGGGTGCGGCTGCCAAAATGTCAGCCGGAACAGGCTCCACACCCGCAATAAGCGCGTCCGCATCCGCCATGGGGCCTTTCGCGGTTTCGGAGGACCAGTTTCTGACAACGGTAACCTCTACATCCGGGCGGGCTTCAAGCACCGCCATACCCTCTTTCACGATGGGGCAGGTGAGTACGACCTTATACATGAATTCTCCTGAGATTGTGGGAACGGCAAGACCGTTGGTCACGGACAGCCCCTGTGAGTTACTTTTTGACACCTAGTGCGGTTCGCAACGGAGTGTCAAGAATGCGCTCGGCTGGAGCGACCGGCATCGGTTAAGGCAATTGCTGGATGGCGCGTACCGCGCGCGGCAAGTGATGCTGCTGCGATGTGGCTTGTGGGAACGGGATGCGGGAGGACGAAGAGCCGGGCAGCATGCAGAACCGGTTCGGCAGTGTCGGTCAGGGGAGGGGCAAAAGACAGAGCGAGGTAGACGCGAGCGGCGCAGGGCAGGGGAAAGACGTTTGGTCGAGGTGGGCAGAATGTTGTCCTCTTGGACTCTGCCCACCCGACCGCGCGTGTCGACCAGCGAGACCGGGCGTAACGCGCTCGGTCTGGAACGAATCATTCTGCACATCGGTGCCACAAACACGCCAACGGATCTGGTTTTGTCTCGCAGATTCCAAGACCGTTCCGGTCATGATGCCCGCAATTACGCGCCATCCTTCCCCCCGGAGGGACAGGGCGTTTTGCTTCCAGAGGTCTGCGGCGTTTGTGGTCGCCCTCAGGCCGGAGTGAGGCTAACCGCTATGGCATGCCGGTGGATAGATCGGCGGTGTTTGTCGTGTACGGATGGTTCGTTTTACAGGATTGCCCCTTCTGCAATATGGCTGTTTCTCACCCTCGTGCCTTCCTCTTGGCGGAATACCGGCTTGGGAAAAAGCACGCGGCAGAAACAGGAAATTTTTTTCTGGGTATGTGGCGTTGCCCACTGTTTCGGCAATTTGTTTCCGGGGAAAAACACGTTCTTTGTTGCAAAAAGACGGTTTCGGAAAAAAATTGCCGGATTTTTCTGAAAAAAATTCTCATTACTTGTTGAAATTATTGAATTATCAGCGATGGAAATATGTTGTCAATAACCATTACGAAAAGAGGTTACCCTTGTTCCCGGAGCGGGAAGACGCTATCCCTTTGCCGTCAGCATGTGGGCATTGGGCAACATTTTCAAAGGGGAGCACATGGAACGGCATATCCGGTACGCACACGAGGAAAACGCGCTCATTTTGTTAGATCAGCGGGCGTTGCCCGGCACAGAGGCGTGGGTGCCCTGCCGTACTACGGAAGATATCATCTACGCGTTGCAGACTATGGTTGTCCGCGGGGCACCGGCTATTGGCGTTACCGCGGCTTACGGGTGCGCCCTTGCCGTTATGGAATCTTCCGAAGCGGACTGGCGGGCTGCGTTGGAGCAACGGCTGGAACGCATTGCCGAAGCGCGGCCCACCGCGGTGAATTTGCGCTGGGCCGTGGAGCGCATGCGCTCTGTGTGGCACTCTCATGCCGGAGTGGAGCGGAACGCCCTTGCCGTGCTGTTTCTGGAAGAGGCGGTTCGTCTGCATGGTGAAGACATTGGCATCAACAAGCGTATGGGTGCGCATGGGGCCGCCGTTATTGCTGATAATGACACCATCATGACCCATTGCAACGCCGGGGCACTCGCCACGGCGGGCTACGGCACGGCGCTGGGCGTGGTGCGCGGCGCAGTGGATGCCGGACGCAGGGGCATTTCCGTCATCGCCAATGAAACCCGCCCGTTCCTGCAGGGAGCACGGCTTACGGCGTATGAGCTAAAGGAAGACGGCATTCCTGTTACCGTGGCCTGCGACAATGCCTGTGGACTGCTCATGCGGCGCGGCATGGTGAACAAGGTGGTCGTGGGGGCGGATCGCATCGCGGCGAACGGGGATGCGGTGAATAAGATAGGCACCTATTCTGTAGCCCTGTTGGCGCGGGAGCACGGCGTTCCTTTTTATGTGGCTGCGCCGCTTTCCACCATTGACCGGAATATGCCCACGGGTGATGCCACCCCCATTGAAGAGCGCCCATCGCGCGAAGTGACCCACGTGGGGGAAACGCAGATAACCCCGGATGGCGTGCCCGTGCTGAATTTCGCATTTGATGCCACCCCCGCCGCGCTTATAGCGGGTATTATCACCGAAGAGGGGATTCTGCGCCCGCCTTACGACCTTTCGATAGTCGCCGCGTTTTGCCGGGTGAAAACTACCGGCTAGCACGGCGGACAATGCGCTACTGCGGAATGTGAAGCCGTTGCATTTTGGCATAGAGCGTGTTGCGCCCTATGCCCAGTGCCTTCGCGGCCTTGCTCATATTCCCGCTATGGTAGTCGAGCGCCTCGCGTATCGCTTCCGCCTCGCGCCGTTTAAGCAAAAAGCCGGAGCCGGTGCGCCGTTGGGCGCTGTGTCCGGCGCGAACTTTGGCGAGGAGTGTTCGGGGAAGCTGTTCCGCGCTTACCCAGCCATCGGCGAGGTTGTTCACCGCATATTCGCAGCAGTTGACCAATTCCCGCACATTGCCCGGCCAGTCGTAAGCCAGCATGATCGCCTCGGCATCTTTGTGGATGCCCAAAAATTCCACACCGAATTCCCGGCAGAGCCGCCGGGTGTGGTGTTCAGCAAGAAGCATAATGTCCGCATCGCGTTCCCGGAGCGGGGGAATCGTCAGCGTTACCACGTTGAGTCGATAGTACAGGTCTTCACGGAAGCGCCCCTGCGCTACCAGCTCTTGCAGGTCGCGGTTGGTGGCGGCGATGACTTTCACATCCACCGGCCGGGGGGTCAGACCGCCCACGGGAACCACGGCCCGTTCCTCCAGTGCCCGTAAGAGCATAACTTGAAGGGGGAAGGGAATTTCCGAAACTTCATCCAGAAACAGTACGCCTTGGTGCGCTTGTTCAAACTTGCCTATACGGCCTCGCTTGTCCGCACCGGTGAAGGCTCCCGCGCAGTAACCAAATAACTCGCTTTGGATAAGCTCTTCGGAAAACGTGCCGCAGTTCACCGCCACAAAAGGCCCGTCGGCACGCGGGCCTGCCTTGTGGATGCCCTGTGCGAACAGCTCCTTTCCCGTACCGGATTCGCCGTAGAGCAAAACCGTGGAAGGCGTGCGGGAAACATTGGCGGCTTTCCGCAGAATGTCGCGCATGACCCTGCTTTCGTGCATGATATGTTCAAATCCGCGTAGTGGTTCCCCGGCGGGAGTTTCCAACTGCGCGGCTGCGGCGCGGGGGCGCACACGTTGTGGTTCATGGACCACGATGACGGTATCGTACCAGTTTCCCGAAGGGCTTAAAATGGGGGTGGCGCGGGCGAAAAGATTGGGCCGGGCGCGGCAGGTAACTTCCACGGATTCGGGAAGCTCCGTGGTTTTGCCGTGCGCCAGCAACGGTTCCAAATCAAAAAAATGGTCTGCGGATAACCCACGGAGCGAGGTGCCGGGGGTACCGAGTAGCACTTCGGCTGACGGGTTGGTGCTTGTAATGTGCCCTGTGCGGTTAACGGAAACAATGCCCGTCAGCACCGCGTTGAACACGGAAGAAAACAGGGACGACATGCGTCCTTCCAGTTCGGAAAAGTACATGCGGCAAAGCCGGTGCTCTAATCCGCGCACGGCCTGAAGCACCAGCCCCATACTCAGCGTGTGGTCAGATTCGTTAGGCCCGGAGATGTCAAAGCAGCCCCATATGTTGCCGTGCTGGTCGAAAATGGGAGCGGCGGTGCAGTTCCACGAATGGTGACTTTGGCAGTAGTGCTCCGCGCCGAAGACTTGCGTGGGCTGCCCGGTGGCAAGAGCGGTGCCTATGGCATTGGTGCCCACGCTGGCTTCCGCCCAGTTGGCTCCGGGACCAAAGTTAAGCTTGTCCGCCTTGCGCAGTGTCGCTAAATCGCCACAGGTACGGGCAACCCGTCCGCTGGCATCCGTAATGGTGAACAGCAGCCCCTTTTTGTGGATAGCCTTGCTCATGGCGTTTTCCACATCGCCGGAAATCACGCGCAGGACAGAGGCAAATGGCTCCATTTGATCCATGGGCAGAAAATCCCAGCAGCTTCTGGGGGCGGGGTCTACGTTCATATCGCGGCAACGCCGCCATGACGCAAGCAATGGTGCTTCAAACACGGAGTTTCCCGGAAGCTCGCCGTCCTGCACGAACTGCTTCCATTGAGAAAACCGTATGGTCGCCTGTCTTCCGCCATCGGCAACGAGCGGCATGACAGGATGATCGCTTGCGCCCTGTTCCTCAGACACGCAGCACACACCGAACTTGTCACCATCCCTGACGAGCGCGTGCATGGTCGTACCTCCCGGTCTTGAGAGAAGGGCAATGTTTCTCCTCGCTCTTACCGTTTTTCAAAGCGTCCTTGCCTTGTCAAGTGTTCGAAAACAGAACAACCCCTTTGCTGTATTTGTAGTTTTATCCTGTAAAACAGGGTGAATATGTGCAGTTTTTCTTTTTTCAGAGCAGGTCCGCCTGTTCCGCTCCCGAACAGGGGGAAAGGCTGAAATAAGAAAGAAAAAATAGATAATATAGTGAATTATAACAAAAAATAAACATGGCACCTCCGTTGCATTATAGCAAATGCCGAATGCAAACACAGGAGGAACGATCATGGCTCACAATGTGATCATGCCCAAATGGGGCCTGACCATGAAGGAAGGAAAAGTCGCCCGATGGCATAAGAACGAAGGCGACACCGTGTCTGGGGGAGAACCGCTCTTCGACGTGGAAACGGACAAAATTACTAACTCGGTGGAGGCCCCCGCAGATGGCGTGCTCGCGAAAATAGTGGTCCATGCGGGCAATGTGGCTGCGGTGCAGGCGGTGGTGGCTATTATCGCCGCCCCCGGCGAAGCGGTGGATGCCACCGCTGTGGGGGCTGGCGCGGCACCCGCTTCCGAACCCGCCACCCCTGTCGCCGCCCCCTCGGCTCCCGGCAAGCCTGCCCCGCGTGAAGACGGGTTTGTTCCCGCCATGCCCGCCGCCCGCGCCTTGGCCAAGGAACTGGGGGTGGACCTTGCCACCGTGACCGGTACCGGCCCGGATGGCAGCATAGTCAAAAAAGATGTGCAGGCTGCCGCTGACGGTGGCGGGGCCTTTAACGCCAGCTCCAAGACCCTTGCCTTTGCCCGTTCCAAGGGCGCGGACCTTACGCAGATTACGGGTACGGGAGAAGGTGGGCGCATCACCAAAGCGGATGTGCTGCGTGCTATGAATCCGGCCCAAGCTGCGGGCACAGGTGTCCCTTTCGCCCCTGCGGACACCGTTGTGCCTATGGAAGGCGTGCGCAAGCTGGTGGCGGATAACATGATGGCGAGCCTGCAATCTGCCGCGCAGCTTTCTGTCTTCGTGGAGGCGGATGTCACCGAAATGGTTCGTTTGCGTACAACTCTGCTCGCACGCAACAAACGCACCCCAGAGTACCGCCTGTCGTACAACGATATCATCGCCTACGCGGTGTGCCGTGCGCTCAGACGGCATCCGATCATGAACTCCACCCTGCGGGAAGACGGCATCCATCTGCATCCGCACGTGAATATCGGCATTGCCGTGTCGCTGGCTAACGGGTTGATCGTCCCCAATGTGAAAGATGCCGATACGTATGGCCTTGAGGAACTCAAGGAAAAGATCCGCGATGTGGCGTCGCGTGCACGCAAGGGTGGCCTGAGCATGGACGAGATATCGGGCGGCACCTTTACCATAAGCAACGTGAGCATGATGGGCGTGGACGGCTTCACTCCTATCCTGAACCCGCCGGAAACCGGTATTTTGGGTGTGGGACGGGTCATTGAAAAGCCTGCGGTGAAGGACGGCGAAATCTGCATCCGGCAAATGATGACCCTCTCGCTTACCTTTAACCACATGACCACGGACGGCGCTCCAGCCATGAGTTTCCTGCGTGAACTTGCCGACATGCTGGAAAATCCAGCGCTTATGGCGTTGTAGGAGGCGGATATGCCCCGCAGACGATTCGCCATAGAGCTAGGGTATGCGGCGGACTTGCACGGCGCAGACATGACCAAGGCGGCAGTGCGAGCTGTGCGCGATGCCGTGTCGCGTGTGTGCCTGTGCGGTTTGGTGGAAATATGCGGACGTGCCGGGTTTGAGGGGGTGTTCGTGCATGTTCACGTGTGCGTGCCCAACCCGGACAAAGTGGATGCGCAGGCCGTGCTGGCGGCTGTTCCCATCGGGGAAAAAACTCTCACCGTGGACCGGGGCGGCATGTGTGTGCCCGGCTTGGAAGTGCCGTGTTTCGGGCCGGGAGTGAGCGATATTGTTGTGGCGTGTGCCGCGCTTACCGTGTCTGTGGAGACAGACACGCAGGGCGTGAAGACCGACAATTCCGGCAAACCGGCTGGCGCCTGCCGCGCTGAGGCCGAATAACAGGAGGATGGAATGGCTCTTAGCAAAAAACTGTTGGTTCATCTGTATGAAACCATGAACAATATTCGCATGTTTGAACTCAAGCTCCAAGAACTGTTCGCCGCAGGGCAGATTCCGGGCTTTGTGCACCTGTACCTTGGCGAAGAAGCTGTAGCCACGGGCGCGTGCGCCGCACTGACCGATGCTGACATGATTACCAGCACTCACCGGGGGCATGGGCACTTGCTGGCTAAGGGCGGCGACCTGACGCTGATGATGGCGGAGATTTTTGGTCGTGCCACAGGCTATTGCAAAGGCAAGGGTGGCTCCATGCATATTGCCGACCTCGATCTTGGAATTCTGGGGGCCAACGGCATTGTGGGTGGCGGAGGGCCGCTGGCAGTGGGGGCCGCGTTGGCCGCGAAATATAAAAAGACCGACGGCGTGGCTATGTGCTTCTTCGGGGACGGAGCTTCCAATCAGGGGACCACGCAGGAAGCCCTGAATATGGCCAGTGCATGGAAGTTGCCGTTGGTGTTTGTGAATGAAAACAACGGCTACGGCATTTCTTGCCCGCAGTGCAAGTCTATGGCGATTGTGGATATCGCAGACCGCGCCGCAGCCTATGACATGCCCGGTGTGGTGGTGGACGGCAACGATGTGCTGGCGGTGTACGAAGCCGTGACCGAGGCCGTGAAACGTGCCCGTAAGGGAGAAGGCCCCTCACTTATTGAATGCAAAACCTATCGCTGGCGTGGGCACTTTGAGGGCGATGCCTGCACCTACCGTTGCGTTGAGGAGTTGGAGGAATGGAAGGCTAAAGACCCCATTCCCCGTTTCGAAGCCAAATTGTTGGAAAGCGGCACCATGACGCAGAAGGATCTGGACGCCACGAAGGCGCGTATCGGAAAGGCAGTGGAAGCGGCTGTGACGTTCGCTCAGGAAAGCCCGTTGCCCAAGCCTGCCGCACTGCTGGAAGACGTATACGCCTAAATGGCCCGGTGCGTTTTGTAACTGTCTATCCACACAACGAAAGAAACGGAGAATACAATGTCCGAAAAGACGTATCTTCAAGCGCTGAACGAAGCGCTGCGGCAGGAAATGGAGCGTGATGAAAATGTTTTTATCCTCGGCGAGGACGTGGGGCAGTTTGGTGGCTGCTTTGGCGTAACGCAGGGACTTTTTGATCAATTCGGAGAAGACCGCGTGATGGATACTCCCATCACGGAAAGCACCATTGTGGGGGCCGCCGCCGGAGCTGCCGCCAGTGGCCTGCGCCCCGTGGCGGAACTTATGTTTGTGGATTTCATTGGCGTGTCCATGGACCAGTTGTTCAATCAGGCCGCTAAAATGCGCTATATGTTTGGCGGTAAGGCCAAGGTGCCCATGACGCTGCGCATGCCGCAGGGGGCGGGCATTGGCGCAGCCGCCCAGCATTCGCAAAGTCTTGAGTCGTGGTTTATGAATATTCCGGGTCTTAAGGTGGTAATTCCTTCTTCTCCATACGATGCCAAGGGGCTGCTTATCAGCGCTATTCGCGATGATAACCCAGTGGTATTCCTTGAACATAAGATGCTGTATGGCGTAAGCGGTGAGGTGCCTGACGAGCCGTACACCATTGAACTGGGCAAGGCCGATATTAAGCGTGAAGGCAAAGACGTGACTATCGTTGCCACGTCGCTGATGGTCTACACCGCGCTACAGGCCGCAGAAAAGCTGAAGGCGGAGGGCATAGACGCGGAAGTGGTTGACCCCCGTTGTCTCCAGCCGCTGGACACGAAAACCCTCATCGATTCTGTGAAAAAGACCAATGCGCTGGTCATCGCTCACGAAGCCGTGAATTTTGCCGGTCCCGGTGCGGAAATTGCGGCTCTGGTAGCCGAACAGGCCCTCGATTATCTGGATGCTCCCATCAAGCGGGTGGGTGCGCCGTTCTGCCCGGTTCCCTTCTCCCCTACGCTGGAGCAGGCCTATATTCCGGGCGTTGACGACATTGTCGCGGCAGTTAAGAGCATTCGATAATCGGTTTCCCTGCGGGAGGGCCGGAAGGCCCTCCCGTGCCCGGCGGGGAAATGTTGCGTGAAGGGGGCGTTGTGAACACGGCAGGTATAGTGGTCAACCCGGCGTCCGGTAAGGACATCCGCAGATTAGTGGCTCACGGCAGTGTCTTCGATAATCAGGAAAAGGTCCGCATGACGCGGCGTATTCTGCTGGGCATGCGGCATGCGGGGGTACGGCGCATTGTGTATATGCCGGACGGCTATGGTACCATTCCGCGCGCGCTTAACGCCATTGCGGAAGAAATGGCCGGTGTATCCGTGGAACCGTTGGAAATGCCCATCCGCAACACCCAGCAGGATACTGTGGTGGCGGCGGGTATCATGGAAACGCTGGGAGTTCGTTGTCTCACTGTGCTGGGCGGAGACGGTACAAGCCGCGCGGCCTGTAAAGGAAGTATTGCTATTCCTCTGTTGCCGCTCTCTACGGGAACGAACAATGTGTTCCCGTATATGATTGAGGCCACTATCGCCGGGCTTGCCGCCGGATTGATAGCGGCGGACGCGGTGCCTGTGGAACAATGCTGCGAACGGGTTTGCCTGTTTGAAATTTTGCTGGACGGTCGGGTTGCGGACGTGGCGTTGGTGGATGCCGCCGTGTATGACGACGTGTTTATGGCGTCCCGCGCTGTCTGGCACATGGAAAAGGTACCTCAGTTGTTTCTCACCCGTTGTGACGCGGCCTCCATAGGGCTTTCCGCCATAGGGGGTATGTTGCGGCACATTGCTCCCTCGGAACCCTTGGGGCTGGCGCTGCGGCTGGGCATGCCCGCTTCCCGGACGGTTCATGCGCCGATCGCTCCGGGCATGGTGGTTGCCGTGGGTGTGCGCGATGTGGCGGATATGCTGCCCGGCGAAGAGCACGCCATTGACGTTTCACCGGGGCTGGTGGCTGTGGATGGCGAGCGGGAGGTGGAAATACCCCGTGGTGTCCGGGCGGGCATCCGCCTGAACACGCGAGGACCACTGGTGGTCAATGTACGCCGCACCATGGCGCTTGCCCGTGAGCGCGGGCTTTTTGTACAGGCGGAATAAGTGCGGGAAGGGCTGAGTGCTCGATTACAGTCGGTTCAAAGGCGGGAGGAGCGTATGGCACAGGTACTGAAAGCGGCTTTTATTTTCATCGCGCCGGGAGGAAACCCGGCAACGCACCGCAATTGGGTCCGCACGGAGCACGTTGAGCTGCTTGCCGTGGCAGTGGGTTCCTACGCGCAGGCGGAGCAACTGGCCCGCGATCTGGTGGAAGAGGAAGGGATTGGCGCTATTGAATTATGTGGCGGATTTGGGGTGGAAGGAACCGCCCGCGTCGCTCGCGCTGTACCCGTTCCCGTGGGAGTGGTCCGTTTCGATACACATCCGGGCTTGGGCAATGTAAGTGGTGACAGTCTGTTCGGGGAGTAGCGTTGCGTGGTTCCGCCATATTCATTTAGGATTTGCTTCGCCAATGTTTCCGGGAGCGTTGCCCGTGAGGCCGGGCGTTTCGGGCAAGGTGAGACTGTCACCAAAAATTGTTGGAGCAGAGAGCACGGGAGAGGCTTGTTTTCAAAAATGGGCCTCTCCCGTGAAAAGAACAGGTACTGTTCCGGGCTAGTCGTTTCTGGTGAACCGGATGGAAGCTGCTAGTGAAACGACAAGAATGGAGCCGATGTTGTGAGTAATGGCGCCCCATATAGGGGTAAGCAACCCTAGAGAACTGGCGATGAGGGCCAGAAGGTTGATGCCGAAGCTGAGTAAAATGTTGATGGTGATGATGCGGGCCATTCTGCGGCTGAGGCGGACCAAAAATGGCAAGTCTTCCAACCGGTCATTCATGAGAACGATATCTGCGGCTTCTAGAGCGACGTCGGCTCCGCGCAGCCCCATGGCAATACCCGTGGCGGCGGCTTTAAGCGCGGGCGCGTCATTAATGCCGTCGCCAACATACACAACCTTGCCCTTGGCGTATGCGCGGATTGTCGTTAGTTTTTCATCCGGTTTTTGCGCCGCGTGAAACTGGGTAATGCCTACCTGATCCGCGATGTTCCGCACGGCGGAGGGCTGGTCCCCGGAGAGGATGCGCAGATCGACGATGCCCTCGTCACGCAAACCGCGCATGGTCTGGGCCGCGGTTTCCCGCGGGCTGTCCAGCAGGCTGATAATTCCCGCGAGTTTTCCGTTTCGCAAAACGTCCACATTGGTAAAGCCGTCATCATCCGCCGTGGCGCTGGTGACTATTTCCACCGTTGCGCCCCCTATTTCACCACGGATGCCGCGTCCGGCATCCGTGTGGATATTGTTTGCTGCGGGGAGCTGGCACCCCATCTCGGCTGCTTTTGCCACAATAGCTATGCCCAGCGGGTGCAGGCTGCCTGTTTCCACAGCCGCAGCCATGCGGATAATGTCCTGTTCAGTCATATCCGGCTGTGGACGGATTGCGACTACCTCTGGCTCCCCTTTGGTGATGGTGCCGGTCTTATCGAAAAAAAACGCGGATGACGTTGCCAAATTTTCCAGATACCGCCCCCCCTTTACAAGGATGCCTGCCTTTGCCGCCCGTGCGATGGCTGCCACAGTGGAGACAGGGCTGGCGAGCAGGAAGGAGCAGGGGCACCCCACAATGAGTACGGTGATGGAGCGGGTAACGTCTTTAGTGACGAGATAGGTGAGCACCGCGATACTCACAATGGCGGGTGTGAACCATGCTGCGTAGGTATCTACTATTTTCCCGCTTTCTGTCTTTTGCTGTTCCGCTGCTTCCACAAGCTGGATGATTCTGCCAATGGTGGAGTCCTTGCCCACCCGCTCGGCGCGTACTTTAATGAAACCGTCCACGCAGCCTGTTCCGGCGTATACAGCGCTGTCTGCCGCTTTAGCGACGGGAATGGATTCACCGGTGATGGAGGCTTCGTTTACCGAGGTTTCCCCTGCGATCACGGTGCCGTCCACGGGAATGGTATCGCCAGCGCGGATAACAAGCACATCGCCCGGCGTTATCACGCTCACATCAACAACAGTTTCCTTGCCGTTTACTTCCACAGTGGCGGTGGTGGGGGTGAGTTCCACCAGTGCCCGAATGGAATTTCGCGCACTGTCGCTCACCGCCTCTTCCACCAGCGCGCCAAACACCATAATGGCGCTGACAATGGAACCTTCAAGGTAATTGCCGTTGAAAAGGCAGGCGATAATGGCAATGCTGACCAGTTCGTCCACGTTAATTTCACGCGCCAGTAAGCCTTTTCCGGCCTCCAGAATAATGGGCAGGCCGTTTATGGCGATGGATGCAAGCAGAAGGACGCTTCCCCACGACAGGGCAGGCAGATTGAAGAACGGGATGTCTGAAACCAAAAGGGCGACAGGAATGAAGGCCGCGCCGCCGAGTAGTTTGAGAAAGTCTTCGGAGCGAAATAGTTCCCTGTACACATGCAGGTCATGATGACGACCAATCACGGTGGCTCTCCCATTTTGTTTGAAGTTCAAAGTATTTTTTGGCAGTACTGCGCCATTGTTGGAATGTCAAGATGTTTGAACTTCAAACAAAATTGCGTGGAAGGAGCGGCTCGCCCGTACATGGAAGCAGCGCCTCTGCCGGATGGTATTGGGAAGAATACCGCAGTGTTCAGTCTTGCGAGAGCACGTGCTTGGGGAGAATAAAACAGGTAAACACGCCGGAGAAGACCACTGTTTCGCCCAGCAAAACGTCTACCTGCACGCGGTGTTTTCGTTCGTCCGGGGAGGTGTCGTATGCGGAGGCGACAAGCTCGTCCCCCACGCGCACGGGCTTGGTAAAGCGGACCTCCGCACCCCCCAGCACAACATTGGGATGGTTCACGGCGAGCATAGCCGCATAGTCGGCCAGTCCGAAGACGAACCCGCCGTGCACCAGACCGTGCTCATCCGCTGCCATGGAGGAAGCGCAGCGCATGGTAACTGTGCTGCGGTGCGGTTCTACGCAAGTGGGGGTTCCGCAGAGTGTCTGGTCTATGGCGGTGTGGGTTGTTATGCGCATGCGTGTCACCTTGGGGTATGGATTGAAGGGCGCTTACCGGAACAATGTCTGAAAATATACCGGCCTGTCTGTCTGGTCCAGAGTCTTTGCCCCGGTTTGCCCGCGGCCTGCGAGGGAGAGCGGCGGGCTGGCACAGGCCGACCGGTCCCGGCGGGGGAGATGCCGGGACCGGAAGGTGTGATTCGGAAGAAATGGCGCGTCGGCAGTGTTCGGAAAAGCAGATCCGTGGTTAATCAAACAGGTCTTCCAGCTCATCGAAGACATACTTCATGTACATCATTTTGGGAGAACCCCCCATGGAAATGGCTAGCATGGCGGCCTGCATAATCTCTTCGCGCGAGGCTCCGTTGGCGGCGGCACCCTGCACATGAATGGAGATGCACATTTCGCACTGCGACATCATGGAGCAGGCAACATGAATAAGCTCCTGCGTCTTATGATCTATGGGGCCGAACTGACTTATTTCTTTGGTAAATCCGAGATATTTGGGGAAGACGTCCCCTGCTTGCGTTTGCATTTTGGACAAGGCTGCCGTGGCTTTTTCCGCTGCATCCATTGGAATGCTCCTGAGGTTAGACGTTGGAGAATACCGTACTAACAGCAAGGACCATGCCCGCAAGGCAAAACCATTATATGGCGTTATATTTCAATGGAATGTAGAAAAATAAAGGGGGAGCCTCCGTATGGCGCTGTCCCGGTCAGGAACAGTGCTCCGGGGCACTGATCGGGAATGGAACAGTGCGCACCGGCGAGGTTGGTCCGCTAGTGTCCTGTAATTTGGTATTTTTTCAGTTTGTATTGCAGCAAACTTTTGGAGATGTTGAGCATTTCCGCTGCCTTTACCTGCACAAACTCGGAGCGGACCAGTGCGCGGCGAATAAGCGCGGCCTCAATTTTTTCCAGCGTGTCGCTTAAGTCCAGCCGGGCGGGAAGCAGATCCACCGCGCTTTTGAACTGAGTTTCCTCGTCGCGTATTTCCTGCGGGAGATCGCTGACGGAGATAACGGGGTGGGGCGTAAGCACCATGCAGCGTTCCACCACGTTTTCAAGTTGCCGGATGTTGCCGGGCCATTCATAGCCGGACATGTAATCCATGGCTTCGGTGCTGAAGGCGCGACGTTCCACGCCCTGCTCACGGGCTACCTTGTCGGCGAAATGGCTTACCAGCAGCGGGAGATCTTCCCGGCGTTCCCGCAGGGGGGGAAGCTCTATATGCACCACATTCAGCCGGTAATACAGGTCTTCGCGGAAATTGCCTTTTTGCACTTCGTCCAGCAGGTCTTTGTTTGTCGCGGTGACGATGCGGATGTCCACCTCTATTTCATCTCCGCCGCCCACGCGCTCGAACTTGCGTTCTTGCAACACGCGCAGGAGTTTTACCTGCATATCGTGCGAGAGTTCGCCAATTTCATCGAGGAACAACGTGCCGCCGTTGGCTAGTTCAAACCGTCCGCGTTTCATAGCTATCGCGCCGGTGAACGAGCCTTTTTCATGACCGAACAATTCGCTTTCCAGCAGGTTTGCGTTCAGGGCCATGCAGTTGACGCTGATATACGGGCCTTCTTTGCGGGGGGAAGAAAAATGTATGGCCCGCGCCACAAGCTCTTTGCCTGTCCCGGATTCTCCGGTGATGAGTACGGTGGACTTGCTGGGAGCCGCGCGGTCCACCATGTGCAGCACATTTTTGATGGCGCGGCTACGCCCGATGATCTGGCGCAGACCGTAGCGTTCTTCCAAATTTTCATGCAACAGGCGATATTTGCGGTGCGCACGTGCGAGTTCGGCGGCGTTTTGCACAGCCAGCAGTAATTCGTCATTGGCGAACGGCTTGGTAATATAGTCGAATGCGCCAGTGCGCATGACCTCTACCGCGCTTTCAATGGAACCGAACGCGGTCATGATGAGTACGGGGATTTCTGGATAGTTTTTCTTTACGTAGCTCAACACCTCCGCCCCGGAAAACTTGGGCATCTTCATATCGGTGATAACTACGTCCACGTCTGATTCGTCCAGAAACGCAAGGCCGGTTTCCGGGTCGTTCAGCGCGGTCACTTTATAGCCCGCATCGGTCAGCAGCGCTTCCAGCACCAGAAGATAATTTTTTTCGTCGTCCAGTAGAAGCAGATGGGTCTTGTCGTTCATCTATGCAGTCCTTTATCCGGTCCATGGCTGTTGGCGGAAAGAGCGGTCCCGGCGTGGTTGGCGGGACAGGGGGCTTTAGGCCGCGGGCAGGTTCACGCGCACTTCCGCGCCGCCATGCCCGCCATTGCCCAGCGTTACTGTGCCGCCATGGCTGGTGACAATGCTGTTTACAATAGCAAGCCCCAGTCCGGTGCCATCGTCCCGCGTGGTGAAGAACGGGTCAAGCATCTTGTCCATGTTGGCGGGATCAAATCCAGTTCCAGAATCCGCGAAGAGCAGCCGGATTTCATCCCCTGTCCGGGTGCCGGCTATGCGCAGTGTTCCGGCTCCCGGCATGGCCTGAAGCGCGTTGGAGATAATGTTGTAAAAGGCCCGGTACAGCAGGTCTTTATCGGCGGGCATCCAGAGGCCGGGCACATAGGTGCGGTCTACCGTAACCTGCCGCTCAGAAAGCTCGTGCTCTAAAAATCCGAGGGCCTGATCAAGCACAGCGGCAGCGTCCACCCGTTCCTTGTTTGGCACACGGGGGCGTGCGTAATCCAGAAAGTCGTGCACGGTTTTGGAGAGTCTGCGCGATTCATCATGAATGGCGGAAAGAATCCGTTGTGTCAGGTCGTCCGCGTTGGGACGTTTCCGCAACAGTTCCGCGCTGGAGGAGATGATGCCCAGAGGATTGCGAATTTCGTGCGCAATGGAAGAGACCATGCGGCCCATGCTGGCCAGTTTTTCATTTTGACTTAATTCTCGTTCTAGCCGTTCCTTTTCCTGCATGCGCAGAGTCAGCGCCCGTTCGGAACGCCGGATAAAGGAAGCCAAAATAAGAAACATGAGCAAGGAGGAGGTGATGGAGGTGAGAATAATCAGCCACTGGAGGCTGATAACCGACTTATAATCTTCGGTAATATCCTGCGTCACTTCCAGGACGCCCATAATAGGCTGGGCCGTTTCGTCCACCATGTCGCTTTCTTGCCCTATCCACCGCTCTACGCGCAGCGGGTAGGTAGTGCGCAGAATAAATGTTTCCGGTGGCAGATTGAAGTGGAACAGCGCCACCAGAGGCGAGAGGGACGAACTGATTTCAAAGCTATGCTCCTGCCGTTCCAGTGCCCGCGTGACAGCCAGCCCGGCGGAGGTGTAGTCGCCTTCTTCTTCTTTTTCCGTGGAATAGACGATGATGCGGTTGGCTCCGTATATGCGCAATTTTTCCACGTGCAGACCGTGGATGGTGGTGTCCACCACCATATCCAGCCGGTCATAAACTTCGACATTGCGCATGGGCAGGTATCCGTATTGCCGGTACGTGGGCCATGTGAAACGCAGAGAGATTTGATGGTTCAGATTCTCCGCAAGCAGCAGGGCAAAATCCTGTTGCTTGCGGAGAAGGGAATTGCGCACGGAATTGCTGATAAAGACGGAAACAGCGAGACTGGAAACCAGAATCAGAATAAGCGATGTCCATGACAGGAATTTGGCGAAGCCAAAACGCGTCTCGTCTGTACGGGGCCGGTGAAACAAATCAGAACTCCTGCTGTACGGCACTGCGGCCTAAAAACGCTTTCAACTCGGCGGTTTCCCCGTCATAGCCTGATGCGCCAAGGCGGGCGTTTGCCAGCCGTTTGCCCAACTCCACGGCGGGTTGGTCCAGTGGGTTAATGTCAAGCAGCCAGCCTGTGAGCACTGTGGTTATTTCCAGCAGGGCTATGAGTTTCCCCGCAGCTTCTTCGCCGGTGCTGCCCATACGCAGCTCCACCAAGGGGGTGCCGGTGGTGTGTAGCGCCATTTGCGTGCCCAGTCCTTCGGCTTGCAGCAGATCGCCAAAATGCGCACCGCGCAGATACGCCCAGTGGTCCGGCACATCCGCCGCATCGTGGCCAAACGGCTGTCCTTTGGGCAGCGAGGGCGAGGTGAGCAGCAGGCAACCTTTGTCGCGCGGGCCGTCTAAAAACATTTGCTGAATGGAATGCTGGTCCGTCACGCCCACGGCGGGCAGCGGCATGGAACCTTTGCCTTCTTTCCCAAGGCTTTCCGCCCATAATTGCGCGAACCAGAAGCCAAACTGCGCCCACAGGGGAATGTAAGAAAAAAAGATGAGCTGCGAGTAGCCCTGTTCCATCAACGCTCTGTTCCACAGGGCTAATTTCCATGCGGGATGCGTTTCCAGCGCATCGGCGTTTTTCCCAAGCAGGGGCGCACCCACGCTTTGCGCTCCGCGCAGAAGGGACTGCCAGTCCATGCCCAGAAATGCGGCTGGCACCAGCCCCACCGCGCTGAATACAGAGTAGCGTCCGCCCAGATGCTCCGGCACGGGGAGGGACGCGAGCCCCATGCTGTCCGCTTCCTGCCGCAGGTAACCGGAGGTGGCGTCCGTGACGACCAGTACGTGGCGTTTCCAGTCGTCCCCTAACGCGTTCCGCAGCCAGCGACGGGCAAGGAAATATTGGGAAAGGGTTTCTATGGTGCCGCCGGATTTGGAAATGACCACAACCACGGTGTGTTCGGGTGGCAGTCCGCCGAACCACGCGTCAAGCGTATCGGCGTCCACATTGTCGGCAATCCAGAGGGTGCGTCCTGTATGGGCGGGCCTGTCCTGCTGGGGCGCGAAGGCTTTTTGCAGGGCACGTGCGCCCAGCGCGGAACCGCCAATGCCCAGCACCACCATGTGGGTGAAGGACTGCAACCACGGTGTTTTTTCCGTCAGTTCGGCGGTAAGGGACGCCTCATACGGCATGGAAATAAACGGCAACCTGCCTGCCGCTATCTCCGTGGCCAGACGGGTGGCCATGTCAACCCGGCGCAGGGCAAAAGACGCCGTATGTTCCGCAGTAAGGCGGCCATTCCACGCGCTTGTCCAGTCCAATATGTTTTCCATGGATCCGCTCCTTTCAGCTATGCGTTGCCACCGGTGGCGGCAGGAAACGGATGCTCCGCCCTGTGAGGAATCGGAGCATCCGGCAATCCATGGGGAACCCTACCCTATTTTGTGCGGGCATGCACCTGTCCAGTGCTACCGGAACAGCACCTTGGCGACCCGTTCCAGCGCGGTAGCCAGCGTGTCTTCGCTCACAGCGTAAGAGATGCGAATGCAGTTGTCGTCGCCGAAGGCCACTCCGGGAACCAGCGCGACCCCCGCTTCTTCCAGCAGAACGGTGCATAGCGTGGCGGAGTCGGGAATGGCTTTGGTGTAGTGGCGGTGCACGTCCGGGAAAATATAAAATGCGCCTTCCGGGACGGGACAGACCACTTCAGGCCAGCTTCCGACAATTTCCAGCGCCAGATCCCGCCGTTTACGGAAGGCTTCGCGCATGTCGTTCACCACGTCAAATCCGCCGGAAAGAGCGGCAACGGCCCCTTTTTGGGCAAAGGTGCATACGTTGGACGTGGATTGGCCCTGAATTTTACTCATTGCCTTAATCAGGTCGGGGTGTGCCAGTACGTAGCCGATGCGCCAACCGGTCATGGCGAAGCTTTTGGCTAGCCCGTTTACCACGCAAACCTGCTCAGGGTAGCGGGACCACCACGAACACAGCGATGCGTGTTGCGCGGGGGCGTACACCAATTGGTCATAAATTTCGTCGGAGATAATGAATAACCCCTTGCCAATGGCCCATTCCGCGATGGCGTCAATTTCTTCTTTGTTGTACGCCGCGCCGGTGGGGTTGGAAGGGGAGTTCAGCAGCAGCACGCGGGTTTTTTCCGTGCGATGCGCTTCCAACTGGGGCACCGTCACCTTGAAGGCGGCGTCCGCCGAAGCGGGAACCACCACGGGCACGCCTTGGGCCAGTTGCACCATAGGCGGATAGCTCACCCAGTATGGTCCGGGAATGAGCACCTCGTCTCCGGGGTTGAGCAATGCTTGGAAAAGGTTGTAGAGTGCCTGCTTGCCGCCGTTGGTCACCATTGTGTTGTCCGCAACGGCCATGGCGGAATAGAACGAGTTGAAGTAGCCCGCCACAGCCTCGCGCAGGTCCGGCAGGCCGGGCACGGCGGCGTAGCGGGTAAAGCCTTCGTCGAGGGCCGTTTTGCACGCGTCACGCACGTGCTCCGGGGTGGGAAAATCTGGTTCGCCCACCGCAAGACTGACGATCTGCTTGCCCTGTGCTTTCAGCTCCAGAGCTTTGGCGTTGACGGCGAGTGTTGCCGAAGGCTTCAACTGCTTCAGGCGGTCAGAAATGTTCATTACGATGTCCCTCTTTCATCGGGGTTGTCAGACTCGGACCTTCCGCGAAGTATCAATTTGCACAACATCTGTAAACCACTGGCAGGCCGAATGATGCGCTTCTTCAGGACGCACCCGCGCCGCCGCAGACAGGATATCCATGCCGCAAACACCCCTTCTTCCTTTTCCTTCCGGTTGCATTACGGGGGCGTTTGTCCGCCGGGTGAAACGGTTTAGTGTGGAAATGCGCTATCGGGACGAATCTGTGTGGATTCATTCCAATAATTCGGGAAGTATGATGGGCTTGCTGCGCCCCGGTGCCTCCGTGCTGGCTTCGCCTGCCGCCAATCCGAACCGAAAACTGCGTTGGACGCAGGAGGCCGTGCGGATGACGAATTTTGGCGGAGATTTTTGGGTGGGGGTAAATACGCTGGTTCCCAATCGCCTTTTGGAAGCGGCTTTTCACGCAGGCAAACTTCCGTGGGCTGCGGGGTACACACATTTCCGGCGTGAGGCCAGCTACGGGGAAAGCCGCCTCGACGCTCGCCTCGACGCCCCGTCCGGCGGGCAGCCCGGTGTTCAGCCTAACGTCCAGCCAGATGTCAGCCCCGACATTTGGCCCGGCATTCGGCGTGCCACGTGCCCTTCCGCGGAGGGTGTTGGGAAAAACGCGGGAGCTTTGTCGCAGAAAGCGGATACCACCCCATCGCTGCCGCCCCTGTGGGTGGAATGCAAAAATGTGACGATGGTGGAGGACAACGTGGCCTGTTTTCCCGATGCCGCCACGGAGCGGGGGCAAAAACATCTGCGCGAAATGATGGGATTGGTCCGGCAAGGGCACCGCGCAGCCTGTTTCTACCTCATACAGCGGGCGGATGGCGCGTGCTTTGGTCCGGCGGACGTTGTGGACCCCGCGTATGCCGATCTGTTTTGGCAGGCCGTGGATGCCGGGGTGGAAATGTATCCGCACCGGGCCATTGTCACCGAACGGGGGATTGATCTTGGCGATCTTCTGCCCCTTACGGAGTGCCGTTTTTAGTCCGGGTTCCGAGTGAGAGGGCGGGTGCGCCTCTGCACAGACTAAAGCCGCAGCGAGTCTCGCGTACGGCTCCACCATGCGCCATTTGGGCTTACCGTAAGCCGCCATGGGCAATTGGTCTGGCCCTGTTTCCATCACTCAGGACGTCAGCGAGTCTATGCGGCTCTATATGTCGTCATCCTCGTCGGCAGTGTTTCCGCCGTTCCTGCCGGTGCCGCCGGGCGATTGGCGCGGCGTCTTTCGTGCTGGCGGGTTGGGAGAAAGCGTGCCGTAATGGAATACATTGGTCGCATAGGTTACCCCCAGCGCAAACAGCGCCGCCCCTACCCCCACAGCCGCGTCATAATAGGGCGGTGCGGAAAGGGCGATGCGGATAAGCAGCGTGGCGATGAGATACCCGGAATTGCGGAACACGGCGTGAAAGCTGGGCATAAACCGCTGTGCCACGAGAACGAGCAGGATGTCGGCAAAAATGAGCACGGTATAGAACGTGTGGAAGAAGTCGTGACGCTCTCCGTTAACCAGAAAATCCCATAAATTATAGGCCCCCACCGAAACGAAGACGAGGAAGAGGATGAGGCCCAGAATTTTTTTGGTCATGATATACCGCAACTTTTCCATGGGGTTGCGTAGATATCCCTGATAGCGGTGCATGCGGTAGTAAACGCCCAGCAGGATGAAGACTATCAACGCGCCAAGGCTGGATGTCACGATATGGGCAATGGCCTCCCAATCTTGCACCACGTCAATCGGCTCATGCATGTTGCTCAATTCTTTGAAGGAATTACGTAACAAAATAAGCGTGAGGATCTCGAATTGTTTCCCGAGTGATTTACTCACAGATTGAGGGAGCACGAAAATGAGGCTCATCACTTCCAGCACAAGCAGCATGGAAAATGCCAGATTTACGGCGTGAAAATGATTGTCCGGTGTGATGGCGGCAAGTGCGGGCGGCAGAAGGTTCCAGCGTTTCAGCTCAATACTTACAAGACTCCCTAAAAACGTGGCAATGAGCAGCAGGGCGATACGCCGTTCCGTTTTGGGATGCTCCCACGCATGGTGCAGCATGTCGAAAAGATGCGTGAGCGGTTCAAGGCGTGTCATGGGCGGGTGCTCCGAAAAAAGAAGTATGAATACCCAATCATACCAAAATGGTGTGTCAGGGCAAGGGCGTTTCCTGAGCAGGTGGGTGTCACAGGTGGTGTCGTAGACGCGGCCCATATGTTGTGGAGGCCATGCTGGTTATGCGCAGGCTGGCGGCGTGGGAAGCGCGGCACCCTTAGCGACGTGCGTTATTCCCCGCGGGTACTGCGGTCCCGCAAGGACACCGCAGTGCGCAGAAAGGCTATGACGGCGGGCAAGGGCGAGGAATCGGCGAGCAGGATGTCAATGTCCGGCAGGGCCAGCAACCGATGCCCCATAAATTGCGTGAAAGTGTAGGGACTTAACCCGGCATGCGGGGCGAATGTCTTGAGCGCGCGCGAGCCGAAGGTGATGCAGTAGCGGGGGCGAATGCGGCGCAGTCCGGCCAGAAATATCTCTGGGGCGGCAATGAGTTCCGCACTCGCTTTCTCCTTGTCCGCCTGAGTCATCTGTTCCGCGGGAGCAGGCGGGGCGACCACAGGCAGGGCCACAGGCCAGAATGCGCTAGACCCGGCGGGTAACTGGAGAGAGCCAATAATCTGTCGCAGTAGGGCACCGCGTTCCGCGTGGGCATGACCGCTTAAATCTTCACCAAGGCTCCAGTACGTCCAGACCACAGGGCTGGGGATGCGAACTTTGGCCCATTGCTGCCGCCAAAGGGCGGGCCATTCTTCCGGCGGCTGCGGCGTGGGATGCACTGCGGGGCGGTTTGCCCCGGCGGGTTGGGCGCTGGCATGTCCGGTAGCGTGGCGGTTGGGCTGACCCGGCAGTCCCGCCGGTGATACGTTTCGTTGTGGTGCGCTCTGCGCTGCATGGCGAAGAGGGCTGGCAGGGTTTCCGTCCGTACCGGGAACGTTTTGGCGCGGCGCGGGACTTCCCTGTTGGCTATGCCGGGCGCTTGGTTGTGGCGTGGCACCGCCCCGCCGGTGTGGGGGAACAGAATCCGGTTGCGAAGAGCTCTGACGGGTGGCGTGTTCGGGACTTGGGCCGGGTGTGAACGGCACTCCCGTTTTTGCCTCCATGGACGGAGCGACAGGGGGCGTTCCTGCCATATCGGGGGCACAGTCGTCCTGTGCGGCGAACAGCCCGTGTTCGTCCAGCAGAAACTCCAGCCCGGCATTGCGCCACGGGCGGAGCGATTCGCGCAGCATCAGAGTTGCAACAGCCAATCGAGAATCCTCCACGCCACTTCGGTCTTGGGCTGCACAGGCCATTCTTCGCAGCGTCCTGTGCGGTCTGTGACGAATACGGCGTTGGTGGCGGACTGGAATCCAGAACCCGGTTTACCTACAATATTGCCCACAATCATGTCGGCATTCTTGGCGCGGAGTTTGGCCTGCGCGCTTTCCTGAAGGTTGCTGGTTTCCGCCGCAAATCCCACAATTTTTTGACCGTGTTGCTTGCGTTGCCCCAATGTGCGCAGAATGTCGGCGGTTGGGGTAAAGTGTACGGTCAGCTCATCTGCGCCGTGTTTTTTAAACTTGGCGTCGCCAAAGGGCACGGGAGTGAAATCCGCCACAGCGGCGGTGAAAATGCCCGTGTCCATGGTGGACCATAGCGCGTCCGCCGCTTCGTACATCTGTCGGGCGGAAGTCACCGGGTGTTGCTGTATTGCCGGGGGAAGCCACGGAGTGCCGGGACCGCACACCGCGTGCACCTCCGCTCCACGCAGCCATGCGGCTATCGCAAGACCGGCCCCCATGGTGCCGCTGGAGGGATTGGACCAAAAGCGCACTCCGTCCCATTGTTCGCGTGTGGGACCAAGCGTTACCATAACAGTGCGGCCTGCCATGTCTTGCGGCGTCAGCGCACGCAGGGTGTACAGGAATATTTCGTCCAAACTGGCAAGGCGGCCTTGCCCTTCTTCCATACAGGCGGTGCGCCCGCAGCCGGGCGCTATGCAGATATGCCCGCGCTGCGCGAGCCGTGCCCAGTTTTCCTGCGTGGCGGCATTGTGCCACATGCGCGGGTTCATGGCGGGGGCAATGACAAGAGGATGCGGAAAGGCCAGTGCCTGACATGAAAGCATGTCGTCTGCAAGACCGTTCGCCAATCGCGCCAGCGTGGTGGCTGTCGCCGGGGCGATGAGCATGGCGTGGGCCGCTTCTCCGGGGGTCAGATGACCAAAAACATCGTCCCCCACGGGGTACATGTCCGCAAATACGGGAGACGCCCCCAGCGCTTCAAAGCTGAGGGGCGTGACAAACTGGCGGGCCGATTCTGTGAGAGTCACCCCCACATCCGCTCCCGTATCCCGGAACATGCGGACAAGGTCCAGCGCCTTGTAGGCGGCAATGGAGCCGCTTACACCAAGGTGCAGACGTTTGCCCAAATACCCTGTGAAGGCAAAGTGTGTGCGCACTACTGGCTCAGTCCCTGTTCGCGCAGCGGCAACACGCCGCCGTCACTGGGGCTGTCCATCCCGGAGGTACCGGAAGGCGGCGCGGCTACCGGACGCATCACGCGTTCCTGACCCTTGACGGGGTACACGTCCACCAGCAGTTCGGTCCGCGTGGTGCCGTCATAAATTTTCATGACGCAAAACCGCGTGGCCTTGCTGAAAATAAGCACGCTCCGTGGCGAGGAGATGAAGTTGAAATTCAGCGTCCAGCCGTCATTGACCATGTTCTGCGTCAGGGCAGTGGCAAGGGAGCGGAATTCTACCCGTCCGGTGAACTTCATCAGACCCAGTTTGTCTGAACCAGTGCCGATGAAGAAAGAATCTTCCGCTTTGTAGTCCAGTTCATTGGGAATGTAGATGTCATCATAGTCTACATAGCGGTACTGCTTGGCTGGAGCCCGCGTTCCTTCGACAGGATCGGCACCTGCGCCTGTAGATCCGCCGATGCCCGCGCATCCTGTCAGGCCAATGCCTGCGGCAAGGAGCAGGGCAAGAAGTTTGGTTCGCATGAGGCACTCCTTATAACGGTTGAGTCTTGAACAAATCGGGTGTAGCACGAGCTTGCCCGTAGCGAAAACCCCATCGATCCGTTCCATACCGGATTGCGCAACAAACTGCAATTTTTCCGCCTTCGCTTTCTGTAAACGGAGCGGACTGAGCAGACCACGGATATTCATGACCAAACCCGCAACACCGTTCTTCGGACACTCTTCCCTTAGCCTACACACCACAGGGACGGACATTCCTGAGGATTACCGGCTGTCCGCATACACGTACTCTTTACCGGAAGCGCAAATAGCCCAGCACCCGTCCGACAGGCGGGGAGGGTCGCGTTTATTTGTGGTGGACCGTTCCACCGGGAACAATATGTCCGTCCAGTTTGCCGACCTTGCGGAGGTGCTGCCGGAAGGGGCGCTGCTGGTGGCTAACAATTCCAAAGTGCTGCCCGCGCGGCTATACGGGCGGCGGGCCTCTGGCGGGAAGGTGGAGTTTCTTATGCTCACGCCGTTACCGCTTGTGGTGGCACGCGATGTCTCTTCCGCAGCGGGCTGGCACGAAGCCGAAGTGGACGGGCTGGTGCGCATGTCCAAGCGGGTGCGGACCGGCGAATGTGTGCTGTTTGGGGAGGATATGCAGTTGGAAGTGCTGCGCCCCGGCGAATTTGGTCGCTGCACCGTGCGGTTGCGCTGGCGCGGCGAGTTGAAAGAACGTTTTTTGGAGCGCGGACACCTGCCGCTTCCTCCGTATATCCGGCGGCCTCTCACAGCGACTGGCGCGGAATCCGGCGAAGAAATGGGCACGGAAGAAGCCGGGGACACCGCAGCGGACCGGGAGCGTTACCAGACGGTCTACGCGCGGGACGAACGGATCGGTTCCGTTGCCGCCCCCACGGCTGGCCTGCACTTTACCGACGCCCTCAGGGATGATCTGGCCCGACGAGGTTTCGGATGGGCCGAAGTGACCCTGTACGTGGGCTATGGTACGTTTAGCCCGGTGCGGTGCGAAGATATCCGCCAGCACGAAATGCACCGCGAATACCTTGAAATTACAGACGCCACCGCCGCAGCCATCGCGCGGGCCAAGGCGCAGGGGCGTCCCGTGGTGGCGGTGGGCACCACTTCCGCTCGCGTGCTGGAGGGCGCATATGCGCGTACAGGTGCCATAGCCCCCTTCACAGGATGGACGGAGATCTTCCTGTATCCCGGCTCGCGGTTTCATGTGGTGGACCATTTAATTACCAATTTTCATCTCCCGGAATCCACCTTGCTTATGATGGTGAGCGCGCTGACTGGTCGGAAACGCATATTGGATGCGTATGCCGAGGCGCTGTCACAAGGCTTTCGGGTATTCAGCTATGGCGACGCCATGTTCATCCGGTAGGCCGGACTCTTTCGTCCGGGCCGCCGCCTGTCGTATCCTGCCCGCCGTATCCTGCCCTGCAAACGGGGTGCCCTGTGGGAGAAACCATGCCCTTTCCGCGATAGAAGGCAGTGAATGTGAAGAGTATGTGTCCTTACACATCGTCGTTTGAACATGCGGTCATTGTGCGGTATGCCTGTCGGGTTCCGCGCATATCGTTTGCGGCGGTTTCCTGTCCCGCGGGACAGTCTTATAACCCCGGAGGAACAGCTCATGTCTCGGGTTGAGTTTCGTGACGAGCGGTGCAAGGGATGTCTTCTTTGTACCCTCGTGTGCCCTAAATCGATTATCCGTCAGTCACCCCGGCGCAACGCGCAGGGGTATCAGGTGGCGGAAATGGTGGATGAAGAACGGGAGAAGTGCACCGGGTGCGCCTCCTGCGCTCTCATTTGCCCCGATATCGCGATAACCGTGTACCGAGGGGAAAAGGAGAAGTAGCATGACCGCACCGGCACAGGGAAATCGGATATTTATCAAAGGAAACGAGGCCATCGCGCGTGGTGCTCTTGCCGCCGGGTTACGTTGCTATTTCGGGTATCCCATTACCCCTCAAAATGACATCCCGGAGTTTCTTTCCACCAAGCTTCCCGAAGCGGGAGGAGAATTTGTTCAGGCCGAATCCGAAGTGGCTGCATCGAATATGTTGTTGGGAGCCGCGTCGGGCGGCGTTCGGGCCATGGTTTCATCTTCCTCTCCGGGTATTTCGCTCATGCAGGAGGCCATCTCCTACATGGCGGGGTCTGAGCTGCCCGGCGTTATTGTGAACGTGTCACGCGGCGGCCCCGGATTGGGAGACATAGGCACCTCGCAGGGTGATTATTTTCAGTCCACCCGCGGCGGCGGACATGGCGACTACCGTACACTGGTTCTGGCTCCCGGCACCTGCCAAGAAGCATATGACATGATGATTGACGCCTTCGATCTGGCCTTTCGGTATCGCAACCCCGTATTAGTTCTGGGGGACGCCATCGTGGGGCAGATGAAGGAGCCGGTTGTTCCGTGGCAGCCGGAAGCACAGAACGATCATGGCGCGGAACACTGGTGTCTTTCTGGAGCCGCCGGGCGCGAAAAGCGTTTGCTGAAATCGCTGTTTCTGGACGATGGAGCGCTTGCCGCGCAAAACCGCCACCTGCACGATAAATATACGGCGATGCGGGCGGAAGCCCGTGCTGAAATGTTTGCCTGCGATGATGCTGAACTGGTGGTGGTGGCCTTCGGGTCCATTGGTCGCATTGTGAAGTCGTCCATCCGCAAACTGCGGGCGGAAGGTCATAAGGTGGGCTTAGTTCGTCCGCTGACGCTGTTCCCGTTCCCCGACACGGTGCTGGAAAATCTGGCCCGGCAGGGAAAGCGGTTTCTTACCATTGAGCAAAATTGCGGTCAGATGGTGGAGGATGTGCGTCTTGCCATTCGTCGTTACGCTGATTCTGATTTTCACGGCCACATGCCGGGAAACATGCCGGGTTCCGATGATTTTACGGACCCTATTCTCGCCCGGCTGGCTCCGGCAGGGAGGTAGCGTTATGTCTGCGGAAACCTGCGTTTTTACGGCCCCCGCGTCTATGATTGACCGGGCTACTCACTATTGTCCCGGTTGCCACCATGGTATTGCGCAACGGCTTGTGGGCGAGGTGCTTACGGAAATGGACCTTGTGGAAAACACGCTGTGCGTGGGGTCCATTGGCTGTTCGGTGTTTATCTACAACTATCTGAATGTGGATGCGGTGGAAGCGCCGCATGGTCGTGCTCCTGCCGTGGCCACGGGGCTTAAACGCGCCCGGCGTGACGCGTTTGTTTTTGCCTATCAGGGCGATGGTGATTTGGCTTCCATAGGCATGGCGGAAATTATGCATGCCGCCAACCGTGGAGAGCGTATTTCCGTGGTTTTTGTAAATAATACGGTTTACGGCATGACCGGGGGCCAGATGGCACCCACCACGCTGCCGGGCCAGAAGACCACCACCTGTCCGGGGGGCCGAAACCGGGAGCGCGACGGTGACCCCATCCGCATGAGTGAAATTATTGCGGGGCTGGGAGGCACTGCCTATTGCGAACGGGCTGCGCTGGATAGCGTAAGCCACATCCGCCGTGCCAAGCGGGCCATTCGCAAGGCGTTTGAGGTGCAGCGGCAGGGGTTGGGGTTTGGCTTTGTGGAATTGCTTTCCGGCTGCCCCACCAACTGGCGTATGGACGCCCGCGCCGCAAATAAGCGGATTGCCGAAGAGATGATCCCTTGCTTCCCCCTTGGTGTGTATCGGGACATCGTTGGTGACGCGCGGGAGGAAGAGGCATGAGTCTGTATCAGGACGTTATCATTGCCGGATTCGGCGGGCAGGGCGTGTTGTTTAGCGGCAATCTGCTGGCCTACGCGGGAATGGGGGCCGGGCTGGAAGTTACCTTCATGCCCGAATACGGCCCGGAAATGCGCGGAGGCACGGCTAACTGCACCGTGGTGCTTTCTTCAGAGTCCATTGGCTCGCCCATTATCCGGCGTCCATTGGCGCTTATTGCGTTGAACCAGCCCTCCATGGACAAGTTTTCCCCGCATGTGCGCGATGGCGGCGTGCAGGTATTAAACACGCCGCTGGTGGACGCCGGGAGGGCGGAGCCGCGTTTGCGTACATTCGCCGTTCCCGCTGGCGAGCTTGCCGGGCAGGCCGGGGATGCCCGGTTGGCAAATATGGCGGCGCTGGGCGCGTATGTCCGCGCCACGGGAATCATGCCGCCGGAAGCGGTGATCGCGGCGTTACCCACCGTTATCAGCAGCCACTATCGCCACCTTGTGCCCATTAACGCCAAGGCGTTTCAGGCGGGGGTGGACTATGTGGCGATGCTGGAAAATTAGTTCGCGTATCAGATAACCGGCGCACCCGTGGTGGCGGTGAAAAGGTCGTTCCCGGTGCTGTTGGAACCTGCGGCAGTGTGAGGATCGGTCGATACCTTGGTATCGCCTGCCCTGACCCAGCAACAGCGCCGGGCAGGGCAGACGAAATCCGGGGGATAAGGGAAACGCACTCGTAAAGAATGCGTTTTCCCATGGAAAAGGTCAGGAGCGGACAGCCCGTAAAATACGTTCGGCGGCAAAGGCGGGCGCGATAACTTTGCGGGTATCGGCGGAGGTTTCCAGCGTGCCGCGTTCGTCCATGGGGGAACTGGCGGCTGTTTCTGCCAGTGCGGCTTCAAAGGCTGTCCGCAGGGCGGTGAAGGCGGCTTCTACCTCTGGGTACCGATTGCTGGCTCTCCACGGTAGGCGGAGTTCCTCTGTGGTCTTTCCGGTGCGATGAGACGGTGTCATGAGCAGATGCCATTCTGTGGGCGTCCATATGGGACGCTCCGGCTGTGCTTTTTGTCCAGCATTCTCCGCATGGTTTTTGTCTTTCTCCGGTGCCGTACCGGTGTTGCCGGTCTGGCGCGGCTCGTTCGTCTGGCACGGTGCTGCTGACGCCGCGAGGGCTGTTTCTGGAGTTTTCAGATCGCGCAACGGTTCTTCCCCAATCCGTTCATTTTCGCCGGGCCAGCAGTAGGTCCATCCTGCGTCAGGCGGTTTGGGCAGGCAGCTTTGCATCCGCACGGCGGGCATGCCCAACCCCACTTCAAATTCCGTCAAGGTGATGGTGTAGCGGAGGATGGGACGAAAGTTCCCGCGTTTTTTAATAATTTGCCATTCAATATGCATGGGTGTCCCCGTAAGACCGTTTTCCTGTTGTTGATAGCGGCGTGAGCGGTTTCCCAGATGCCGAGGCGGGAATTCGCCTGTTTGCTTCTATTCCCCCGGCGCCTCCGAGTTTTCCGGCAGTCTGCCCTGTTCCGCCAGTTGTCCCGTCCGTTCCCGCAGGTGTTTCCGCAGGTTCCGGGGGCGAATCCATGAGGATAACGTCACCGAAGGGCGGCGGCGTGTAGGCCTTGTTAGGGGTTATCCAGAGTACGGGATACTCCGGTTCACCGGGGAAGCTGGCGCATTCCATGTCTGTAAAATAGAGCAGACAGGCGGGGGATATGCCCTCTTCCGCTAACCGGAGGAAGGGGGGACGGAAGTCTGTGCCGCCACCGCCGGACACGCGGAAGTCCAGCGGCAGGTCGTGCCGGGAAAGGCGCTCTTCCCGCGTGACAGCGGCGTCACACGTGAACACAATGAGCGTGGTGTTGAATTCGTCCAGCACTGCGGAAAGTTCCGCTGTGAAAGCGGAAAGTTCCGGCTGGGTAATACTGCCGGAAACGTCCACCGCCACAGCAAGCTCTGCTAATTCTTCATTTTCCAGTCCGGGAAGGTACAAGCCCGCGTGTAGATAGCGGCGGTTGGGCCGTGCCCATGAGAAATCGTTGCGGGCGGACTCATATAAAAATCGTCGCAGGGCTTGTCGCCAGTCCAGCGGAGTGTGGGTTTCCACACCCAGCAGACGCTCCAGCCCGCCGGGAGTTTGCCCGAATTCCTGCGATTTGTGCAATGCTTCGCGCATGGAGTCTTGCCATGCGTCGTCTTCCTGCTGCCGTTGCTCGTCTGGGGATGCCCCGCCGGGTGCGGCAGGCGCATCGCGGACTTCGCCGGACATGCCGGGATCTGGACCGGGGTCCGCATCCGGGTCGGAACCGGGATCAGGAGGCGAATTTTGGTCGTTCCCGATTGTGCCATTTTCCATGTGCGGTTCAGATTCTTCCGGCTGGGTATTCTGCTCCGACTGGCTGGCTTGTTCCGCGCCTGCTCCTTCCTCTTGCTGGTCCGCTCCCTCGCTTCCTTCTTGCGATTCCGTTTCCTGCTCGTTTCCGCCCATAGCGCCGCCTTTGAGCTCTTCTTCGCGGCGGACCAGTATAGTGTATATGGCGTCTGCTGTTTTACCCCGGTGGTCCGGGTTGTCCAGATAGCCGGAAGGTAATTCTAAACCGGCATCCAACAGAATAGGATTGATGGCATAGTCACAGGCCATGTTCCACAGGCGTTCGTCGCGTCCGTTCCGGCGGGTGTGATGACAACAGGCCAGATGGAGCACCTCGTGGCACTGCATGCCTTTAACCTTAGCCAACGGCAGCGCGTCCACGTAGTGCGGGTTATAGGCCAGCAGGCGGCCATCAGACCACGCGGTGCGGCAGGTCGGATCTTCGCGGAGTTCCAGACGCATGGCCAAGTGGGCAAAAAAGGGATGCTCCAGCACCAGTTCGGCACGGGCTTTAATCATTTTATGGTGTGCGGCGGCGTGTGGCATGACAATTTGCAGCGCTAGACCAAAACATCACTATTGGCGCAAGCCCAGCCGCGGAACGCTTCGGTTTCCACAATGGAAGGCGTGGCGGCTGCCGCATCACGCATGAGCAGTACGCCAAACTCCACGGGCAGCCGTGTAGCCAGAGTGGCAAGGCTAGGCATAACGGCGTCGCACGCGCGCCGGGATACGCATTCGCACAGGGCATACATGACGGCGGGGTCGTCCGGCAGAGTCACGCCGCCCGGATTTGCAAGCACACTTTCCGCATCGGGCATGGTGTCCCATACGCGCAGGAAGGCCATCAGTTCCGCAGTGGCACCTTCGCCCACGGCCCCCTGACACAGGGAGCGTAATGTGGACTGTGCGGGGCGGGCGGAGAGGATGCGCGAGACAAATTCCCACGAGCGCGGTGAAGGAAATGCCTTTTCGTTGCGGGCAGGGTCAAATGCGTGCAGTAGCTTGGGCCGGAATTGTAAAAATGCCCGCAGCCGTTCATCCACCCCCCGGATTCTGGCCCACTGGAGCCAGTCGTCAAGATCAGGCTCAAAATCCAGATGCACCATGCGGTTCGCCAGAGCAGAGGGAATACGGTGGGTAATGGCCCGGTCTGTTTCGCGGTTTCCCGCGGCAATGACGGTCCAGCCGTCCGGCAGGGAATATTCGCCCAGTTTACGGTCAAGCACCAGTTGGTAACAGGCTGCTTGTACCAAAGGGGGGGCGGCGTTCAATTCATCCAAAAAGAGCACTCCCCGTCCCTCGCGAGGGAGGAAAGATGGCGGACACCACACGGTGCGTCCGGTGTCGTCAAAGCGCGGAATGCCACGCAAATCCACCGGGTCCAGCAGAACGGCGCGTATATCCACGAGTTCCAACCCATGCTGGGCGGCGACCTGTGCCACCACTTGGCTTTTTCCCACACCGGGTGCTCCCCACAGGAAGGCGGGCTGGTGGACTCCCAGCAGCGTGGTAAGGGCGGCGACAATCTCGGATGGCTTCATACTGGATCTCCTGTCTGTTTTGGGGGACACTAGTGAAATTGAATTTCAAAGTCAATGTTGGCGCGGGCACGCCGCCTTCACGGGGTGAAGGGGAGAGGCGTGTGGCGAAGAGACCGCGAGGAGTGTCACGGATGGGTGGGCATGTAGCCGGGCCGATTATCTAAGTGCCGGGGTGGTCATTTTGTCATTTTCTGATAAGGTGGGGGCCTTGTCCGTATACCAAATACTCGTGTGACATAGTGTGGAGGTTACCGATATGAATCGATTCAAACAATTGCTGCTGGTGTTTTGCTGCGCAGGTCTGTTTTTCCCCGGAGTGCGGGCCAACGCCGCAGACGGCGCGGCCGCGCTTCCCGTGCCCCCGGCGGCGGTTACCCTGTACCCATATGGCGGGCTGATCTCCTTTTCCCAATCGGTAAAACAGACGCAGCAGAGTGACGGGCAGACGGGAGTTGTCTTTGCCCTTCCCGCGTTGGCTGACCCTGCCTCTTTGCGCATTGCGCCGGAAGGCGGGGCGGTGACCAACGTCAGATGGGAGCGTGCCTCCGCCGCAGGGCAGACCGCGACCATTGGGCTGCGGCAGCAACTGGATAAGCTGCAACAGGAGCAGGCTCAGGTGAATGCCACCCTGTTTGCCACAGAGGCGCGTATCGCCCTCTGGACCGACAATACGGATGTGGCCTCTCTGGTGGAACGGGAGCGTATTGACGCCGCCATGGACGCCCGCTTACGTGCGCTCTTCGCGGCCCGGTACACTGAGCTGGACCGGCAGAAGGCGCTTGGTGTGAACATCGCGGAACTGGAGGCTCGTATCGCCGCGGCAGAGGGGCCGGATAATCAGGTCTGGATGGTCTATGCGGCCCTTGCCGATGCCCCGGAAATTGTGCGCATTACCGGCTCCTATATGTTGGGCCGGTGCGGCTGGTCGCCGGTGTACCGTTTCGCCTCGCACCCGGACGCAAGCTTTGTGGAATTTTCTTACGAGGCATCCATCGAACAGGCATCCGGTATGGACTGGCGGGAGACGCCGATAACGCTTGCCACGGTGGAGCCGGGCGTCTCTCTGGCTCCGCCGGCACTGTTGCCATGGGTGGCGGAAGAAGTGGTCGCACGTCCACATCCGGTGGCTGCCGCGCGTATGATGATGAACGTGGCGATGGAAAAGTCCGTAGCTGCCGATGCGATGGTTCCCGTGCGAGAAGAGCGCGGCACCTATATGGTGTGGGAGTTGGGCAAGCGCACTATTCCTGCTGGTCAGCCTTTGGTACTGCCCATATCCCGCGAACGGTGGAACGCTACCTATGGATACACTGTGCGTCCTTCGCTGGACGACAAAGCGTATTTAACCGCCTCGGTTGCTCTGACCGAACCGCGTGAACTGCCGCAGGGAGAAGCGCTCTTTATGGTGGATGGCGCGTTGGTAGGCAAACGGCCCTTCCGTTTCTCAGGAACTGATACAGATATCTTCTTTGGTTCCGATCCGTTGGTAACAGCCTCAATGCGGGTGTTGGACAAACAGGCCGGGGACAAAGGAATTGTGGGGCGCAAGCAAACCATGCGCTGGGCATGGGAGATTACTGTGCGGAACAATCGTGCACACGCCGTGCGTGTGGCGGTGGAAGAGCCACAGCCCTTATCCGGGCACTCGGACATTAAGGTGGAAATTTCTTCTGAACCAAAGGCTGGCGTGACGACCAAGGATATGCTGGTCTGGAAGCTGGAACTCGCACCGCGCTCTGAGCAACTCATCCACCATGAGGTGATTATTACCGCGCCCAAGGATATGGATGTGGAATTTGGTCGGGGGCGGTAGACCGGGATTCTTTTCTGGGCGTTGATGCCGTTCTGAAAATAACGACATGCGTCGGTTGATTTGCGTAGATACGGAGAGGCTCCTTTTTGAAAAAAGGGGCCTTTCCTGCTTTTCTCCCAACCTTTCCGCGCGGGGTGCGCACGCCGCGCGGAAACCGCCGTGCTTCGTGGAGCGCGCCGGGAACGGGAAATTTGCTCCGCGTGCGGGAACAGCCAAAAGGCGTACGTCGTAAAAAAACCACGGCTCCGGTAACACCGGGCCGTGGTTTTTTAGGGTATCAGAGGCGGATGTTCCCTTTGCCGGAAAACAGCCTAGAACATTTGCTTGAGCAGGTCTTCTCCGCTTTTTGCTTCGTCCTGCTGGTCCCGTCGGGAAGAAGACCCGGACATGACGGTAGGCTGGGTGCCTTGTTTGAAAGGCAGGAAGTAGCTTTCCGTGGTATCAGGCCCGGCAAGCTGGCCTGTTTTCGCGTCAATCTGCACTTGCACAATGCCCGGAGGCATGGGGAAGTCCGTGATAGGGTAGTTTTCTTCCACGGCAAGTCGGTAGTCGCGCACAATGGGGGATGCGGCGCGGGCACCGGTTTCCCATTTGCCCATGGGAGTAAGCTGGTCGAAGCCCACATAGGTTCCGGTGACGAGATATGGCGTAATAGCCATGAACCATGCGTCCTGTTCGTCATTGGACGTGCCTGTTTTTCCGCCGATGGGGCGCTTGAGCACTCTCAGGCGGAAGCCCGTGCCGTCGCTAACCACTTCTTTGAGCAAGGTGGCCATGATGTATGCCGTTTGCGGGCTCATGGCCTCGTGGCTTTGTGATTCAAAGTTCGCAAGGGTTTCTCCCCACGCGTCCTGTATGGAACGGATCATGCGGTGGTTCACCCACGAGCCGCCTCTGGCGAACGTGGTGTACGCTTCCACAAGGTTCATGGGCGTGACCGCAGTAGCGCCAAGGCTGACCGCGAGGTTGTTGGGGAACGGACCTTCCAGCCCCATGGCTTTGGCACGTTCCACAATGGAGGGGATGCCCACTTTCTGCGCTACGCGAATGGTACATAGGTTGCGCGATTTAACCAAGGCGGTGCGCAGCAGGGTGGGACCATAGAATTTGCCTTCAAAGTTTTCCGGGCGCCACACTTTGGCGGTGGCGTCATCCATGTACACAATGGGGGCGTCCAGCACTATGGAAGCGGGGGTGAACCCGTTGTCCATGGCTGTGGAATACACAATGGGTTTAAAAGCGGAGCCGGGTTGCCGTTTGGCTTGCGTGGCGCGGTTGAACTGGCTGTCTGCAAAAGAGTAGCCGCCCACCAGCGCCAGCACATCGCCGTTGGTCGGGTCTATGGAAACCATGGCTCCCTGCACGGCGGGATATTGCTCCAGAGCGAGAGGGATGATGTCTTTTCCCGTGAGTGCGGAGGGAGCCCACGCATCCCGTTTTTTCTCCGGCACGTTGACGGAAGCCCACACCACATCGCCGCTGCGGACAACGGTGCGGGCATCTTTGACGGAGGGAACCTGATCTGTGGCAAGCGCGGGATTAGGCTCGCGGCACCAATGCATGGTCGCCACAGGAATGTAGCCCTGATAGTCTCCAAGGCGTACAGACGCGCCTTCCGCAGTGACGTCAGTCACAAGCACTTTGCTCCATCCACCGTGGACCAGCGTTTCCGGGGTGACTCTTTCCTGCTGGAGGAAGTCGGCATATTCGTTTTCAGCCAGTGTGCGCAGCGGCCCGGCCCAGCCGCGTCGTTTGGAGGAATCTTCCAGCCCCTTACGCAGTGCAGTTTCCGCCGCGCTCTGGTGTTGCAAGTCCACAGCGGTATACACATGCAGGCCGGACTCATATACGGCGTCTTCGCCGTAGCGGGGCAGGGTTATGCCCAGCCGGTCCATATTTTCTTCGCTCAGGAAATCAATGAGACGGCGGCGAACTTCTTCTAGGTACCATGCGCCTTGCTTCCAACTGGGGTCTTCCATGCTTTTGAAGACCAGCTCTTCCGCCACGGCTTCGTCATATTCAGCCTGTGTAATCCACTGCAATTCAAACATGCGCCTGAGCACATATGCCTGCCGCGCTTTGGCGTTATCCGGGTGGCGTAGGGGATTGTATTTGGAAGGCGACTGAGTAAGCCCAGCCATAAGCGCACACTCGGCAAGGGAAAGTTCGCTGGCGTGTTTACCAAAGTACGTGCGCGCGGCGGCTTCCACACCGTATGCACCGGCACCGAGGTATATCTGGTTCAAATAGATGGTGAGAATTTCGTCTTTGCTCAGGTAGCGTTCCAGCCGGTACGCGAGAATGGCTTCTTTGATCTTCCGCTCGTATTTGCGTTCCGAGGTGAGCAAAAGTTGTTTGATAATCTGCTGCGTGATCGTGGAACCGCCCTGCCGGATGGTGCCCGCCTGCATGTTCACCACAAAAGCGCGCGCAATGGCCTTCAGGTCTATACCGTCGTGGCGGTAGAAACTGTCATCTTCTGCGGCGAGAAAACTCATGGGCAGGCGCGAGGCCATGCCGTCCAGCGGAACAAGGAAGCGCTTTTCCCGGTAAAAATATCCCAGCACCGAACCATCGCGGGTGTAGACAGTGGTCACCAGCGGGGGGCGATAGTCCGCAATTTTTGTGAATCCCGGTAAATCTTTGGAAGCCCACCAGTACAGACCGGAAAGGCCCAGCGCACCCAGTGCTACCAGTAGCGCCAGCGTGATGAGGCTGAGTATGAGCAGTTTCTTCATATGGTTTTCTCTTGCGGAGAATCCTGTTTTTGTTTGCGCGCCCTATTCTTGGCGCGTTATATGTTGCCCCCTAGTAGTCCCTAGCGGCGCGGAACGCAACTGGACAGACTTGCACCGGTGCCGAGGCCGGGGAGTCTGTCCGCGAATCCGGGATGCCGCTGCCCGACCGGGCGTGACGGGGGCGATGCGTCTCGCGTGCGTTATTCCGGGGCGAATCCCCACGCGAGCCGGAGCTGATTGAAAATGTGCCGCACTTCGTGTTCCGTGGTGCCCAGCAAGAGCAGCGATTCCTCCACTGTCCGCGTTTCCCGGCAGACTAAGCAGCCTGTGGCGGTGAACATGGTAAGCGTGTCGCCCCGCACCCAAAAGGGAAAGAGGAGGCAATACCACGGTCGTACCTCGCGGGGGAGGCGACATCCCTGAGGGGTTAGAAAGGCACAGTAGCCCTTCGAGTCAGAGGCAAGGCGTAAGTGCATGCCGTTTTTGGGGAAAAGCAGGTCCGCTTTGTGGTTTCGCGAAGGGAACAGGCGGCGCATGATATCCAGAAAGGGCAGTGAGTTGCGCTCTTCCGCAACGCTTTCCTCTTCGTGACAGTATTCCATAATGCGCTCCCACTCGCTTTGCGAAAGCGGAAAGCAAAATTCCTCATTGCCCGGTTCCACGTGGCAACAGGTGGTGCCCTGCGTCGCGCACCGTGCGCAAACATTGGGATCGGTTTCCGGGCTGTGCTGGTGCCGGGGTGTATGAGCTTTCATTCTGCGGTGTTCCGTTGCGGGCTAAAAGCGGCTGAAGTCCCGCTGTGGCCAGTTGCCGTTGAAATGCCTGAGCACTGCTATGGTAAAGGTCCGGCCCGGTCTGCCATGGTGGTCTGTTCGGTACGCCTGCGATTCCACCGAGGCAAACATTTCGTACAATTGTTGTGGTACGGGGCGTGCGTCCTTGCCCACGTATACGGCGTCCCAGCCGGTTTTGCCCTGCGGGCCGGGCCACAGGTCATATTGGCTCATCCGACGACCAAAGTCGGCACAGTAGGCAATTGGTTGGCCCGGTGCGTAAAAAGCCAGAGATGCCGTCATATCGTAAGATGCGGAAAAAAAGAATACCCGGTCAGGATCGGGGAGTGTTTGCTGCAACCGGGAGAGCTTGCGTCCCAGATCATGCCAGCCCATGAGGCGCACAGACGGATTGAGCCGTTCCGGCAAGGGGAGATAGGTCGCCCCGTGCACTAGCACAAAGGTGACAATTCCCAGCCCCACGCACAGGGCGCGGAAAGAAAAGCGCCGTCTGGGAGCCGCCACCGCTGCCCGTCGCAGAAGGAGCGATCCTCTGTCCACGGCGGTTGCCGCGAGAATAATGCCCGCCACATAACTCATGGCTGACCAATTGGCGTATATGCGGGAATGAAGACTCCAGAGCAGGAATGCGCCCCACAACATCCAGAATCCACAGGCCAGCAGCATGGACTGCCTCACCTCTGTCATATCCGCGCGTAGCGCATACGCCGCGCTGCCCCGCCATAGCGCCATGGCCCGCCATGCCCCTGCGAGCATAAAGATAAACCACCACGGCGTGATAAGCCCTATTTGCGCGCCAAGATATTCCAGCGACCGGTCCAGCCGGAAGAACTGCTGCGGCTGGGAGGAAAAACCGGCAAGCGCTCCCACATGACGAAAGCTAACCCAATCATGCTGCATATTCCACAGGACGATAGGGGTGAAGCCCGCCACTGTTCCCAGTGCCAGCGCGAAAAGCGTCCGGCGGGTGAATCGCAGAGAAAGCATGTTGTGCCGATGCAGCCCCGCCATATACAGCAGCGCCACCCCTACCATAGCCACCATGAGATACTTAGCCAGAATTCCCACGGCGACACTGACGGCGAGTGTTACATACGGTAAAACCGCGTCTTCCCGCTCGCTCGCCCGGTACAGGGCGAACAGGGCAAGGCTCCAACAGACCAGCAGCGGGCTGTCGGTAGTCATCAATATGCTGGAGGCCATGAATAATGGCGTGGTGTTGGCGATGATAATCGTCCACATGCCCACAGAAGGCTTGCGCATGATGTGGGCCACGCCGACATAGAGAATGCTCTGAGCCAGCAGGGAATGCACTATGGCGCCAATCCTCACGCCCAGTTCGGTGTCTCCGAAAATGCTTGTCCAGAAATGAATGATCCACGCAATGAGTGGACCTTTGGAGTAGTAGGACATCTGGAGGTTGCGACTCCAGTCCCAATATTGCGATTCGTCCTGCACAAGATCGAGTTGACCACTGGCAACAAACCACAGCCGGACGATGGTTGAAGCCAGAATGACGGTGGCGGCTATCCGGCCGGGATACCGCTGCCATGCGGAAGAGTACTGCAATGCTTACCTCTCTGGAGATACCGGCGGACCGGATGGTGCCTCCAAGTCTAGCCTCTCTCCCCGTGGGCTGTCCAGTTGGCGTATGCGCGGGCTGTATTACACATTTGTATTATAGAAGACCAACGTGCGGACTAGCGTGCAGTTCTGTGCGGAACATGTGGAGATTGCAGCAAAGATAATGTCGTGTTGTTGTGTTGCATAGGGCTTCGAGGCTGACGCGAATCTTCATGCATTAGGGTGTAGATTTTTTTTTCGGATATCTGTACCCTTATTTATCAAATTTGCAAAATGTACTACAAAAATGTTGAATCAGAGAGCTTGATATGAACATCTTTGCGAATATGCGCATGCGCCCCAAGCTTATTCTTCTTTTCCTTTTGGCGGGAGTGCTTCCGGCCTTATGCGTGGGTTGGTGGACCGCTCATCTGTCCAGTAACGCGCTGATGGAAAAAAGTTTTGCTCAATTGGGCACTGTTCAGCGCATCAAAACGTTGCAGGTGGAACGTTTTTTCAACCTCCAGTTAGGCGCTGTAGAGGTGTTCGCGAACAATCCCTATTTTTCCGAGGCGTTTTCCAAGGCCCGCGGCTCTTTTATGGCTGCCGGAGGGGTGAAGGGCGGTAAAGTGCGCGGGTTGGGAAATGGGGAAGTGGAATCCCCAAACTCATACAAAGCTATTTTGCGCCGGTATGACGATCCCATAGTCACCTTTCAGGTTCGGAACGGATATCGGGATATCCTTTTCCTGACGCCGGAAGGAGAAATTTGCTATACGGCAGCCAAAGGCGCCGATTTGGGGCTTGGCGCACCGGACTTCGTGTCTTCGCTGGGGAGCGCCGCGCGGGCCGCGCTGGAACAGAATAGTGCCGTCATCTCAGACATGCAGCCCTACCCGCCGGATAACGGCATTCCCGCTCAATTCGTGGCGGCACCCATACGAAGCGGGGAGACGCTGCTGGGCGTGGTGGCCTTTCGGCTGGATGTGAATGCGCTTAATGCCATCATGCAGGAACGCGAAGGCATGGGGCAGACCGGAGAAACCTATCTGGTGGGACCGGACATGCGCATGCGTTCGGATTCCTTCCGTGATGCGGAGCAGCGCAGCATAGCGGCTTCCTTTGCCGGGACGGTGGAGGAAAATGGTGTGAAAACCGAAGCCGCCTGCTTGGCTCTGGATGGTCAGACGGGAACCGGGCGTTTGCGGGACTTTTCCGGTGAAGACACCCTGTCGGCTTACGCGCCTGTCCGCGTGGGAGATATGACGTGGGCACTGGTGGCCGACATCCGCTACGACGAAGTGCAAGCACCTATTTCGCGCATTATTTCCCTCATCGCGCTAGTGGTTTTGGGGGTGGCTGCCATGGTGGCGGCTGCCGCGCTTTTGGTTTCCAATTCCATAACCCGCCCGCTCCGTGCCGTGCAGCAGTATGCCCGTGCTGTGGCACAAGGGAATTTGCATTCCGACCTGTCATGCCGCCTGAGCGGCGAACTGGGAGAACTGTCCGCAGATATCTGCACCATGGTGGAAACTCTCAAAGAACGGCTGGGGTTTGCGCAGAGTGTGCTTTCCGCGATTCCCATCGCCGCGCTGACAGTGGACACGCAGGACCGGGTGACCTTTATTAACCACGCCATGCTGGATCAAATAGGCCGCGCAGGCGCACCGGACACGTGCCTGGGCATGACGGTGACGGAGCTTATTTACGGTGAATCGCGGGATACCTATTCGGCGCGGGTGATCCGCGAAGAACGCATGATCGACGAAGAGGTGACCATGACCACGGGGGCAGGGCGCAAGCGCATCGCCCGCGTGGTAGCCACACCGCTATATGATCTGGATGAACAGCTTATCGGGTGCATAGAGTTGCTTGTCGATCTGACGGAACTGCGCGGGCAGCAGGAAGCCATGCGCCGCAAGAACGAAACCATCAGCCGTGCCGCCATAGACGCTGGCGTCGTTTCCGGGCAGCTTTCCGCCGCCGCGCAACAGCTTACGGTGCAGGTGGCGGAATCGTCCCGTGGGTCGGATGTGCAGCGGGGGCGGACCGATGCCGTTACCTCCGCCATTGAGCAGATGGACACCGCCACCCGCGATGTGGCGCAAGCCGCCTCTAACGCGACGGAAAAGGCCGATGCCGCCGTGCGCACCGCGCAGCATGGCAGTGACGTGGTGCGCCGTGTGGTGGATTCCATTGGTGACGTGCGCGGCAAAACGGATTCCCTGAAAACCACCTTGGGCCAGTTGGGCGTGCAGGCGGAGGGGATAGGCAGGGTTATGGGCGTTATTTCCGACATTGCGGACCAAACGAACCTGCTGGCGCTGAATGCCGCCATTGAAGCAGCCCGCGCGGGTGATGCGGGGCGCGGCTTCGCCGTGGTGGCGGATGAAGTACGCAAGCTGGCGGAAAAAACCATGACTGCCACCCGCGAGGTGGAAGTGGTTGTTACCGCTATCCAGAAAGGGACGAGGAATAACATTGCGGAGATGGATGGCGCGGCTCAGGCCGTGCAAACCTCCACGCAGTTGGCGGGAGAGGCGGGTAGCGCACTGGACGAGATTGTTTCCATTATTGAGCAGACGGGAGACAATGTGCGGGCTATTGCCGCGGCTTCCGAGGAGCAGTCCGCCACCAGCGAAGAGATTCGCCGGGCAGCTGAGGAAATTAGCGTTATTGCCTCTCAGACCGCAACCAATATGGCGGAATCATCTTCCGCCGTGGCGGACCTCGCCCGTTTGGCGCAGGATCTGAAGGGTATTATTCACTCCATGGAAGACGAGGCGTAGCGAAAAGCGTCCCTTAGTTGCCCGGAGGGGGTGGAGTTCCCCCGAAGAGCGCCCGTGGGGACCGAGGGATTCGCTATGCGGGAACGCCCTATAAACGTTTTGGCGGAGAGAACACGAGAGAGGCCCCTCTTTGAAAAAGGGGCCTCGCTCGTAAAGACGTATCCGCAGACCGTGGAATCTACTTGCGTAGAGCCTCGATAAGCGTGTTTAACTCACGGGCCTGATTGGTCAGAGCGGCGATGGAGTCTGCGGCTCCGCGCATGGCTGTGGCTGTTTCCGTGGCGATGGTGTTGATAGAGGCGATGGAGGTGTTAATCTCTTCGCTGGCTGCGGACTGCTGCTCGGACGCCGTGGCAATGGCCCGGACCTGATCGGCGGTTTCGTCCACCATATGTACAATTTCCCGCAATGCATCGCCGGAACGCATGGAGAGTTCCGTAACTTCACCGATAGAGCCAACGGTGCGGTCCATCTGTTCAATATTGCGACGGGCGCTCTGCTGGATGGTGGCAATGGCGCTTCCCACGTCAGAGGTAGATACCATGGTCTTTTCCGCCAGTTTGCGGACTTCATCCGCCACCACAGCGAAGCCGCGCCCCGCATCACCCGCGCGGGCTGCTTCAATGGCGGCATTCAGCGCCAGCAGGTTCGTTTGGTCCGCGATGTCGGAAATAACGCCCATAATGCGGGAAATGGCTTCGGTATGCTCACCCAGTGAGGCCATATCGTCTTTGAGTGCCAAAGAGTGCTCGTGCATAACCTGCACATTGGTCACGGACTGGGCCACAATCTTCGCGCCATCTTCGGCTTTGGCGCGGGTTTCAGCGGAAACGGAGGAAGCGGTGGACGCGTTGCGGGTTACTTCCAGCACGGTGGCGTTCATTTCTTCCATGGCGGTGGCTGTTTCCGAAACTCGGGCGGCCTGATCCGCCGCTCCTCTGTCCGACTGCTCAATAACGGCGGAAAGACCTTCCAGTGAGGTGGTCAGGGCGGAACTGATGCCTTGCAGGGTCTGTGCTGCCGTAAGCATGCTTTGGGTTTTGGCGCTGGCTTCATCGCTGGCGGCCTGCGCTTTTTCCATGGCGGCGGTGGCCCGGCGGGATTCTTCATGCGCCCGGTCGGACTCGCTACGTGCCGCGTCGAGTGTGCTTCGCAGCCGTTCTGTCATGGTGTTGAACGAGCGTTCCAGAATGGTCACCTCGTCGCGTCCCTGTGGGGTGATGACCACATTGAGATTGCCGTCGGCAATTTCGGTGGCAAACCGAGTGGCGTTACGAAGGGGTTTGGCAACGGAGGAAGCCAGTCCGTAGGCAAGAGGCGCGCAGAGAATCAGCAGCACAGCCAGAATGGCCAGCGCGAGAATGCGAACCCGTTCGCTGGTGGCGGTTTCCATGGCGGTCACAATGTGGTTACGTGCCGCCGCGACATCATCCATATATGCGCCGGTACCCAACCAAAACGGGGTTCCGTCCACATATTCAGCGTAGCCCAGCTTGGGCACATCGCCCTGCCCCGGTTTGGGGAAAACGAAATTAACGAATCCGCCCCCGGCCCGGCTTATGTCCCACAGCAGCCGAATGGATTTTTGTCCCATGGCGTCCGTGTAGTCACGCAGGTCTTTCCCGACGAGGCTTTTCTGCACGGGATGCGCCACGCATACGGTGCCTTTGTAGACATAAAAGTACCCGGAGTTGTCTGCCTCGAACCGTGAGGTTTCCACGAATTCGGTGATAATACGCAGTTGCTCTTCTTCGGAAAGCCCTTTGACCTGAGAGGCCAGCCCACGGGTGGCGGTGGTGGTGACGTCTTTAAGCCGGGACTTGAGGTCGCTCAGAAGGAACTCATTTGCCTTTTCCGTTCCTGCGGCAGAAATTTGGTATGCCGTGCCGTAAAACGCGCCAACCATTGCGATCATGATCAGGGCAGCGAATCCCAAAAAGAGATAGATCCGCGCCGCGATGGAAACTCGTCTAAACATTCCTCCCCCTTATCAAGCGATATACCTAAGTTATGTTATTAGTAGTAACCTTTCACAATAAAGTCCCTGCAAAGGAAAAAGTCAAGGACCAACTGGAAAGAGGGGCGCGTATTTTGGGAGGGAGGTGGCCTGAAGAGCTGAGACGGAGGGGGAAGTCCGGCGTTTGATGGCTTCCGAGACCGGGCTCGCCGGGGTCTCCCGGCGAACGCGCTAGCCTTGACCGTGTTTGCGTTCGGCGAACGCAAGCATTTTGCCAGCCTCTTCAAAATCAGGTTTAAGCTTTAAAGCCATGGTTGCCGCTTTGGCGCATTTGTCCCAGCGCCCCCAGTCGGCGTAGAGCCTGCCAAGATTGAAGAAGAGGTGGGGATCTTTTCCCGCGAATTTTACAGCGCGGGCGAAGTATTTTTCCGCCACATCAAATTTGCCCAATTTGCGCAGGGCAATGCCGATGTGATTGTAGAAATGGATGGATTCCGGGCTTTCATCAATAGCTGCGGCGAGATAGTCATATGCTTCCTCGTAACGTCCGGCTTTGATGAAGCGGTCCCCGATATCCGCTTTCAGTTCCGGGTCGTCAGAGAATTCATGTACCAGAGCGCGGAAAACGTCATTGGCGGCGACATATTGCCGCTGATCCAGCAAGCCTTGTCCGCGTTCCAGCTCGTCCCGGCGGCGCTGCTCCATTTGGCTCATGAGCATCTGAGCCTCATTGGCCGCGGCATTCATGAGTTCCTGCAACAGCTCTTTGAGTACGTCCAGCACCTCACGTTCTTTGCCGGGGGCGTAGCTGATGGTAAGCGGAAACACCTTGCGTAGCGCTTTGTCATTGTTGAGATGATGCGCGTTGTCTTCCAGAAGACGCTGAAATTCTTCCTTTTCCGACTTCATGAGCGGCGTTTTAAGAAAAATCAGCAGGGCGTCGTGATAGGCCTGAGCCGCGGGCTGATATTTCCCTTGCTTAAGAAGCGAGCGGATCTGGTTAAGCTGCTGCCGGGCTTTGGTCAGTTGAGCGGACATGACGTCTCCGGGACAAACGGTTCAAGACAATCGGCAAAGGGGTGAAATGGCCCTTGCGTGGCGAATGATGATTTCAGGATGCGGTTCCGGGATGAAGAGTATCCCGGAACCGCGTTTATTGTGTTACGCAGAGGCCTGCTCCATCAATGTGCGGAACCGCTGGAAGAAGACGCGGCTATCGGTGGGACCGGGGCAGGCTTCCGGGTGATGCTGTACGGAAATGACCGGCTTGGTCTTGTGGGCTATGCCCTCTACCGTGTTGTCATTGAGGTTTATGTGGGTCACTTCCACGTCGTCGCGGTCTATCTGTACGCAAAAACCGTGGTTTTGTGACGAGATTTCAATGCGTCCGGTGGTGATGTCCTTAACCGGGTGGTTGCAGCCGTGGTGCCCGAATTTCAACTTCGTGGTGCTACCGCCCAGCGCGTGTCCAAGCAACTGATGCCCCAAGCATATGCCCGCCACCGGCAGCATGTCCACCAACCGGGTGAGCTGTGCGATTTCGTTTTTCAGTGTAGCGGGGTCGCCGGGCCCGTTGGACAGGAACACCCCGTCCGCCTGTACCTTGGCGACCTCATCCGCAGAGAAAGAGGGGGGAACCACGAGAAGGTCAAACCCTTCTTCAGCCAACAGGCGAAGGATATTCCACTTGATGCCGTAGTCATAGACTACCACGCGTTTGCCCGTGCCGGGCCAGTCGTAGGTGCCGTCCCGGAGCGTCACGGGGCGGGGTTTGTCGCCGTCCCATGTGTAAGGCTGCGAGGGCGCCACGGTTTCCACCAGATTCTGTCCTTCCATTGAAGGCAGGGTCCGGGCGCGTGCTACCAGCGCTTCCGGGGTGGTTTCCTGTGTGGAGATGAGGCCGCGCATGGCACCGTGAACGCGCAGGTGCCGCGTGAGCGCGCGGGTATCAATACCTTCAATGCCCAGCACGCCGTGGCGGGCGAGGTAGTCGGGCAGGCTTTCCACGGAGCGCCAGTTGGAAGGCGCTTTACAGCACTCTTTGACAATAAGTGCCGAGCAGTGCACATGCCCGGATTCAAGGTCTTCCGCTGTGATGCCGTAGTTTCCGATAAGCGGATAGGTCATGCAAACCATTTGCCCCGTGTAGGAGGGGTCTGTCAGGATTTCCTGATAGCCGGTCATGCCGGTGTTGAATATGACCTCCCCTCCGGCCTCACCGGGACCGGTAAACGAACGACCTTCGAGTACGAAGCCGTCTTCAAGGGCGAGCAGGGCTTTCATCAGGAGTCTCCCGTAGCAGGTTGAGGATTGTGGAAATATCTTCCGGGCGGTCTACCCCGTGCGTTGTGTGGCGGGTGGGGACCACGCGGATGGGAATATCATTTTCCAGCAGACGCAGTTGCTCCAGCATCTCCGTTTGTTCCAGCGGAGAGGGGGCAAGTTGCGTGAATTGCCGCAGCGTGGCAAACCGAAATGCATACAGGCCCACATGCCCCCACGCGGAGGCCGGGGCCGGCTGCGCGTTCCGCGCAAAGGGAATGGGCAGCCGGGAAAAGTAGAGCGCGTTGCCACTGGCGGAACGCACCACCTTCACTACATCGGGGTTTGCGGCTTCCGTGGCGGAAATGGGGCGGGCCAGAGTGCTGACCTGCACAGACGCATTTTCCGCGAAGGGGGCCACCAGCTCAGTGAGCATGGCGGGGTTCAGAGCTGGCTCGTCGCCTTGAATGTTTACCACCACGGCGTTTTCTTCCACATTCATGGCGCAGGCGGCTTCAAACACGCGATCCGTTCCGCAGGTGTGGTCGGATCGGGTCATAACGAAATCTACACCGTGCGCGCGAGCCGATTCGGCAATGCGGTCGTCGTCGGTGGCAAGCACCACGCGTCGCAACGCCGGACAGCGTAAGGCACGTGTGTAGACGTGCCAAAACATGGGCTTGCCGAGAATATCGACAAGAGGCTTGCCCGGAAACCGGGAAGACGCGAATCGAGCGGGGATAATGCCGTAGCAGGGGATGGCTTGGGCCATTGCGTGCGTTTGCCCTCCGGGGAAAATCCATGTAGGGGGCTTCCCCCCGTTCCAAAATCGTACAAGCATACCGGGAAACGCGCGTATTGAAAATATGAAAGTGCGTTGCCTGAAAAATATACATAATATATTAAAATAATTAAATATACCATGTCGCATGGAGGCGCCTGTGGCTGTCGGAACCCCCGGTAATACCCGTATTCTTTTCTCCGCCCCTTGAACATGGACCATTTGGTGGTATAGAAGCCAGTAGTATGTTCAGGAACGGGCGAATTGCCCACAGCGTCCTTACAATGCGAGGCCTTTTCATGTTCCGTACGCATCTTCAGACGACGGCCCTCTTCGTATTATGTTGCTGCATCGCCGCGCTGCCGGTGTGGTTTGCGGTGAATGCCGCCGCCATGCCCGTTAGCGATGCGCCGGTCAGGGCTGGCGAATCTTTTTATGACCATAACTCCACGGCGGCTGTCTCCTTTGCGGAAGACGCGGCTGCCGGGGAAGAGAAAAATCCCCGTTTCACGCCAGTGGTCCGCGCTGTGCGCAAGGTCGCGCCTGCGGTAGTGAATATTACCACGCAACGGGTGGTGGAGCGTTCCGTTTCACCGTTTGGCGGATTATTCGCGGATGAGTTTTTCCGCGAGTTTTCTGGGCGGGGCGGCACCCGGCAGCAAGTGCAGCAAAGCTTGGGATCGGGCGTTATCATAGACGGCAAACAGCATCTGGTGCTCACCAACGCGCATGTTATTGAAGGCGCTACGGCTATTCAGGTCTTGTTGCAGGACGGGCGTTCTTTCGAGGCGGAACTGGTGGGCTCCGACCCGGACTTCGATTTGGCTGTGCTTCGATTAAGCGACGCGCAGGATCTGCCGGAGGCTCCCATGGCAGACTCTGCGGATTTAATGCCCGGTGAAACGGTTATAGCGATAGGCAACCCGTTTGGCTTTGGGCACACGGTGACCACTGGGGTTATCTCCGCCCTGAACCGCTCCGTCAAGACTGACCACGGCATGTTTACCGACTTCATCCAGACGGATGCCGCCATCAATCCCGGCAACAGCGGCGGCCCGTTGATTAATATTATGGGCGAGCTTATTGGCCTGAACACGGCTATCTACGCCAAGGCGGAGGGCATAGGGTTTGCCATTCCCATCAGCAAGGCTCGCCGGGCCGTGGCGGAACTGCTTGATCGGGGTAGCGTGACGCCTGTGTGGCTAGGCTTGTTCGGTCAAAATATGGACCCGCGTACCGCCGCGTGGCTGAGGGTGAAACGTCTTGAAGGCATGCTGATCACCGAGGTGCTGGACGGCTCTTCGGCGCAGCGTGCGGGATTGCGTCCCGGCGATGTGCTGGTTGCCCTTAACGGACACTCTGTTGAGGACAAAGACCGCTACTTGCAATTGCTGCGCAACCACACGCAAGGGGAAATGCTCCAACTGGACTTAGTGCGTGAGGGAGCCCCGTTGCAGCGGGAGCTTCGGGCAGAGGCGTTTCCTCCGGGCCGGATTCGTGCCATGGCAGAGCAACGCTGGGGTTTTTCCGCCGTTCCCGGACGATCTGGCCTGACCGTGCAACGCGTTCGCAAGAACGGTCCCGCCTTTCAGTTGGGGCTGCAACCCGGCGATGTCATCGTTAAAATAGGAGGGCTGCATATGGAAACAGAAGACAGCTTTCTGTATGCCTTCACTCGTCATAGGATGGACGGTACGCTGCTTATGCTTGTCGCGCGAGAGGGGAAGGGCTATTACGTTCGAATGAAGGTTCAATGATTTTAAGTTGGTATGACGTGTTTCCACTTTCTTTGCGCCCCTGTGGAAACATACCCTGATAATGTGCTTCAAGTCTTGACACCCGCAGGGCTGGCAGCTATCTGCAAATTCGATGAGTCCAAAGTCCCCGGCGCCGGTTTCCTCCGGTGAGCGGGAACAACATTTCTACGGTTCCCGTTGCGGGGCCGAATACAAACTGGAGGAATACCATGGGTTGGAACGTATCTGTTGATCACGACAAGTGTACTGGCGACGGCGAATGCGTGGACGTTTGTCCCGTTGAAGTCTACGAATTGCAGGACGGCAAGGCTGTTCCCGTGAACGAAGAAGAATGCCTCGGCTGTGAATCCTGCGTTGAAGTGTGCGAATCTGACGCAATCACCATCGAAGAGATGTAAGCGTCGGGCGCAGTCGCCTTTGATTGCGCGCCTGCTCTGAGCCGGACGGTGGGAGGCCTCTCACCGTCCGTTTTCAGTATCTGGCCCTCTCTGCGCGGGACAGTGCGGTGTGCCCCGTGTGAAACCGGGCGCTTCCTGCCTTTTAGCGGTTCCCGGCAGCAGAAGAGTCCAATACGCCCGCGGGGTACGGGGCGACCATGCCGCTCGTCGGGAATAACGGCGGCCCCTTGCCAGCAGCAAAAATCATCCCTATTCATTGGCACGGCGTTCGCGTCAGGACGCGGAAAATGCAAGGAACAATGGCGGGATGATTGCGGTTTCGCACATTTTTGCCGCCCCCTCTGCGGAAATACGCATAGACCGGAAAGGAGCGAGTGAATGATTCCGAATCTCTCGGAAATTTTTGCCAAATACGAGGCTCTGGTGGCCGAGGTGGATGCGGTGGTTGCCCGCGTGGCGGAGCGGCACCCGGACTGTATCTCCTGTGGCAAGGGCTGTAGCGATTGCTGCCATGCCCTGTTTGACCTAAGCCTTGTGGAGGCCATGTATATAAACCGTCACTTTGCTCTTGCCTTTGGCGACGGGGAGGCCCGGTCAAATATTGTCACCCGCGCCAACGAGGCCGACCGCCGGTCTTATAAGCTCAAACGTCAGGCCTACCGGGACGCGCAGGCCGGGGTGGACAGCTCTACTATTTTAGAAAATATGGCCCGCGAGCGGTTGCGCTGCCCGCTGCTGGGTGAAGACGATCTGTGCCAGATGTACGCCTGTCGCCCCATCACCTGCCGGTTGTACGGCATTCCCACCGCCATCGGTGGCAAAGCGCATACCTGCGGGCAGTCGGGCTTTGTCAAAGGAGAGGCCTACCCCACCGTGCATATGGATAAGATCCAAGACCGGCTGGTGGCCTTAAGTCAGGAGATAGCCGTAACGGTAAAAAGCCGGTTTAATGAGCTATCCGGCGTATTTGTTCCGGTTTCTATGGCGCTTTTGACCTTGTACGATGAGCAATATCTGGGGATCGGCGCTCCCCAAAAGGAAAAAGCATAATGAGCATTTCCGCCTCTATGTACCGGGATGGTTCCGACCGGCCGCTTTCGCCCGAAGAAGAGGAACAAAAGCGCCTTATTTATGAAAAAATGTCTCCACGGCGGCGTAAATTTATTGACCGCATTGGATACGATAAATGGGATCCGTTTCAAAAACCGAATGATCCTATGGAAATGCGTCTGGATATCACCAAACGCACCACACAACAGCTTGTGCGTGAGTTTTTGCAAAAACACAAAGGCGAATACAGTAATGACTATGGTCGCGGTGCGCTGGAAACAGCCGTGGGCCTGATTAACCGGGATGAAAAATTCCGGGGAGTCTTCGACTTTTGTGTGTGGTATTACAATCTTTTGCTCGAAGAGGGGTACACCGATTATGAAGGCTAGTTACGACGACATTGATGACTACATTGCCGATCTGCGCGCTGCCATCGAACAAAACACCGAGTGCGCCAACCACCATTATAACCTCGGCGTAGCCCTTCTTTCCAAGCGTGACTGGGCGGGTGCGGAAGCTGCGTTTCTGGAAACTCTGCGAAATTCTCCCCGGTTTGCGGAAGCATATATTCAGCTTGGCGGCATCTGCATGCATCGGGGCGATCTGGATGGCTGTCTGCACTATAATCAGGAAGCCGCCCAGTGCCGCGCAAAATTCCCGGTGCCATGGGCAAACATGGCGTTTGTGCACCTTCAGCGCGGCGAAGCGGATGAGGCGTTGAAATGCGCCAAAAAGGCACTGAAGTGGGATCCTGAATTTGTGCAGGCGCAGGCCACAATGGCCAGCGCTCATTTCATGCTGGGTGATCTTGAAGCCAGCGAGCGCACGAGCATGACCTCCATTGCCAAATACCCCACCTTTGCTCCCGCATACAACAACCTCGCCCTTGTGGCGCTGGAACGCGGAGACTATCAGGACGCCATCCGCAACGTGGATAAAGCTGCGGAACTGGGATTCGACGTGGACCCGCGTTTCCTTGAGGAACTGGCGCCGCACCGGCAGTAGGGCTATTTTTTCTGGCGGCTCCTCATGCGGGAGTTGCATGACTTTTACACAACACCCCGGCAGCAATGTCGGGGTGTTGTGTTTCAGCCGTTGCCGGGGGGCGCTTTCGTTTGAACGGGCCGGAGGCGGTGCCATTTTTGGGGGGGTGCCTTTTGCCGCTTGCCCTTCTGACCTTGCTGTGGGTATGGCTTTCGTGATTCACAGTATTTTTCCGTTTTTTGAAGGGAGAGTGTATGCGGAATTCCATAAAAGCCAAAATTGTCGTGGGCTTGCTTTTGGCTATTATCTTGGCCGTGGGCATTTTGTTTGCGTTAACTGCGTATTCTATCAGTGAAGAATCCCGTAGCGCGGTAACAGAGGCAACGGCGAAAGAACTGCGTCAGGTCGATTACACGGTTACCCAATATTTAGAGGAAGCTAGGCGCAATGCGGATATGATGTCGCGTCATCCGTTGCTGGCGTCCGCCGATGCGATAAGCACCTCGTATGTCAATGACACAGGTGACGTGTCGTCTCATGTCCGTTCTGACGACGCGGTGGGACTGGGCCTTTCCGAATTTTTTCGGACGGTCAAACGGAGCCACGGGAATTATGTGGCGGTATATTTCGGAAGCAGGCAGGGCGCGTTTATTACGGGGGATCCTCTGAATCTACCGCCTAAATTCGATCCCCGCACACGCCCGTGGTACACGGACGCCGTATCGGCACCGAATACGGCTATTCTTTCCAAAGCCTACATGTCCGGTACGGGCGAAGCCACCATCAGCCTAGCTAAGGCGAGCCGTGCGCAGGGTACGGTGCTGGGGGTCGCCGCCATGGATATTAGTCTGGATGCGCTGACCTCACTGGCGGGCGGCATCCATGTTGGTGAAGCCGGTCACGTATTGCTGGTGCAGGATGATGGGGTGGTTATCGCCAACCCAGCAACGCCAAGACTAATTTTAAAAATGTGACCGAATTGAAGGAAGCTGCCTATTCCCGGCTTTTCGCCGTGACCAACGGTGTGCAGGACGTGACATTGGGGGGCAGGGCCTATGTGGGCGTTGTAGTCACCTCCCCGAAGCTGGGTTGGAAATTTATCGGCCTTATTCCGCGGGCGGAAATTATGGCCCCTGTGTATACCGTGCTTACCCGGCTGTTGTTGGTCTTTGGCGTTTGTCTGTTCGGTATCGGAATTTTTGTCTGGCTATTTGTGGACCGCACTACGGCTCGTCCTCTGAAAACGGTGGCTGGCTTTTTGGAAACCATATCGCGCGGAGATTACTCCCGCCGGTTGCCGAATCGTACCAAAGACGAGGTGGGGCAGATATTCGCTTCGCTGAACAGCACCGCCGTTACGCTGGAGGCAAATCTGCGGGAGATCACACTTAAGACCTCCGAAGCGGAAGAAAAGGCGCGAGCCGCGGAATCTGCCAGCCAACAAGCCGCGGAGGCGCTCCGTCAGGCCCGCCGGGCACGGGCGGAAGGTATGCTGCACGCGGCTGAACAGCTTGAAAGCGCTGTGGCGGGCATTTCGCAGGCAAGCAGAGAAATCGCGGCGAAGACAGACGGTATCCGGCACGGTACCGATACTCAGCGGGAGCGTATTCATACCACCGCCAGCGCCATGGAAGAGATGAATGCCACAGTGCTGGAAGTAGCCCGTAGCGCGGGGCGTGCTGCGGAGCAGGGCACCGGCGTGCGTGATAAGGCGCAGGAAGGCGCACAGGTGGTTAAGGAATCTATGGCTGCCATGGGTGCCACCCGGCAGCAGGCCGAAGCCCTGAATGCGGATATGGCGCAACTGGACGAACAGGCCCGCGCTATTGGGAATATTATGACGGTTATTTCCGACATTGCGGATCAGACCAATTTGCTGGCGCTGAATGCGGCTATCGAAGCTGCCCGCGCGGGCGACGCGGGGCGCGGTTTCGCCGTGGTGGCGGACGAGGTGCGCAAGTTGGCTGAAAAGACCATGCACGCCACGCAGGACGTGGGCGCCTCCATTCAGGCGGTGCAAAAGGTTGCCGCGACAAATGTGGCGGCTATGCGTTCCGCTGTGGAAAATCTGGAACGTGCTTCCCGGCTGGCGAATGCGTCGGGTGAGGTGCTGTCGCACATTGTGGACGGAGCGGTGGAGTCGGCAGGGCAGATACAGTCCATAGCCACTGCGGCGGAGCAGCAATCCGCCACTTCCGAAGAAATATCGCACGCCATTGAGGAAATTAACGGAATTACCGTACAGACGGCTTCCGATGTCGCGGAGTCTTCCTCCGCTTTGCGGAAACTGGCGGAGCAGACCGCGCAACTGGTCGCTCTTGTCCAAGAGCTGAAGCGGGAAAGTGAGAAGGACTGATTTCGCGTTTTTTGAAAAGCATTGACTTCATCGCCACAGGGGGGCAGGGGATAGATACCCTGTTCCCCGTTTGTTTGAAGCGGCTCCCTCGGTGGGAACGCAGCCTTCATCTGCCGCCTTGGGTGGCATTTCCCAGAGGTATGCTATGAATACGCAGCAACCGGCCCGTTGCCCGTGGGCGTTAGCTTCACCGGCGGAAACCCGGTACCACGATCACGAATGGGGCGTTCCCGTTTATGACGATGCCACCCACTATGCGTTTCTGGTATTGGAAACAGCACAGGCCGGGTTGAGCTGGAGAACTATTTTGCAGCGCCGAGAAGGGTACCGGGCGGCTTTCGCCGGGTTCGATCCCGTGCGCGTTTCGCAGTTTACCCAGCAGGACGTGGATAGGCTTCTACAGGACACGGGAATCATTCGTAACCGACTGAAAATACTTTCGGCTATCAGCAATGCCGCGTGTTTTTTGAAGGTGCAGGCGGAATACGGTTCGTTTTCCCGCTACATATGGAATTTCGTGGAGGGCCGCACCGTTCAGAACGCGTGGAAAAGGAAGGAGGACGTGCCCGCTTCCACGCCTCTTTCAGACGTATTGGCCAAGGATATGAAACAGCGCGGTTTTCGATTTGTAGGCTCTACCATCATGTATGCGTATTTACAGGCCACCGGTCTGGTAAATGATCATCTTGTGTCCTGTTTTCGGTACGAAATAATTCGGGCCATGGGTGAACAGCAATAACCTGCGGGAATAGAACGTAATGATACATTGTGAAACGCGGTTATGGAAGGGAAAGACGTTCCTTCACGGTGGTGTGCGCGCGGTCCTGCGCCGCGCGGGTATTCTTGCGATTGTTCTGGCGGCTACGGTGGCGCTTTCCGCATGTCTGGGGGGCGGGCGTCCCGCTCAGTACGATGCCAGCAACCTTTATCGCGCGTACATGCGTGATGATGCCGAGGTCACGGAACTGGATGGTCGCGTCATTAATGTTACCGGTACGGTGACACGCGTCGATCAAAGTACGGCCCGCAATTTGTTTGTGGAACTGGACCACAGGATTATTGTGTTTATCCGGCAGGATCAGGTTGTGCGGCTGGGGGAAATGGGTATTAAAGTGGGGGATGCGGTTTCCGCAGTCGGTGTTTTTGGCGGCAAGAGCGCCGTCACTAAGTGGACAACCGCCTCCGGCAATGCGGTACTTGTTTTGGAAAATGGAGAAATCGCCGGGCGGACAACTTCGTGGTTGCCGTTTTAATCTTTCGGTGGGCTCTCCCGCCAGTCTGACGGGACTGGCGGGAGAGTGTCGGCTTTGCAGAGGGAATCAGGCGGGAGCCGAATCCACAATGGCCCGCAGTGATTCTCTAGCGTGCTTAGCTGAGTTTGTCGTTGTCGTCATACGCCGCGAGGCACCTGTGCTGAGGGACGACTCCCCGGATATTCCGAAGGGCAGTTCTCTGCGGCAGATTTTGGGGCAAGCGGACCAACGCCGGATTTGCCCCCCGTGGCCAGAACAACTCCTCACCTCTTTCCCCGGTTCCGGGGGCGGGAGACACGTCACAAGTGCCGCCAGTTCAGACACAACCGTCAGATGTGCCAAGCGCTGTGATTCGGCTTGTCTCCCTGCTCTTACCATGCCATCTATATAGCATGTAACACGCTATTATCCTTTCATAAACAGGACGGCCCCCCGTCTGTTCCATTATTTGCGAAGTCAACGTCCGAGCGAGAGCAACGGACGTTGACCGGTGTACGGAGCGGCTGTACTCTGCGAGTGCATTGATGGTGTCAGGCGCAGCCGCCCGCAAGTCTTTTTTAGACGCATATGACCTGTTTAGCAAGGCTAAAATGTCTACAATAAGCCATTTTTGTCTACTACAGGTATGCTGTTCCTTTGAAACGCTTGCGGACAACCCACGTAACCGTTTTAGAGGATACTGCATGGCCGTGAACGAATTTTCTAAACGCCTGAAAGAGCTGCGGGGGGCTCTGTCGCAATTCAGTTTTTCACAGACACTTGGCATTTCACAGCGATCTTTGAGCCGGTATGAATTAGGGGTAAGCGCTCCAGATGTTGAAACCCTTTGCACTATTTGTTTAGTGCTAAATATCGATCCCAAATGGCTTCTATTTGGAAAAGGCCCAAAAGAACTGAATGTCGAGTCGGAAAAGGCCGCCCGCGCACAGGACCAGACTCTTTCTACACGCGCTTTGGTGGAACCTGACGTATCGTGTGGAAAAGTAGATATACAGCTATGGGCGTTCCATCAGGAACTGCGACTGGAACGGTCAACCAACAGAGAGCTGTCGCGGGAACTGCGGGCAGTGTATGGTGAAAACAGACAGTTGTGGAAAGAAAACGCCCTGTTGCGTGAAAAAATCGCCAGACTTGAAGGACTGGAGGACGGGCGGACCCCCTGATATAGAGGGAGGAGCGTAGTCTTTGCGCATATTCCTCTTGACTCCATTGCTTTCTATGCTAGGTGAATAGATTCGCCATTGTGCTGCTAATGAGAAGGTTTCTTACCAGCTTACAGCACACAGTGTAGCCTGCGAGCATATGAAATCTGCTTTGGAGAGAGGGGAAATGTCCGCTGAATTCTACACCGCCCACATTCTTATCGTTGAAGACGATCCAGTGGACGCCCGGTTTTTTGAACACGTTCTGCATACGGCGGGGCATGCCGTCACCTGTGTCTCCAACACGCAATCAGCGCTGGACGCGCTTATGTTTAATTCCTTTGCGTTGGTCCTCGTGGACCTGACCATGACAGACATGGGTGGCATGCAGTTTCTTGAGTTAGTCAAACGCTACTATCCGGGACTTCCGGTTATCATTATTACTGCGCACGCTTCTGTGGGAACCGCTGTGCGGGCCATGCGGTTGGGTGCCTCTTCCTATTTTGCCAAAGGGGATCCGGCGGAACGCCTGCTGGAAGATGTGGAATCGGTTATCTGTCGTACTTGTCACACGGCGGAACGGTATATGCCAGCGGCCTCGCAAGACGCCCACCGGCTTACGGCACGGGGTGTTTTGTTTTCCTCTCTTCTTTCCACGGCGGGGGCTGTGGCACGGGCGGGAAGAAACTTGCTGGTTGTGGGGAACCGTGGTTCCGGGCGAAGCGCGCTGGGGTATTACATGCACGCCACGGGAGCACGCACAGGGCGGCTCGTGGAAGTGGACTGTGCCGCGAACGCAGCGGAAACACTGAGTAATATTCAACACGGGGAAACTCCCACGGGGAAACCCGCCACATTGGTGTTGCGCGGGCTGGAGGACGCTTCGCCGCCGGTGCTACGCCCGGTTTTGGACGCGCTTGCCGAATTCCTTGACCAAACGGATTCGCCCCCGCAGGTTGTTTCCCTTGTTTCTCCCATGGGAGCATGGCAGCTTCACGGTGCCTATGGTGCCAGACGATACGCGCAGTTTTGGTCGCTTAGTCTCGCCTTGCCGGACCTGCCGGAAAGGCGGGAGGATATTTTCCCCGCACTGGACGCGTTGCGTAAGCGCTATAACAGCGAACTGGGCACGCGGGTGGAGGGCATCAGTCCTGAATTGGCTGAAACGCTGGTGCTTAGTGCCTACATAGATAACTTTATCGGGCTGGAAACATTACTCGCGCGTATGATGCTGCACGCCCGCGTGGGCATGTTGACCCCGGCGCATCTTCTTTCGGAAATAGCGGAAGGGTGTGTGCTGGTTGGCGGTCCGGCGGAGGAGACGCAGTTGACCGGGCCGTCGGTTCCCGGCTCCCTTAAGGAAGCGCGCGGCAGGGCCGAGGCAGACTACATCCGCATGGTGATGAACCGCACGGGGAATAACAGAAGCCGGGCGGCGGCGGTGCTGGGTATTTCATCCCGTCAGTTGTATAACATGCTCAAGAAATACGACATGGACTAGTCCCTTTCCTAACCCGGCAAATCTCTTCACACACGCTATGCCCTTGCTCGATAGTACAACTCTTGTTCTCTATAATGGCGGTATGTGGCTGTGCTGTAGCATCGCCGTGTTGTTACTGGGGTGGGGCATGCGCAACCGTGCCGCGTTGCTGTGCTGGAGTTTGGGCTACCTCTGCGCGGGGATAGGGGTGCTGCTGATAGTGCTCTACCCGCGGAATTATCAGCCCATAGCCGTTGTTTTCAACAATGGCTTCGTATACGCAGGAAGCCTCCTCTACCTTGCCGGCCTGCGCCGCTTTATGAACCGGCCTGTGCGTGCCCGTTCGCTTGTGCTACTGGGCGTGGTCTTTTGGGTGCCGTTGGTCTATTTTGCGTTGGGGCAGTCCAATATGGCGGCCCGGCTAGTCATTACCATGCTGTTCTCCACCGGTATCCGGCTTATCGCCGCTCGCACGCTGCTGCGAGGCACGCGGCGGATACATCGCGTGGCAGGGGGCGTGTTTTTCTGCATGGCGGTGGTTACTCTGTGCCTTGCTGCGGCCTTTTTTCTTGTCCTGACCGGTTATCCGTCTCTTTCCCCTGAAAGGTTGTTTCAGGGGATGTTTTTGGCGACGGCGATTTATCAGATCGTCAGCGTATCCTGTATTATCATGCTCATCAGTGATGAAAAAAATCGAGAACTTGAAGCCGCCAAAGCACGGGTGGAGGCTGCAAGCAGGGCAAAAACCGAGTTTTTGGCAAATATGAGTCATGAAATCCGCACGCCCATGAGTGCGATTATCGGCCTCACGGAATTGCTGCTTACCTCTCCACAGGGGGACAACTCCGGCGGGCCGGGCGGCTTGCGGAGCCGTTTGGGCAATATCCACACAGCATCTTCGTCATTGCTGGCGCTGTTTGACAATGTATTGGATTACGCCAAGGCTGACATGGAAACGCTGCCCCTGCGCAATGAAGCGTTTTATTTGGACAGCGTGCTCGCCCGTGTGCTCGATACCTCAGGGCCGGGAGCGGCGGAGAAGGGGTTGCCCCTTCGTCTGCACTTGCATGCGGACGTGCCGTTGGCCCTGCGGGGCGACCCGGATCGTCTGACACAGGTGCTGGGCAACCTGCTGGGCAACGCCGTTAAATTTACGGAGCGAGGCGAGGTAGAATTGGAAATCCGCCGTATGCCGCGCGGCTCATGGGAAGCGTCCGGTCTGGAGGGACAAACCGGCAGGGTGTGGCTGGACTTCCGTGTCCGCGATACAGGCATAGGCATTAATCCACAGCATGCTAAGGACATTTTCCTTCCTTTCGTGCAGGAAGATGGGTCCATTTCCCGCCGGTACGGCGGGGTGGGGTTGGGGCTGGCTATTTGTTCCCGCATTGTCGCTCAAGCCGGTGGAACCATGCACGTGGAGGGGGTTCCGGGGCAGGGTAGTCTTTTCCGCGCTGTTATGCCGTTTTCCTGTGACGATGCAGTAAAGGAAAATTCTTTGCGCCAGTGGCAGGGCCATACCGCGTTGTTGCTGGAGGCGGGCGTTGCCACACAGCGCGTTGACCCTCTTCTTACGCGGTTGGGATTTCAAACTGTGGCGTTTTCGGGAGAGGATGCCGATGCCTTGCGTGCGGTGCTGGCAGCGTCGTCCCCCGCGCTCGTGGTTGCGGGCACCATAACCCTTTCGGTAGCGCGGATTCTGCGGGAGACGTTTGGCTCCCGGCCTTTGCCCCTTATTTGGTTGCCGCACACGGGCCACGCGGATCACGCGGATCACGCGGATCACGCGGGGCACGCGGGGCAATGCGCCGCAGAAAGGGAAACAGCGGCACGTGATGACCGCACGATGTCAGATTGGACATCAGACACGGTCCCCAAGTGGGCACAGCCGTTTTTTCCTCACGCGGAACGCCTTGCGTTTCCTGTGCATCCACATGCGTTGTTCCGCACAGTCAGCGCAGTGCTCCCGCCCCGGCATGTGCCGTCCCGGATAGACATTCCCCGCGCCACGTGCGCTCCGGCATTTTGTCGCGCCCGCGTATTGGTTGTGGAAGACGTGGATATGAACCGCGAAGTGCTTTGCCAGTTATTTGCATCGTTGGGTATTTCCCCGGATACTGCCGCCAGCGGGGCCGAGGCCGTGGCGTCAGCGGCACGGACACGGCCTTCGCTCATCTTTATGGATATCCAGATGCCGTCCATGGATGGGTTGGCTGCCGCCAGAGAAATTTTGCGTATCGCACCGGAATATCAGCCGTGCATAGTGGGACTTTCTGCCAACACCACCCGTGACGCGCGTGAACGGGCACAGGCTGCGGGGTTTGCTGAGTATCTTGTCAAACCGGTCACCCGGCAGCAGTTGCAGGACTGTCTTGTGCGGCGGATAGGTGTATTGCCAGCCGGAGGTCATGAAACACCTGTTTCGAGCGCTATGTTGCGCTGCACACCGGACTGCGCAGGACAGCGGGATTGGGCGGAAGAGCCGGGGCCGTCAGGACAACCGTGTCCGGCAGGACTGCCGGTTCCCGTCGTCTCCATCCCCCCCGCCGCAATGGACCTTTCAGGCATTGACCTTCCTGCGTTCCGCAGGGACTATGGGGACGATCCAGATTTTCTGAACTCGCAACTTTCAGGGTTCCGTGACAAAGTCTCCCGGTTTCTGAACGCATTTGAAGCGGTACTTCCCGATCATGACGCCGCTCTTGCCATCCGAACAGCGCATACACTCCGGGGCACGGCAGCGTTGCTGAAGGCCACGGAATTTGCCCGTATCTTGCAGGATATGGAAGACGCACTGGCTGGCGGAGAGCCGCACCGTATTGCCCTGCAGAAGCAACTCGTGCGCACTGCCGCCGCCGGGTTGCTGGCGCGGCTTGGCGGATAGAGTGTTGCCGCCGTGTGAAAAAAGAAGGCCGGGGAGCATTGCTCCCCGGCCTTATGTTGTAATGACAGAGGCGATTAGTTCACAAACAGCTTCAGAGTGTCGCCGGGGTACAGCGTGCTGCCGCTGCCCATGCCGTTCCAGCGCAGGACATCTTCCTGTGATACGCCAAACTTGCGGGCGATGGACCAGATGGATTCTCCGCGCCGGACACGATAGACGATGGAGCTTTTCACCTTTTCAGCCTGCTGCTGCGAAGCCACGGTCTTAGAGCGCGACTGATCCGGGATGTACAGCTTTTGGCCCACGCGGAGAACTGATTTGGCTGTCAGTCCGTTGGAGTCCATCAGCGTGCGCAGGCTTACGCCGGATTCGCGGGAAATAGCAGACAGGGTGTCTCCGGTTTGCACCGTGTAGTTACCGCGTTTGCTGGCGATGGAACGCGTTTTGTTCCGGGCGCTGGCTACAGACAGGGCCGGGCTTTCCGACGCACCGCCACCACCGGGAATCATAAGCCGTTGCCCGATGCGCAGCACATTGGAATGCTGTTTGTTTACGCTTTTCAGCACCGTAATGGGCACGCCGTATTGGCGGCTGATGCGGTACCATGAATCACCAGAACGCACCTGATATGCCTTCCACCCCGCGAAGGGGCGGGCTTTAGCGCTTTTGAGGAAGGCGTTTGCCGAGGTGACGGTCTTATGCGGCAGGTAGATAGTTGAGTCGTATTCCGGCGGGCTTACCTGCCGGGAGAAAGCGGGGTTGAGCGAGGCAAACCGTTTCCAGTCCACGCCGCAGGCTTCAGAGAGCGCAAGCAGGTCGGTGCCACCCTTTACGGAAACAGGGGCCAGCGAAAGACCATAGGATTCGTCAACCGGGGTAAAGCCCAGTTTTTCCAAGTTGCGCATAATTTTCACTACGGCAAGGAATTTGGGCACGTAGTGCCGGGTTTCCTGCCGGAGCTGCGCTTTGTGACTAAGCTTGTGGTTGCGCTGGGTGAGTTCAAAAAAGCTGCCCGCGCCAGTGGTTTTGATTGCGCGGCCTATCTTGCCTTCTCCGGCGTTGTAGGCGGCGATGGCAAGGTACCAGTCCCCGAAATCCGCATACAGTTTGTTCAGATAGTCGGCGGCGGCGTGGGTTGCCTTAAAGGGGTCGCGGCGTTCATCCACCCACCAGTCGTAGCGCAGGCCATACAGCCGTCCCGTGTAGGGCATGAACTGCCACATGCCAGCCGCGCCTGCGCGGGAATATGCGTTGGGGTTGAATCCGCTTTCCACAAAGGCAAGGTAGACCATTTCTTCCGGCAGCCCTTTGTCTCTGAACACCTGCCGTGTGTAGGGCAGGTACAAGGCGGCCCGCTCAAGATACCGTTCAAAGACGTTGCGTGCCTGATGGGTGAAGTACTTGAAATACTTTTCCACCACTTCACGGTCGCTGTCGTCCATGTCAATATCAATGTCCAGCCGGGTGTTCAGCGCTTCTTGTTCTTCGGCGGTCAATGGCGCGGAATCGGTTTCTGGCGTGTCGTCCAGAGCGGTTACGTCTTCGCTGGTGACATCGGGAAGCTCTTCGGCCTGCCGCGCCGCGAAGTTGAAAGCCGTGGCGTTGCTGGCGGGAGAAGATGAAATTGTTGCGGTTTCCGTGCTCTTGGGGGCGCAACCAGCCAGTAGTGCAAGCAGAAGCGAAACCCCGATAAGGGGGTGCGCAGCGCGTGTAATCAAAAGGATTTTTTGCATGCAGTGCCCGTTTTTGCGATGTGAACCGCTTGCGTTGACCGTAGCGGCAGCGTATCTGCACTATACAGTTTGGCTTTTGCCACTACCCTAAATGGCAGTACAAGGCAAGGCAGCCGTAGCTTGTCTGTTTTTTCCATACTTTTCAAGCACCAGAGAAAAAATATAACAAATGTCTAAACATCACCAGCCTACCGATTCGGAAAGTTTGCTCCCCGGCATAAAACCTGTCATTGAGCGGCTTCGCAATGATCCCGGACAGATAGACTCCGTTTTTATCCGCAAGGGACGGCAGGGGCACGAAGTGTCTGCCATCACGGAATTGTGCCGCACGCATCGCATCCGTTTCTCCTTTGTGCAGGAAGAGGTTCTCGCCTCGTTATTTGACGGCAATCATCAAGGCGTTATCGCTAAAATTTTTACTGCGGGATTTTTAGACGAAGAGAGCGTTCTGGAAGAGGGGCTGCGTGCCCCGTTGCCTCTCGTGCTGGTGCTGGATCAGGTGCAAGATCCCGGTAACGTGGGCACGCTGACGCGCACGCTTTACGGTATCGGCGGGGGAGGGCTTATTGTGCCCAAGCATAATTCTTCGTTTCTGGGTGCCGCCGCGGCGAAGGCTTCCGCAGGAGCGCTGGGCAAGCTGCCTGTGGCCAAGGCCACCAATCTGGCCCGTGTGCTGGAGCGCGCGCAGGAGATGGGATACTTCGTCTACGGTGCGCAGCTTTCGGAAACGGCGGAAAACCTTTACACCGCCCGGTTGCACACTCCCGCGATATTGGTGTTGGGGAATGAGGAGAAAGGCATTCGTCCCAATGTGGCGAAGCGGCTGGACGCTTCATTGGCTATTCCTATGCAGCACGGGTTCGATTCACTTAATGTGGCTCAGGCCGGGGCTATGATGCTGTCGCAATTTTTAGCTGCGCATCTCGCTTGAGCGCATACCTTCACCCTGAGGGGAAAACACGATGATGTCGCTCGCAAAGCCGCCGCGTACCTGTTCGAGATGAAAGGCTCTGTGAACGCAGAGGGGCGAGATGCCCCCTCAGGCCCCGCCTGCGGAGGATTGCCCGTGCGCAAGACTCCGGGGAAATCTGCGGCGCGTTACACCCGGAGGAGCTACGCGCTTTTGATGGACCGCTGGCAGAAGGCCACGGTGGTCTGCGCCAGCCTGTCGGTGGCGGCGGTGTGGGCGTCGAACAGGCGGCGGCGGTTTATGCCGAGCAGTAATGTGGCGATAACATCCGCTGTTTCTGGAACGGCAAGGTCTTCGCGTACCGTGCCATCACGCATGCCTCTGAGCAAGCAGGCCTCCACCGTGCGGACCAGATAGGTGAACACATCGTCCATGGCGGCACCAGCGGTGGCAATGGTTGTGTAGGTGTTCAGGATCACCTTAAATTCCAGCGTTCTCCGGTCAATGAAGTCGCACAGGTCCAGAATGAGGTTTTCAATGAGGCAATAGCCGGATTTCTGGCGCTCTTTGATCTGGTCCAGTAATGTCCGGTAGTCGGTTAAAAAGGTTTCCACGATACCATCAAAAATCTGTTGCTTCGATGTGTAATGGCGATAAATGGCAGCATCCGTCACGTTGGATGTCTTTGCTATTTGGGCTATGGTCGTACCCTTGAAGCCATTTTCGGCAAATAGTTGCTTGGAATTTTCCAGTATCAGATCTTTGGATGATGCCATTGGTTCCTCGTGCTGTGAACTATGCGGTCAGGTGAGGAGATTCTCCGTCACCGAGGGGTATGGTATCATTGTCAACAAATTCGGCGTAGCGTCAAGCTTGTCTTGCTCATATGCCCCCCGGTCGTATGCGGCGGTCCGGGGACAAGATGGAAAGCGGGGACGTGTCTGTGATCCCCCCTGTCTTGCATGAAACCGGCAAACCCGGTAAAAACAGCGCTATCACTTATTCCGCCGTTCTCTCCGGCGATGTGCAAGGAGAATCCATATATGTGTGGCATTATTGGCTATGCCGGGCATCGTCCCGCGGTTCCGCTGATTGTCGAAGGGCTGCGCCGTTTGGAATACCGGGGGTATGACTCCGCAGGTGTTGCTTTTGTGCAAAATAAAGAGATGGTCACTGTCCGCGCCGAGGGCAAGCTGGCTAATCTGGAGGCAAAACTCGCGGACATTAACCCCGCCATGGCTACGGCTGGCATGGGGCACACGCGGTGGGCCACACATGGGGTGCCGGTGGAACGCAACGCGCATCCGCATTGTTCCTCGGATGGCTCGCTGGCAATCGTCCATAATGGTATTATCGAAAACTATCAGCCACTAAAGAATGAGCTTCTTGCCAAGGGCTACACCTTCTGCTCAGACACCGACACCGAGGTGCTGGTGAACCTTGTCGCTGAAGGGCGCAAGCAGACCGGCGAACTGGACGCAGGCATAAGCTGGGCGTTGAAGCAGGTGGAAGGAGCCTATGCCGTAGTGGTCTACGCGCGGGATATGCCGGGTGTTATTTTTGGGGCGCGGCTCTCTAGTCCTTTTGTGATGGGTATCGGGCAGGGCGAAAATTTTGTGGCATCCGATATCCCGGCCTTTCTGCCCTACACCCGCGATGTGGTCTTTTTGGAAGACGGCGAAATGGTGCGCATTGAGGCCAATAGCTGGCAGGTTATGGATATGCGCACGTTGGCTCCGCTGGAAAAGACCGTGCACCATATCCAGTGGGACATTCAGTCCGCTCAGAAAGGCGGCTACAAGCATTTCATGCTCAAAGAAATATTTGAGCAGCCCCGTGTTATTACGGATTGCCTGACCGGCAGGGTGGACTGGCGGCACAAGTCCGTGCTGCTGCCTGAGCTGGACGCGCTGCCTGTGCCGCGCAGGTTGCACGTGGTGGCCTGTGGCACGAGCTTCCATGCCGGGCTGTGGAGCCGTCAGCTTATGGAAAGCTGGGCACGCATTCCTGTGACTGTGGAAATTGCCTCGGAGTTTCGTTACCGGGATGTGCTGTTGGACGAGGACGATATGGTGCTTGTTATCAGTCAGTCCGGCGAAACCGCAGACACACTGGCTGGCCTGCGCCTTGCCAGAGAGCGGGGAGTCCGGGTGATTGGCCTGTGCAACGTGGTTGGTTCATCCATCGCCCGCGAGGCGGATTCGGTCATCTATACGCAGGCAGGCCCGGAAATTTCCGTGGCGTCCACCAAGGCCATGTGTTCGCAAATGGTGGTCCTATCGCTCATGGCTCTGGCGTGGGGACAGCGTAAGGGCTGCCTGTCGGACGAGGTGCGCACGCAGGCTGTGGAGGCGCTGCGCAAATTGCCCGGTCAGTTGGAAATGGAATTGCCGCGCATGCGCACCGAAGCACAGGTTCTCGCCCGTCAGTACGCGGGGGCGCGGAGTTTCTTCTTCCTTGGGCGTGGGCAGTGTTATCCGCTTGCGCTGGAAGGTGCGCTGAAGCTTAAAGAAATTTCATACATTCACGCGGAAGGCTATGCCGCCGGTGAGATGAAACACGGCCCTATTGCGTTGATTGATCCAGAATTTCCCACCTTCGCACTGGCCTTGAACGACACACTGTACGGCAAGGTGAAATCCAATCTGGAAGAAGTCTTGGCCCGTTCCGGTAAGGTTATTGCCCTCACATATCCCGGCAATGACCTGAATGTGGACCACCCGTGGAGTATTCCAGAGGCGTGGGGCCCGATGGTGGCGTTTTTTGCCCTGCCCGCGTTGCAGCTATTCAGCTACGAGGCGGCGGACTATCTCGGTAAGGACGTGGACCAGCCGCGCAACCTTGCCAAAAGCGTGACGGTGGAATAAGCCGTGCGCTTACGATGTTAGTAACACCGCGCCCCAGCCTTTGCAGACCGGCTGGGGCGTTTTTTGCGGAAGAGAGAAAATTCCACAAAAATGTGGCATTGAGAGTATTTTTAACATACTGTAATAAAAGAAAATAAAATAATGTTTTTCTGCCGCGCATAAAACACTTGAACGGAACGGCGCATCGTGGCAGAAGCCTTTTGACATTACCGTGATTGAGGGCATTCCATTGATGATCCGGCGTACCATTTGCTGCATCGTTCACCTGACACTTTTTCACCGCACACGTCCTGTGCGGCGCTTCCGCATGCTCGGCGGCGACCAGTCTTCCGGTGAACCGTATAGTACGCGATCTTCCATCACGCCGCCCGCAGTCTGACCCCCTCCCCTTTTCCTTCCTTTTCCAGGTCCGGCTCCGCAGAGCGGCACACGACGGTTGCGGTGCGCGTTATCGCGCGTTTTTCACTGCAAGCCCCGGCGTATGCCGGGTAATGGAATATCAATGGCGAACACGGAGCTTCCTCCCATCTTTGAGTTGCGGGGTGTGAGTAAGGTATTTGAAGATACCCACGCCCTTTCGGACATTACTCTGAGCATCCACAATGGCGAGTTTCTCACACTTCTCGGCCCATCCGGCTGTGGGAAAACGACCATTTTGCGGCTGCTCTCCGGTTTTGAATCACCCTCCGAAGGTGACGTGCTTCTGAACGGGCAGGTCATCAACGATGTGCCGCCGGAAAAGAGACAGGTAAACACGGTGTTTCAAAACTACGCGCTGTTTCCGCATATGTCTGTGCGCGACAACGTGGGTTTTGGGCTGAAAATGGCTGGCACCGCAAAGGGAGAGAGTGCCCGGCGTGTGCGCGACGCCCTGCGCATGGTGCACATGGAGCAGCTTGGCGACCGCAGGCCCGGTCAGCTTTCCGGCGGGCAGCAGCAGCGCGTGGCTATTGCCCGCGCGGTGGTAAATAATCCGCTCGTGCTGTTGCTGGATGAGCCATTTAGCGCACTTGACTTTAAGTTGCGCAAAACCATGCAACTGGAAATTAAGCAGTTGCAGCGCTCTTTGGGCATCACCTTTGTTTTCGTCACCCACGATCAGGAAGAGGCGTTCGCCATGTCTGACCGCGTGGTGGTCATGAACGAAGGCCGCATTGTGCAGGTGGGCACTCCCAAAGAAATCTACGAAGAACCCGCCAGCTTGTACGTGGCCCGCTTTGTGGGGGACATCAATATTCTGGATGCCACCATCTTTTGCGCTACCGGCGGACATATGTATGACGCCGAGGTGGAAGGGGTGCCCATGGCACTGCACAGCCGCAGAGGCCTTGCGGACAACGCACCCGTGAAGGTGCTGCTGCGCCCTGAAGATCTACGCGTACACCGCGTGGCGGAGGGCATGCTGGACGAACCCCATCTGCTCGGACGCATTGCGGAAACCGTCTACAAAGGTGCCACCGTGGATTTGTACGTGCAATTGGACGAAATACACGGCGGCAAAACGCTAATGGCATCGGAATTCTTCAACGAAGACGACGAAGAAATCATCTACGACGCGGGCGAGCGTGTCGCTGTCACGTGGGTTGACGGTTGGGAGGTGGTTCTGGATGCAGAAGATCAGTAGCCGGTTCATTCGGACAAGCATCATTATCGTCAGCCTTTGGCTGTTGCTGTTCGCGCTTGCGCCGCAGGCGATGCTGTTTGTGGCGACGTTTTTAAAACGGGGTCAGCAGGACTTCATATCATTCGCATTCACGCTGGATAACTATGTGCGTCTGCTGGACCCGGTGTTTCTGACTATTTTCGGGGAATCGTTCCGGCTGGCGGGCATTACCACCCTTGTCTGTCTGCTGCTGGGGTATCCCTTTGCATACGCGCTGGCGACCTCGCGGGAGAAGCTGCGTCCGTGGCTGTTGCTGCTGGTCATTATCCCGTTTTGGACCAACTCGCTCATTCGTACCTATGCCATGGTAATTATTCTTAAATCCGGCGGTGTGCTCAGTAATTTGCTGCTTTGGCTCGGCGTTATCGACCGGCCCCTTTCGCTTATGTATACGGACTTCGCCATTTTCATCGGCTTTTCCTACACCCTGCTGCCATTTATGATTTTACCGCTTTTCGCGGCTATTGAAAAATTGGACATGCGCCTGCTGGACGCTGCCAAAGATCTGGGAGCGACACGCGCGCAAACCTTTCGCAGCATCACGCTGCCCTTGACCATGCCGGGCATTGTGGCTGGATGCATGCTTGTTTTTTTACCCGCGCTGGGCATGTTTTACGTGCCTGAAATTTTGGGTGGTTCCCGGTTTATGCTGTTGGGGAACTATATCACCAACCAGTTCCTTGTGGCGCGGGACTGGCCTCTGGGCGCTGCGGCGAGCACCATCCTTACCATTACGCTGGTACTTATGATCGCCGTATATCTGCGCACCGTGCGTGCCTCTTCCCGCTCCGGCGGTAAGAGTTTGGAAGAAGATCTGCTGGCTATGGAGGGTGCCTGACGATGCGACGCCTTGCCAAACTGTACATGTGGATAATTTACTTTTTCCTGTACGCCCCCATTTTTGTGGTCATGATTTATTCGTTCAACAAGGCCCGTTTCGCCACTAACTGGCGCGGGTTTACGTTGGACTGGTACGTGCAGCTTTTCGCCAACGGTCAGCTCATGCATGCCGCCATGAATTCGCTGCTTGTGGCTACGCTGGCTGCCACTCTGGCTGCCGCCTTGGGCACGCTAGCGGCGCTGGTGCTGCATCGATACCGATTTTTCGGACGTCGTGTGCTGCACGGGTCCATCTTTGTGCTGACCGTTTCACCGGATATTGTCATGGGCATTTCCATGCTGATATTTTTCATCACCATGCGCATGGAACTGGGCTTCCTTACTTTGCTCATTGCCCATGTGACACTCTGCCTGCCCTTTGTGGCAGTTACAGTGCTGGCCCGGCTTTCCGAGTTTAACGAACACCTCGTGGAAGCGGCTAAAGACCTTGGCGCTTCAGAATCCAAAGCCTTTCGCCACATCATTCTCCCGCTCATTATGCCTGCCGTGGCTGCAGGGTGGCTGCTCAGTTTCACGCTTTCCATGGATGACGTGCTCATCAGTTTCTTCGTGACGGGGCCGACGTTTGAAATTCTGCCCCTCAAAATCTACTCCATGGTTCGTTTGGGCGTTAAACCCGACATTAACGCTTTGAGCGCTGTTATGTTCACCCTAACCGTGGTGCTGGTTCTGGCCGCCCACGCACTGACCAAAGCGAGGAAAAAATGATGAAACGCCTTTGTATGACGCTGGCGCTGCTCCTCTGCTTCATGACCGTTTCGGTGCATGCGGCTGAGGAAGAGAAGGTGCTCTATGTGTACAACTGGAGCGAGTACATGCCCCAGAGCGTGCTGGACCAATTTACCGAAGAAACCGGTATTAAGGTAATTTACAGCACGTATGAATCCAATGAGGCCATGTTTGCCAAGCTCAAATTGCTGGAAGGCAAGGGCTATGATATTGTTGTGCCCTCCACCTACTTTGTGGCCCTCATGCGGGAGCAGGGGCTGCTCAGTAAGATTGAAAAGAGTAAGCTGACGAACTTTGGCAATCTCGATTCCACCGTGCAGGGCGGGGCTTTCGACCCCTCCAATGAATACTCCGTGCCCTACATGTGGGGGTCTGTGGGTATGATGATAAACAGCAAAGACGTGGACCCCGCTACCATAACTAGCTGGAATGACATGCGCCGCCCGGAATTCAAAGGGCGTCTGCTGCTCTCCAACGACATGCGCGATACCATGGGCATAGCGCTGAAAGCCCTTGGGTATTCCGTGAACAGCCGCAACGAGGCGGAAATCAAAGCCGCTTATGAATATTTGCAAGCCCTCAAGCCGTCTGTATTGGTCTTCAACGTGGAATCCACCAAGCAGGCCTTTATCGGAGAAGAAGTGGTCATCGGCATGAGCTGGAACGGTGACGCCGTGATTGCCATGGATGAAAACCCCAATCTGCGTTTTGTGTACCCCAAAGAAGGCGTACCTTTGTGGCTTGATTCGCTGTGCATTCCTTCCGGTGCGGCACATAAGGACAACGCCCATAAGTTTATCGACTTCACTCTGCGTCCGGATATCGCCAAAGTTATCGTGGAAGAATTTTTGTATTCCACGCCTAACACAGGGGCGCAGGCGTTGCTTTCTGACGACCTGAAAGAGAATAACGCCGTTTCTCCCACCAAAGAAAACTTGGTGAATGCGGAGTTTACCACCTCCGTGGGGGACGCCCAGAGTATCTACGAAAAGTATTGGGAAATGTTGAAGACCAACTAAGCCCCTTCTGCGTTTTGCGCGTCAAACAAACCCGCTTTAGCTAGACGTGGTACAGTAGCAGCCCGGCAGTAATGCCGGGCTGTTTTTTGTTGGGGAGCCCCTGTAATGCTGCGAGTGGGAAATTTTGCGGGAAGCATGCATGGATAAACGGGCGCTGGAATTGCTCCAACGCCCGTATTTTGTGTTCTTTGCTCCGATACAGCCAATTGGGGCGGGGTATCGCGCAGGCAGGTTACGGGGATTCCGAAGGACAATTCCTCCTTTGGTGGGGGGAGGGCACTTCCCCATATTCTCCCCTGCCTATTGGGGCGTTCCGCGTGTTTCCGCCGGAGAATACTCCGGCACCATGTGTTGCAGTAACTGGCGCACGGCGGTCGCATCGTGGGCGGTTGCCGCCGCATCCAGCGCATCTATGTCATGATTGAAGGCCTGCGGATCGCGTGCCGCCAGCGTGGTGGCATCGCAGCAACCTAGAACCAGAATTTTGGCGTGTTCGGTGCGCAGCACATTTTCACCGTCAGTAATAAGTTCTTCGTAGAGCTTTTCGCCTTCGCGTAGTCCGGTGTAGGTAATTTCCACATCGCGTCCCGGTTCCAGACCAGCGAGGCGGATAAGATCCGCAGCCATGTCCGCAATGCGCACGGGGTTGCCCATGTCGAGCACGAACGTTTCACCGCCTTGGGCCATGGTTCCGCATTGCAGAATGAGCTGGGCGGCTTCGGGGATGGACATGAAATAGCGGGTCACTTCCGGGTGCGTTACGGTCACTGGCCCGCCCCGGCCTATCTGATCGAGGAAGAGGGGTATGACCGAGCCGGACGAGCCAAGCACGTTGCCGAAGCGGACAGCCATGAACCGGGTTTGGCTTGTGGCGAAGGTTTGCATAAGCAGTTCAGTTATGCGTTTGCTGGTGCCCATAACATTGGTGGGGCGCACGGCTTTGTCGGTGGAAACGACCACAAAGCGTTCTACCCCGGCGTTAACAGCGGACTGCATAAGGGTGCGCGTGCCGACAATGTTGTTGTGCACCGCCTGCCACGGGTTTCGTTCCAACATAGGCACGTGTTTGTATGCCGCGGCATGAAAGACCACCTGTGGTGTGTGGGCGGCGAAGACAGACTCCATTAGCGCGGCGTCTCGAATATTCCCCAATACGGTGACGTAGCGGGTCATACCCATGCCATGGCGCAATTCCATTTCTATTTGGTAGAGATTGTGCTCCCCGGCATCGACGAGCACCAGTTTGCCGGGATTGAAGCGGACAATCTGCCGAACCAGCTCCGAGCCTATAGACCCGCCGCAGCCGGTAACCAGAATCGTCTTGCCTTCCAGATAGGCGGCGATGGCCTGTGTATCGAGATTCACGGGGGAGCGGCCCAGCAGATCTAGGTAGTTTACTTCCCGCAGGGAACGGATGCCCCGTTTCCAGTCCAGAATTTCGTTCATGGGGGGCAGAATTTTATGCTCCACCTGAGCGGCGCGGCAGGTGGTGACGATTTGGCGAATATCGTCCCCGCTGGCTTCCGCAAGGGCGATAATCGCCTCTTCCGCGCGGGTGGAATCCACAATGGCGGCAAGTTCTGCCAGTGTTCCCAGAACAGGCTTGCCGTGGATGGTCAGTCCGCTGAGTGAGGTATCGTCATCCACGAACCCCACGACTTCATAGCCTAGTTGCGGGGCGGCCTGTAGTTCGCGCACAAGACGTTCACCGGCCCGGCCCGCGCCAATGATAATGGTGCGTCGTCGGTTACTGCGCCCTAGTACCCCGTGTTCTCCGAACAGCCGGAGCACGCCGTTTTCGCGGAGGTTGTAGGCCGAGCGGATGACCATGCGCAGACCGCCGGTAAGGCCGAAGGTGACCATGGCATCCAGAATGAATACCGCGCGGGAGAACCCGTGTGAGCCGTGGGTATAGAATATATACGTAAGCAGTATGCCCGATTGCAGCACCACGCCGTGCGACAGCTTCCAGATATCGTGCAGGCTGGTGTAGCGCCACATACCCCGGTACATGCCCATAAGCAGGAAGACGCTGAATTTGATGAGCAGGACGGGGAGAAGCAGTCCCGTATACTGCGCGAGAAATCGGGAAGGAATGTCGAAGTCGAAGCGGATGCAATAGGAGAAGAACAGGGCCGCCGCAAAGCAAAGCAGGTCCATGCCCGTCATGATGTAGAAATTGCGGGAACGCAGGTTGGCGAACGCCATGATCAGTTCCTCCGGGCGCAGTGGCGGATGGTGCGCACCACGCGCAGGAAGTCGTCTTCCGTCATCGCGGTGCCGGAGGGAAGGCATAGGCCGTTGGCAAACAGTCGTTCACTCACACTGCCGCCAAACATGGCACACTCACGGAATACGGGCTGAAGGTGCATGGGCTTCCAGACGGGGCGCGATTCGATGTTCTCCGCTTCCAGTGCGAGGCGAATCTCTTCCGGTGACGCGCCGAAGCGCTCCGCATCCACTTGGATAACCGTGAGCCAGCGGTTGCAGGTACCATAAGGTGCTTCGGGCATGAAGGATATGCCGGGCAGATCACCCAGAGCCTGCTGATAGGCTTCAAATATTTCGCGCTTGCGGGCCACGCGGTCAGAAAGAACTTCCAACTGCCCGCGTCCTATCGCGGCGACGATATTGCTCATACGGTAGTTGTAGCCCACTTCTTTGTGTTCATAGTAGGGCATGTTTTCCCGTGCTTGCTGTGCCAGCCAGCGCGCCCGGTCTACAAACGCGGCGTCTGGAGCTGCCAGCAGGCCGCCGCCGGAGGTGGTGATGATTTTATTGCCGTTGAAGGAAAATGCGGCACATGCGCCGCCTGTGCCTGCGTGGTGGCCCCGGTAGGTGGCTCCTACGGATTCGGCTGCGTCAATAACCAGCGGAATGCCGTTGCGGTCCAGCACGGCGCGTAGCGCGTCATAATCCGCGCACTGCCCGTAGAGATCGGTTACTACCACGGCGGCGGGAGTGCGCCCTTTGGCGCAGCAGCTCTTTACGGCTTCTTCCAGCAGGGCCGGGTCCATGGTCCATGTGGTTTCGTCGCAGTCTATGAACACTGGCTCGGCGTTCAGAAACGTTACGGGGGAAACGCTGCCGATAAAGGTAAGACTGGAAGCCAGCACCACGTCATTCCGGGTAACGCCCAGCAGACGCAGCGCGAGATGCAGCGCCGCTGTGCCGCTGGACACGGCGGCACAATGGGGAATGCCGCTCAAGGTGGCAAAATCATTTTCAAACCCGGAGACCATGGGGCCAAGCGGGGCGATAAAGTTGCTTTCAAATGCCTGACGGACAAACTCCTGCTCGCGTCCGCTCATATGCGGAGGGGAGAGGTAGATGCGTTGCTGTTCGCTCATAGTGTGTAGCCTGTATACGGCCTGTAGGGTCGGTTTAGGGAGATGCTGGCCTCGCGGGGCGGAATGCGTTTCAGCGCACCTGCGGAGGCTCGGAAGAGGGTACCTTGGTGTCGTCCGCCTGATTGTTTGGCAGCGGGCGTGTTGTGGTGTTGTCAGAAGGGGCTTGCGGGGGCGCGGAAGGCGCAGCACTGCCCATGAATTCAGCGCAGGTGGCGTGTCCTTCGCTGGTAATGCCGTCGCGGCGCAGCACCTGCCAAACCGTGCGGAAAAGGATGCGCAGATCCAGCCAGAGGCTGTGGTTATCCACATACCACACGTCTTTTTCCAGCCTGTCTTCCCACGATGCGGCATTGCGTCCGCTTACCTGTGCCCAGCCTGTGATGCCGGGACGTACTTCGTGACGGCGGGCCTGACGTGGAGAATAGCGGGAGAGATACCGCGGTAACAGCGGACGGGGACCGACAAGGCTCATGTCTCCCCGGATGACGTTCCACAGTTCCGGCAATTCGTCGAGCGACAGGGCACGCAGCTTTGTGCCCAGCGGGGTCATGCGTTCGGCATCGGGGAGCGGAACGCCGTGGCTGTCACATGCGTCGGACATGGTTTTAAATTTGATAATGCGAAAGAGCTTGCCATGCCGTCCCGGACGCTCCTGAAGGAAAAAAATATCGCGGGAGATGGAGCGGCGTACCAGCCATGCCACTATGAGCATGACCGGAAGCAGAAGAATCGCTGCGGGAACGGCGATAAGCAGGTCCAGCGCCCGTTTGATCCCCGCGCCGAGCAGGGTTTGCGGCAGGGGCGTTTCCGGCGAAATATGGGCGAGGTGCGCTTCCGTAAGCAGCGCACGCGATGCGGTTGCCGCGTCAAATCGTTTTACGGCAAGACGGCGTGACGCGGCTCCGGCAGCACTCAGCCATTCGGGTTCCCGGAGCAGGCGTTCCATCTCATCGGCAAGAGCTTTGGCGTTTCCACTTGGCGTCACGGAACCATTCTCCTCCGCGATCACCAGCGCGCGGCAGGGGGAAAGCGTGGTGGCAAGAATAGGGCGACCGGAGCTTAGGGCGCACAAAGCGGTATGCGGCGGGGTATCCTGTCGGGAAACATGCACAAACGCGGCGGCACGGGTGATGGCTTCCCGCAGTGCGGCGCGTGACAATTTGCCGGTGGGGATAATCTCCATCCATGTGCGCCACAGGCTGAGGTCGCTGGCGGATATCGGCGGCCCGGAAGGGGCCGGTTCCACGAGCAAGCGAAAATGCGCATCGGGATAGTCGGTGCGCACGGTGCGGGCGGCTTCCGCGAAGTCTTCCACGCCAGCGTCACGGGTGAGGTGCGCTAGGCACAGGAACTCAAGGCTTTCCGGCAAGTCTGGAGACACAGGAACAGGGACGGAAGAGGGAAATTGTTTTCCATCCACTCCAGGACCGTCCAGAAGAAGGCTGCGTACACCGCGCGGAATCAGCGGGAATCGTCCGTTTGTCAACGCGGCTTGGGTGCCGGTGTTGAGGAAAATAACGCTCCGGTTCGCAGTGCAGGCCAGTCGGAAGCACAGCCCTTGCAGTATGCGCATTGGCCTGCGCCAGAAGGTCGGGGGGGCGGAAAAGGGATACGCGTCCGGGAGCAGGGAGAGCGTATGGCGTACTCCGGCGCAAAGTGCCGCCATGGTGGCGGGCACCACGGAGGACGTGCCGCAGATAAGCACTGTTTCCGCCTGAAATCGGAGTATGCCACGCCAGAGGGAAAAAAAGCTGCGCATGCCACAGACAGATGCCGGGCCGGTTCCGATGTTCGGCAGGGCGTCCGCCGTGGTGGTCGGAATGGCTCCCGATGCGGGAGCATAGCCCAAAATCCGCACGTTTAGCTGGCTGGCGGCTTCCATATCTTCGATGTCAGGAGCGGGCACAAGAACGCAGACCTCGTGCCCCGCTTTTTTGATAGCGGAAAGCAGCGGAGCATATTCCACCAGCAGGGTTTTGGCGGCGGAGGCTACAACAAGCACATTCATATATTTCCCGTCCGGCATGCCCGGACAATGGCACAATGTTCAATCCGTCTTACGGTGCTGCGGCAGGGCCGCATGTTTCCGATGCTTACCTCCGCATGTAAAAAAAGGCAACACGGGGGCGTGTTCAGGCAGTGTCGCCTATGTGACAACGCGGGGTGTTTACCCGCAGGGTTGTGCCTTACCGGGCTGTTCCCCGTTTTACAAGCCCGGTCCGCTCTGCTAGATTCCGCATTCCGCCAGATGGCGGGACTGTGGCGGTTGTCGGAGATATCCGGCGGGTGTCGGCTCTGCGAGAGCGACGAATGCCAGACCGGCTGCAGCCGAGAATTATACCCGGAAGTACTTCCCCGGAAATTCCCCGGAAATCCGACTGACGTGCCGTGCGGCGGAATCGCCGCCCGCTCTGGAGGGAGCGCTATGCAGAAAAACGTGTTGTTTATCGAAGGGGACGGAATTGGCCCGGAAGTGACCGGTGTTGCCCAGTCCGTCATTAATGCCGCTGTGCGCAAGGTGTATGGCAATGAGCGGTCCCTTGTGTGGGAAGAATTGCTGGCAGGTGAAAAAGCATTTCGTGAAACCGGCGAATATTTGCCGCAAACCACGTTGGACGCGCTGCGCGGGGCTGACTTAGCCATGAAGGGGCCGTTGACCACGCCTGTGGGAAAGGGCTTTCGCAGTCTGAACGTGACCATGCGGCGGACGCTAGACCTGTATGCCTGCATTCGCCCCATACGGTATTTTGACGGAATCGTTTCTCCCGTGAAGCACCCCGAAAAGGTGGACATGATCGTGTTTCGTGAAAACACGGAAGACGTGTACGCGGGCATTGAGTTCGCTTCCGGCACTTCGGAAGCCACGCGCATTATCGAATTTTTCCGCGACGAACTTGGCGTAGCTGTAGACGCAAGCGCGGGAGTGGGGCTTAAGCCCATTACCCCCGCCGGGTCAAAACGCCTTGTCCGCAAGGCGCTGGAGCATGCTGTGGCGCAGGGCAAGTCCAGCGTTACGTTGGTCCACAAGGGCAATATTATGAAGTACACCGAAGGCGGCTTCCGCCAGTGGGGGTACGATGTGGCCCATGAGGAATTTGCGGAACACATCACGACCGAACAGGACGCCGCCGCTACTTCCGGGAAAATCGTGGTAAAGGACCGTATCGCGGACGCCATGTTCCAAGAAGTGCTCATTCGCCCGGAACAGTACAGCGTTATTGCCACCACGAACCTGAACGGCGACTACCTTTCGGATGCGCTTGCCGCACAGGTGGGAGGATTGGGGCTTGCTCCCGGCGTGAATATGTCCGATTCGCTGGCCTTTTTTGAAGCCACTCACGGCACCGCGCCCACCATTGCCGGGCAGGATAAAGCCAACCCCGGTAGCCTTATCCTCTGCGGGGCCATGCTTCTGGACCATATCGGCTGGCATGAGGCCGCCGCGCGTATCCATGACGCCATGAACAGTGTTATCGCGGCGCGTACTGTGACTGTGGACCTTGCCTCGCAAATGGAAAACGCCACCACCGTGGGTTGCAAAGCCTTTGGGGATCTGCTCGCTGAACGGCTGTAGCCGGCGCTGAGAGGGCATGCCGGATGGGAGCAGCCCGCGGGTGGGGTTTGGTATGGGGCACGTTCCGGTTATACCCCCGAACGGGTTTCTGGCATATAGCCCCGGATTGCCAAAACGCAAAGACAATACAAAGACAGGCACCAGCAGTACGCTGGTGCCTGTTTTGTAATCCGTATTCCCAATTTCCAATGGCAGGCCAGAGAGTCGCCGCGTCCGGTGCGTTGGGTTGCCGGGCAGCGTTTCCCCGCTAGTTACGGGGAGATCAGGCGAAGTCTTGTTCCGTCCGCCGGATGATTTCTTCCTGATGGTCGGCATCCAGATCGACAAAGTAATCGCTGTAGCCTGCCACTCGCACGAGTAAATGACGGAATTCATCCGGGGTGGCCTGCGCTTTTCGCAGCGTTGCGGTGTCCACCACATTGAACTGAATATGGTGCCCGTTCATGGCAAAATAGGTGCGGATAAGCCGGATGAGCTTCTCTAGATCGACCTCATTCGCCAGTACGTTGGGCAGGAAGCGTTGGTTAAGGAGCGTGCCGGCGGATTTGACTTGGTCCATCTTTGCCAGTGAGCGGGCCACGGCGGTGGGACCAAGCCTGTCCGCTCCGTGCGAGGGCGACGTGCCGTCTGATTCCGGCAAATGAGCGAATCGTCCGTTGGGCGTGGCACCCAGCATTTTGCCAAAATAGACATGGCAGGTCGTGGAAAGCATGTTCAGGTGATAGTGAGTGCCTTTGGTATTGGGCTTGCCGTCGATGGCTTGGAAAAGCGAGTCGTAAACGCGGCGCATGAGGTTGTCCGCCGCATCGTCGTCGTTACCAAAGAAGGGGGTGCGGTTCCACAGCCGCAGACGCAGCGCCTCGTGGCCTTGGAAGTTGTCCTTTAGTGCCGTGAGCAGGGTGTCCATGGGGATAGCGGACAGTGTGGCTGCCGGTTTGGCATTGCCATATACGTGCGTTTGCAGGGCGGACAGACTGTCCGTGACGGTACCGATGCCGCAGCATTGGATGTACGTGGTGTTATAGCGCGGGCCGCCGTTGTAATAGTCCTGTCCGTTTTCAATGCAGTCGCGGATGACGACGGAAAGAAACGGCGCGGGGGAGTGTTCCGCGTACATGCGCTCTATGTAGTTATTCACGCGAATTTTCAAATCCACCACATAGTCCAGTTGTGTGGCAAAGGCGGCATAGAGTGCCTCAAAATTCGGGAATTGCCGGGCGTCACCGGTTTGCGGGCCAATTTGCGTGCCTGTAAGAGGGTCTACCCCGTTGTTGAGGGCCAGTTCCAGCATCTTGGGCACATTCAGGTAGCCGGTAAGCACATAGGCTTCTTTGCCGAAGCACCCGGTTTCCACACAGCCGCTGGTGCCCCCTTCCCGCGCGTCTTCCACGCGTTTCCCCACACGAACCTGTTCCATAACCACGGCATCGGCGTTGAACACGCTGGGGTAGCCGTAGCCCTTGCGGATAACCTGCGCGGCTGCCTTTAGGAAGCGGTCCGGGGTCTGGCTGCTGACGTGGACGCTGGGTTGTGGCTGGAGCAAATGCAGCTCGTCCGCCACTTCCAGTGCGAGGTAGGATATTTCGTTTACGCCGTCGCCCCCGTCGCGAGTAAGCCCGCCCAAATTTATTTGGGTAAAGTCGTTGTAGGTGCCGCTTTCTTTGGCGGTTACTCCCACTTTGGGCGGCGCGGGGTGGTTATTCACCTTTATCCAGAAGCAGGCCAGCAATTCTTTGGCGTGCTCGCGGGTTAACGTGCCGTCGGTTATACCCCGGTGGTAGAATGGAGCGAGGTGTTGATCCAGATGACCGGGACTCATGGCGTCCCAGCCGTTTAGTTCCGTGATGGTGCCAAGGTGGATGAACCAGTACGTCTGCAAGGCTTCGTGGAAGTTTCGTGGGGCGTATGCGGGAACCCTGTGACAGACTTCGGCGATGCGCAGCAGTTCCGCTTTCCGGCGGGCATCCATTTCCACGGAGGCCATGGCAAGCGCCATGTCCGCGTGGCGTTCGGCAAAAATAATGGCTGCATCGCAGGCGATGTCCATGGCTGTAAGCTGCTCGGCACGCCGAGTGGCCTGCGGGTCGTTGAGAAAATCAAGGCGGTTCAGGCGGTCCGCGATGCGGGTTTTGCAGTCCAGTAAGCCGACTTCGTAAATCAGGCCGTCCAGAGCAGTGTGTCCGGGGGCACGTTGTTCCATAAATTCAGTGAACATACCGGATTCATAGGCGTTCTTCCATTCCTGCGGGACATGCGCGAACACTCTGTCACGCATGGAACGTCCGCGCCAGTAGGGGATGACCTCACGTTCGTACGTGGCTATATCTTCTTCAGATACGGCATAGCGGGCCATTGCGCGGCTGTTGAGAATCCGCAGGTCGTCCACCGAATGGCAGGTGAGTTCGGGGAAGGTAGGCACCACCTTGGGCGCGGGACCGCGCTCCCCCACAATGAGTTCGCGAGAACCAATGTAAATGGATTTTTTTTCACACAGATGGCGAAAGAACATGGCCCGGAGTACCGGCAGGGAATGCTTGCCGTATTGTTCCCGGTAAAATTCGGTTTCCAGCAGGGCGCGCTCAATGGAGATGGAGGGCGTTGCTTCAAAGCTCTCCTTGCGCAGGTGGGCGATGCGCTGGTTCATATTAGCCTCCTGTGTGTACGGTTAATCCGTATTCTTGCAAAATGGCGACAGCACGGCGCACTGTTTGGGCCGTGCACGGGGGAATTTCCGCTCCGGGGTAGGGGCGTTTCAGTTTCGTATATTTGGCGCGTGCCATGTCGTGGTAGGGCAGCACATGGAGTTCCGGCAAGGGGCTGTTTGGTTCCGGGGAGGGCGTTTGGGCGGAGCGTGCAAGACCCGCAACGAAGGCACCAGTGGCCCGGAGATTTGTTTCCGAGTCGTTGCAGCCGGGGATGAGGGGCAGCCGAAGGCGGGGAATGTGCCCTGCCGCCATGAGCGTGGCGATATTGCGCAGGATTCGTGCGTTGGAAACGCCTGTCCACAGCCGGTGCGTGGCGTCATCCATGTGCTTCACATCAATAAGGAAAAGATCGGTTTCTTCCGCTATGCGAAGTAGCAGGCCGGTTTCCGCGAAGGCGCTGGTGTCCACCACCCTGTGGAGGCCACGCTCGCCGCAGGCGCGGAGCAGAGCCAGCAGAAATTCCGGCTGGGCCAGCGGCTCTCCCCCGGAAATGGTTATGCCGCCGTGAGTGCCGTTGTAGAACGGTTGATCCCGCTCCACCACGGCAAGCACGTCCGTCACACGCGTGCGTGTCCCCGTTGCCTCGTGAGCAAGGGCGGGGCAGACAGCCGCGCATTGTCCGCAGGAAGCGCAGAGCGATTCGTCGCGCGTAAGGGGGGCTGAGGAGGTAAGGACAGGCTCCGGCTCTGCGGATACCGGTGGATGTTCAGGCGCGTCCTGTCGGGGTATTCGCGGACGGCCCGGCGGCTCATATTCCACGGCGGAGGAGAGAGCGGCGGGGCGTGGAAAAAATGAGATGGCGTGCTGGGGGCAGATCGCAACACATTCCCCGCACCCCACGCAGCGGTCTGGCATGAAAACCATGCGGATGCCGGCGTCCATTCCTTCTGGATTATGGCACCAGCGGCAGCGCAGGGGACAACCCTTCAGGAAGACCGTGGTCCGCAAATCAGGGCCGTCATGAATGGCGTAGCGCCGGATGGCAAAAACGGTGCCCGGCTGGTCTTCGGAGAAAAGGGGGGTGCGCATGCCAGTTCCTTGTTCAGGAATTGTTACCAATAAACTTCGTGCCGCGCAACGTCGACGTGTGGAGGTGTGGGCTACGGCATTGCGCTGTTACGCGGGCGGACTTGGCAAACTGCCGATGCGTTTTGTGGTGTTCCGGTGTTTTGTTTCCCCGGAGATCAGCGGCGCTTTGCTGCCACGTATTACGAGCGGAAAATAAAATATACCGCTCCCAACAAGCACAAAGCGGCCCAAAGGTAATCCAGCTTGAGCGGCTGGCCCATGTACCAGATGGAAAACGGGGCGAATACGGCAAGCGCCAAAACTTCCTGCAATATTTTAAGCTGTGGCAGGGTAAGCGTTCCATAGCCCATGCGATTGGCGGGCACTTGAATCATGTATTCAAAAAAGGCGATTCCCCAACTAAAGAATGCCGCCACAAACCACGGTCTGTGAGACATATCTTTCAAATGGGCATACCACGCGAAGGTCATAAAGACGTTGGAAAGCAGCAGCAAGCCAACGGTGCGGAGCGCGACGGGAACCATGGGCAACCTCGCCGACGGGGTGGGGTTAAGGGTTGGGGAGCCTCGCCTGTGCGGCAGTGGAAACAGCGCACAGGCGAACGTGCCCGTTGTTTCCTGAATCGGACGATTCGTCAAGACGCACGGGTGAAGGAAAAGGGCCGCGGCGGGTGCACGCGGCCCTTTGGTTGGCAAAGACGGTTTGGAAAGGTTCTTTTTCGCCCGGCCCGTGTTGGCGGGCGAGTCGGTTTACGCAGTCACTCGTCCGGCACAGCGGCGGGCAGATGGCCCCTCCCCGGACTGCGCGGCGAGGTGGTCCTCGTTTATTGGAGGATGTTCCATTGCCCGTTCTGAATGCGGATCATTTCAAAGGCCGATTTGTCTAATCCGCTGTGGTCCTTAGCGGACAGGGAGAATATGCCCGCAGTACCCACCATGCCGGAAATCTGTTCCAGCGCGTCACGTACCGCGACAGGATCGTCGGTACCTGCGGTTTCCATGGCTGTTTTAATAAGCAGCATGGCGTCCCACGCATGACCGCCAAAGGTGGAAACGTCGGAGCCAAAGGTGCTTGCATACTGGGCGGCATAGTCTTGCAGTAGCGCTTTTTGAGGGTGTCCGTCGGGAATTTGGTCAGCGATGATAAGGCGCCCAGCGGGAAGGACCAGTCCTTCTGCGGCATCGCCAGCCAGTTCAATGAATTTTTTGGAGGCCACGCCATGGCTCATATAGAGCGGTGTTTCCATGGCGAGTTGCCGGTGGTTACGGGCCACCACCGCAGGGCCGGGGTTGGTCCCCCAGCAGATAATGGCATCAGCGCCGAGAGAGCGGATTTTGGTTAACTGCGGCGACATATCGGTGTCCTTGGGGCTGTAAACCTCGTCAGCCACCAATTCCAGACCGGCTGCGGGAATGAGGGCAAGCAGGGCGGTTCTCCCGGATTGTCCGTAGCCGTCGGACACGGAGAGAACTGCGATACGCTTTGCCCCGGTGGCGACAATGTGTTCTAGCAGCGCTTCTGCGGCAAAGCGGTCAGATGGCGCGGTTTTGAAGACCCAAGGATTTACAGGCTGCACGATGGCATCGGAAGAAGCGCAGGAAATAAGCGGAATGCGGTAGCGGGCCGCATTGCGCATAATGGCCAGCGTGTTCCCGGAGGTGGTGGGGCCGACAATGGCGGAAACACGGTCTTTACGGGCCAGTTTGTCCACGGCAAGCACACACTTGTTGACCTCGGTTTCGTCATCGTACTGGATAAGCTCTACGGGGCGTCCCAGAATGCCGCCGTTGGCATTGATGTTTTCCACGGCCATGAGCAGGCTGTTTTTTTCGGGTTCACCAAGGAAGGACGCGGCTCCCGTACTGGAAAAAACGGACCCGATGCGAATGGGGTCCACCGCCAGAGCGGGTTGGGAAGAAAGGAGGAACGCGACGAGAAAAAACAGGCCGATGCGTTTCATGGATGCCCCTGATGTAAAATGGTGTGCGGCGGGTTTGCCTGCGATTGATTTTCGTGTCGTCAGGCCGGATTCCGTGCCGAATTTCGTCGTGTGGGGATACTTTCGGATGCGTGCCGTTCTGTCAAGGGCGGCGGGGCTGGGCAACGGTGCGCGCGGGGGCGTTATATGAGGGAGAGCCTCCGTCGGTCGGGGGGGGGGTGACCGAGCGGAGGCTCTCAGATAGGCTGGTCTGAACAAACGCCCCGAACACGGCATTAGTGGCTCTGGAGGGGGGGAGTTCCAAAAGCCTCACCGTTATTCGGAATTCAGATCCCGTTACAGACATCAATCAGAATATTGGGGGGTGAACGCCTGATCGCTGGCATCCTGAGTGATGTCTGCTGAAGCGTTATTGCAGACTGCATGCCAGTCGGAGGAACACTATGATATTTTTTATAACCTTGTGAATTTAAATGGGAAAGGTTGTTCCGTACATGGTGGGGGTATGTATGTGGATGGAGAAAGGGCGCGGAAGAGCGTATTCGCACGTGCGAAATCGCACACGCGTGCGGTTCCGCACGTTATTTTTGGAGTCGCCTGTGTAGCGCGAAACGGGAAATACCCAGATACGCCGCGGCCTTACTTTTATTGCCATCGAAGCGGTCTAATGCCTTCTGTACGATGGTTGTGGTAAGTGCTTCAAGATCGATAGGGGCGTCCGGGAGTTCCAGATTTTCAAGATCCAGAGGAATGCTGCGCCCCGGCCCGTGTTCGGTATATCCGGGCTGATGCCCGCCCCGATGCCCGCTCTGATGGGAAAAGAGAAAGTCCAAATGCGCGGGCAGCAACTCGTCCGCGTCATGGATGAGAACGGCGCGTTCTATGGTGTTCTCCAATTCCCGCACGTTGCCCGTCCACGGGTAGGCGAGTAAGAGACGCATCGCTTTGTCGGATATGGACGTGAACTTTTTGCGCTTTCGTTTGGCCTGCCGGGCAAGGAACAGGTCCGCCATGGCGGGAATGTCTTCCGGGCGTTCTCTGAGCGGAGGGATGATAAGGTGCCCAACCTTGAGACGGTGGTACAGGTCGCGGCGGAAATGTCCTTTTTCCACGAGTTCAGCAAGGTTGCGGTTGGCGGCGCAGACCACGCGTGCCCGGAAGGTGCGTTTTTTTACACCGCCCACCCGATAATAGGTGCGGTCTTCCAGTACGCGGAGTAGCTTGGGTTGCAGGATAAGCGGTAATTCGGCAACTTCATCAAGAAATACAGTGCCTTCCCCCGCAACGTCTAATTTGCCTTGTGCCCCTCCGGCCCGGCTTCCGGTATATGCCCCGGCCTCGTGCCCGAAGAGTTCGCTTTCAAAGAGTTCATGCGGGATAGCGGCACAGTTGAGGGCCACAAAAGGCTCTTCGTTGCCGGTTTCGCCAAAATGGATGAGGCGGGCGATAATTTCTTTTCCGGTTCCCGTTTCCCCTTCAATAAGTACCGGCACTGTGGGGTCTTCATGGAACATGCGTGCATCGTTCATAAGCTTTTCGGTGAGCGGAGATTCGGAAACAACGCTACCTATGCCCGCAACCTCGCGTAGGCGGGTACGGGCCTCTTCCAGCCGGTGGTGCAAATCGCCCGCTACTTCACGGACACGGGCATCCATATGGCTGCGAAGATTACGGTTTTCCAGCAATAATGCCTGATGTTCCGCACTCCGCTCCACCACGGCGGCCAGCTCGCGGGCATTGATGGGCTTGTTGAGGTAATCGTAGGCACCGTTTCGCAGGGCTCCCACGGCTGTTTCCATGTCGCCGTGCCCGGTAATAAGAACCACGTCGCACGCAGCGGTCTGGGGTGTGCCTTTTAACTCCCTGAGCAGATGCAGCCCGCTCATGCGCGGCATGCGAATGTCGGTAATAATCAGCGGAAAATATGAGCGGGTGGCCTCTTCAAGCGCGAGCACCGGATCGGAAAACGGCGCGGGGTCATGTCCCAGATCGCTGAGAACAATCCGCAGGCTTTGCAGGCTTGTGGTGTTGTCGTCAACTATGAGAATGCGCATCCGTATCCTCCGGGGTGTCCGTATCGGTGCGCGTGGTATCGTCAAATTCGCGCAGGGTTATGGTAAAGGTGGCTCCAGACCCCGGAGCCGTGGGCGAGGTTTCTATTTCGCCCCGCCACGAGTCCACAAAGGTATGCACAATAGAAAGCCCCAGCCCCATGCCGCCCGTGTCGCCCCATTCCGTTTCCGTGGGGACACCGTTCTGCCCATGCATTGGTTCGGCATTTTTTGTGGTGAAAAAGGGGTCGAAAATGCGGGATTCCAGTCCCGTAAGGCCGGGACCATTATCGGCGACACTCAATTGCACGGCGGGGCTGCCATTGGACATACGCGAGCGGGTGGTGCCGATGCGTATCCACTTATGGGTGTGGGTTTGTGTGTCCAGCGTATCCAGCGCGTGCATGGCGTTGACTACCAAATTAATGACTACCTGCTCCAATTGCACAATGTTAGCCAGACAGTCCGGCAGATCGGGCGCGAGAAGCAGTTGCACCTGCACCCCGTGGGCGGCAAGCTGTGCGCCGATAAGGCCAAGAGCCCGGTCAACCGCCTTGTTCAGGTTGGCCCGTCCGGTGGGGGGGGCACCCTTCTGCATGACCAGTGAGCGCATATGCGCGATAATATCGTGGATAGTGTCCGCCTCGCGCAGAATCCACCCCAAGCGGGCAAGCAGCGTTTCTGGCGCGATAGCGCGTTGTTGTTCCACAAGTAGTTCCAGCCCGCTGGCGTATAGCCGCAGTGCGGACAAGGGCTGGTTTATCTCATGGGCGATGCCCGCCGCAAGGGTGCCCATGGCCTCAAGCTGGCGGGCGCGATTCAGGCGTTCGGCAACGCGTTTGCGTTCGGTCACATCTTCCAGCAAGAGAATAACTGATCGGACGGACCCTCCCATGCCTCGAATGGGGCAGGCAGTGACGCGAAACGCGCGGTCGCGGTCTTCCACATGGCAAAGAAATTCGTCTTCATGCGCCTGCCCGTCACGAAAACTCCGCCGGGCAAGATCAAGGGGGGCTTCTTGGCAGGGCATGGAGGGACGGTCGGACTGTAGTTGCTGTGTGGTGTTTTCCGTCGGAGAAACAGGGGGGGCCGTGGCGGTGCAGGGCATGGAACAAAAAAGTTTGTCCAACTGCGGCAGGTCTGTTTTGGTGGGGGGGCCAAACCGCAAGGGACCACCAAACCAGCGGGTAAATCGCGGGTTGGCGGTGGAAACCTGCATATCTGCGTCCAGCATGGCAATTCCCACAGAGAGGTTATCGGTAATAGACCGATAGCGCTCTTCCAATAGCGCGAGCCGCTCTTCCTGCTCCGGGGGCACTGCGGAAAGCGTGGCTGTGACAGCTTCCCCTTCCGGTCCAAGGACGGGGCGCGGCGTCACCAGTACGGAGCATTCTCTGCCCGCGTGCTCTAATTGCAGTGGGTATGCCGCAAAGTGCCCATGGTTCTGCGCTTTATGCTGCTTTTCCAGCACCGAGGTGATTTCTGGTTTGTGGAGCGCCGCCCGCAGCCATGCGGCAACATGTTGAGCTGGAAGTGATATGAGCGGAGAAAGCGTGGCTTCCACATAGGTAAATGACTGGGCGTGTCCGGGGGTATCCGCCAACTGCTCCATAAGCCAGACACTGAGCCGTTGCGAGGACGGGGCCGAAAGTGCATCGCATCCGCAAGTGGCTTCCTCCCGTGGACCGGCAGAGGAGGCGCAAGACGGCTTGGATGGCTCCGGCATGGCGGGGGAATGGTTGGGGCAGTGTAAGCTCATCTGGGCTCCAGAAGAAGGCAGCGCGGAATGGCGCGGAAAATGGCGGACAGGAACAACGGACGCCTGTGAAATGGTGTGTCATTTCGCAAGATGCGGACAATCTAACCGGAAATGGTACAAACAGCCAGCCTCACGGCTCCCGCGCGGGAATGTTTGAAACACGGCGTGCATCGGGAACCAGCATCTTCCGTGGGATAGGGCACCCGGATTTTCCCGTTACCCCGCTCCGCCTACAAGCTTTTTATGCAGGTATCAAGAATACTGAGTGTATGCAGCAACGTGGCATCCAGATGCCGCAAGGTATGTTCAACATGCTCCCTGTCCCGCATTTCCAGTGCGGTTATGCAGTTTTGGGTTGCTGCGGTCATGGCGGATGCTCCGATTGTTTGGGAGACGTGGGCCAGTGTCTGCGCTGCTCCAAGGGCGACTTGGGTTAGAGTGATGTCTAACCGTGGCTCCCGACCGCGCAAGACCTCGCGTACGGTATTCATATACCCCGGTGCCTCGGCTAAATAGGTCTGCCAGTTTTCCCGCATGCGGTGGTCGTCGCCGCTTGCGCAGGCAAGCCCCGCTTCTCTGTCCAGCAGCGGCAGGGAAGGCTGAGTGACCGGTCGCGCCTGCTCCGGTTGCGGGGAAGAGTCTGAGGGGAAGACGCGGCGAAGCGCCTGATAAAACCGGGCACTGTGCAGGGGCTTTGCAACATAGTCTGTCATGCCCGCTTCCAGAAACCGCTCTCTGTCACCTTTGAGAGCGTGGGCGGTTATAGCAATGACGGGAATGTCCGGGGAAACGCCCTCCGCCATGCCGGAGCGGATGCGCCGCACGGCCTCCAGCCCGCCCATACGCGGCATTTGGATGTTTGTTAGAACTAGATCAAAGCGTTCTTGGGCTAAAAGCGCCAGCATTTCCAGTCCGTTGGACGCGGTAACACAGGAGTGCCCTTGCCGTTCCAGCAGCATGCGAAGAAGCTTGCGGCTGACAGGGTTGTCATCTGTGGCAAGCACATGCAGGGGTGGGAGTGGCGCTTCGGCATCGCTGGGAGTGGCAGTGAGGGGAGACTGGTTCGTCGCGTGGTGCTGCGAGAACGCGGCGGTGAAATAAAAGGTACTGCCTTGGTTGAGGCGGCTTCGTACCCATATTTTACCATCCATAAGCTCAACCAGTTCTTTGCAGATAGCCAGCCCCAGACCAGACCCCGTTTGCGGGGACGCGGATTCCCTATCCACTTGGCGGTATCGTTCAAAGACTGTCTGCAGCCGGTCGTCCGGGATACCCATGCCTGTATCCCGCACGGAGAACAGCAGGTGCACTGCGGGTTCTGCGGAGGCTCCCGCCGGAGTGCGCAGGGCGTCGCGGATCTGGTTCACTTCCACGGAGACGGAACCGCGCTCTGTAAATTTTATGGCGTTCCCCAGCAAGTTTACAAGAATTTGATGCAGTCTGCCCGCATCGCCTTTTATGCTTTCCGGTACGTCCGGGGCCATGTCCCATGAGACGTTCAGTCCTTTTTTGTCTGCATCGGGCCGGATAGAGCGCACCGCCTTGGAAACGGTTTGGCTGATATCGAATGGCTTTTCGGATAGAGAGAGACGGCGCGCCTCTATGCGGGAAATATCGAGCACATCGTTCAGGATACTGAGCAAGTTTTCTGCGGAATCCAGCACGGTGGAGAGATATTCCCGTTGCTCACCGGAGAGTGTGGTATCCAGCGCAAGGTCGGTCATGCCCACAATGCCGTTGAGCGAATTGCGTATTTCGTGGCTCATGTCTGCAAAATAGCCTGATTTTGCTAGATTTTCCTGCTCCGCTTTGCGCCGGGCTTCGTCCAAGCGGCACTCTGCGGAGTGTTTGAGCAGGGCAATTTCTATAGTGGAGTGCAGCTCGCGTTCCTCAAAGGGTTTGATGAGGAAACCGAAAGGGTTTGCCGTTTTCGCGCGTTCCAGCGTGGCCTGATCGGAATAGGCGGTGAGGTAGATAACGGGGATGCGCAGTTTCGCCGAGATAATGCCTGCGGCCTGAATGCCGTCCATTTCACCGCGCAGGCGGATATCCATGAGCACAAGGTCTGGTCGCAGATCTCCCGCGCGTTGTACGGCGGAGGGACCGTCGGCCTCCACAGCGCACACCGCATACCCCAGACGTTCGAGCGTGCGCCGGATGTCTAGTGCGACGATTTGTTCATCGTCGACGACCAGAATGCTCAGGGGCGGCATGATTCCTCCATAATGCGTATGTCCCGCAGGGGAGCTGGGTTCACAGACGTCGGGTCAGATATGCACCAAAGGGCGCGGCTTTTCAAGGTGGTGGAGAGGATAACCTGTGTCCTTCCGGGATTCGTTCGCGGACGTTAGTCCGGCATACGGCGTAACAGAATACGGGCGCATCCCGCCACAAGTGTCTCCGTCAGCGTGGTGAGCAGTGCCGTGCCCAAGTTCCACTGATGCCAGTAAAGGTGCACCGTCACCGGGTGCTCTGGGGCCAGTTCGCATAATGTTCCGCGTTGCAACATGGGCAACAACTGCGGATGTGGCACCATGCCGTAGGCCAGACCCATTTCAACCAACGCCACGAAGGCCTCGGATGAGGGAACGTAATGTGTCTGGAATTCACCTGAACGGACGCCGAACCGTTGGGCGAACCGAACATGCAGTAAATCGTTACGGTTAAATGTGACAGCGGGTGCGCAGCGGATGCCTTCTGCGGTTATCCCGTCCGCAAACCAACGGTTGAAGAAGCCGGGAGAGGCGGCGCACCGATATTCCATGGCCCCCAGATAGACACAGCGGCACCCCTGAATGGGATTGGGGCGGGTAGTGACACAACCCGCCACATCGCCGTTACGGAGAAGCGCATGGGTACGTTCCTGATCTTCCGCATGAATATCCAGCAACACAGCGTGGTGTTCCATGAATGGGCGCAGTACCGGCAGGAACCATGTCGCAAGGCTGTCTTCATTGACCGCCACGCGCAAGGTCGGGGGAGCCGCCGGTGCCGAATCCGCGCCGTCCCGTAACCCGATAAGAATATCGCTCTCCAACTGGCGCACTCGCTGAAAGTGAATAAGCAACTGGCGGCCCGCTTCTGTGGGGCGTGCCGGGACAGTGCGCACCACAAGGGCCTGCCCCACGGTGTCTTCAAGCGCCCGGAGCCGCTGAGAAACGGCGGATTGAGTGATATGCAGCCGCCGTGCGGCCCTATCAAAGCCGCCTTCTTCCGCCACAGCGGCGAGTGCTTCCATTTGTCGGTAGTCGAGCATCCGTTATTATAAGAAAAACTTATGAAAAAGTAAAAACATGAGTTTCCCTTTTGTCGGGTGCCAGATTAGGAGAAGAGCCTGCGTATGTGTTCATGGGAGCACGTATATCCAGAGAGCACATGAGAGGATGAGGGTAATGAACGGAAGTGAAATGGGCGGCCTTTGGTTAGGCCCATATCTGCAAGGGATAGGGATGGGGGCGAGCCTCATTATCGCCATAGGCGCGCAAAACGCCTTTGTGCTCACCCAAGGGGTGAGACGTAATTCTCCGTGGATTGTTGCCGCCATATGCAGTGCGTGCGATGCCGCGCTTATTGGCGTTGGCGTGGCGGGTGTGGGCACCGCCGTGGCGTCCAACCCTGTGTTGGGTCAGTTTGCGGCGTGGTTTGGCGCGGCGTTTTTGTTTTGGTATGGAGCCGGTGCATTGCGGTCCGTGCTCAGAGGGGGAGCGCTGACCGGGGACGCTCCACGCGCCGTGCCGAGGTCGGTGGTTCTTTCCACACTGGCGGTGACGCTGCTTAATCCGCATGTCTATCTGGACACGGTGGTATTAGTTGGTGCCATTAGCGGGCAGTATCCGGGAACCGCGCGGTATGTGTTCGGTGTGGGGGCCATGACCGCTTCCGTTGTCTGGTTCTTTTCGCTTTCTTTGGGGGGGCAGTTGCTGGCACCGGTTTTCCGTTCGCGCACGGCGTGGCGGGTGCTGGACGGATTGGTCTGTGTGATCATGTGGACGCTGGGAACACGCCTGTTCATGCACGGGCTGCGGGGTGGCGTGGGAATGTAGCGACGACGTATGGCACGGGGGCAGCCCGGCATAAAGAAGAACGCCCCGGCATATCCTATGGACATGCCGGGGCGATTTATGTGTGTCGTACTTCTGCCGGGTTAGGCGTAGTAGGCCTGACCATCTACCAGCAGCGGGCTATCCTCAAGGTCTTCAAGGAATTTATCGGCCCGTTCTTCCTGATCCGGCACGTCAATTTCCGAATTCACGTATTCACGGTAGCCAGTTCCGGCGGGGATGAGGCGACCCACGATTACGTTTTCCTTCAGGCCGCGCAAGGCGTCCATTTTGCCGCGCAGAGAGGCTTCCGTCAGCACCTTGGTGGTTTCCTGGAAGGACGCAGCGGAGATGAAGGACGATGTGGTCAGGGAAGCCTGCGTGATACCCAGCACCAGCGGTTCGGCTCTTGCCGGTTCGCGGCCTTCGGCGACGAGGCGCAGATTTTCCGCACGGAATTCCTGCTTATCGACCTGTTCGCCCACAAGGAAGCTGGACTCGCCCGTGTCGATGACAGTTACTTTTTTCAGCATCTGCCGCACGATGATTTCGATGTGCTTATCGTCAATTCCCACGCCCTGGAAGCGGTACACATCCTGAATTTCTTCGCACAGGTAGTTCGCGAGGAATTTCTCGCCCTTAATGCGCAGAATGTCGTGCAGTTCCGGCTGGCCTTCCGTAAGCTGTTCGCCAGCTTCCACAAAGTCCCCGTCGGTAACGGTGATGTGCTTGCCCTTGGGTACGAGGTATTCTTTGGCTTCGCCAATTTCGGGCGTAACCTTGAGCTTCCGTTTCCCCTTGGTTTCCCCTTCAAAGGAGACGATGCCGTCAATTTCCGTGACCACAGCCAAGTCTTTGGGCTTGCGCACTTCAAAGAGTTCGGCCACGCGGGGAAGACCACCCACGATGTCTTTGGTCTTGGACGTTTCGCGGGGCTTACGGGCGATAATGTCACCCGCGCCAAGTTCCTGTCCGTCGCGGATCATGAGAATGGCACCCACCGGCAGTTGGTAGACTGCGGGAATGCTGGAATCACCGCGCATTTTGGGTTCGCCGGTCGAATCGCACACAGCCACCGAAGGCCGCAGATTTGTGGTGCGGTATTCGATAATGGTGCGGGTGGACATGTGCGTGGCTTCGTCGATTTTTTCCTGATAGGTCTTGCCTTCAATCAGGTCGCTGAGCTTTACCATGCCGTCCACTTCAGAGACGAAAGGCTCGTTGAAAGGATCCCATTCAGCGATAATCGTGCCCTTTTTGACTTCCTGTCCTTCAACAACATGCAGACGGGAGCCGTTAGGCAGGATGTATTTTTCGCGTTCGCGGCCTTGCTCGTCCACAATAGCCACCTGACCGGACTTGCCGAGCACAAGGTGCTGTCCGTCGCGGTTGGTAACAGCCTTGACGCGGGACATAACCACGCGCCCGGAATGCTGGGCTTCAATGTTGGACCGTTCAATTTCGCGGGATGCCGTACCACCGATATGGAAGGTACGCATGGTAAGCTGAGTGCCCGGTTCACCGATGGACTGCGCGGCGATGATGCCCACCGTTTCCCCGGTGTTGACCAACTGACCGCGAGCAAGGTCGCGTCCGTAGCAGAGGGCACACACGCCGTGTTCGCTGGCGCAGGTGAGCGCAGAGCGAAGGGTAACGGAGTTAATGCCCGCAGCGTCAAGCTTCGCGGCAACTTCTTCATCGATCAGCGAGTTCGCGGGAACCAATTCTTCCTTGGTTTCCGGGTCGAACACGGGATAGAGCAGCACACGGCCAAGAGCGCGCTCCGTGAGGCGCATCTTGATTTCGCCGCCCTTGATGAGGTGGCCCATTTCCAGACCATCCACGGTGCCGCAATCGTGCTCGCCGATGATAACGTCCTGCACCACGTCCACGAGGCGGCGGGTAAGGTAGCCGGAGTTTGCCGTTTTAAGGGCTGTGTCGGCTAGACCCTTTCGTGCGCCGTGGGTGGAGGTGAAGTACTGGAGCACGGAAAGCCCTTCACGGAAACTGGAGGTGATGGGCGTTTCGATGATTTCACCGGAAGGTTTGGCCATAAGACCGCGCATCCCTGCGAGCTGGCGCATCTGGTCTTGGTTGCCTCGCGCACCGGAGTTGGACATCATGAAGATGGAGTTGAAGGACTGGTTCACTTCCTGCTTGCCGGTCTTGGGATCGGTAAGCACTTCCGTGGAAATATCCTTCATCATCTCATTGGAGACGTCCTGTGTGGTTTTTGTCCACACGTCCACGATTTTGTTGTATTTTTCCGTTCGGGTAATAATCCCTTCGCGGTACTGGCGTTCGATATCGTCCACCTCGGCCTGCGAGGTTTCGATGATGGTCTTCTTGCGGGCGGGAATTGCCAAGTCTTTCACGGCAATGGTCACACCGGCGCGGGTACCGTATTCGTAGCCCAGATTTTTAAGGCTGTCGCACAGCAACACGGTGGCCTTGATGCCAGCCTGACGGTATGCGGTGCTCACCAGACGGGCGATGTTCTTCTTGGTCATAACGCAGTTGACCATGTCGAAGCTGACGCCTTCGGGCAGAATTTCGGAAACCAGCACGCGACCGGGGGTGGTGGCGACCAGACGATCGTCGGGCATGCGCACATGCACGCGGGCGTGCAGGGACACAGCGCCGTGGTCGTATGCGGAAATCACTTCCCACGGGTTGCAGAAGTACATGCCTTCGCCCTGTTCAAAAGAGCGTTCCACGGTGATGTAGTAAAGACCAAGCACGATATCCTGCGAGGGGACGATAACGGGCGAACCGTTGGCGGGCGACAGGATGTTGTTGGTGGACATCATGAGCACGCGTGCTTCAATCTGTGCTTCCACAGAAAGCGGAACGTGCACGGCCATCTGGTCACCGTCAAAGTCGGCGTTGTACGCGGAGCAGACCAGCGGGTGCAGGCGAATGGCCTTTCCTTCCACAAGGGTCGGCTCAAATGCCTGAATGCCCAAACGGTGCAGCGTGGGGGCGCGGTTTAGGAGGATGGGGTACTCGCGTACCACTTCTTCCAGAATATCCCACACAACCAGCTCTTCGCGCTCCACCATCTTCTTTGCGCTCTTGATGGTGGAAGCCAGTTCCCTTTCTTCCAGTTTGGAATAGATGAAGGGTTTGAAAAGCTCCAGCGCCATCTTTTTGGGCAGACCGCACTGGTGAAGTTTCAGGTTCGGTCCCACAACGATAACGGAACGACCGGAGTAGTCCACGCGCTTGCCCAGCAAGTTCTGGCGGAAGCGGCCCTGCTTGCCCTTGATCATGTCGGAAAGCGACTTGAGCGGACGACCGTTGGTGCCGGTGATGGCACGACCGCGCCGTCCGTTGTCGAACAGGGCGTCCACGGCTTCCTGCAACATACGCTTTTCGTTGCGGATAATGATGTCGGGCGCACCCAACTCCATCAGCCGTTTCAGGCGGTTGTTACGGTTGATTACGCGGCGGTACAGGTCGTTCAGGTCCGAGGTGGCAAAACGACCACCATCGAGGGGGACCAGAGGGCGCAATTCCGGCGGAATGACCGGAATAACTTCCATGATCATCCATTCGGGCTTGTTGTCGGATTCGATAAACGCTTCAACAATCTTGAGGCGCTTGGTGATTTTCTTTTTCTTGGTCTGCGAGCGGGTGGCCTGCGATTCCTCACGCAGGGAAGCACGCAGCTCCTCCATGTTCAACTCTTCCAGCAGGGACCGGACAGCTTCCGCGCCCATGCCCACGGTGATGGCCTCTTCGCCGTAGTGGTCGAGCACCTGAAAATACTGATCTTCGGAGATAACCTGCATCTTGGTAAGCGAGGTCTGACCGGGATCAAGCACGATGTAGGAGTCGAAATAGAGTACCTTTTCCAGATCGGCCATGGTCATGTCGAGCAGGGTGCCGATTTTGGAAGGCAGAGTCTTGAGGAACCAAATATGTGCCACAGGCGCAGCCAGCTCAATGTGGCCCATGCGCTCGCGCCGTACTTTGGAGGCGATGACTTCCACGCCGCACTTTTCGCAGACGATGCCGCGGTGCTTCATGCGCTTGTACTTACCGCAGTTACACTCATAGTCCTTCACAGGGCCGAAAATCTTGGCGCAGAAAAGACCATCGCGTTCCGGCTTGAAGGTGCGGTAGTTGATCGTTTCCGGCTTTTTTACTTCGCCGTAGGACCATTCGCGAATCGTCTCTGGCGAGGCGATGGAAATCTGGATGGCCTTGAGATTGCGTATGTTGGTGGTCTGGGAGCTTGTGCCCCGGACAGTAAACAGATCGTCTAACGTCATGGTTGATACCCCACCCAAAATTGGTTTGTATGCGGGTTTTGGGAACCTGTATCGATATCATTACCGGGCCTGCGGTCACGCATGTGGCCGCAGGCCCGTGTGATTATTCGGTTATGAACCCGGTGCGCTTGGGGCGCTTTTTGTTTTCTTCCTGATGCAGGGTCACGTCGAGTCCGAGGGACATGAGTTCCTTCACAAGCACGTTGAAGGATTCAGGCAGACCAGCTTCAAGGAAGTTGTCGCCCTTCACGATCTTCTCGTACATTTTCACGCGTCCGGTCACGTCATCGGACTTAACGGTGAGGAATTCCTGCAACATGTACGCGGCACCATGGGCTTCCAGCGCCCAAACTTCCATTTCCCCAAGTCGCTGCCCACCAAATTGGGCTTTACCGCCCAGAGGCTGCTGGGTGACCAGCGAGTAAGGGCCGGTGGAACGGGCATGGATTTTTTCGTCGACCAAGTGGTGCAGCTTAAGCATGTACATGACACCCGTGGTCACGCGGTTATGGAAGGAGTCACCTGTGCGACCGTCGTACAGCACGGTTTTGCCATCGTTTGCAAGGCCCGCGCGGTCCAGCCAACCCCATATTTCGTCTTCCGATGCGCCGTCGAACACGGGGGTTTTGGTCACGATGCCGGTTTCCAGTTTGCGCACGGCATTGGCGAATTCCTCGTCTTCCATGGAATCTACCAACGCGGCAATGTGTTTGGACTGGAACACGTCTTTAACCTGCTGACGCACCTGCTTGAGAGCCTCGCCGGAAGCCAGCAGATCAGCCAGTTGCTGTCCCAGCTTCAGGGCGCCCCATCCAAGGTGGGTTTCCATAATCTGCCCGATGTTCATACGCGAAGGCACGCCCAGCGGGTTGAGCACTATGTCCACGGCGGTGCCGTCGGCGAAGAAAGGCATGTCTTCCAGCGGCAGAATCTGGGAGACAACCCCCTTGTTTCCGTGCCGGCCTGCCATTTTGTCACCCACACTCAGCTTACGCTTCACGGCGATGTAGCACTTCGCCATTTTGATAACGCCGGGGGGCAGGTCGTCCCCTTCGGTCACCTTTTCGCGCTTGTTGTCGTAAATGCCTTTGATGAAGCCGATCTGGGCGTCATATGCGGCAATTATGGCATCAAGCTGTTCGTTGATTTCTTTATCGCGGAAAATGCCCGCCAGTTTTTTCACGGGTACCAGCCGCAGCACATCGGCAGTGGGCACATGACCGGACTCAGCCAGCACTTCACCCTTTTTCTTGCCGGGAATGTTGGTGGCAAGCTGCTTTCCGGCTACCAATTCCACGATTTTATCCATGGTGGTGCCGGTCAGGGCGTCAATGTGGTCCTGTTCCTTGCGGTCCAGACGGGCCAGTTCGTAATCTTCGATATTCCGGGTGCGCTCGTCTTTTTCTCCCGAACGGCGGTTGAACACCTTTACATCAATAACGGTGCCTTCGATTCCCGGAGGAACCTTCAGGGAGGTGTTTTTCACGTCGCGGGCCTTGTCGCCGAAGATGGCGCGCAAGAGCTTTTCTTCCGGGGTGAGCTGTGTTTCACCCTTGGGGGTGATTTTGCCCACAAGGATATCGTCGGGCTTTACGTTGGCCCCGATGCGAATGATACCGCTGCCGTCTAAGTTGCGCAGCATTTCTTCGCTGACGTTGGGAATATCGCGGGTGATTTCTTCCGGTCCCAGCTTGGTATCGCGGGCCACCACTTCGAATTCTTCAATGTGCACGGAGGTGAAGACGTCTTCTTTCACCATGCGTTCGGAGATGAGAATGGAGTCTTCGAAGTTGTATCCGCACCAAGGCATGAAGGCGACCACAAGGTTTTTGCCCAGTGCCAGCTCCCCGTCTTCAATGCCGGGGCCGTCAGCGAGAACCTGTCCTGTCTTAACTACCTGACCGGGCGTGCAGCACGGCTTTTGTCCGAAACAGGAGTTCTGGTTGGACTTGTGGTATTTCAGCAGGTCATAGTTGCGCACGCCGCCGGTGGTTGGGTAAAGGGCGGAGTCGTCGTAGCTGACGATAATGCGGTCGGCATCCACGTAGCGGACAATGCCATCCCCTTCGGCAAGCGTACACGCGCCGGAGTCGTGGGCCACATCACCTTCCATGCCGGTGCCCACAATGGGCTTGTGGCAACGCAGCAGAGGCACGGCCTGCCGTTGCATGTTGGAACCCATGAGCGCGCGGTTGGCGTCATCGTGTTCCAGGAAGGGGATGAGCGCGGCGGAAATAGACACCATCTGGCTGGGGGAAATGTCCATCAGCGTTACTTCTTCGCGCGGGGACATGATCACATCGCCGTTTACGCGAGTGGTAACGAATTCATTGATGAACCGTCCTTCCTCGTCCAGCGGAGCGTTGGCCTGTGCCACCACCTGTCCGTTTTCGCCGGAGGCATCCATGTAATGGACTTCGTCCGTTACCTGAGCATCGCGGACGATGCGGTAGGGCGTTTCGATGAAGCCAAAATCGTTCACCTTGGCGTAGGTGGTCAGCGAAACGATAAGGCCGATGTTCGGACCTTCAGGCGTTTCAATGGGGCAGATACGACCATAGTGCGAGGTATGCACGTCGCGCACTTCAAAGCCCGCGCGTTCGCGGGTCAGACCGCCGGGTCCGAGAGCGGAAAGACGACGCTTATGCGTTACTTCCGACAGGGAGTTGGTCTGGTCCATGAACTGGCTGAGCTGCGAGGTACCAAAGAATTCCTTGAGCACGGCGGCAACCGGCTTGGGGTTGATCAGGTCGTGCGGCATGAGAGTCGCGACTTCCTGAAGGCTCATGCGTTCTTTGATGGCGCGTTCCATGCGGACCAAGCCAATGCGGTACTGGTTTTCCACCAGTTCGCCCACGGGACGCACGCGGCGGTTACCCAAGTGGTCGATGTCGTCCGCAGGGCCATGCGAGTCTTTCAATTTGCAGAGCACGGAAATGGCGGTGAGAATATCATCGTCCGCCAAGGTGCGCAGCTCCAGCGATTGCTGAACGGCAAGGCGCTGGTTCAGTTTGTAGCGGCCCACAGGGGAAAGGTCGTAGTAATCCGCGTTGCGGAACAGGTTCTCGAAGAACGCGGAAGCAATTTCAGGGGTGGGCGGCGAACTGGGGCGCAGGCGGCGGTAGATTTCCACGCGGGCGCTGTCCACGTCCGAGGTCTTGTCCATAACCAGCGTGTCACGCATGGAGGCGGAAACGTCAGTTCCGCGCGTGTGCAGGATGGGAAGACGGGCGATATCGGCGTTGCGCAGACGTTCGATGGTGTCGGCGGTTACTTCGTCAGCGGCTTCGGCAAGCACTTCACCGGTTTTTTCGTCCACCACGTCTTCCGCGAGGAACATACCAAAAACGCTGTCAGGTGCCACTTCAATAGTTTTTACGCCTGCTTCCACCAACTGGCGCCATGCGCGTTTGGTGATGAGCTTGCCCTGCTTCGCGAGCACAGTGTCGCCAACGCACAGGTCCACAAAAGCAGGTTCCTTGCGGTACAGGTCTTTTTCCACTTCCCACAGCAGCTTTTCGCCGTCGATACGGAAGACTTCCTTACGGTAGAAGTAGTCCAAAATATCGGTGCGGCTCATGCCCATGGCCTTGAATAGAATGGTCGCGGGCATTTTGCGGCGGCGGTCAATGCGGACGTACAGGATGTCCTTGTGGTCGAAGTCGAAGTCGAGCCACGAACCGCGCATGGGAATAATGCGGCAGCTGTAGAGCACCTTGCGGCTGGAGTGCGTTTTGCCGGAGTCGTGCTCAAAAATGATACCGGGCGAGCGCTGGAGCTGGTTGACGATGACACGTTCTGTGCCGTTGATGATGAAGGTGCCCTTCTCGGTCATCAGAGGCAGCGTGCCAAAATAGATATCCTGCTCCTTGATGTCGCGGATAGTTCTGTTCTGGCTGTCTTCGTCCACGTCATACACCACCAAACGCACTTTAATGCGGATGGGAGCTTCATACGTGAGGCCCTTGGAGATGCACTCGGCCTGATCGTACTTCGGTTCGCCGACTTCGTAGCTCACGTACTCAAGGCTGGCAGTGCGGTTGAAGTCTTCTATGGGGAATACAGATCTGAATACCCCTTCCAGCCCTTCTTCGGGCAGACGTTCCGTGCGGCCTTCCTGCAGGAACTTCTTGTAGGAATCAACCTGCAAGTTCAACAGGTGCGGAATGGGAAGGGTTACGTCGATTGTACCAAATTTTTTCGTCAGTTGGCCCATGTTTTCACCTCAAGGGAAACGGTTTGCCACCAATACGACCAGACGGTGGGTGCGTATTAGATGGCGACGGCAGTTGCGAGACCGTTACTGGCGGAACGCCGCAAAATGCGGCGGCATGCAAGATGCCAGTCGCCAACGGGGAGCGGGCGAGGGTGGCCGGTCAGAGAGGAGCCGCTGCGCACATGCTCGCACGGCAACAGAAAACAGAGCGCGTCCGCCAAAGAGCGCCCTGCTGAAATGCAGAAAAGTCGGGGTGTCATGCGTCCGAAAAGGGTGTGCAACGTGTCGCCCGATATGAATTTACGTTAGGAAGTAGATAGGTCGACCAAAATGTGCAGAGTAGTTCGTCTAACGTAAATTGGCAAGTTTTTTTTGTGCGCTTGCTATAAAGAGTTTCAGTTGAGAAACGCGGGCAGGTTTCCCTGCCCGCGCCAGTGGATGCGTGTCGATATCTGTATTACTTGATTTCGACTTCAGCGCCAGCTTCTTCCAACTGCTTCTTAGCGGTTTCGGCTTCTTCCTTGGAAGCGGCTTCCTTCAGAGGAGCGGGAGCGCCGTCAACTTTGTCCTTGGCTTCCTTGAGGCCCAGACCGGTCAGAGCGCGCACAACCTTGATAACGGCGATCTTGTTGGAACCGGCGCTCTTCAGGATGATGTCGAATTCGGTCTTTTCTTCAGCTTCTTCAGCGGGGGCAGCAGCGGGGCCAGCGGCCATGGCGGCAACAGGAGCAGCAGCGGACACGCCGAACTTTTCTTCGAGTTCCTTGATGAATTCGGAGAGTTCGAGCACGGTCATGTTGGCAATAAATTCAACAACCTGTTCTTTGGTCACAGACATGGTAATCTCCTTATGTGCGTTGGCTAATGGAGTTTTGGGTTATGCAGCTTCTTTCTGATCCCTGATAGCGTTCAGGGCATACAGGAAGGTGCGCAGGATGTTGGCGAAAAGGCCAACAAAATTAGTGGGTACGGCATTCATGGTGCCCAGTGCCTTGGCAAGCAGTTCCTGCTTACCGGGCAGCTTGGCGAGTTCGGTCAGCTGGGCCTCGGTGAGGGGAGAACCCTCAAGAGAGGCGAAGCGGATGCCAAACGTCTTGCTTTTTTTAGCAAATTCCACGAGAGCCTTGGCCACTGCCACAGGATCTTCGAACCCAAGGGCAACAGCGCAGTTCTCTTTCAGTTTGGAAGAAAGAACGTCATGCTGTCCGCCAGTGAATGCGATGCCTGCCAAGGTGTTCTTGACAACGTGGTATTCCCCACCGTTGTCGCGAAGCATAACCCTAAGCTCAGTCATCTTTTCCACCGGCATACCCTTGAAGTCGGTCACAACCGCAATGCTGGCGTTTTCGGCGCGAGCCTTCAAACGCTCAATAATCGCGGCTTTTTCGGACCTATTCACGGTGAGTCTCCTTGGACTAAGGGGTGCCAAGTGGAAGCTAAGCCAACCGTCTCGGTAGGTCTTCTTCCCGAAGGACGCCTACTGTCTGCGACTTAGATTCCAGCCTTTGCCAAAAAGGCTTGAGCGGGAAACCCGCCCAAGCCGAATATCTTCCGAAGGGGTTAGCCTTCGAGGAATTTCTTAATCAGAGAAGGGTCGATCTTGAAGCCGGGGCCCATAGTGCTGGAGATACACATGGTACGCATGTAGGTACCCTTAGCGGACGACGGCTTAAGGCGGTTGACCGTTTCCAGCAGCGTCTTCAGGTTGCCCAGCAGCTTTTCAGGGCCGAAGGAAACCTTGCCAATGGGAGCGTGGAGCACGCCAGCCTTATCTACCTTAAATTCCACGCGGCCCGCCTTCACTTCGTTCACGGCAGCGACCACATCAAAGGTCACAGTGCCGGTCTTGGCGTTGGGCATAAGACCACGGGGTCCGAGCACACGACCAACTTGACCGACAAGGGCCATGCAGTCGGGGGTGGCAATAGCGCTGTCAAATTCCAGCCAGCCGCCCTTAATCTTTTCCACCAGATCTTCAGCGCCAACCACGTCGGCACCGGCAGCAGTGGCTTCTGCCTGCTTTTCGCCTTTGCAGAACACAGCCACGCGGACTGTTTTGCCAAGGCCATGAGGCAGGGCACACGCGCCACGCACCATCTGGTCAGAGTATTTGGGGTCAACACCGAGGTTCAGCGAAACGTCAACCGTTTCGTCGAACTTCGCGAAGGAGGCTGCAACGGATTTTGCTACAGCGTCTTCTACGGGCAGACGGTCAGCCAGGGAAACCCCTTCAACCGCCTTGCGATATTTTTTGCCATGCTTAGGCATTGGTCAGCCTTCCTTTGTCTTGTTCTGTGATAATCTCCTGCCGCTCAATGTCACGCGGTCACTGCTGCGGTGATTTCCATGGGAAATACCCAGCGAGCGGCAGTCCGACTGATTTCCAGAAACTTACTTAATATCAACGCCCATGCTGCGTGCGGTACCCATGATAGTCTTCATGGCCGCGTCAAGGCTGGCGGCGTTCAGGTCGGGCATCTTCAGCTTGGCGATTTCTTCCACCTGAGCCATGGTCAGCGAACCCACTTTTTTCCGGTTGGGTTCACCAGATCCCTTCTGCGTCTTTGCTTCACGAAGGATGAGCACAGATGCAGGCGGCGTTTTGGTGATGAACGTGAAGGAGCGGTCAGCATATACGGTGATGACCACCGGAATGATGAGACCCTTCTGGTCCATGGTCTTGGCGTTATACGCCTTGCAGAATTCCATGATGTTCAGACCGTGCTGGCCCAAAGCGGGACCAATAGGCGGGGACGGATTTGCCGCGCCAGCAGGAATCTGAAGCTTTATTTTCGCAACTTCTTTCTTGGCCATTCCAATATACCTCTATGGCAGACGCCGCCAAGGCGGCGTTGATGCTCGATGTGCGCTACCCCTTGTCCACCTGGACAAAATCCAGTTCCACCGGAGTTTGCCGACCGAATATGGACACGGAGACGCGAAGTTTGCCCTTGTCGAAATTGACATCTTCGACAACGCCGTTGAAACCGCCGAAGGGGCCGTCAATAACCCGAACCTCGTCACCACGTTCAAAGCTGAACTTGGGCCGGGGCTGTTCCTGCCGGGATTCCATCATGGCAAGGATACGTTCGGCTTCAGAATCCCGCATGGGAGTGGGACGGTTTTTGCCGCCGATGAAGCCGGTAACCCGCTGGATATTAGAAACCAGATGCCATGAAAGATCGGTCATGACCATTTTGACCATGACGTAACCGGGGTAGAACTTACGGGTAGAAGTGCGCTTTTCGCCCTTCACCAGTTCCACAACCTTTTCCGTAGGCACAACGACTTCTTCTATCTGGCCCTGTGCTTCGTTGGTACGAATCATCTGAGTGATGGTCTGTTCCACACGTTGCTCAAAGCCGGAATAGGTGTGGACGATGTACCAGCGTGCCTTGGGGGCGGGGATGTGTTCCTCTGTCATGTGGTTAGTCCCATCAGGAAAGAATGTATTCAACGAGTTTCGTAAGACTCAGGTCAACAACCCCCAGAAAAAGCGACATGACGACAACAAGCACAAGCACTGCTACGCCGGCTGTCACCGTCTCTTTTCTGGTAGGCCAGACGACCTTCTTGATTTCTACCTGGGACTCTTCGAAGAACTCTTTAAACTGAGTTACTTTGCTGCTCACGCCGTTGGGGCTGTCAGCCGTTTTCTCAGTTTTCTTCGAGTGCTTGTTCGCCATGGTCGCCTCACCGAAAGTGGGTAAGAAGAATAAAATGGCAGGGGTGGAGGGATTCGAACCCGCAACATCCGGTTTTGGAGACCGGCGCTCTAGCCGTTGGAGCTACACCCCTGCACTATGGAAGACTACCTATTTTGTTTCACGATGGAGCGTATGCTTCTTGTCCCAGGGACAATACTTCATAAGCTCAACGCGTCCGGTAGTATTCTTCTTGTTCTTGTCGGTCGCGTAATTGCGCCGTTTGCACTCGGTGCAAGCCAGCTGGATATTGACGCGCATGACTTACTCCACGATTTCGGAGACAACACCTGCGCCCACGGTACGACCACCTTCGCGGATAGCGAAGCGGAGGCCTTTTTCCATGGCAACGGGGTGAATGAGTTCCACGTTAAATACTGCGTTATCGCCGGGCATAACCATTTCCACGCCTTCCTCCAGAGCAATCACGCCAGTGATGTCAGTGGTACGGAAGTAGAACTGGGGACGATAGCCGGTGAAGAAAGGCGTGTGACGACCACCTTCGTCCTTGGAGAGCACGTAGACTTCTGCCTTGAACTTGGTGTGGGGCTTAATGGAACCGGGCTTGCAGAGAACCTGACCGCGTTCCACTTCATCACGCTTCACGCCGCGCAGCAGAACGCCCACGTTGTCGCCAGCCTGACCTTCGTCAAGCAGCTTGCGGAACATTTCCACGCCGGTGCAGGTGGTCTTCTGAGTAGGACGGATACCCACGATTTCCACTTCGTCGCTGACCTTAACGATACCGCGTTCGATACGACCGGTAACAACGGTACCACGACCGGAAATGGAGAACACGTCTTCGATGGGCATCAGGAAGGGCTTGTCGATTTCGCGCTGGGGCTCAGGAATGTAGGAGTCACAAGCGTCGAGAAGTTCCTTGATGCAGTTGACAGCCGGATCGTCGGCGCTTTCGGCTTCCAGAGCCTTCAGAGCGGAGCCGCGGATCACGGGAATGTCGTCGCCGGGGAAATCGTAGCTGGAAAGCAGTTCACGCACTTCCATTTCCACGAGTTCCAGAAGTTCTTCGTCGTCAACCATGTCGCACTTGTTCATGAACACGACGAGGGACGGCACGCCAACCTGACGGGCGAGCAGGATGTGCTCACGGGTCTGGGGCATGGGACCGTCGGTGGCTGCAACAACGATGATACCGCCGTCCATCTGGGCAGCGCCGGTGATCATGTTCTTGATGTAGTCGGCGTGACCGGGGCAGTCCACGTGAGCGTAGTGGCGCTTAGAGGATTCGTATTCGACGTGCGAAGTGGCGATGGTGATGCCACGTTCCTTTTCTTCAGGAGCTCTGTCGATTTCGTCGTAAGCGATTGCAGCGCCCTTGCCGCCCAACATTGCTGCGCAACGGGTGATAGCGGCGGTGAGGGTGGTCTTGCCGTGGTCGATGTGACCGATGGTGCCGATGTTAACATGCGGCTTGGTACGAGTAAATTTTTCCTTACCCATGAGTAATTCTCCCTGGCGATGTTGTTCTCGATTATTACACCGAAAATAAAAATGGAGCCCACAAGCAGGATTGAACTGCTGACCTCGTCCTTACCAAGGACGCGCTCTACCGTCTGAGCTATGTGGGCTACTATACACAACTGTAGGGGAGAACTCAGGCGTAAATGGAGCGGGAAACGAGACTCGAACTCGCAACCCTCAGCTTGGAAGGCTGATGCTCTAGCCATTGAGCTATTCCCGCATCGTAAGTGCCGTAGTTCTCCGACGTGAGTCTCCTACAGCTTTGTCAGCGTTGTTTTCCGTGGTGGAGGGGGGAGGATTTGAACCTCCGAAGTCATACGACGACAGATTTACAGTCTGTTCCCTTTGGCCACTCGGGAACCCCTCCACGTGGAGCTGGCGATGGGACTCGAACCCGCAACCGGCTGATTACAAATCAGCTGCTCTGCCAGTTGAGCTACGCCAGCCAACGGAGATGTGTGTTTATACGCGGTCCGCACATTTGGCAAGCGAAAAATGGCGTTCCCTGAATATTTTTTCCGGCAGGGCCGAAAGGCAGGAGTATCGCCACATTCGCGCCGTGGTCGCGCCTGTTCACATCCGTTTGGGGACGGGGTGGAAAACCGTGTTTGCGACAATGCCGCAGGAAAGTCCCGCACGTTGCGTGCCGGACCCTAGCACAGGCGGTGCGCAAAGAAAAGGCCGCCCGGAAGGCGGCCTTGGAGGGTGCAGAAAGAGGGGAGGCTAAATGGCAGCCACGGCTTCGCCAGCGACAGCCCGTGCGCCTTCGTGCGAGGGCTGAAACGCGGACAGTTCCACGGTTTCAAGATAGATATCTTCGTTGGCGTGCAGCGTGCGCAAAAATCCGTTGTTCAGCGCGTGTCCAGAGGCGTGCACCTCGAAATGGCCCTGCAGGGGAGCGCCCAGCATCGCCATGTCGCCGATAAAGTCCAAAATTTTATGCCGCACGAATTCGTCTTCAAAACGCAGACCGTCTTCGTTCAGCACCGTGTATTCATCTAGCACGATGGCGTTGTCCAGTGAGCCACCCAGTGCGAGATTGTTCTTCCGCATATACTCTACTTCGCGCAAGAAGCCGAACGTCCGGGCCTTGGCGATGTCGCGCACGAAGGTTTCCGGCGTTATTTCCACCCGGCGGCATTGGCGACCAATCAGAGGGTGGTCGAAGTCAATGGTGTAGTCTATGCGCAGACCGGCGTAGGGCGAGGCCTTGATGTACTTTCCGTCGCGCTCGAAAGTCAGCGCCTTGCGGATGCGGCGCACAACGCGGTCGCGCCGCTGGCGAACAAGTCCGGCGTCGCGCAGGAGGAACGTGAAGGAAGCCGCGCTACCATCCATGATGGGCACTTCGCCGCCTTCCACGTCTATGCGGATGTTATCTATCTGAAGCCCGGCGATGGCAGCCAGCAAGTGTTCCACTGTGGCTACGGACACTCCGTCCAGGCCCAGCGTGGTGGCGAGGCCGGTGGCAATGACCGATTCGGGATCGGGAGTGATAACTTTCACGCCGTCTTCGCCGTGGATGTGAAAAACTATGCCCGTATCCTCCGGGGCGGGGGAAAGGGACAGCTTTACTATCTTGCCGCTATGAAGACCGATGCCGGAGCAACCGGTTGCTTTTTTAATCGTTGTTTGCTTCATTATGACGCCTCCGACACCGATACAGCAAAAAGCATGCCTTATCTCTTGGTGTTGTATCATGGCGTAATTATTAAAAATTTCTTTTAGGAAATATTGCGGAGAGTGTGGATTTTCAGCAATGTGTTGTTTTTTCTACACGCATTTGCTTCAGCAGCGTTGCGAGTTGTCAGACCCGCTCTGCGTAGAGGATACGGTCAAGCCCGGCAAGGTCGCGCAGAATATGCGCCGCCCGCCACGTCTGCGGGGTGGCGGTGAGTTGCCTGAGCAGGAATTCCCCCTGCGTGTAGCCCATTTCCATGAGGAAGCACCCGCCGGGGCGGAGCCAGTCAGCAGCAAGGGGGATGAGGGCCAGTGCGTGCTCCACCCCGCGCGGACCGGGAACTAGTGCGCTTTCAGGTTCAAAATCGCGAACTTCGTGGCTCAGGGATGAATACTCTTTCCGGCTAACATAAGGGGGGTTGGTAACAAGGCAGTCCAGTGTGCTCGCCCGGAAGAGCGGGGTGAGAAAGCTGCCACGCACGCAGGTAATACGGTTTGCCACGCCGTGTTTCCGGGCGTTAGCCGATGCCACAGACAATGCGCCGGGGGAAATGTCCACCGCGATTCCTTGTGCGTGCGGTAGTTCCGTCGCTAAGGTCACGGCCAGACAGCCGCTGCCAGTTCCAAGGTCGGCAAAGGTAAGCGGAGTGTGTTGGGAGCTGCGGGCGACCACCGCATCAATAATATGTTCCGTTTCCGGGCGGGGGATGAGGGTATGCGGGCTCACCATGAACTCGCGACCGTAAAATTCGCGCGTGCCCAAAAGGTACGCGGCGGGTTCTCCCGTTCCTCGGCGCAGAACCAACTCGCGCATGACACTCCACTGTTCAACAGAGACAGGCCGGTCTGACTCGGTTATCAGGCGAAGCCGGTCCGTACCCAGCACATGCATGCAGATGAGGTCGGCAGAGAGGCGTGGAGAATCAACGGCCTTCCCGGACAGGTAGTCCGAGAAGGCCATGAGAACGGTCCGTATAGTGCACGGTTCCGGTCGGGGCAACGGCATGGGTTATGCCTCTGCCTGCGCCTGTAGGGCTTCCGTCTGGTCGTGCGTCACCAGTGCGTCGAGCAGTTCGTCCAGATCACCTTCCATGACGGCATCCAACTTATAGAGTGTGAGGTTGATGCGGTGATCCGTGCAACGTCCCTGTGGGAAGTTATATGTGCGGATGCGCCCGGAGCGGTCACCGGACCCCACGAGCAGCTTCCGTTGCTCCGCCTGCTCGGCGTGCTGTTTATCCTGTTCCAACTGGAGCAGGCGGGAGGAAAGAATTTTCAGGCCTTTGGCTTTGTTCTTATGCTGCGATTTTTCGTCCTGACAGCAGACCACAAGTCCGGTGGGGATGTGGGTAACGCGCACTGCGGAGTCTGTGGTATTCACCGACTGTCCGCCGGGGCCAGAGGACCGGTATACGTCGAAACGCAGATCTTCCGGGCGGATGTTCAGGTCCACTTCCTCCGCCTCAGGCATGACCGCCACTGTGGCTGCCGAGGTGTGAATGCGCCCCTGAGTTTCCGTGGCGGGAACACGTTGCACGCGGTGAATGCCCGATTCAAATTTCAGGCGGCTATATACCCGGTCGCCTTTGATGAGAGCGATAACTTCTTTGAATCCGCCGGTGCCTGTTTCGCTGGCTTCCATCAGCTCCATGCGCCAGCCCACGCTTTCCGCGTAACGGTTGTACATGCGGAATAAGTCCCCGGCGAACAGGGCCGCTTCCTCACCGCCGGTTCCCGCGCGGATTTCGAGAATACAGTTTTTCTCGTCCATGGGGTCTTTGGGCAGGAGTAAAATTTTCAGCTCGTTTTCCAGTATGGGCAGCTCCTGCTCCATGCTTTTGACTTCTTCGCGGGCCATTTCCGCAATGTCGGGGTCGCTGTCGCGCATAAGCTGGCGATTTTCGTCAAGATCATGCCGCACAGAGCGGTACTTGCGGAAAGCGTCAACCACAAGCTTGAGGTCCGCGTGCGTCTTGGTGAGCTGGCGGTAGCGTTCCTGATCGGAAAAGACTTCCGGCGAACTGAGCTGTTGCTCAAGATCTTCAAACCGGCGCTCAAGATTTTCGAGTTTGGAAAACATTATATTTTCTCCGAGACTGTGTACACGGGGGCATGCACTTCCGCCGCTTCTTCCGGGCCTAGCGCCTCTTTAAGGGCGACAATGGCAACCTCAAGCTGGCCCTTGTCCGGTTCGTGCGTGGTCAGCATCTGGAGCAACATGCCCGGCGCACTGAGCATGCGACCCCATACAGTGTCGTTGATGCGGGCGGAATACTTGATGGCCTCATACGCTATGGCGCTGATGGGCACCATGAGCATGAGCTTGAGCAGGATGATGAATCCATGCTTCACTGCCGTGCTGTCCGGCGTCCATACCAACAACAATGCGGGCACCAGTACCGTGTGCAGAATGATGGCGATGGAAAGCACAAAAAGCAAAAAGGTGGTGCCGCAACGGGGGTGCAACCGGCTGCGCAGGCTCGCGGAACCGGGCGTGACAGCGGAGCCGTCTTCATATGTCCATATGACCTTATGCTCCGCCCCGTGGTATTGAAACACCCGCCGGATGTCCGGGATGAAAGAGATGGCAAGGATGTAGCTGAGGAAGATGCCGAATTTAAACACGCCGTCCCATACGTGGAAGGACAGGCCGTCCGCATCGCCGCCAAGCCCCAGATAATTCATGAGCATGGAGAAAAGATGGGGCAGCACCACGAAAAGGCCCAGCGCAAGCACAACGGAAACAAGCAGCGTCAGGGCTAAGTGCCATGGTTTCAGCTCGCCTTCTGTTTGCTCGTCTACAGCCTGCGTGGCGGAAAAATTTAGGGCCTTTATGCCATTCACCAAGGTTTCAAGCAGAATGGGAAAGCCCCGGATGAAGGGTCGTTTAAAAAAAGGAGCGGTTGTCAGGCTGAACCATGGGCGGTTGCCCACAATAATAGAACCGTCGGGCTTGCGTACAGCAATAGACAGCCTGTCTTCGTTGCGCATCATTACGCCTTCCATGACAGCCTGTCCGCCCACCGCGCACCGCGCGGCCGCGCCGAGTACGGCAACTGCGCCGCAAAGAGCGTTGCGCGTTCCTTTCACTTGGACCCCCGTAAACAATGGGACATTCCTCCCCGGAGAGTGTATCCGGGGAGGAAAAATCGTTGCCTGTACGTCTGGCAACGGCCGAAGAATCCGTAAAGCCGCGATTGTTATTGAAACTTTGCGTACTTTTTGCGGAAGCGGTCGATACGGCCAGCGCTGTCCAGCAGGCGTTGTTTGCCGGTGTAGAAGGGGTGGCACTGGGAGCAGATTTCCACAGCCACTTCAGGGCCTTTGGTGGTGCGCAGTTCGGATTCGTACCCGCAGGCGCAGGTTACCTTGGCCAGATACACTTTAGGATGGATATCATTTTTCATAGTATACTCCTCACGGAAGATGCGGAACGGAAGCTCATACTGCAAACATAAGGTGAAGGCAAGGGATTATTTGTTGTGCCCCGTTCTCCGTTAGTGTAGTGGAAAACCCCTCGCAAGGGGACGTGTTTCCTGTCCTGCGGTCGGCTGCCGTTTGGGGCGGGGGAATTCGTCGCCGTCAGGTGGCCCGCACCACAGGGTACCGTGGGGGTATGTCCGCTACCGAGGAAAGTCAAGGGAAGGTATGGGAGTCGGCATGGCGGTGAAGGAACGCGCAGATCAGTTGGTGTACGAAGCCGGGCTGGCGGAAAGCCGGGAGCAGGCGAAACGATACATCATGGCGGGGCAGGTGTATCTGCTGCGCGGAGAGGCACCTGTGCCGGTGGACAAGCCGGGGCACAGACTCCCGGTGGATACACGGTTTGAGCTGCGCGGTGTGGAGCGTTTTGTCAGCCGTGGAGCCTACAAATTGCTCACAGCGCTGGAACACTTCGGTCTGGATGTGACAGGCCGGGTGGTGCTGGATGCCGGGGCATCCACGGGCGGCTTTACCGACTGCCTGCTTCAGCATGGGGCGGCGCGCGTTTACGCTGTGGACGTGGGGTATGGGCAGTTGCATGAACGGTTGCGGCAGGACACCCGCGTCATCAATCTGGAGCGCACGAACCTGCGCACCGCGCCGGATACTCTTATCCCCGAACCCGTGGACATGGTTGTGGCGGATGTTTCTTTTATCTCCCTCACGCTTATTTTGCCCCCCTGCGTGCGGTTTTTACGCACTGGCGGGGAACTGGCAGTGCTGATTAAACCCCAATTCGAGGTCGGCCCGGACCGCACCGACAAAGGTGTTGTGCGCGATCCGGCTCTCCATACGGAAGCGGTGGAGATGGTTTGCGGCTTTGCCCGTGAGCAGTTGGGGTTAGAGGTACTGGGGGTCGTCCCCTCCCGTCTCAAGGGACCGAAGGGCAATCAAGAATTTATCGCGTATCTGCGAAAGCCATAAAAAAATTCACCATTCCCCCTGTCGGATTTCTTGTCATATCCGATATGACTTTGTACCCTGTGCATATCTGTTGTGCGTAATTCAGGCGGAAGCCGCTTCTGAAAAGGCATGGGGGCCATACACGTTTTGCCGTTCGGGGGTCCAATGAAGCTGCGAAGCATTGCCACGGAGCTTTGCGCGGTTATCGCCGCGCTGATCTTCTGTGCCATGGCGGTTTTGGTGTTGTATGTGGGCACGTCCAGCCGGGCACTGGTCACGTCGTTGCAGACGGAAGACATGCGGCAAAACTGCCGGGTGGCACAGGTGGCTCTGAGCGACCTGCTGACCATGGAACGCAATACTATCCGATTTCTCGCCAAGGATCATGGCATCATTAACGGAGCGTGGGGAGCGGACGACGAAGGTCTGAAGCTGCTCACCGCCCAGATGGGCCTGAATGACGTGGCCCGCTACGCCTTTGTCTTCGGCAAAGACGGTGCCATCACTATGGGTGTGGGGCCACAAGGGCAGCCTTTGCAAAATGGCACCGCTCTACTGGGAACATGGAAGGCCGATCTCCTTGACGGGGACAGGGAAGACTATGTGGCTTCCACGGTGCTGCCAGACCCGCAAGACGGCTCATTACTTTTGGGTGTGGGGCACCGGCTCCGCGATTTTATTGACGATTCCGTGGTGGGCGGCGTGGTGGTGTATGCCGACTTTTCCCGTTTCGTAGAGCGGTATATCGCGTCCATTGCCGTGGGGAAAACCGGGTATGCATATATGATGGACGCCAGCGGCACTATTATAGCGCACCCAAACCCCAAGGTTTTGCTCACTCCGTCCGCGGCCTATCCCCGGCTTAAGCAGGCCGAGGCCGCGGAGACTTCTATTTTTTCCTACCCCTATCGCGGCGAACAGAAAGTGCAGGCGTTTTCGCGTAATCCAGAAACAGGCTGGTACGTGAGCCTCACCGTGCCGGAATCTGAGCTTTCCAGCATGGCGGACGCGCAGCGCCTGTTTATCCTCGGCATCGGTGTGGCAATGCTGCTGACCATTGTGGTGGCGGTGCTTTTTGGCATGAACAGGTTTCTTTCCCGCCCCATCACACGACTTATGGCGTTTTCCGGTGCGCTGGCCCAAGGCGATTTCAGCGCGTCATTGGACGGTTCCTATCGCTACGAGCTTAAAGCATTGGCGGAAAATCTGGAAGCCACCCGTGTGGAATTGAAGAAAAAATTTGGTTTCGCACAGGGCGTGCTCAAGGGCATGACTCTTCCATGTGCCGTAACGGACCGTCATCGGAAGATGACGTTTGTTAATCAGGAACTGCTGGATATTTTTGAAAAAAATATAAGCATTGATGCCGTTCAGGGCATGGACCCCGGTGAGTTTTACTTTGGAGAACCGGGGCGGATGACCCGCTCATGGCGGGCCTTTGAAGAAGAGCGCCAACTCAGGGAAGAGGCCACCTATGCCCTTCCCAGTGGAAAACAGGTGATTCTCACCGTAACCGCGACTCCGGTGTATGATCTGGACGGCAACAAGATAGGCGTGCTGACGTTGTATTTTGATATGACGGCCATTCGGGAGGCCGAGCGTCAGGTTCTGGAGCAGAATGAACGCATTGCGCGGGCTGCGGAGCAAGCGGACAGCATCTCCCGCAGCTTGGAAGAAGCGGCGCGGGCCTTGCGCGAGCAGGTCAACGACTCGCTGGGCGGTGCGCGGATGCAAAAGGAACGCATTGCAGAGGCCGCCACTGCCATTGAGCAGATGAATGCCACCGTGCTGGAAGTGGCGCGCAACGCCGCCAACGCGGCGGGCAACGCGGATTCTGCGACCACCCGCGCACGGGAAGGGGCGAAGGCTGTTAGCGATACGCTTGCCGCCATGACCCGCGTGCATGAAGAGGCGGATGCCCTGAGGACGCAAATGGATGCTTTGGGCACGCAGGTGGCGGACATTGGCAAGGTGCTTGATGTTATTTCCGATATTGCGGATCAGACAAACCTGCTGGCCCTAAACGCCGCCATTGAGGCTGCCCGCGCGGGAGACGCCGGGCGTGGCTTTGCCGTGGTGGCTGACGAGGTGCGCAAACTGGCGGAAAAAACCATGCACGCCACGCGGGAGGTAGGCTCTGCCATTGAAACCATTCAGCAGGCCACGCGTACCGCCACGGAAGGCACGGAGAAGGCTGTTGCCGCCGTGGAGCAGGGAACCCAGTTGGCTGGCGCTTCCGGCTCCATGCTGGAGCAGATTATGTCCATGGTGGAGGGATCAGCCGCGGAGGTGAGTGCCATAGCCACTGCGGCGGAGGAGCAGTCCGCCACGTCGGAGCAAATAAGCCGTTCCACGCAGGAGGTGAATGCCATCTCGGAAAGCACCGCCACCGCCATGACGCAGTCTGCGGAAGCGGTGCGAAAACTTCAGGAACAGGCACAGGGACTGCATGCCATCATCACAGGTATGCAGCGGCGGTCCTGAGTAGGAAGTGTTGCGGGCCGCGCCACCGGGCCGCGCCTTTTTCCGGCAGTGGCACGGCTTGCATCCCCGCGTGGCAGAGCGCTAGACGTTCAGCAGGCCGGAGAAAACTCCGTGTTCGGCGAGTATTTTTATGCCAATGAGCAGGAGCGCGACGCCCCCGGCCACTTCTGCCATTTTCCCGAACCGAGTTGCGCCGGAAATCATGCGCCCCACGTGCATGCCTACCGCCGTCACCACCAGCGCCACAAGGCCGATGACCAATGCGGGAATCCATATGGAAATACCCAGCACCGACATGGATAGCCCCACGGCTAACGCGTCAATGCTGGTGGCTACGGAAAGCATTATTAAGGAAATGCCCTTGGTGGGATCGCAGCGGTGTTCTGATTCCCCGTCCGTCTCAAATGCTTCACGGAGCATGCGGATACCTATCCATGCCAGCAGGGCGAACGCGATCCAGTGGTCGTATGCTTCTATATGGCTGCGGACGGTCAGCCCCAGCGACCAGCCAATAATGGGCATGAGGGCCTGAAATAGACCAAAATGCCATGCCAGACGAAAGGTCTGGCGCGTGTTTCCACACTGGAGTTGTATACCCGTGGCAATAGCCACGGCAAATGCGTCCATAGCCAGAGCTATGGCAATAGCCAGCAGTTCAAGTGCGCTCATATCAGAAAGCCTTAGTCATGGTTTGCAGGCAGGCGAGTAGCGTGATCTTATCCGCCTCGGAAAGCTCGGCGGTAAGGTCTTTAGTTAGTTGCGCATGGAGCCTGTCGTGTTCGTGAAATAGAGTCAGGCCCGGTGCTGTCAGCTCCACAATGGTGGACCGGCGGTCCGTTTCATGCGGACGCCGCCGAATGTAGCCTTTATCTTCCAGTCGGTCAGCCAGAACAGTAAGGGTTCCTGTGGTAATCCCCATATGTTGCGCCAGCGTTTTCATGGGCATGGAGCCGTGTATGCCCAAGACTTCCAGCGTGTGAACCTGCGGCAGTGTAAGGCCTTTCTCACGGACCACATCGTGTTCCCATGAAGAGAGCTTCTCGTAAAATTCCACGAGAATGTGGTTTAGTTGTTCCGTAATGGACACGCCTTCTCCTGCGATGTTGCAAAGTTTTGTGGCGGCAAGCCCGCAGCAACCACAGGCAGGGGAAACCGGAATGGGCATTGCCAAAAGAGAATGCTGCGGTGCCACTGCCGGGCTGGTGCGCGAGGCCAGTGCCCTTTCTGCGGGCAAGGGACTATGTCATGGTCGCCTGTTTGGCGTAGTGGTGCGGGTGGTTGTTTAGCGCAACACAGGGCACCCGAAGCATACGCACGAATTTTATGCCCAGCAATCCCCAAACAAGGGGTTTTATGCCGCGAATCGGTAAAAAATGCGTATGCGTGGTGGGAAACATGGGGAGGCCGTGGCCTGCCTCCTTGCCTGCGCGCTCGGAGTGTATGGTGCGAGGATGCCGCCAGTCGCTCCGTTTCAAAACGCGATGTGCGTGTGGTGCGCCCGGTATGTATGGCGTGGATGGTGATGTGGTGATGTGGCGGGGAGTTCGCGCAACGGCGTGGCGCAGGGAATAACACCGCGCTTACAAAAGCAGAAGGCCCCCGCCGCATGCGGCACAAAGTATTCCCCCCCCCCACGTCATGGGCTGGGGGGGGAAGTTGGGACTCCACGCCTCTGCTCGGTCCAAACGCCGCGCCGCCACGGCGACGGTCTGCGTCCATACCTTTTGCGCCAGTATGCGCAACACGGCCTGCGGCACCAGCAGGAACCGTTCCCAACGGGAACGCTTGGGGGCGCGGAGGAGCATTGCCGCGCGGACTTGCGCGATGGTGTTCTGCACGAGGGGGAGAAAGTGAATCATCAAGGCCAGCGAAAGAGCCGGTTGCCACGCGTGTTTGCCAAGTACGGGGCGCAGGAACCACGCGAGAGCCAAACCCAACTGCCGGGTGGACGTGGTAAACGCCAGCAGCAGGCCCAGCGCGATAAGAAAACAGAGCCGTCCCGCCAGCAACCCCGCCTGCATCGCGGCATCGCGTAGCAGACTGCCAGCGAGGTGGGAAGAGGTCAGAAGCGGCGTGCAATCCAGTGCGAACTTAAGTCCCGCCCAGAAAAGCACAAACAGCAGGTAATATCGCAGGGTGGGCCAGTGCGCACGGGAAAAGAAACCCGCACGGGCGCACACCACTCCAAGCCCACCTCCCGCAATGCCCAGTGCCACGGGGGAAAGATGCCACGCCAAAATACCGTAACCCGTTGTAAGCAGAATTTTTACGCGGGGGTCCAGTGTGGCGAGACTATAATGTGAAGAGGGCTGCGGCATGTGGCGATTCCTTATGACGCCGGGGAAAGCAGGCTATTATATGCGTTTTTTAGGGATCAGCATGTGGGAAAAATAGTGCGGTTTTTCCGGCGCGTTGGCAATGTCCTGAAAAATGGCTTCGCCCTCCATCCCCAACCGGGAAATGAACACTGCTTCCTCCGCCCGATTCGTATCTTCCAAAATACCGCGCAGGGCCGTGAAGTTCTTGTATGTTTTCAGGATAACACAGTTGTCCGCCCGGCGCAGGGCGTCCCGTAACCCGTCTTCATTGCTGACGCCGGAAAGCAGCAGCAGGTTTTCTTCTGCCTCGCAAAGCACGGTGCGGGTGCGTGCGGCGGATGCCTGATAGGACGTGATACCGGGAATCACCTCTATGTGTGCTGCGGGGCGGATGGCAAGCAGGGTGCGCATCAAATATCCAAAGGTAGAATATATAAGCGGGTCGCCCAAGGTGAGAAAGGCCCCGGTCTGTCCTGCGTCCAGTTCGCGTGCCACGGTTTCGGCATTGGCCTGCCATGCGGCCTGCTGCACCGCGCGGTCGCGGGTCATGGGAAATCCCAGCGTTACCGTGCGCACATCGGGCCGCAGGTGCGGCAGGGCAATGGAATAGGCAGTGGAATAGTCGTTTTTAGTGGAGGCTGCGGAAAAAATAACGTCCACACCTCCAAGCAATTTGGCGGCTTTCAGGGTCAGCAGGTCGGGATCGCCGGGGCCAACGCCAATGCCATAGAGTATTCCGGGGGTGCCGAGGTGTCCGGCTGCGGGGGCGGTACTGTGAGACATGGAACGGTTCTCTCTAACGGGTGTGGGGTGAAGGGGAAAACGCCTGCGGGTGCAGGAACCGGGCAAGTTGCTCCACGGCCTCGGTGGCGCGGGGACCGGGGCGGGAAAAAATATGTTCGTCCACAACGAGTACGTTGCCGTCGGTAACGGCGCGCAGGGTGCGGAAGTGCGGACGTTCCGCGGGCAGAGGGCTTTCCGGGTTCATAGGGCCGCGCTGAACCACATATATTTCCGGGTTCAGGCGCAATAATTCTTCCTCGTTCAGGCGGACAAATTTGGTGTCTGATTGCAGGACATTGTTACCTCCGGCATGGCGGATAATGTCTGTGACAATGGAGGTAGCGCCCGCGCCGAGGAGGTTTGGGTAGCGCACCTCAAAGAAAACAGAGGGGATATGGTGATCTTTTTCGGCCTGAACGGCTTGTGCCACGGCCTGTAACCGACCACGCATGGTGGCAATGAGTTGGTCTGCCCGGTCCGGTTCGCCCGTTATAGTGCCAATACGGCGGATAACGTCGAATAGTTCTGTAAAATTGGAAGGTTGAAAAAATATCACAGGCAGGCCCAGCCGCTCCAGCGCGAGTCCTGTCTCCATTGCCTGAGTCCGTCCGCCCAGTTGGAGAATACAGTCTGGCCCTAAACCGGCAATGAGTTCCGGGTTGGGCCGCATGTGGGTGCCCACTGCGGGCAGCGTGCGAATGGAGGGTGGTTCTGTGTCCGCATTAGTACGGGCGATGAGCCTGTTTTCCAACCCCATGGCGGCGAGAATTTCATTGAACCCGCCGTACAGGGCAATAATTTTCCGGGCTGGCGCGGGTAAGGTTATGGCGCGGCCCGTATCGTCGGTGAGAGAAATAGAGGCCCCTTGCGCGACGGGCGTACCGAGCAGCAAGAAGAACAGGGGGAGTATGCTCCCTATCCTCACGTATTGTGTGTGAAAGTAGTGTGTCATGCGATGTCTCCGCCGGGGACCAAACAGGCCTGCGGTGTCCCCGTGGTGGGGTGGTAATAGAGACGGATGCGGGTTTCATATATGTCTGAGAGCACAGCTTCGGTAAAAACCGTGCACACGGGACCATCCACGGCAATGCGTCCCTGTTTGAGCAGGATAAGGCGCTGGCAGTAGAGTGCTGCGAGGTTGAGGTCGTGGATGGCGCTGATAATCGTGGTGCCGGTGGCGTGCCGTTGGCGGAGCAGGTCGAATATTTCCACTTTACGGGCAATGTCCAGCCCGGAGGTTGCCTCATCCAGCAAAAGGCACTGGGTGTTTTGCGCCAGCGCACGGGCGATGAACACCCGTTGCAGTTCCCCCCCGGAGAGCATATGTGCCGGGCGGTCCGCCAGATGCGCGGTTCCCGTTTCGCGCATGGCTGCCATGGCGACATCCCGGTCTTGGGCGGTATAGCCCCCCCAGAAAGAAATATGCGGGTACCGGCCCATGAGCACAAGGGCGAAGGCTTTTATTGTCGGAATCTCTCCCGTGCGCTGCGGCACAGAGGCCAGCAGCCGGGCGCGTTCCGGGGCAGAAAGTTGCTCCGCGGGCTGCCCGTGTATCCGCAACGAGCCGGAAATCAGCGGGAGCACGCTGGAAAGCGTGAGCAGCAGTGTGGTTTTGCCGCTCCCGTTGGGGCCGAGCAGGCCGACCATTTCGCCCGGCGCGATGCGGAGTGTCACGTCGTGCAGCACGGGAGTTCCGGCATGACCGCAGGTGGCATTGCGCAAGGTTATCATGAGTCGGTCCGGGCGCGGTGGCGTAGCAGAAGGCAGAAAAATGGGCCGCCCAGTAAGGCGGTGACCACGCCCACGGGCAGTTCCGCCCCGCCGGGCAGGAGGGTGCGCGCAGCCACGTCGGACCAGAGCAGCAGCACCCCGCCGCAGAGCGCGGCGGTGACAAGCAACGGGCGGTGCTCGCCTCCCTGCGCCATGCGCACAAGATGCGGCACTACTAGTCCCACAAATCCGATTACACCGGAAACAGCCACAGCGGCCCCGGTGAGCATGCTTGCGCCCACCAGCAGCCATAAGCGCACGCGGTCCGCGTTCATGCCGAGTTGCCGGGCCTGTGTGTCACCAAGGGCGAGAATGTCCAGCTCACGGGAATAACGCCAGATGAGCAAACCTCCCACCGTCAGCCATGGAAACATCAAAGCAACTTCTTGCCAGCCCCGGCCTTGCAGGCTCCCCATAATCCAGAACACGATGGACGCCACGGACTCTTCGTCCAAGGATTTGACCAGAGAAATGAGCGCGGCGAGGAATGTCGCCACAACCACTCCAGCCAGAACAAGGGTTTCCCGGCGCAGCCTGCCACCAGAGCGTCCCAGCAGAATCACGGCGGTAAGGGCCAGCAGTGCCCCTCCCAGCGCGGCGGCGGGAAGGGAACCTACGCCGGGAATTAGGGTGCCGGTAAACCCTAGCATAATGGCGAGTGACGCGCCAAACGCCGCTCCGCTGGAAACCCCCAGAGTGAACGGATCTGCCAGCGGGTTGCGCAGAATGCCCTGAAACACGGCCCCCGCCACGGCTAAAGCGCCGCCCGTGAGCAGGGCCAGCAGGGTCCGGCTCATGCGAATGTCCCAGACGACAACAGAGGCGGCGGGGCCAAGTTCTTTGGCAAGGCTGGACTCCGCGCCGGTACAATGGGCGGTGAGCAGGCGCAGCACATCACGGGCGGGAATATCCATGGGGCCGAAAAAACAGGCCGACACCACCGAAATCACGCATACCGCCAGCGCCAGTATCGCGAGTATACGTGGAGGCACTCCCCGCAGAGGAAGAGGGGAGCGGCGTTTCGCAAGGCCCTTTGGGGAAGAGCCGTGTGTGTGGCGGGTGGTGTCGGCCATAAAACGGTTAGTTATCCAGTTCGGCGAAGGCGTCTTTCAGGTGTGCTACCCACAGCGCCGCCAGCGCGGCATGCTCTCCAGTGCCTTTGAGCACTGTGTGCACGGTAAACCCTTTGCTTTCCAGCACGCTCTTCCAACTGTCATCTTCCGGGCCTGCCATGTCGTTTTGGGCGTGATCACCCGCCACAGCCATGAGGGGCATAAGCCACACTGTGCGGATGTTGCGGGCCGAAAGCGTTGCCACCACGTCATCAAGGGACGGAGTGCCTTCCACGGTGCCCACGAAGGTGTTGGGGTCTGCCTTGGAAAGGGAGAACTGAAGGCCGGGATAGAAAATATTGCCAAAATGATGGGTGCCGTGGCCCATGAAGACAAGCGCCTCGGCGGCCTTTCGCTCTTTAGGGGCAGCGGCAACAAGGGCCGTTGCGGCTTTTTCGATATCATCAGGAGAATAGAGCATGGGGACACCCACGGTGACAACCTGCGTTCCTTTGGGCATGCCGTTGAACGCTTCCGCAGTTTTCAGAAGGTTGTGGTATTCTTCACCGGGGATGGTTTGCAGAGACTGCACAGCCACGTGGGTGAAGCCTTCGTCTCCCATCTGGGCCAGCGCCGCTGCCGGAGAAGGAATGTCCTTTCCTTCGTTTTTGCGCACGGTGTTGCGCACCTGTTTGGCGGAGTAAGCCCAGCGTACTTCCGTATCAGGGAACGCGTTGCGAACAGCCGTTTCGATTTTATCCAGCGAAACGCGGGCTTCGGGTACCGTGGTGCCGAAGGCGACAAGAAGAATGCCTTTGCGGGGAGCCGGGCCGCCGCCAGATCCGGCGAAAGCGGGAATGGCGAGCGATACACATAACAGCAGAAGCGTGAGGGAAAGCGATGCGCGGCGCAGGGTGGCGAAACGACGCATGAGAAACCTCCAAACGTCAGGGGCGTGGATAGGGGAAAGAAAAAATTCCTTCCATGCGCAATACCACATGGAAGGAATTCCGTATTTATTCCTTTCCTGACCCGCAATGCAGTAGCCCCGTGCATGCGGGCGATGCCTTTATCCCGTGGAATCGCCGCTACGGCGATGCGTGGGATCACACCAAAATGATTCAGGCAGGTCTTCCGGCTTGTCCCACCGTTTCCGGCCTTCCCGGATTATGAATATCCAGTGGCACGCGGGGGAAACGGCTTGTATGAGGAGTTACGGCGGCGGGTCCGCTCCCGAATTACACGGGATTCCCTGTTCGGTCCCGAAGGACACCTGAACCGTGGCACAATAGGGGAGGCCGGGCTGGCGGTCAAGCGGAGCCTTGGAGGAAGCGCTGTGAAAGACGGCATGCGCTTCGCGTGGGCGTTCACGCTAGAGCCAGATACGCCCATGTAACAAGAAGCAGGCTGGCTATGCGCAGACATTGGCTTTGTAAAAGCATGATAAGGCCAAGTTTGGGGGTAAAAATACCGGCGTGGGAAGGAAGCTGGTGGCGTATCGCGCGGATGGGGGTGGCCACGATGGTGCCTAAGACAAGGGCCAGCACCGCTTGCTGCGTGGAAAGGGCACCGGCATCCAATAACGCGCCAGCGGCCGCGATACCGGAAGTGAATTCCGAAGCCACGGCGAAGACCACCACCCCGGCGGCCTCCACAGGGAGCAGCCCCGCCACGGTCCAGCGGGCTGCCGCGTCGCGCAACTGGTCGAATACGCCCGTTTGGTTCAGTGCGTACATAAGGAAATAAATGGGCGCGGTAATGGTGACAATACGCCGGAAACGCTTACGAAATGCTGTGGCAATGCGCCGTAGCGGTGTTTTAGGGCGGCTCTCCGGCGGGGAAACCGGGGTGTGCGTATCCGGTACGGTGCCTGCCTCTGCTGTGGCGGTTTCCGGGCGTATTCGGGTCCACGTGAGGACCGCCAGTGTGCGAAGCAGCGCGGCAATGGCGTTGATAGTAAGGTACGCGACCCCCGCTGCGCGGGTCATGGGGACGATAAGGAAAAATGTCGTGGGCAGGTGCAGCAGAAAGACAGGCAGACCCGTGTTTACGAGATAGGAGCGTTGCATCTCTTTCCGGGAGATGCGTCCGTCGAGCCAGAAGTTCATAAGCATGGCGTTGGCTGCGGTGCCGGAGAAAAATGCCGTGACAAATGCCGTCCCGGACTCGTCGCGGAGTTTGCCATAGCGCATGAGCGGGCGCACTGTACGTGCCAGCCATTCGCCCCATCCCAAACCTTCTACCAATAACCCCACAGCCAGACCCGCAGCGACGTAACACAACATGCGGATGAGCGGTGCGATGAGTTTGGGCCATGCCTTGTCCCATGACAGGAGAGTGGAGTCGTGCCGCATGATAAGTAGCAGGGCGATGGCGGTAAGGATAAATGGCAACACGCGGGCAAGACGCGAGGTCCGTTTCCGCGAGGAGGGCGCAGCGCTACCCCGCCCTGATTGTCGCGCGGTTGTCGCGGAGGTTTCCCCACAGTTGGCACAGTGAGGCGTGTTTTGTTCGGCTGTGGTATCGGGGCGTTGCGGCATGGGGTATTGTGGATGGTTGGGCGCGGTCGCCCGCCATCGGGGTAAGAGGGGGAAAGAACCGAGCCGGGTATAGCGCGTTTGCCCCATCGGGACAAGGCGGCGCTTGGTGGCGAACATGCGCGTCGACAAGGTTTGTCACAATTCACATTCTCTTGTGGTACACTGTGTTTGGGTATACGCTTTCAATGGTCCTTCCGCATCCGGGTCATGCCGACAAACTACACACTCTCTATTGGAAAAAACGGGGTACACGAGAGGCGGGGACCGGTGTTGTTGTTATGATGCCAACCTTGGGGGAATGATGTCTCAGACCAATATTTTGCTGGAGTCCGGTACTAATGAGCTGGAAGTTGTAGAATTTTTTGTGGATGAAACCGATGGCTACCGTGCGCACTATGGCGTGAACGTGGCTAAGGTGCTGGAAATACTGCGTGCGCAGCGCGTGACCGCCATGCCGGAAATGCCGCACCCTGCGGTGGTGGGGGCATTTAAGCACAGGGACGAGAGTATTGTCCCGCTGGTGGATTTATCTATCTATCTGGAACGCGCGCGTGTGGACTCGGCAGACCATAAAGTTATCGTTACAGAATTTAATGGGGTGGTCACGGCCTTTCAGGTTTCCGGTGTCAACCGGATTCACCGGTTGAGCTGGGAAGATGTGGAAGCTCCCGGTGAATTTTTGCAGCGCTCGTCGCGCAATGCCATTACTGGTGTGGTTCAGCTTGAAGGGCGTGTTGTTTTTTTGCTGGATCTGGAAATGATTGTGGCGGATTTGGATCATGGGCTGGCTATCCGTATGGATGCCAACGCGTCTGCCAAGCGTCAGCACAAAACATACACTATCGTGCATGCGGACGATTCCGGCAGCGTGCGCGGGCTGGTGAAGAGCCTGCTGGAGGCGTGCAACTTTCGTGTGGTGCAGTTCACGAACGGACGGGACGCATGGGACTTTTTGGAAGCGCAGGCGTCCCGCGCCGCCGAGGAAGGGGGAAGCATTACCGACTATGTGCAGGGAGTCATTTCGGATATCGAAATGCCGCAGATGGACGGACACAACCTCTGTAAACGCATTAAGGAATCGCCCGCCACGCGGGAGCTTCCTGTGGCGTTATTCTCATCGTTGATCACGGAAAAGCTGGAACACAAAGGCCGCTCCGTAGGCGCGGACGTGCAGTTCGCCAAGCCGGACCTGCAACGTCTCAGTGACCGCATGCTGGAATTGTTGGAGTCCAAGGGGCTGTAGCCCGCTCAAACGGCGATAGAACAACATCGCGCCGCCCCGGCATGCCGGGGCGGCGCGTTTCTTTCAGCCCTACACCGTTTGCGTAGGGCGTTATGCGATGCCGGGTATCCCCCCCGGCGCGTGCCGGACGCCCTCTCCATACTTTGTCCAACCATGCGGAGCGGCTTTCCGGCGAAGGCAGACCGTGCCTTCACCAACGTCTATACCAAAACCGTGCCAGTGTGAGATTCTCCCTATCTATAGCCCAGTTGCAAGATATGGGAGTGATTCTTGAAATCAATTAGGGAGAATATTCAGGCTGTTCGGGCAAATTGTCCGCTATTGCGGATATTTTGTCCGCAATGCAGGACAAAAAGGGTGCCTGCTGTCAAAAAATGGGATTTGATGTGTACCTAGCTTCCCTTTCCTTTCCGGCTGGAAGGGATCTCGTATCGCTTCAGAAGGTCATAGAGGTATGAGCGGGATAGACCGGAGAGGGTGCAGGCTACGGGAATATTGTAGTCTGATTCTTCCATAAGTTCAGTGAGATAGTCTCTAAAAACCCTATCCCGGAACGTGTTGAACGGAAGAATGTCTGTGGCGGGAACCCTTGTGTCCGTGATACCGGATACGAATGCGCGGGCTTTGTCCGGTATCGCGGATATTTTATCTGGCGAAGGGGTATCCGCCTGATCCGTATGGGGGGGCGAAGAAGAGGAAACCGGATCGGCAACTGAGACACCGGAGATGCCGGAGACAGCGGCGGCAGAGAAAACGCGTGCCGTGTCCTGATCCCGTGCTGCGTCTAGTGCTGTGCGTGTGGATTCGTGAATAACGCAGGAGGCTCCGGGCCGCAGAGGCGGTGTGAACGTGTCCGCCGCAGTTACGGGGATGTCCCTGGGCCACACGGGGGAAACCGCGGAGGGGCGCATGGCATTTCCTGAGCCGGGAATATCCCACGCTGCCGGTACGGGCGCGGTGTCCTTGGGGGAAGGGACGGGAGGAAGCGCATTCCTGCCGCCCCACGCCGTGTGTGATGTTCCCCGTGGCTGCGCGGGTGTGTCTTCTGATGTGGCGGCTTGGCGGGCTATGCTGATACGCAGATGGTCGGGAAGGTGCCGCGCGAAAATTTTGGAATCATCCTGCGCAGCCAGCACCGCGCGTTCCAGTGTGTGGATAAGCTCCCGCACGTTGCCCGGCCAATGATACGCGCCGAGCGCGGCATTCAGGTCAGTGGAAAGGCCTTTCATAGACATGCCGTATTTTCCGCAAAGTCTGCGGATGTAGTGGTCCGCGAGGGCGGGAATGTCTTCCACCCGTTCGCGGAGGGGGGGAATGCGCATGACCACCGTGCGGATGCGGAAAAGAAGGTCACTACGGAATGTGCCACGGGAAACCATTTCCTCAATGTCGCGGTTGGTGGCGCAAATAAGGCGGAAATCCGATGTGGTTTCCGTCCTGCCGCCTACCGGGCGGAAGCGGTGCTCTTGGAGTACTCGCAGGAAGATTTTCTGCATGGCGAGGGGCAACTCGCCCACTTCATCCAGAAAGAGAGTTCCCCGGTGCGCTTGGGCGACAAGCCCGTCTCTGTCCTTGTCCGCGCCGGTGAACGCGCCTTTGCGGTGACCGAAGAGGATGGAGCCTGCCAGTGTGCGCGAAAGCGAGGCGCAATCCACCGCGACAAAGGGACCGCCATGGCGTTGGCTGTTGTCGTGAATGGCGCGGGCGAAAACCTCTTTGCCAACGCCGGTTTCTCCATACAGCAACGCCGAGGCGTCAGAGGCGGCGGCTTCAGCCACAATGTCCAGACAGCGAGTTATACCCGGTCCGTTGCCGATAATAGCGTCGCGTTTTAGGTGTAGCTCTTCCCGTTTGTGGGGTTTCCTGTCGCGATATTCCAGCGCGCGGATGAGGGGAAGCACCATCCTGTCCGCTCCCCCCTGTTTTGCCACATAGTCCCACGCGCCGTTGCGAATGGCCCGCTCCGCGCCGTCCGCCGTAGCGGAATCTGTGATGAGGATGACTTCAGGCCGCGCGGGGAGCGCCCGCAGGTGGGGTAAAACATCCAGCCCGCTGCCGTCCGGCATTGCGGCATTGAGGAATATCACGTCCGCGCGGCGGGCTGCCCCGGAGGCCGCAGCCGTTTCCAAGGTTTGCGCATGCTCGGCGTGATGCCCCAGCCCGGAAAGGATAGCCCCCAGAGCCTCACAGAAGACGGGGTCATAATCCATAATTAGTATGCGTGCCATGAGCGTTCCGTAACCGTGAGTTTATCCGGCCATACCGGACGGGCCGTGGGCCGTTGTCCGGGGGGGCGGTGTCGCGTCGAGTGCGGTTTCCAGCAATCGCAGCATGGTTTGCGAGGCCAGCGGCTTGCGGGTGACGCAACATATGCCAGATTCGTAGGCAAGGTCCACCGTTACCGGATCTGCCGGTTCGCGGCAAAGCGCCACGCGGGTATCTGGGCGAATGCCGCGAATGACACGCGCCAATTCCAACCCGTTCATTTGCGGCAGGCTATAGGCGGTCACCACAAGATCAAACGTGGAGGGCGACTCCATGAACATGCGCAGAGACTCCACGCTACCGGAAGCGGTGTCAATACGATAGCCCAGAGGGGCCAGCAGTCCCCGCCATTTCCGCAATTCGCTGGCGCTGTCGTCCACCACCAGAATGCGTTCACTGCCAAGCCGTGGGGCCGGGGCCAGCGGCTGTGTCTGATCCACCTCGCGGGCGTGGGCGGGCAGGTATACGCAGAAGGTGGAGCCTAACCCCTCTTCGGAGAGCACGGTAATGCCGCCGTCGTGGGCGCGGGCAATGCCGTGGGCCACGGAAAGGCCCAGACCTTGTGCCCCACTAGCGGATTCGGTGGTGAAACAGGGGTCAAAAATGCGGGAAGCCACCAGCTCAGACATACCGCATCCTGTGTCTTGCACAGTCAAACGCAGATACTGTCCGGGACTTAGGTCCGCACGGAACGCCGCCGTGCGTTCGTCCAGTTCCACATTGCGCAGGCTAACGCTTATGGCCCCCTCGCCTCCACACTGGTGAATGGCCCGCACCGCGTTGCTGATAAGCGCTTCGAGCACCTGCCGCATTTGCACGGGGTCGGCTAATACCGTGTCCGGGCGGGCGGAAAGATCTTCGTGTAATTCTATGTTTTCCGGCAGAGCGGGCAGCAGGTCGTCCAGCACCTCTAATACCACGGAGGAAAGGGCAAGCGGATGCTTTTCGCCTTCGCGCTGGCGGCTGATGGCTAAAAATTGGTGCATAAGCGCTTTGGCCCGGTTCGCCGCCCCTAACACTTCGTTTAAGTTTGGGCGGGCGGGATGGTCTTCCGGTACGGCGTGCAGGGCGGCTTCGGTGTGGCGAAGCATGGGGCGCAGCAAGGTGCCGAAGTCCGCAGCCATGCCGCCCGCGAGAATGCTTACCGCTTCCAGTTTCTGTGACTGGCGCACCTGCTCTTCGATAAACGCATGCTGAAACTCCGCTTCCTTGCGTTGGGTGATGTCTACCAGCGTTCCTTCATAATAGCGTATGGAGCCTTTGGTCGTGTACACCGCGCGGGCGTTTATAAGCGCCCAGACCAATCTGCCGTCGCGGCGGCGAAATTGGAGTTCAAAATTGTGGATACTGCCGTGCGTTTTCAGCGTCTCTAGTAGTGAAAGAAAACGCGGTGCGTCCAGCAGGATAGACGCACGTTCTTCAGGAAACAGACGCAGCATGGCACCGGGGGAAGGATAGCCGAAAATGCGGGCCATGGCGGGATTAACCAGCAGAAATACCCCGGTGCGGGATTTGCGGAACATACCTTCCACCGCATTGTCGAAGAAGCTGCGAAGGTCTTGCTCTTCGCGGCGCATGCGCGGCACGCCTGTCGTTTCCCCGGTTGCGGCGGGGGGGGGCGGTTGGACCGGCTCATCGGAGAGACGGGGGAGAGATTCAGGCGTTTCAGGCATAGAATTTTTGGGTGGACGCTCCGGCTGGCGCGGGGTTTGAGTTAGGGCTTGAAGGAGCGCACCGGTTGCCGGGGCGCGGACATCGCGGCCTTTGGTATTGTGTCCGGGCGGCACGCGCTTGCGGACAGGGGACGCTGTGGGGATGACTCTAGCGTTGGGCGAAGAACTGCGCAAGCCGCCCGCGACAAGCTGGCGGGAAAAGCATGAATGCCCCGCCACCGGATGGTGGCAGGGCGGGTGCGTTTGTCGCCTTGGGATGTCCGAAACGGGAAGGGGCGGGTCTCCTTTCCGTGGTTTCGTGCGGTATGCGGCTACAAAACGCTCTGTTTGCGGGCGTGACCATCGTCCCGGAGGACAAAGGGGGTTGTCAGGCCGTCAACAGGATTCTGTGTGCGGGACTTTGTGTGGCGGAGGTTCCGCCGAATGGCCGTCCCGCCACCATATTGTACGGTGGCGGGACGGACTCGCTCAGTCTCCCGGGGTTGCTGGAGGTGCGGAAAGGGGCGGGCACCCCTTCCGCAACCCCTCGTGGTTCGGAGGTTACAGAGCGGCCTTGTATATGGCCATGACGTCGGCGTCTGTAGGGCGCCGGGGGTTTGTCAGGCCGCAAGCATCTTTTTGCGCGTTAGCGGTCATGGTGGGAATATCTTCGGCTTTCACCTTTTTGCCGTAGCGTTTGCCCAGTTCGACCAACCCGGAAGGAATGCCCACATCTGCGGAGAGCTGGCGGATGGCGACAAGGCAGCGCTCGGCTGCGGCGCGAGGGCTAAGATTTTCCACATGCTCGCCCATCCAGACAGCCATTTCGGCAAACCGTTCCACACGGGAGATGAGGTTGAACTGTTCCACATGCGGCAGCAAAATGGCGTTACACTCACCGTGCGGCAGGTCATAGAATCCGCCCAATTGGTGCGCCATAGCGTGTACGTGGCCCAGACTGGCGTTGTTGAAAGCCATGCCTGCGAGATATTGCGCATAGCACATGCCTTCGCGTGCATCGATATCCTGCCCGTTGGCGACGGCGCGACGTAAATGCGTGAAGACCAGCTTGATGGCCTTTTCGGCGCAGGCGTCGGTCATGGGGGTGGCGATGGTGGAGACATAGGCCTCCACGGCGTGTGTGAGGGCGTCCATTCCCGTGGCGGCGGTGAGTGCCGGAGGCATGCCCATCATGAGCAGCGGATCGTCAATGGCGATAGTGGGAGTGCAGCGCCAGTCCACAATGGCCATTTTCACTTTGCGGGATGTGTCGGTGATAATGCAGAAGCGGGTCATTTCCGACGCAGTTCCCGCCGTGGTGTTTACTGCGAGATAGGGCGGCATGGGGTTGATAGATTTGTCAAGCCCTTCGAAATCATGAATTTTTCCACCGTTGGCAACGACGAGTCCCACGCCTTTGCCACAGTCGTGGGAGCTTCCTCCACCCAGGGTGATGAGTGAATCGCACTTATTTTTTTTATACGCGTCCACGCCGTGATGAACGTTTTCATCCGTGGGGTTGGGCACGGTTTCATCATAGACCACACAATCCATTTTGTGTTCCTTAAGCAGGTCCACAATCTGTTGTGTAATACCGGCCTTGGTGATGCCCTTGTCCGTAACCAGCAACGGTTTCTTGCTCCCCAGTGCGCGAATTTTCGCGGGGATTTCTTTGTGTGCGCCGATGCCCATCAGCGTAACACTGGGAATGAAGAAACCGAAGACCTGTTCTCGTACTGCCATAACTCTCTCCGTATGTTGCGGGTGGGTGAGAAGGAAGCGGAACGGTTCGCCACTATGCCTGTTTCACTCCTTTTCTAGGCAAGGGCTATGCCAAACTATAACAGGTATAAAACCGATGTGTTAGAAAAAATCGCTTTGTTGCAATCTGTGTCGAATGGGGACACTGGTGTACGGGGGGGAGCCGGTTAGGGAAAACATCATTAAAAAACGTGGTATTTCAGGATATTGCCTTACGTGTCAGAGTGACACACCGGAAGAGGGGAATTGGGTCGCTTTGACACGCTTTTTTTAAAGGTCGTGTGTCACGAATGTATTTAAAATAATGTTGCACATAGGGGCCTGTCCGCTTACTCCGTGTCGCGGTGAGGGAGGGGGGAAAATGGCCCGGCATGGCACAAGTGGCGGAAGGAGCCTGCTGGAGGGCGGGAAGATGGCGGGAAGGTGCCATGACGGGCTGACACAGTTTCGGGACAGACTCAGTTGTGTCGGCGGTGTTTTCCGGCGCTATGCTCTCTGAAAGGCGAAGCCGTGAGTCTGCGGCGCAGGTGTGGTGCGTGGAAAAGAGTGGGATGCCTGCGGGGTATCCTCGGAAAAGCTTGCCACGGGCTTGGCTCAGGTTGGAGCACCGCGCGGCGAACGGCTAGGAAAGGGAATACTTTTCCATCTTCCGGTACAGGGTTTTCCTGCCGATACCGAGTGCCTGCGCGGTGTGTTGCCGGTTGCCTTTGCAGTATTCAAGCGCACGAATAATGTGTTCGCGTTCCATGTCTTCCAGAGAAAAAACTGTTTGCGGTGTGCGGCGACTGCCGGCTACGGCGGCAGCTAGTTCCTGAGGAAGCGAGCGGTCGGAAATGACGTCGCCTTCCGAGAGGATGATGCTGCGTTCCAGCACGTTGCGTAATTCGCGGATATTGCCGGGCCAGTCGTAGGCGATGAGGGCCTGCATGGCCTTGTCGCTGATGGTAAGCGGGGCGTGCCCCATGCTGGTGGCGAAACGACCAAGAAAATGTTCAGCCAGCAGGGGAATGTCTTCTTTGTGGTCCCGCAGGGGAGGAATGTTGATGTTGAATACGTTGATGCGGTGAAAAAGGGCTTCATTGAAGGTGCCCGCGCTCACTCCGGCGGCGAGGTTCCGGCTGGTGGCGAAAAGAAAGCGGATGTCTATGCGGCGTTCGTTTTTTTCTCCCACGCGGCGGTAGCGGCGGGCTTCCAGCACGCGCAGGAGGGCTCCCTGCAATTCCAGAGGCAACTCGCCGATTTCGTCCAAAAAAAGAGTTCCGGTGTCTGCAAAGGTGAACAGGCCCTCCCGGTCTTCTGTGGCTCCGGTAAAAGACCCACGGGTATGACCGAATAACTCGCTGCGCATAAGGTCTTTCTGTAACGTGGCGCAATTTTTGATGATAAACGGACGCTCTGACCGTGTTCCGCCCGCCTGAATGGCCTGCGCCACCACATCCTTGCCGGCGCCGCTGTCTCCGGTGATGAGCACGGGCACTTCCGTGGGGGCAACTTTGTCTATGAGAAAACGCAATTGCCGGATGACTGTGGAGTTCCCCACGAGTTTATTGGGGGGAAGCGAACACCACGTATGTCGGTAGGTCCGGTTTTCCTGTTGCATGCAGGCCCGCTGGTAGGCGCGGGAAACCACCAGCTCCATTTTGTCAAGATTGAATGGTTTGGGAATGTAGTCGTATGCGCCTATGCGCATTGCCTCTACCGCGTTGTTGATGTCACCATGTCCGGTAATCAGGATGACTTCCACATCCGGGTACAGCCCCCGGAATTCCACCAAAAGGTCCAACCCGTCACCATCGGGCAAGCGAATGTCTGAGATAATGACATCGTAGCGTTTTTTGCTCAGACGCTCCCGTGCGATGCGCGCGCTGTCCGCCGTGTCCACGGCACGCTCCGCTGATGCCAGTTCGCGTGACAGCAGCTTCAGGATAGATTCTTCATCGTCAATGACAAGGATGGAGTAACTGGTGCTCATGCGGTACCGCCTGTGATCGAGAAGGGTGAGACGTGTTGCGGCTGGTGACAGTTAATAGAGCAGGGCGTGGGCATCATCCCGTTCCGGGCGTTCCGGTTGTTTGGCGGGCAGAACCACGGTGAAGCATGTTCCCCGGCCCGGAGCGCTGGAAGCGCTGATATCCCCCTGATGTTCCCTTACAATGCTGTAACAGGTGGAAAGTCCTATGCCTATTCCCTTCCCCACGGATTTGGTGGTGTAGAACGGCTCGAAAAGTTTATCCAGCTTGTCGGGGTCTATGCCGCAGCCGGTGTCGCGCACTTCCAGTAATACGCCGTTTTTTTGCGGAGAGGTGGCAATGGTTATACATCCGCCGTGGTCCGCAACGTCCATGGCGTCCATGGCGTTGGTAAGCAAGTTGAGTACAACCTGTTTAAGCTGGCCCTCATCGCCTTCAATCATGGGCAGGGTTTCGTCCAGCACTTCTTCCACCCGCAGGCCGGGGCACTTTTTTACGTGATGCTGAAGAATACGCACGGTATCGTGCACGACTTTGTTCAGGGAAACCGGGGCGAAAGGGGCCATGACGGGCCGTCCGAAGGTAAGCAGGGTCTGCACAATGGTCTGACAACGCTCGCACTCGCGCAGAATGGTGTCTGTGTATTCGCGAAAATCATTAAGCAGTTCGTCGTCAATGCGGCCCTCCAGCCGGGGCAGACGGCGGCGCAGCCCTTCGGCAAAGCCGGAAACCGCGGTAAGCGGGTTGTTGATTTCATGCGCCACTCCCGCAGCAAGGACGCCTGTGGTAGCCATCTTTTCCGCTTGGTAAAATTTCGCCTGATACTCTTTTTCCATGGTCACGTTGCGTTTGAAAATAAGCACCCGATGTTCGGTGAGGTGCGGACTTTTCAGCGGAGAGGCGACCATTTCAAAATGCATGTTGCGCCCGCCGATGCGGAATATGGCGGTTTCCCGGCAAACGGTGTCTGTTTTGAGAGAGCGGAATGCCGGACAGGTGGGGCACGGAACGGAGTTTGATGTAAAGAATTCGTAACAAAATCGGCCATGTGGCATGCTGCCGGGGAAGATGTCCATGAAGACATGGTTGACGGAAATAATGCGCATGTCTTCTGAGAGCACCATCATTAAGTCCGTGATACCGTCAAAAATGGCAGCGATTTCCCGGCGCTGCGTCTCCGAGCGTTTGTGGCTGGCCTGTAGCTCTTCCACCGTATGCTGGAGTTCCTGAAAAAAATTGAGTTTGCTGTGCTCGATGCCGATGATGTCGTTTATGGTTGTCCGGTCGTCTACCATGCTTCCTCGCAGATGTTTATCAGATCGGCGCAGCTTGGTTCTCTGGGGTTGCTCAGTGTGCAGATATCGCGTTGGGCCATCTGGCACAGTGCCTCAAGGTGCGTGTCGGAAGGAAGGATTTCGCGCAATCTCGTTGTCACACCCAGCGAGCGGAAAAGGGCTTCCAACGTGGCGATGCCGCGATCAGCGAGAAGCCTGTCCGGGCAGGAGTCCGGGCCTACCACCTCTGCCGCGATTCGTGCCATTTTCGTTTCGCAGGCGGGCATGTTGAACCGCATAACCACAGGAAGCAAAATAGGATGCACCAGCCCGTGCAGCACGTCATATCGTCCGCCTACGGAGTGGGCCAGCGAGTGACCTATGCCCAGACCCGCGTTGCTGAACGACATTCCGGCTGCGGTGCTGGCGATGCTGAGTTGTTCCAGTGCGGCGGGGGAACGGGTGGAAACCGCTTCCCGTATATTATCCATTATAAGCCGGATGGCCAGCAGCGCCTGATGTTCCGTAAACGGTGAGGCGGCCTTGGAAACATACGATTCCACGGCGTGGGCCAGCGCATCCACCGCCGAGGCGATGATGAGCTGAGGTGTTTTGGTGGACAGTAATTGCGGGTCGATAATGGAAATATTGGGTACCAGCGAACGGCTGATAATGGACATTTTTACCTGACGTTCCACATCGGTGATGATGCTGAACTGGGACATATCCGAGCCGCTGCCTGCGGTGGTGGGGATAAAAACCATGGGGGGCAGCGGGCGCATAATCCGGTTGGCCCCTTCATAATCACGAATTCTGCCGCCGTTTCCCGCAATGGTGGCTATGCCCTTGGCTGCGTCAATGGGGCTGCCCCCGCCAAGCCCAATGATTACATCGGCGTCTTCCTGCCTATACAGTTCCGCCCCACGGTGGACCTGATAGTCCCGTGGGTTGGAATCTACATCGTTGAAGTAGACGCAGGAAAGCCCGTCCTCTTCAATAAGAGAGCGGACTAAGCTGACCCATCCCGCAGACTCCACGCCACGATCGCTGACGAGGAGGACGCGCCCCGCGCCTAACCGGCGAATGCACTGAGTGAGATGCCTGACGCTGCCGTTACCAAAAATGACGTCAGGTATGGCGAACTTGGTTACCAGCATGGCGTTGCTCGTGGAAAGAGGTGAAGATGTCGGTTATCTTATAGGCACTGGCACGCAGACAAGGCAAGGGGGTATGGGGTTCGGGTATTTTCTCCTTCGCGAGGAGGAATTGTGATATTTACAAAAATGAAAATAATGGGCGTATTACTATGTCTGGCCCAGCAATTTTGTATGAGAGGGGAAGACTAAGGCTTATTGCAGGACAAACACCAGATTTGCATCAATACGCGCTTCTGTGTATTTGTAATATTGTTGCGTAGTTCTGCAAATACACCGCAGTTTAGGCGAGAAATGTGCATATTTATCTTTTTTTAACAAAAATGGATAAATATAACGCTCTAAAAACTACAAAAATGATAAAAATATGGTTAAACACGCTGCCGTTCTGGCCCGGCGTGCCGGGAAAACGGGGATGAACCTTTGCCAATATATTTTTAATACTGTGAAATAATAAAATTATTTTTGTTTCAATGTGCAAAGTGCACTAATGGGGAACGTTTTTTGCTTTTGGAAGTGGAACAACGCGACGGCGTAAACTGCGCGATTTCGGGTGTGCCCGCGCAACACGCCAACTGCGTGACTCCGCTTTCAGAAAACGACACGTTACGGACTGTGCGGGTCTGTGTCGGTTCTCAGGGGGAGGCGAGGGTGCTCCGGGTCGTGGTGCTGTGTCGAATAGTTGTGCGACCAACCATTATGACCGGAGAAGATCATGAAGAGAAGAGAGTTCCTCAAGAAAGCTAGCGTAGCCGGTGTAGGCGCAACGGCGGCTGTAGCCGCCACTGCCGTGAATGCTCCTTTTGTGCATGCCAGCAAGAAAACCCCAATCCGTTGGCGTATGCAGACCTATGCCGGGCCTTCGCTGGCGGAGCACGTGATCAAGCCGCAGATTGACGCCTTCAATAAGGCCGCCAACGGCGAAATGGTCATCGAATTGTACCACGCGGACCAGTTGGTACCCACCGGAGAACTGTTCCGTGCCATGCAGCGCGGCACCATTGACGCCGTGCAGAGCGATGACGACTCCATCGCCGCACCCGTGGATGTGTCTGTCTTTGCCGCCTATTTCCCCTTCGCTTCGCGTTACTCGCTGGACGTGCCCACCCTGTTCAATCACTACGGTCTGAAGGAAATCTGGGAAGAAGCATATTCCGAGGTCAAGGGCGTTACGTGGCTTGGCGCTGGCGCGTGGGATCCGTGCAACTTTGCCACCGTGTCTCCCATCCGTTCCATCAACGACCTTAAGGGTAAGCGCGTCTTTACCTTCCCCACAGGCGGCAAGTTCCTCAGCCGTTTCGGCGTGGTGCCGGTAACCCTGCCTTGGGAAGACGTGGAAGTCGCCCTGCAAACCGGCGAACTGGACGGCGTGGCGTGGTCCGGTATTACCGAAGACTACACCGTGGGTTGGGCCGATGTGACCAAGTACTACCTCACCAACAACATCTCCGGGGCATGGTGCGGTTCGTACTTTGCCAATAGCGATAAGTGGGAAGCAGTGCCTGAACACTTGAAGACGCTGTTCCGCCTGTCCATGGACAGCTCCAACTACTACCGTCTGCATTGGTACTGGTGGGGAGAAGCCCACTACCGCGTTACCGGCGGCAAGCTGGAACTGACCTCCATTCCCGAAGACGAATGGTCCATCGTGGAAAGCGAAGCGATGAAGTACTGGGATGAAGTGGCTGCCAACAGCCCGCGCAGCGCTAAAATCGTCAGCATTCTGAAAAATTACGTCGAAACCATGCGCAAGGCCGGAGCGCCTTACCGTTACTAGATTCTGATGCCGCGCCCACACCCCGTTTCCGTCATGGATTCTGATCGTTCCGTCGCAGGACGGAGCGGGGTGTGGCGGGTACCAGCTTGGCGCGCCATACACGCCCGCCCTTGGGTGGCGGTACCCGTTTTGCCAACGTCTCACCAACGAGCTTATTGTGCCTAAGTATATAAAAATTTACGTGCACTACATTGACGCGATTAATCGTCTTGTAGGTAAAGTCGCACTGTCACTGGTGTTCGTAATGATGGGGATACTGCTGTATTCCGCTATTGCGCGCTCCGTGTTCAACTCGCCAGTGATCTGGGCCGTGGAAATGGCGCAGTTCACTATGGCCGCCTATTACCTGCTGGGCGGTGGATTCTCTCTGTTGTTGCACGCGCATGTGCGTATGGATGTGCTTTATTGCCGCTGGACACGTCGCAAGCAGTCCAAGGTGGATGTCTGGACTTCTGTTTTCCTTATCTTCTACCTCGTGCTGCTTCTGTACGGTGGCGTTTCAAGCACGCTGTATTCCATAGAGTATAATCAGACCAACTATTCTTCGTGGGCACCGCCCATGGCTCCCATTAAATGCATCATGGTGCTGGGCATTTTCCTCATGCTTCTGCAAGCGTTTTCAGAACTATTTAAGGACATCGCCAGAGCTAAGGGAGAGCTTGTACCATGAGTTATGAAATGATCGCGCTGTTGATGTTTTCTTCACTTATGCTCCTGTTGCTTACCGGGCAGAGAGTGTTTGGAGCCATTGGCTTTATCGGGGCTGCCGCCTCGTTGCTTCTGTGGGGTGATGGCGGGTCGGAAATGGCATTTAACTCAGCCATTTCATTGCTAAACTGGTTCCCTCTGCTTACGCTGCCTCTTTTTATCTACATGGGGTACATGCTTTCTGAATCCGGCATAGCCAACGATTTGTATCGCATGATCCACGTATGGATGGGGCCGCTACACGGCGGTCTAGCTATTGGCACGGTGGTGCTTATGGTCGCCATTTCGGCTATGAACGGTCTGAGTGTGGCGGGCATGGCTATCGGCTCGTCCATCGCCCTGCCGGAAATGCTTAAGCGTGGGTATGACAAGCGCATGGTTACGGGGGTTATCCAGGCAGGCAGTTCGCTTGGTATTATGGTTCCCCCCAGCATAGTGCTGGTGCTGTATGGCATGATCGCCCGGCAGCCCGTGAGTAAGCTGTGGCTAGCCGGTGTCGGACCCGGCCTGTTGTTTGCCGTGCTGTACATCGCATACATTGTCGTGCGCTGTAAGTTTCAGCCGGAAATGGGTCCGGCGCTTCCCGCTGAAGAGCGCGCTATGCCCAAAGCGGACAAATATCGCCTGCTGTTGGCCGGTTTGTTGCCGCTTATCATCATCTTTTCCGTAACCGGATTTTTCATGATGGGCGTGACGAGCTTGGTGGAAAGCTCTGCCGTGGGCGCTGTCGCTGCCACGCTGGCTGCCATATGCAAAAAACGGCTTACTCAGAAGGTCATGAGCGACACATTGCATCAGACACTGCACGTGAGCTGTATGTTCATGTGGATTATCATGGCGGCTCTGTGCTTTGGTGCGGTGTTCGACGGACTGGGCGCGGTTCACGCCATCAAGAGTCTGTTCCTCGAACAATGGGGCCTCAGTCCGTGGGGCGTGCTCATTATGATGCAGATTTCTTTCGTCGTCATGGGCATGTTTCTGGATGATACAGCCATGCTGGTCATTGTGGCACCGTTATACATCCCGCTCATCATATCCCTTGGGTTTAATCCCATTTGGTACGGGGTGCTCTATACCGTCACCTGCCAGATTGCCTACATGACGCCGCCTTTCGGTTATAACCTCTTCCTTATGAAGGCCATGGCCCCCAAGGACGTGACGCTGGCGGACATCTACGCCTCCATCGTACCGTTTGTGGCGCTGACAGTGCTGGGACTTGTGCTGATCATGGCGTTTCCGCAGATTGCCATGTATCTTCCCGATATGTACTTCGCCAGATAGCGCCCTCGCGCGGAATAGAGTCGGGTAGTATGGCCCGCGCGAACCGCCGTTTCATACAGACGAACAATGTGAATCAGTACCCCGGAGACAGTCCTGCCGCCACGGCGCGGCGGGACCGTTCCGGGACTGAAAACCGTGCGGCGTTCTGCGTATGGGGAGAGCGTCCGTATCATGCGCTGGTGGAAAATGCTTAAGGCGTCGAGGCGGGACGTTTTCAGGGTGGAAGTACGTGAAATGCCTTTGTCTGCGCTGGAGAGGGAATGATACATCATACAAGCCCATTGCGGGAATTGCTGGCTAAGGCCACCCCGTTGCGGTCAGGAGACGTGCTGGCGGGCGTGGCGGCAGCTTCGGAAGAAGAACGGGTGCGGGCGCAAATGGCGCTCGCCGATGTGCCGCTTAAACGGTTTCTGAACGAGAGCGTTGTCCCCTATGAAGAAGACGAGGTGACGCGTCTTATTCTGGATACGCACGATGTGGAAGCGTTTGCGCCGGTAAGCAGCTTCACCGTGGGGGATTTGCGCGACTGGCTGCTCACGGACGCGGCGGATGCGCAGGCGTTAACCCGCCTTGCCCCCGGTCTGACTCCTGAAATGGTAGCCGCCGTATGCAAGCTCATGCGTATGCAGGATCTGGTGTTGGTGGCTTCAAAATGCGTGGTCGTGAAGCGCTTTCGTAATACCATAGGGTTGCCGGGACATTTTTCCGTGCGGCTGCAACCCAATCATCCCACGGATGATCTTAAGGGTATCTTGGCATCCACCATTGATGGATTGCAGTATGGCTGTGGCGACGCGGTTATTGGCATAAACCCCGCCACGGACAGTGTGGACAATATTTCGCGCCTGCTTGAGCTGCTCGATTCCGTGGTGCAGCGCTACGCTATTCCCACGCAGACCTGCGTGCTCACGCACGTGACCACTGCCATGGAAGTTATGGCAAACGGCGCACCCGTTGACCTGTGTTTCCAGTCTATTGCGGGAACGGAAAAGGCTAACGCCAGCTTTGGTATTTCTCTTTCCCTGTTGCAGGAAGCGTATGAAGCCACACTCGCTCTGAAGCGGGGCACTGTGGGCAACGACGTTATGTATTTTGAAACCGGGCAGGGCAGTGCCCTTTCGGCTAACGCCCATCACGGGGTGGATCAGCAGACCATAGAAACACGTGCCTATGCCGTGGCCCGGCGGTTTCCGGCGTTGCTGGTGAACACCGTGGTTGGCTTTATCGGGCCGGAATACCTGTTTAACGGGAAGCAGATTATCCGGGCCGGTTTGGAAGATCATTTCTGTGGTAAGTTGCTGGGCCTCTCCATGGGCGTGGACATCTGCTATACCAACCACGCAGAGGCAGATCAGGACGACATGGATGTGCTGCTAACTCTGCTGGGTGCCGCAGGGTGCAACTTTGTCATGGGTATTCCGGGAGCGGATGATATTATGCTCAACTACCAATCCACCTCGTTTCATGATGCCGCTTATCTGCGCAAGCTGTTACGGAAGCGTCCTGCCCCGGAATTCGAGGCATGGCTGGAGTCGATGGGAATTCATGATTCGGTTGGCGAACTGCTGCCTCCCGGTTCGGGCGGTAGACTGCGCGCGTTAGCGTCCGACATGGTCGCGTAACTCTTTTGACGAGTCGCGCCGGGTAATACAGAAAAGGATCAGCCATGAATACAGAAACATCCGCCACGACCAACCGGACAACGGGAAGACGTATCGTCACCGAAGACCCATGGGCGGAACTCCGGCAGTTTACGGATGCTCGGATCAGCCTCGGTCGCTGCGGCGTGAGCTTGCCTCTCGCAGAAAGTCTGTCCTTTCGTTTGGCGCACGCGCAGGCCCGTGATGCCGTGCTTCAGCCCTTTGCCATGCAGGACATGGCTGCCGAGCTACAAGAACATGGGTATCCCGCACTGCTGCTCGAAAGTGAAGTTGCGGACCGGGGAGAGTTCCTTACCCGCCCGGACAAGGGGCGCAGGCTTTCCGCGGCGTCGCAAGAACGGCTGCGGGGGCTGGGGCGGGAATCGCAAGGGGCGGATGTATGCGTGGTTATCAGCAACGGATTGTCTTCGCGGGCTGTCCACGAAAACGCGGTGCCCTTTACTCTCCAGTTTCTGGATTCCTTGCGCTATGGCGGTCTGAGCGCCTCTCCGGTGTGTCTGGTAGACCACGGTCGCGTGGCGGTGGGAGACGGTGTGGCGGAATTACTGCAGGCCCGGCTGGTTGTTATGCTTATCGGAGAGCGCCCCGGCCTGAGTTCGCCTAACTCCCTTGGTGTGTATATGACCTTTGCCCCGCGTGTGGGTCTGACCGACGAGGCGCGTAATTGCATTTCCAATGTCCGCAATGGCGGCATGAGCATAGATATGGGGGTGCGCAAGCTCAGTTATCTTGTGGAAAACGCCTTTGCCATGGGGCTCTCCGGCGTACAACTTAAAGACAAAATGCCCTCCAGCTACCTGCCGTTCCGTTCCCAGCCGGAACTAGGATAAGACGCTTCCCGGTTAAGATGCTGCGGCGCTTGGGCGACAGGGGTGAATACCTGCCGCTGCCGCTCCTGTCATGTGGCTGTGCTGTGTGCCCCCTAAGTTTTCGCAGCGCGGCGTGTCCGAGCAATCTCTCAGCAAATTCTCGCCTAAACCGTAGGGGAAGTATCCTTCGCCTCTTGTCCGTCTCACGGAAACCTGTATACTTTGTGGAGTTATTGGTTTTAGGTGGAAGAGGTTCTCCCGCGCATTTGCGCGGTTTTCTGTGTTCAGGCCTGTTACCCATGGATTTGGTATGTTCACCACAGATCAATATCTCTACGCGTTTGGGCTTACGCTGCTGGCGGGGTTGTCTACGGGAGTCGGCAGCGCCATGGCGTTTTTCGCAAAGAAAACAAACACAAAACTGCTTTCTGTGGCACTGGGGTTCTCCGCAGGGGTGATGCTGTATGTGTCCTTTGTGGAAATATTGGTTAAGGCCAAGGCCGCATTGGTGACCGCGCAGGGAGAGGTGTGGGGATCGTGGCTTGCCGTTCTTGCCTTTTTCGGGGGGATCGGCTTCATCGCGCTTATCGACATGCTGGTGCCTTCGGAAGAAAACCCGCATGAGATTCAGAAAGCTGAAGCCATGGATGACAAATGTGAGGCGGCCCGGTATCGCAAGCTGTACCGCACGGGGGTGTTCACCGCGCTGGCTATAGGCATACACAACTTTCCTGAAGGGCTTGCCACGTTTACCGCCGCATTAACCGACTCACAACTGGGGGTTGCCATAGCCATAGCCATAGCCATTCACAATATTCCCGAAGGAATCGCGGTTTCCATTCCCATATATTACGCCACGGGCGACCGGAGCAGAGCGTTCCGATATTCCTTTCTGTCCGGCCTTGCCGAGCCGGTTGGGGCGCTGGTGGGCTATGTGGTGCTCATGCCTTTTTTCTCCGAAACGGTATTCGGAGTGTTGTTTGCCGGAGTGGCGGGCATAATGGTGTTCATTTCGCTGGATGAACTGCTTCCTTCAGCCAAGGAATACGGCGAGCACCACCACTCGATTTTCGGGTTGGTGGCGGGCATGGTTGTCATGGCGGTGAGTTTGCTGCTCTTTGTTTAGAATGATAGCCATTATCGATGCAACATGCCTGTAAGGAAGAATATTTTATAAATTATATTGTCTTTTTTCCCTGCATGCTCTATGTTTTTCTCGTCTTGGTGAGGCCGTATGATATTTTTTTCTTTTGCCGCCTCCCGTAGAGGGGGATATACCGAGGCCAAGGTAAGGAAATTGCATCGCTGCACCGCTTCGATGTCAGCACGTAAGAACGTAACATGTCAGGAGGATATCCATGAGTAAGTCCATTAAGGGAAGTCGCACGGAAAAGAATCTGCTCACCTCGTTCGCCGGGGAATCGCAAGCGCGTAACCGCTATACCTACTTTGCTTCCATCGCCAAGAATGAAGGGTATGTGCAGATTAGTGCGATTTTTGAAGAAACCGCGAACCACGAAAAAGAACATGCCAAACGCATGTTTAAGTTTCTTGAAGGCGGCGATGTGGAAATCACAGCCAGCTATCCCGCAGGTAAGTTGAGCAACACGCTGGACTGTCTGAAGGCCGCCGCTGCTGGCGAGCACGAAGAGTTTGTCTCTATGTATCCCGAATTCGCCCGCGTAGCGGATGAAGAAGGCTTCCATGATGTGGCTGAAATGTACCGCCGCATCTGTGTGGCTGAGGAATACCACGAAGAACGCTATCTTTCGCTGATCAAAAACATCGAAGCTGAAAAGGTGTTCAAAAAGGACGAAGAAATCGTCTGGCGGTGCCGGAATTGTGGCTATAACCACAAGGGCAAAGAAGCTCCCCATACCTGTCCTGCCTGTGTGCACCCGCAAGCCCATTTTGAGATCAAGGATACCAACTGGTAGTCCGGTTCGCCACTCCGGTGGCATAGGCGCATGAAAAGGCGGTGCTGTGAGGCACCGCCTTTTTTTGTGTCTATCGCAGGGTTTCCATCCAATAGGCACAGCGGGCCGGGGCGTCGTAGCAGGAAAGGGTGCCCCGCATGGTTTCGGCCTGTTGGCGGTATGAGGGAGAGCGTAATACCGTCCGCACCGTGTCACGCAGGATATCCGGGGAAGAGGCTATGTGCCGGGGCAATACGGTCCGCCCGACGCCCAGCGCTTCCACCCGGCGCATGTTGAATGCTTGGTCGGGAATGGTGGGCATGCCAACGACGGGAACCCCGTGGCTGAGTGCTTGGTAAATGGTGCCGTTGCCCCCGTGGCAGAGGACCAGTGCCGCGTGTGGCAGCACGTTTTCGGCGTGGACAAAAGGGGCTACCTGAATATCCGGGTGATCCGTGGGGAGTGCATCATGCTGCCCGCCGGTGGCGATGATGCCGCGCATTCCTTCCGATTCCAGCATGCGAAAGGTGGCCTCGAATAGGCCGGGAATAGCGGTGGAACCCATGCTGACAAAGAGCAGCGGACGGGAATCTGCGGACGCGGCTGGAGAAACCGGCACATGTGTATGGTCTGCGGCTTCCGAAGTGTCGGGCTGGGCTGAAGGCGCGTTGTGCCAGAAAAGTGGACCGATGTAATGGTAGTGCGCCGGAAGCGATACCGTGGGGAAATATTCTGGAATGTCTGCGAGCAGCGTCACATCCGCACCGGTGAGACAGTTGGTGGCGGTGACAGGGCGGGATAGTCGGTATTTCCGCGAGAGTTGGGAAAAGACGGACATGGTCGCATCAAAAACGGTCATTTCCAGCCGGAGGTTGACGGCATGCACCCGTGTCGCCCATTGCGGGAAACGGCGCGCTAACCACGTGAGAGGGCGCAGGGGAACATATGGTTCGGCCCGGTACCCCCCGTGATTTTGAGGGGAATCCGCGGCGGCAGGGTGGGGCTTACGGTGCCTTTGCCGAAGCAGTCTCATGGGACAGCGGCTTGTAAGGTTTTTCGGCAATTGTCGAAAAAGTTTACTATTTTTTCTGTTTTTTTCTTAGGAGCCATACCTCCTCCACTCCCTTTGGCGGTACCGCGGAAAGGTAGGAACTCCCCTCGTTACCTAGCGAACCAATTCCGCTTCTTTGCAGAACGCGGTCATATCCACGGGGCCGGACAGGGCATTGTTTCCTGTCCCGGTGTCTGTGGCATGGAAATCGCTGGACGATACGTGAGTAACGCCTCCGTCGGTCCAAGCGCCGCTGCGTGCGGCGTTGTTTGTCATATAACCGTGTGGAGGTAATTTGATGCTTTCCGGGATCGATAGACGCCGGACTATCCGTATTCGTCGTTCCTCTCTGCTGAAGAGCAAATTGGAAAAAATGGATCGTCCCGCCATTAAGGTGGCGGAGTCGCCGAAGGAATATCGGCAAGCGTTTCGCATTGTTTACGACGAATATCTTAAGGAGACTTATGCGGAACCGCATCCCAGCGGCATGCTTTACTCCGCATATAATCTGCTTCCTAAAACCGTGACCATGATCTTTAAGTCGTATCTGGATACGGTTTCCACTGTGTCGCTCGTGCCGGACACCCGGCTGTTCGGCCTCCCCATGGACGTGCTGTATAAAAAAGAGCTGCGCCCGCTGCGCGAGGCGGGGCGCACCGTGGCTGAGATAGGCGGTCTTGCCACCCGGCGGATGAACAGGTGGTCTAACCTCCTCATCTACATGGCCCGCGCACTCTACCGCTATGCCATGTTTGCAGACATCAATGATGTGGTCATCATGGTAAATCCCAAGCACGTGAGGTTTTACACGCACATACTGTTGTTCGAGCCGTTTGGCGAAGAACGCTACTACGGCAGTGTGGGAGCGCCCGCCGTGGCCCTGCGGATTAATATGGATAAATTTACCCAGCGGTTGCAGGGGGCTTACGCCGAGGCCGATTTTGAAACCGACCTCTACAGCTTTTTCGTCAAGGTGCACAACGATATCGTGGACTTGGAGGTGGAATACTCCGCTGTGCGCAATCGTCCTCTGGACATGGCGCTGGCTCGTGAGCTTTTCCGGGCAAGGCCCGAACTCCTAGAAAACATGACGCCGGAGCAAAGGGAGTACATGGAGGTGGTGTATCACCGTGCGCTCTTTCGAAGTCACTTCTTTTGTAAAAAAGAGCTTGTAGGCAATGCGTAGCGTGCCGGGAAAGGCGTGGACGGTGTGCGATGCGTGATGTGTTGACTCAATGGGGTCTGGAGACTGCCCCGCGCTACGAGGACGCGGCGTTTTGCCGTAACCTCGGCCTGATTGATTACGACGGGCAGCAGCGTCTTGCCGCAAGCCGCGTTGCCGTGGCGGGCATGGGCGGTGTGGGCGGTGTGCACCTGATGACTCTGGCACGCACGGGCATCGGGCATTTTCATGTGGCGGACATGGATCGGTTCGCCCCGGTCAATGTAAACAGGCAGTTCGGTGCCACTGTGCCCGCCTTTGGGCGTCCCAAGCTGGAGGTTATGGTGGAGCAGGCCACCGCCGTGAACCCCTACCTTCGCTTCCGTACCTTTCCAGAAGGCGTGAACGCCGAAAACATGGACGCCTTTTTGGACGGCGTACAGGTTGTGGTGGACGGCATAGATTTTTTTGCCTTCGATATTCGTCGGTTGCTGTTTAAACGGGCGCAGGCGGCGGGTATTCCGGTTATCACCGCCGGGCCTATGGGGTTTAGTTCCGCCGTGTTGGTTTTTATGCCCGGCGGCATGGGATTTGATGAATATTTCGACATTACGGACGACACGCCGGAGCTGCGCCGCTACCTCCGCTTTGGATTGGGACTTGCTCCCAGAGGCACACACCTGCACTACATGCGGGATCGCCGTTTTACCAATCTTGCGGAGCGACGTGGCCCTTCATTGCATCTGGCTTGTGAACTGTGTGCCGCCATGGCTGCCACCGAGACGGTCCGAATCCTTTTAGGCCGGGGTACGGTCCGGGCCGTTCCCTCGTTTATCCAATTCGACCCGTTCACCAGACAAATGCGGCGGGGCACACTTCGGATGGGCAACCGTAATCCTCTTCAGCGAATCAAACTTGCTGTGGCGGAGCGTATTTTTTTGCATGCGGGAGAGAGAGACGGGTTGCAACGTCCCTCCGCTCCCGCAATGGTTTCGCCACGCGTGGCAAGCGGGGGAACAGGTCGCCCCGTATACTCGGAAACCGCCGCGTCGGAGGTTCCCATTCCCTCGCAGGCGCTGGAATATGTCGTTCGGGCGGGCATTCAGGCCCCTTCCGGGGATAATGCGCAGCCATGGTCGTTCCGCTGGTCTGGCTCAACTGTGGACTGCTTTGCCCGTTGGGAGGCGGACCCCTCATTTTTTAATGTGCAGCAGACCGCCACCCTTCTTTCATGCGGCGCGGCGGTGGAAAATATGCGGATCGCCGCCGGGGCTATCGGACTTGGCCCGCGTGTGGAGTGGCTGCCAGAGGAGGGAGCCTCCCCCCTTGTAGCTCAAGTTTTCTGTGAACCCGACGGGATAGAGCGCGACTCCGTGCTCCACGGTGCGCTGTGGCGGCGCTGTACGAATCGTCAGATGTATCGCCGGAATCAGTTGCCAGTCGGAGTCTGTGAACGTCTTTCGCAGGTGGCGGCGGAAGTTCCGGGGGTGCGCCTGTTGTGGGCCACGGAACCTGACGCTCGGCGCGATCTGGCAACGGCGGTCTTCAAAGCGGACCGTATTCGTGTGGAACGCCGTGATCTGCACGAGTATTTCATGTCCATGGTGCGTTTTTCCGCGCCAGCCGACTCGCGTGATGGTCTGCCGCTACGAAATCTTTGTGCCGGGACGGCGGGGAACCTTTTTTTGAAGGCGGTGAGGTCGTGGCCCGCCATGCGGATTGCCTCCCGAATGGGGGCAGGACGGCTTATGCCTCTGCATTCCGCCCGCAGCGTTTTGCAATCGGGCGGCATGGGGCTGCTCTGCGTGGACGAGGCGTCTGTGCGGGCCACCTTGCTGGGTGGGCAGGCCATGGAACGCGTTTGGATTATGTTGGAGCATATGGGGTTCGCGTTTCAGCCTATGACCGCTATTACGCTGTTTCAACTCCGAAGCATGCTCGGAGGGAGCGCCTCGTTTTCGGAACAGCATAAGCGTTTATTGACCGAGGCGTGGGATATTGTGGAAGCAAAATTTCCCGCGAGCAAGGGTTTGGTTCCATTGATGCTGTTCCGCGCTGGTGAAGGACCACGGCTGCGGTATGGCACGTATCGACGGCCTTTGGCTCATTTTTCGGTAGGAAACGGCGTTTCAGACAAATGATATGGAGACGCTGGCGGATTCCATAAGGGCTGTTTTTGTTTTGGCAAACCGGGGAGTGGGATCGACATGCCAGAGCAGAGGCGGGTTTCGCAGCACTGCTTCGCACCGCAGGCGCTGGAGAGAAGGGAAGATAGCGAATGTGCATGGCTTGCTTCCCCCCTGAGGTTCAAAAATGGATGGGCCTGTTTTTGAGGCGGATGACGCCAGCGACTTCCTTGCCACGGGGAACTCTTCCCCGCTTGTTGCCTTTGAAGTTGCGGCAGGGAAGTTCTACAATGGGCGCGGAAGAGCATTTCTTCCGCGCTTCATTTTCTATGCGCGGACTGGATGTGATACTATGGCTGGGAGTGAACGGCAGGGGCGCAAGGGAGCGTCGCGGGAAGCGGTATGACAAAGAAAGGAAGGCACAAAAAGAGAGAACCTGCCTGACTATCCTTGCGCGGGTGAGCTTTTCCCCGGTCAATCTGGCGCGCCGTGCGCACGGACCTGTGGGAGCGGATGTTCAGCGGCAGATTCTCTCGCCGTAGGACTGATCTTCGGTATTAATCCTCCGCACCCTCCGTTGGGGTTTACCTCTTCTATGGGGGCGAAACCGACTCGCGCCCTTACCTGAGAGATAAGCATTACCCCGGCATGGTCAAGCTCCAGCTATTTTTTTTGCGGACGTGGGGAAAAAGATTTGACACATCGGAGATATTCGCCGTATAGACGCTCTCCGTAACTGCTGCAACGGCAGTCGCGCTACGCGTCCCCATCGTCTAGCCTGGCCCAGGACACCTGCCTTTCACGCAGGCGACAGGGGTTCAAATCCCCTTGGGGACGCCAAATTTGGGTATTATGAAGAACGCCAAGGTGCAAAACGCCTTGGCGTTTTTGCCTTTTTATAGGCAATTTAAATCCCTGAATCCAGCCAAATCCAAGGTCGACGCCACCTTTTAAATCAAATTATTGCGCTGGAATGGCACGACATTCGGGCAGGCGACTTCACCCCCCAAGCACTGGAGGACGGTGCTGTGCCGTCTTGAAAAGTACATTTTCCCGGTAGTCGGAAGCCGCTGCCGTCCATGAGTGGGCAAACGGCAGATTGTTCAAACCGCGTGAGTTCTTTTGCCCAAAGAATTGTCGCCAGAACAGCAAATCGCTCTGGTGCCTTTTTTCTGCCGGGAAGTGACACAGACAAAAGATGGCCCATTACCCTACCACTTTGCGGTTCATAAAAGGTGTGACAAAGAAAACCCACATTGTCGGCTCCTGATCTCCGAATGGGTCAACCGGCATCAGCCGTGTATACGTCCTGCAGATCCTCGCTAGGCAATGATCATACAAGATAGATACTTACTACCATACTCAAACCACGCCCTGCATGGAATACTTTACCGGGACAACCCCTCCGAGGCTCCGCGACTGGAGGAAATAAACCGGGAGCTTTCAAGGTGTCAGATCACAGCTTGCTCAATGCCCGGCGCACAAGTTCGTTTACCAAATCTTGAGCGGAACACTCTTTGGGTGGTTTGGTTTCTGTCAGATAGATTATATGCGTAGCTGGTTCGCCATCAGCTGGCCCCAACTTCTGTGGGCCAAACCCCGTCAGAATCCATTCAGGATTTATCCCTTTTAGGCGGAGTAATTTTACAAGCCATGCCGCAGGGACAGAACCTCTTCTTTTTGCATCAGATATTGACGACTGGCGAATTTCAAGCAAATCAGCAAGCTCAACCTGGGTTTGGCAGCCTGCGACATAGTATACTCGTGAAAAAGCATCTCTATGTGGGTTTTGTTCCATCTGCATTCCTTCCTAATTTTTGCCCTATTGGTCATTATTTGACCAATAGGGCAAAGAACAAGAAAATGCAATGGCCTATGCTAAGGGGATGAAAAACAATCTTCCCTTATTTGGCCCCGTACTTCGTCGTTTCAGACAGGAAAAAGGACTATCCCAAGAAGAGCTTGCGGCACTTCTAGATATTTCGACCTCTCACATAAGCAGAATGGAAAGCGATTTAAAGATTCCAAGTTTGGAGATGGTATTTAGGTTGGCTAAAGCGTTGGAAGTTAAGCCGCATGAGCTTGTGAAGGGCATGGAAAATTGAACTAAATAGTTGGGGGAGGACTAATGGATACGACACAATTCGCAGAAACTGAAAATATGAAATTAACGGCCGAGTACGTCCCAAACGCTGAGGGACTCGGTGGGTAATCCCCCCTAAAAAAGATGCTTTTGAAAAGTAGAATTTTCTCGTAACCCCCGATGAGGAGATTCTGCATGAAGAAATCGCGTTACACCGACAGTCAGATCCTGAACATCTTGAAGCAAGCCGAGAACGGCGTCCTAGTTCCCGAACTCTGTCGTGAACATGGCATGAGCAGCGCAACGTTTTACAAATGGCGCGCCAAGTTCGGCGGTATGGACGCGTCGCTGATGGCACGAATGAAAGAGCTTGAACGTGAAAACAAGCTTCTCAAACGGATGTATGCCGAAGAAAAGATGAAGGCCGAGATCGTTGCAGAGGCGCTGGCAAAAAACTGGT
>JAEWQB010000016.1 GCA_023460395.1 Pseudomonadota bacterium | reverse complement strand
AACCCCTATTGGTTAATTTGCAGATACTGACTTCTCGTTGCCTCCCGTAGTTGCCCTAGTACGTGAACTATGGCACATCAGTATGTAAATATTTACAGACCAACACCTCGATACACCATTTTCCGTGCAGAGGAGGAGCCATGAACCGGACTGGGTGGCAGTGTACACAGCGTCAAACGTGCAGCGGCAGGACACCGTTCCCGTACCCGCCGGGGGGTTCCGGCAGCAACGATCCTCAATCTCTTCCCCCACACCCCCGGATACCACGGATACCACGGACACCACGGATTCAACAAACCAGCCAACGGCAGGTTCTGATCTGGCTCTGGCTAATCCCCATGTTTCTCGCAAGCCTCGCCAGCACAAGCTACGCTGCGGAGTTCGACTATCGGACCTACGGTGCGGCGGAAGCACGCAAGGTTTCCCGCGAACCCAAACGCTGGGTTACCACAGACCACAGCAAACACGCGGCTTTAAACCAACAGTTCTCTTCACCGGAGGAAGTGACGAAAGCCTGCTTAGGGTGCCACAACGAGGCAGCGCTTCAAGTACACCAAACCATTCACTGGACATGGATAGACCCGGCGGACAGCAACCAGACGATGGGAAAAAATGGCTTAACCCTGAATAACTTCTGCATCGCCATTCACTCCAACGAGCCGCGCTGCACCTCATGTCACGCCGGATACGGATGGAAAGATGCTTCCTTTGATTTTTCCAGTCAGGAAAAAGTAGATTGCCTCGTGTGCCATGACACCACAGGAACCTATAAAAAATTCCCCACTATGGCGGGGTATCCAGTCAGCGCGGCAACACCTTTTGGCAAAGAGACATTTCTGCCTCCAGACTACCGGACCATCGCCGCCAATGTGGGCCGTCCTTCGCGTACCAATTGCGGCACCTGCCATTTTTATGGAGGCGGTGGTGACGGTGTAAAGCACGGCGACCTCGATTCCTCTATGCTTAAACCTAGCCGCGACCTTGATGTGCATATGAATGCAGAAGGCGCAAATTTTTCCTGCCAGCGCTGCCACTCCACAGAAGCACATTTCATCGCCGGACGGACCTACAAAAAGCCCGCGTATACGAACCGGGCCAGCCTTATTGAGGATGATCTGGTCAAACGCATTTCCTGCGAGTCGTGCCATACGGACAAACCGCACAAGACGGGCCACAAGGCCAACGACCATACGGATCGTGTGGCGTGCCAAACCTGCCATATTCCTGCATATGCCCGTGTATTGCCTACCAAACTGGAATGGGATTGGTCCGAGGCAGGAAAACTGAAAGACGGTAAGCCTTACAAAATACAAGGCGACTATGGCAGACCGTCATATGATTCCCAGAAAGGCGTTTTTGTGTGGGGCACCAATGTAGAACCAGAGTATCATTGGTACAACGGACGTATGGACTATGTACTCGCTACGGACACCATTGACCCCACGCAGGTGGTGCGCCTGAACCGCGTGCTGGGAGAACGTGCCGATCCTGATGCACGCATAGCCCCCTTCCGCGTTCACCGGGGCAAGCAGCCTTACGACTCAGTAAACAACACCATGGCGATTCCCCATCTGTTCGGGAAGGACGATACCGCCTACTGGACCAACTTTAACTGGGGCAAAGCCCTGACCACCGGAATGCAGGCGGCAGGCATTCCGTACAGCGGCGAATACGGATTCGTCTCTACGGAATATCATTACCCCATCACCCACATGGTCGCCCCCAAAGCAAAGGCCCTGCGTTGCAGCGCTTGCCACTCCCGTGAAGGCAGGCTCGCCAGCCTCGCGGGCTTTTACATGCCGGGCCGTGACCGGGACGACACGCTGGATACCGTGGGGTGGCTGACCGCGTTGGCGGCACTGGCTGGCGTTACGGGGCACGGTCTGCTCCGCATGGTTTCACGCCGCAAGCACGAACAGGAGGAACACCATGACCGCTAACCGGCTCTACCTTTACACCCGCTTCGAGCGTTTCTGGCACTGGGCTCAGGCGTTGCTTATCCTTGTGTTGCTGGCGACGGGATTTGAAATTCACGGCGCGTATACCCTGATGGGGTTTGGAACCGCCTTTGTTGTGCATAACACGTGTGCGTGGACATGGCTCGTGCTGTACGCCTTTATCGTCTTCTGGATTATGACCACGGGCGAATGGCGGCACTACGTGCCCACCTTCGTCAAAATGTTCGCGGTACTGCGCTATTACGCCGTGGGCATATTTAAAGGTGAGCCACACCCCGTTCCCAAGTCTTCGCGGGTCAAGCATAACCCGTTGCAGCGCATCACCTACCTTGGTCTTGTTTCCGTGCTGGTACCGTTCCAGATGCTCACGGGCTATCTCTATTACTTTTACAGCCACTGGCCGCAATTGGGGTGGGGCTGGGAACTGGGTACCATGGCGCTGCTGCACACCGCCGGGGCATTCGGCTTTCTCGTTTTTCTTATCGTCCATGTGTACATGACCACCACGGGGCACACCGTGGGAGCGCATATTAAAGCCATGTTCACCGGGTATGAAGAACTGGAACCCAAATCCAAGACCCCGGAAACACCTGAGTACCACGTGTAGGGCTACACCTGCCTCTCCTTCCTCTCCTTGAAATATGAACGGCGCTGGCTTTTGCCAGCGCCGTTTTTTACTCTGTCATGTTGGCGCAGTTTCCACTTTCCCCCACGGACGACCATTGCCCATCAGTGAAAGAGGTTCTTTCCGTAGTGTATCCAGCTTATTTCCCAAAGGGGCACTTAGGGAAGGTGCAGTGCGAGCACCCCATGCACATTCCGCCCTCTCCCATACGGGCAAGGTCGTCGCGGGTGATATCCACGTCCGCCAGCAACCGGGGCAGCAGCAGGTCGAGGCTGGTATGTTTGTAGAACAATGCGCACGCGGGCACCCCCAGAAGCCGGGCGGAACCGATGCGGCCCACCAACGTCATGGTTCCGGGCAGCAGCGGGGCACCATACAACAAACTGTGCGCTCCGGCATCCACCAGCGCATGGCGTGTCACGTCGTCCGGGTCCACAGAAAGTCCCGCCGTGGTAATGATGATGTCACAGCCATCGGACAGTAACTCCTGCGCGGCATCGCGGATGCGCTCGCGACTGTCGGGCTGAATGAACACCCGCTGTACCGTGCTCCCCAGCGCGGTGACTTTTCTGCGAATGATTTCTTCAAAACGATCTTCTATTTTCCCGCTGAATACCTCGTCTCCGGTAATCAGCACACCTACCTTGGCCTGCTTGAGAGGCAGCACGGAAAACAAAGGACCATTCGCAAGCGCCTGCATGGCACGGTTGTACAAAGGGCGCTCCAGATACAGAGGAATCGCCCGTGTTCCCGCCAGTTCCGCCCCTTCCTTAACCAATGTCCAACCACACCGGCTAGCGACCATAACGCCGGGGCACAGGTTGAAGAGGTACATGGCGTCGGAACTCACACGGAACAAGCCGTCATACGCGGCCTTCAGGCTCACTTTGCCCTCATGTGGCTCGCCGTCCAGCACAACACCGGTTCCAGCCATAGCACGCGCGAAAGCGCGGGCGCAGTCATCTTCGTGCACCCATTCATCGCCCACAGCGCCGCTTTCCACGTATAAATTATTCCGGCCCATGTGCTGCAATCGGCACAGATCACCCACGTCAAAAACCTGCCCTTTACGGAAGGCAGCGCCCTTGCTTTTGCCGGGATCTATGCTGGTCATATCGTGCATAGCGGTGCGCCCCACGGCCTCTTCCGCCGCTACCACCTGCACGGCGGAGGGTAGCGGATAGACCACGCCCTCTCCGCCCCGCACATTGCCGTCCGATTCCGCACCGGACGCATAAGGGCTTTCGCCCTTGCAAGAACGGCAGACAGGACCATGCATTCCCGGATATGCTTCACCGCAAACAGGGCACTCGCTAATGCCCCCTTTACTACGTTTAACCAGCATGTCGGCCTTCACTGTGACAGGCCGCACAGAAAGGTAGTCGGCTCCGGCCTCGGCTATTTCACACATGAGCTTATCAGAATTCTGCTCACGCTTAGGCTTGCGTTTAAGATACCATGAATACATTTCAGAATCTTCGGGTATCTTGTGCATATCCAGCCACACGCGCACCCCTTTGCCCGTGTGTTTATCAAACAGGCTCAGGGCGTACAGGCCAAAATTAAGCACACGAACCCACCCGTTGCCAATGGTGCAGGGGGTCAGCATCTGCACGGCGTCAGGCAGACACCAAGAAGTTTCCACAATGGCTTCAAACAGTGTGTCTTCGGGCAAGTGCCGTCTGGCTTCTTCCACCATATATCCGCCGATGAGCAGTCCCGGCGCGGGATAATTGTGGAAAAGAGTCGCCATTTCCACAAATTCATCAAAGGTGTGCTCGCCAATATTTTTAAACGTCGAACTTGCTCCTTGAACACCCTGTGTCATCACGATTTCTCCAGTGAACGCCCATGCCATGGGGATACATGAGAGGCGGGGTCCACCTGCAATATGTTTTTTGAAACAGCATACTCAACCTAGCGTATCCTACGCAAACAGCCGCCACGCGTAAATAGCGCGTTACTGCGCGTCAATCAGACACCAGCGGACACCAGCGGACCACGCTTTTTCAGAACCGGTCCTCAACACGGAAAGATTCACCCGGCCTGTCAGCCTGCTCCGTATCAGGAAGCCGCAGCCCCAGCCGTTCCGGGTGAGTGTATACATTCAACCGGGGAGTACGTAAAAAACCAATCAGCGTTAACCCGGCGGCTTCCGCCAGATGCACCGCGCGGGACGTGACAGCGGAAAATCCCGCCACAACCTGAGCGTTGATGGCTATGGCCTTCTGGACCATTTCAAAACTAAGACGTGAAGACAAAAGCACCATGCGAATATCGGCAAAGCGCCCCTGCCGGAATGCCTGTCCCACGGCCTTATCCAGCGCGTTGTGCCGTCCCACGTCCTCCGCATAAGCAAGGAGCGTCTGCTCCGTGTCATACAACGCGCAAAAGTGGGTGGCTCCCGTGCTGGAAAAAAGAGCCTGACACGCTTCTGACTCCGTTTGTAAACGGTAGAGCTGGTCCGGTGCCACAGCATATCCTGACGGCACCATGTGGACAGGACGCACCAACTCGCGCGTGCAGGTCGCATTGCGGTTTCCGCTGCACGATGCACCAAGGCGCATGCCGCGTCCCTGTATGGCGGCGTGCACTCGCGCCGCCCCTCCCGGCATGGAGAGAATAATCCGCAGACCCTCCCGCGTGGCCTCGTCTCCATCCACAGTATACGGCTCGTCCGGGCGCAGCAGTCCTTCGGTAAGGCAAAAGCCCAGAGCCAAATCCTCGTCGCTCCCCGGTGTGCACATAAGCGCCGCCCACGGCACACCGTTGATGACTATCTCCAACGGAGATTCCACGAGAATGGCGTCTTCCGAAACACAGGCCGTTCCTTCCCTGTGGCGCAAAATGGTACGTTGCAGAGTACGGGCCTTGTCACACGGCGATGGTGTCGTGACCATGGCTAACTCCCTCACAATAGCTGCCAGTTATTCAAACGTATTCCAAAATGCCGGAGCTAACGGGTGCAGCCCTTCCTTGGCGGCAAGCAAATCCAAATGCATCATACCCAACGCAGCGGCGTCCATGTCCGGTGTATCCAGACTTTCCCGTAAATCCAACCCCGTCACGTAGGTATTACACTTACGGCAAAATTCGATGCGCTCCCACGGGGTTTCCGGCGCGCGTAAAAATTCAATGGCACCCGGATCTTCGTTGGCGCAAGCCGGACAGGCTCCGCGACGGAAATGCCATTCGTATCCGCACAGGGAGCAGTGTAAAAACTTCCGCCCGCCCCCCCCCTTGGCATACTCCGACTGCGTGGCGTCGGGCCGGTTCAGAAACCCTAGAGAGGGGAACGAGCCACAGACCGGGCAGTTACCTTCACGCCAACTGGTGAAGGGAACTTCCGGCTGCTGCGTCTGCCACGCCGCGTGTAACACAGGACCAAGTGTCTGATGAGTCAGAAAAACCAACATTGTCGGAGAAATACCGCAATCAGCCGCCAGACGTTCCACCCCCGTGGCATCGCCGCTCAGACAGACACCCGCAAGGCGGGAAGGAGTCGCCCCGTTCGGACCGGTTTCATCCAACGCCTTGCCAAACCGTTCCACGGCCTCACTAAGCGGAGGCTGACAAGAAAGCAGCGGACCAAGCGTGGCGAACGCGGCACGAAACGGCACATCCACCCAATCAAAAGAGGCATCCGTGAGCAACGGCACACCATTTTGCAAACGCTCCAGAGAAACGTCGTGAAGTTCCGGGACGTCAGGAATCATAGGCCGCAGCGTTTTCACCAGAGCTTCCCGCGCGGCATACAGCGGAATAAACGCGGAAAGAACGGCAGCCAGTGCCGGACGTCGAGTACAGATATCGTTAAGCGTCTGTTCAGCGGTCTTGCGTTTCACAGAAGACGGCGTTTTCTGGGGAGCGGAATCTTTGGTCATACAACGGTTCTCCCGATCTCGCCCGATAGGATGGGCAGGTTTCAAACGGCTCACAAACAAACGGGCACGGCCCGCACCACACTGAAAAACTTTATGGAACACACACCGTAGATATGTCTAACAAAACATAACTACGGGCGCACAACCCCGGCGAATCGCATCTTTTTGGAAGCGATATCACAGCTCGGTTTGGGCGGGGTTCCCCCGCCTGAGGAGACCGCGGGGCAGGGAAATCCGCGGCCTCCTGATTGTCGGCAGGGTTGTATCAGAGCATTCAGGCAGTACCGATAGCTTCCGCAGGCAAAGGATCAAATCCGTTGCCCTGTGCGCCCGCCACTATCCTTCTGAACGGTCCCGCCGCGCGGTACCGCGCAATGAGGCAAAGAGCGTCCGCCGGTTCATGGGAGCTGCTTCAGCCACCGCGTGCGTGTGGTACATCTCCGGCGCTTCCGCCAGCAGGTAGATGACATTCACATCGTGCGGGTCCGCCAGCATCGCGTTCGGATAGGTTTTCTGCACTTCAGCCAGCCGTTCTTCAGCCAGCTTCAGCATATCCTCGCGGTCACCAAAATTCATGGTGCCCGTGGGACATACCCGCACACAGGCGGGCGGCATGCCCGCCTGCACACGATCTATGCACATAACGCATTTAACCATGCGCCCGCTTTCCGAATCGCGCCGGGGAATATCGTAAGGACATGCCTCGCGCACATACTCAAAGTCCTCTTCGGATATTTCCGCGGAAAGCTCGGTGAAGATCACCGCGCCCGTGTCTTCGTCCTGAATGACAGCCCCTTCCACTACGGAGTCCGCCGCGCCCTGACAGGGCGGGAACAAGCAGTGGCGGCACTGGTCCGGGAAAAAGAACCACTCCACCTTATCGTTGATAAGGTGTTCGCTGAACCGCACCAACTTATAGTTGTTCGGGTTCAAATCCGGCGGATTCTGGTGTGTGCCGGTTTGTTTCGTTTGGTTGGCAGGGAGTTCAAACCACTCTTTGCAGGCCAACTGGCAACCCCGGCAAGCCGTGCACCGCGTGGTATCTATAAGAAACGACTTGGACATGATCATACTCCTTATAACCGTCCCCTCCGCCTCCGCGGAAGCGGAGGGGAAACGGTGCTACCGTGCGATTTCCGTGAGTTTGTCAGCCTTGCGCACGTTCACGCAGCAAGCTTTGTACTCCGGTATGCTGGTATTGGGATCACCCACCGAGGGGGTGAGTCTGTTGGTCGAATCGCCTGTGCCGGGAGTAGTCCAGCCAAAGCAGAAAGGCATACCGATGAGATGCACGGTTTTCCCTTCCACAAGGAACGGGCGGATACGCACCGTTACCATGGCTATAGCCTCCACCCTGCCACGGGCACTTTCGATGATCACGCCATCGCCGTTGGCAATGTTCTTTTCCTTAGCCAACTGCGGGCTCATTTCCACATAGAGTTGTGGTTCGGCTTCCAGCAAGTTTGGCACATTGCGGGTTTCCCCGCCGCCGCACCAGTGTTCCGTCAGGCTGTAGGTGGTCAACACTATGGGGAAGCGGGGATCGGCGGGCTTTGCCAGCACGTCCATGTCGCTTTTCACAATCTTGCAGACCGGGTTGTTCAACTGCTTAGAGAGGGGCTGACGGGCGATGGGGGTTTCCACCGGCTCGTAGTGCTCCGCGAAGGGACCATCTAACCGACCGGGACCGTACATTCTGCCATACCCGTTTTCAGTCATGATAAAGGGCAGCTTACCCTTGCCTGTAGCCATCGGCGGCCAACCGCCATCGGGCACGTCTCCCACCCATTTGCTGCCATCCCATTCGATGACGGCTTTTTCCGGGTTAAAGGGCTTGCCGTGCTCATCCACCGAAGCGCGGTTGTAAAGGATGCGACGGTTTACCGGCCAGCACCACGCCCAGTTAGGATACAGACCTATCTTTTCCTGCATGGGAGTTTGCGCGGGGTTACGCCACTTAGACTTATTACCGTCCTCTTCCGTGAAGCTACCGGCGTACAGCCAGTTCAACGAGGAGGTGGAACCATCTTCCTGCAACGCCGTGAAGGTTGGGACAAGCTGGCCCTTCTTGTAGGTCTTGTCGCCTACCTTGGAGTCTGCTGTGAACCGCCCGTTAATACGCGCTGTCCATTCTTCCGGGTCATAGGTTTCAGGCCAATCCTGCAAGGTGACCGCTTCAGGCAGGGTTCCGCCTTCTTTGCCGTACAGTTCCTGTAGTTTGCGCATAAGCGGGATGTACGTGGAACCAAACGAACGGGCTTCCCCCTGCGGCTTAATGGCATCGTGGTGCCAAACCAGCCAGCGACCGGAGTTGGACACGGTGCCCGCCTTTTCCACACGATGCGCGGAAGGCAGCAGGAAGACCTCGGTCTTCATCGTCTTGGGGTCCACACCGGGGCGTTGCCAGTTGTCTGTGGTTTCCGAATGGTGCAGGTCCATGGTGACCAGCCAATCCAAGTTATCCAGCGCCTTACGCACCTTATTGGAGTTGGGCACGCTGTTCATGGGGTTCAGCCCCACAATAAAACCGCCGGTAATCTCGTTCCGGTACATGCGGTCGAAGAGATACATGTAGGAATGGTCGGCACCCTTTTCTAGCTTGGGCAGCAGATCATAGCAAAAGCTGTTCTCCGGTGTGGCGTTTTCGCCATACCACGCCTTGAGCAGGCTGATGAAGTACTTCGGCTTATTCTGCCACCAGTTTGCACTGAGCGGGTTGTTGGACACCGGCGTGTTGGCCTTCTGGTACTCCGCCAGCGTCTGCCAACTGGCGCTGGGCGGCGCCATGTAGCCGGGCAAGATGTGGTACAGCAGAGCGTGGTCCGTGGACCCCTGCACGTTCGGTTCACCGCGCAGCGCGTTAATGCCGCCGCCCGCCACGCCTATGTTCCCCAGAAGCAACTGGAGAATACCGGCGGAACGAATGTTCTGCACGCCCACTGTGTGCTGTGTCCAGCCCAGTGCGTACATGATGGTTCCCGCCTTTTCGGGCGTGCCCGTGGCGGAAAAGTTCTCATATACGCGCAGCAGGTTCTCTTTGCTCACGCCGGTAACGGAGGAAACCGTATCCAGCGTGTAGCGCGAATAGTGCTGCCGCAGCAGATTAAACACACACCGGGGGTGCTTAAGCGTTTCATCCCGTTTAGGCACGCCGTCCGCATCCGTTTCAACCGCCCATTTGGATCGATCATACGAGCGCGTTTTGGCGTCGTATCCGGTAAACAGGCCGTCGTTAAACCCGTAGCCCTCGCCCACGATGGTTGCCGCGTCCGTGTACTTAAGCACGTAGTCCTTGAAGTACTTCTCGTTTTCCAGAACGTAGTTGATCATACCGCCCATAAAGGCGATATCCGTTCCCGAACGCAACGGAACGTGGAAATCTGACCGGGCAGATGTCCGCGAGAATTTGGGGTCCACGTGCATGACCACGGCACCCTTGTCCTTGGCCTTGAGAACCCACTTAAAGGAAATGGGGTGATGTTCGGCAGCGTTACTGCCTATAATAAGAATGGCATCGGCATTTTTAATGTCGATCCAATGGTTCGTCATAGCACCGCGTCCGTACGACTCTCCCAGAGCCGCTACTGTGGCGCTATGTCAAATCCGTGCCTGGTGGTCCATGTGGACAACACCTAGGCCTCGCATAGCTTGATGGATAATGGCGCATTCTTCGTTGTCCGCGTGGGAAGTGCCCATGTGGAACAACGTTTCCAAGCGGTTTACGGTTTCACCCTTATCATTTTTAAGGATAATTTCTTTATCGCGGGTGTCTTTAATCCGCCGCGCGATGCGGTCCAACGTCCAGCCCCAGTCCTTTTCTTCCCACTTATCGCTGTAGGGCGCGCGGTACAAAGGCTTAAACAGCCGGTGATGGCTATTAGACATGGACAGCAGGGCTGCGCCCTTGGCGCACAATGCCCCTTCGTTTACGGGAAAATCAGGGTCACCTTCCGTGCTTATCAGCTGTCCGTCACGCACGTGTGCGATGATGTTACAGCTGACGGAACAGAACGGACATATGGTGATGACCTCCTTAGCTCCTTCGATCTTCAGCTTGGTGGCGTAGGCCTTTGCTTCCGTCAGGTCAAATCCGAGATGACCCAATGAAAGACAGGCAACACCCGCGCCAGTTAGCTTAAGAAAACCACGCCGCGTGCAGTTCATGCGTCGGCCTCCTTGGGTTGAAGTGGTGGGGCCTCTTTTGCACCTCTTTCCGGCAAGAGCACCCAGATAGGACATGGTGCCACGGCACACAAAAGCCAGCAATAAAATAAATATATTTTGCTATGTTAGCATAAGCATGTTGCAGGACGCACCTATCCTGCCTGTGTGCGGAGGGATCGCTTACCGATCTTCGGGATCAGCCCCATCGGCATCCGCCTCCACAACGTCCGGTACGGGCGTTTGCAGAGACAAAGAAGCAAGGGGAGGTTTGACACTTGGCAACTCCCGCACAGACCAATACTGTTTAGGGGTATAGCCCATGTGTTCGCTGGCAGATTGTAACGCAAACCGTTCCACTTCCGACAGCCAGCTCCGGTAACTGGCGATAAGGTGCCGGGCTGCTTCACTCAACTGTCCGCCGCCCCGCTTGCCTTCCGGTTGCTCAATCAACTGAAAGCCCAGCGCGTCTTCCGTGGCTTTTATTTTGCCCCACGCTGCCCGGTATGACATGCCCAGCGCTTTGGCTGCTGCATTTAATGATCCGGTATATTCTATATATTCCAGCAGTTGCAGCCTTCCCTGACCGAAAAAAACGCCTTTTTCCGTCTCCAGCCACAGATGCAACCGCATAGTGGGGCAGCGCGCGACACTCATCCAAGACTCCTTACAGACAGAGGAAATGCTTTCCGGCTATTGTCCGGCACCAACTCCCGGCTTCAAGCGCGGGAGAGACTCTTCGTGAAGGGAACACTCCGCGCGTAACCGCCAGTCTATCCCTTTTTGTCCCCCAGACGCCAGCATTATCCCTTTTGGGGGACGATACGGGAAAGCGTGGAGGGGGAACACACAACGCCACTTACTCTCATTTTGACACAAGTCTGTAATTATCTTTTATATTAATGTATTACATGCTGATGGCATGAACCCAACAGGCTTATGCTAATTCAAGCATAACGATTTTACTTTCCCTGCATCCGCGCTGCCCGCCTTTTGGCATTGCGCCATGTGCGGGCATGTGCAATGACCACCATGCAAACACCCACGGAGGAAAAACTATGCCTTATGTAAATATCAAGGTCACCGGCGGAGCAGAGGCTCCCACCAAAGAGCAGAAGGCCGCCCTCATTGCCGGAACCACAGAACTGCTTGCCCGCGTTTTAGGTAAAAACCCTGCGACGACTGTGGTGGTCATTGAGGAAGTGGATATGGACAACTGGGGTATTGGCGGCGAAACGGTGACAATGCGGCGGGCAGCAACGTCTAGATAACGCTTCCATCGTCATATGCACAACTCTCTACATTCATAGCATAGCCTATGTTGTGAACCATACGGATACGCCACGTCTTCTGTGTTGAGAAAGTGGCGATGCGGGTACCTCCTGCCTAAAAAAAATCACCGCATGCGTCGTCCCACTCACACTTGGGCAAAGAAAACGGAGAGCCATAAAAAATGGTTTTGCATCATTCATAGTGTATAGTATTCAGCACTGGAAGCCTTTCGGCACGACCATAAGATGCCTCGAACTCGTTGCGAAACAGCAAGCGCGGACTGTAAAACCTTTCGGGAAAAAGCCAGTAGCATGGCGGCAACACAATGACCCAAAAGAAAAATTTTTCCGGCGCATACGCCTTTCCCAATCACCTCTGGCAACAATTACAAAAAATTTCTGAACATTTTCTCACTGTTGTCGAAGCTCCTTCAGGCTTCGGGAAAACAACTGCGGTACGGGAATTCCTTAAAGAATCCCTTCGCGGTGCCCCGCAAGCGCACTGGTACACCTGCCTTGGAGAATCCTCGTCCAAAGCGTGGGCTGGCATTTGCGGGTTGTTTGCCCATGCAAATGCTGAATTTTCAGACAAATTACTGGAACTTTGGCCAGTCACTCAAGAAACTCTGGCAGACATTCCCAGATTGGCGCGCGGCATGCGCTGCCGGGAAACGTGCTATCTGGTTATCGACAACTACCAGCTACCTGCATCCCGCCGTATTCCTTGCGCCAGCGGTAGTATGTCTGCTCGGTCACGCCCAGCTGCCTGCTCACTTGTGGAACCGTTTGCCCCTGCGCCAACAGTACCTCGGCCTCTCTCAGCTTGCCG
>JAEWQB010000015.1 GCA_023460395.1 Pseudomonadota bacterium | reverse complement strand
ACTGCGACTACCAGAATGCCGAATGGGGCTACTTCTCGTTCTCGGAACTCAAAGCCATTTCCATAGCCGGTATCGAGGTGGACAACGATATCCACTGGTATCCACGCCCCTTCATCCTTGTAGACATCATGCTGGAGGCGTAGCCATGCACGAACGCGAAGTTGCCCAACTCCTCATCGACCTATTCTCGCCGGAGTACGATGCCGAAGAACGCTACACCCTGCTGGAAAACACCTTCCCCGTCATCGTGGAGCGCCCGAACGAGGCAGCGGTGTTCAGAAACACGGCAAGCCTCATCTTCCGCTTCGACGATGGCAGCGTGTTTCATGTGTTCATCTGCAAGACAAGCGAGGGTGGCAGTGCCGATTCCTAAGAAGCGCAGAGTGAAGCCCCTCCAGCAAGGGGCATTAGATGGATTCTGCGGCATATACAGCCTCTTCAACGCAGTCCGCATAGTGGAACCCCGGCTTTCGGTCGGGGTTTGCCACAGCCTTTTCGTATCCTGCCTGCTGGCGCTGGAGGAACGGCGCGATGTGGCGGCGATCAACATGCTCGGCCTCGGTGTACGGGACCTGATGTATCTCAGCAGGACCATTTTTAGCCCCGCTTTTGGGGTAGTCCATGCAAGACCATTCGTTGGCACGAAACCGGGCAGCCTAGGGCGATTGTGGAGCACATTTGAAGAGATTCTGTCCGACCCAACACCAGTAGCTATCATAACGGCGGTGGAAGCCGAAGGCTGGGCGCACTGGACGGTGGTGGAATCAATAGACGCAGACACCCTCTGGCTTGCCGACTCGGACAAGCTGAAGAACGTGCTGCGGAAGGAGGCGAGTATCGTGAAGGTGAGTGATCAGCGTCCAGTGATGATCCGGTGGAAGGATACGCTGGTCATACGCCGTGATCCGGCGGTGGCAGAAGAGATGGTGGAGATGTCCGAAGCCGACGATGAGACTGACAGCGATGAGGGGTGGGAGCTTGAGATCACCTAGCCAAAGAGTCCATCTCTTGATTTGCGGACTAATCCTTCTTGGGGCGATAGGATGTTAAATATGAATTTAAATCTGCAGTTGTTTTATAAGAAACAGCAACATTCTTCTCAATCGTAAAGCATATGAGATAATTAAAAATAGTCTTAAGGGCGTAATAATCCTTAACATCTACAGAACTTAAATCGTATTCAGGCAGTGATCCATGCATAATGTCGTTTCTTACCCTTTGATATAGATCTTCAAAACCTTTTGAAAATTTATTTTCAAAACATTTATTTTTCAATATATGATCAAATATGACTGACAATTTCTGTGTAATAAAATTTCTATTTATATCTTTACCATCTCTAAAAAAATAATTTAATCCAATAAACCAATCATTCATCCTTCTATACGCATGGATACTACTTGAGCTATAGTAAGATAGCTCTAGCAATTTATTCACCTTGGTGCCAATCTCATTTCTACCAGATATATCTCTATTTAAAAAGTCAATCCAAAAATGAACATTTTTATAGCTCAAAAATGTATCCATATTCATATCGATATCAACATTCTTGCGAAAGTGCTCACAATTTTTATCTTTAAAAATAGTTAAGAAATCTACAAACCCTTCTTCTATTTCGTGAACATTGGAATTTGAAATAACAACTCGTCCTTCCTTTTTTATATCTATCAAGGCGCATACAGCATGCATAGCCCCAATAAACTCCCTGAGAACATTGACCGCAACCAGATGTAACGCCCCCTTATGAAGGGCTCTATACTCACCGACATCAACAATGGCGACAGTGTTTGTTTTGAGCAACGACTTACCGCTCAAATCCAAAACATACTCATCAACAAACCGCTCCCTGCTCATGAACGAGACATACCTAAAGGAACATGCAACACTTTCTACCCCGTTTAGGCCATTGACAGGAAATACAAACTGCTCAGAATCCTCGTACATTAAACGCTTAACGTCTCTGGCCATCAGCATAAAATTTGGCATATACAAACCCCTTCAGTTTAAAGAGCCCTTACGAACTCAACAGCTTCCTCGTCAAGCCTCGTGCATGCTGATCTTAGCATACCGTAGAGCACTTGTAGACACGACCACCTCAGCGCCTTTGAAATTGCTTATTACCATCCCACGTCCCAACCAGGGGCATTAGATTAAGCCCAATTCACACACAAGGCGACAAGAGGCCGCAATTGCCCTAGGAGCGACAGAAACACATCGATCCAAACCTGAGGTCATCGTTGCTATGAACGAAGCGCTAACGCGAAATTTGAGCGAAAGACGGAAAGGAGGGCCAATGGGCAGACTTGAGGCAAGCCTGAAGCTGTCTGAGCTGCGGCTGTCCTTCAGGATTGGCTTTCGGATCAAGGCACGTTTCAGCCACTGAATGTTCAACCTTCAGTGGTGGTGTATCGTCAGTCCCTTAATATCCCAAGCAGATACATGGAAAATATGACTCGTCAGCAGACACTGACATTCAGTGGACATTCAGTGGCACGAAAAAAGGGTCTATGTCGATATGACATAAACCCTTGAAAAATTTGGTGGAGCTGAACAGGATTGAACTGATGACCTCTTGAATGCCATTCAAGCGCTCTCCCAACTGAGCTACAGCCCCACGCTGTGGAAGAGGTAAGTAGCCGAGGGGGCGGTTGGTGTCAACGGGAAAATTAGAAAACGCCTATTTTTTCTCTGTGGTCATGTGGTATGTTTTTTGTAACTACAAAACAAAAAAGTGGGTACTTGCGATGTTGTCTGTGGAATGGAATAGAAAGGGGGAGGACAAACCGTCGTCTTCCTGATCACGATGCCGATAGTGGCCCATCGAAAAGGAGCATAATATGAAAGTGGTAGCATTTAATAGTAGTCCGCGGAAAGGCGGAAATACCGAACGGCTCATTAAGGCCGTGCTAGAACCTCTTACAGAGGCTGGCATAGAAACGGAGCTCGTCCGTATTGGCGGCAAGCCGCTGCATGGCTGTCTTGCCTGTAACAAGTGTCGTGAGCGTCAGGATGGCCGGTGTGTTGTCACGTCTGACGCGATGAACGAGTACTTGGAAAAAATGTGGCAGGCGGACGGTATCCTGCTGGGTTCTCCTACCTATTTCGCTGATGTAAACGCGGAAATGAAAGCGCTCATTGATCGTTCCGGCTATGTGGCGTTGGCAAACGGTGCCAAGCTTCGTCGCAAAGTGGGCGCGGCAGTGGTGGCGGTACGCCGAGGCGGAGCCACCCACGTGTTCGATTCCATGAACCATCTGTTCCAGATTAATCAGATGGTCATCCCCGGCTCATCCTATTGGAATATGGGCTACGGGCTTCAGCCGGGAGATGTAGAGGGCGACGAGGAAGCGCTGCACAACATGCGCAACCTTGGTGAAAATATGGCGTGGTTGATGAAGGCCATTGCCGCAGCCAAGTAGCGTGCGGGGTGACAGCGGACGGGGGTTCTCCGTTCTGCGCGCATCCGTGTGTTTTTTCGTGTATGGAGCGGGGTTCGCGCAGGTCTGGCCTGCGGAATGTCCGCTCCATGCGCGGGGCGTATTTGAATACCGCACGGTAGTACTGCCGCCGTGCGATTTTAGGGAAGGAGAGACTCATGCGCGTTATGGCCATTAATGGCAGCCCCCGGACCAAAGGGTGGAACACGGTGACGCTTTTGGAACACGCACTCGCGGGGGCGCAATCTCAGGGTGCGGAAACCGAGATGGTGCACTTGCATTCGCTTACTTTTTCCGGGTGTATAAGCTGCTTTGCCTGTAAACGGTTGAACCGGAAACAGCGAGGCGTATGCGCGGTGAAGGACGACCTCAGCCCGGTTTTGGAACGTATTGCCACGGTGGATGCGCTTCTTCTTGGTTCGCCCATCTACTACGGCACGGAAACGGCTGCCATGCGCGCGTGTATGGAAAGGCTGTGCTTCCCGTACAATCCGTATGCGGAGGACGGGCACTGCGACTTTGGGCGGGTCATCCCCACGGCCTTGCTATACACTATGAATGTCGCGGAAGACATGGTCGAACCGTACGGATACGCGACGCATTGCACGCTCATGCAGCGCACTCTTTCACGTCATTTGGGTCCGTGCGAAATGATGTATTGCACAGATACCGTGCAGTATGCGGACTATAGTAAATATGAAAGCGCCCGCTTTGATTCTGAAGCGAAGCGTCTGCGCCGGGAAACGCTATTTCCCGCTGATTGCGACCGCGCCTTTGCACTTGGCGCACGCATGGCGACATCGGAATAGGACTATTTTCCCTGCCGCTTGCGTTGTCGCCGGGCGAGGGTAAGACCCGCGAAAAAGCCCGCCACCATGCCCAGAGCCACGGAACGGGGTAGATTGTCGAGAATTCCCGCTAATTGCGCGAAGGCCCCCATGGCCCCGCCAATGAGGATGCCTCGGACTAGATAGTTTGGCATTTCCTTGCTCATGGTGCTGTTTCTCCTGCGGTGTTTGTTTTGCCCGCATAGCGTACCGGCTCGTTTCAGGCAACCGGATTTCTTCTTTCAGTCCCCATGTACCGGACGAAAGGCTTTTAAGTTCGCTCCGTTTCTTGCGCGGGATTGTCCGCTCCACGCCAAATCTGGAAGAAAAGGCGGCTGTGACCGCATTTACGGTAAAAATACCCATGAGCCCTAAAGACCCCGCGTTCTGAGCCGATAGTGTTGCTACAGGCTTGGTGAGCCAGATGAGCCAAATGGCTCCAGATGAGCCCGACAAGTTTGACGAACAAGGAGGCCCGGTATGCAAATTACCAGCAACATGCTTCAGTCGTACAGTACGCTCGGTCAGGGGCTGCGGAGCGAATCTTCCCGCAGCGCCGAAGGCGAAACCGAATCCACCGCGCAGGCCCAGTCTGCGGTGCCCGGAGTGGATACCGTATCCATCTCCAAAGAAGCACGCGACCTCGTATCCACCTCGTCCGCTAAAAGCGGCGAAAGCGATGACTCTGAGTCGCAAAGTGCGCAGGAGCAGACTGTGGAGCGCATTAAGGAACAGATAGAGCAAGTGAAGCAGGAAATAGAGCAGTTGCAGGCAAAATCAATGTCTGAAGAAGAAAAACAGCAGCTCATGCAAGCCAAGCAGGCCGAATTAGTGCAGTTACAGTCCGAGTTGGCGGAAGCGCAGGAAATGCTGAACGAGGCCAACGGCGTATCCTCTGGCGGTGGCACCCGCGCCAGCGGCATAGGGAATTCGCTGGGCAGCTTCTAAGGCACTTCTGGTTCCCGACTTTTCTTTTGCTATATGCGGTTATCCGTTCTCAGAGGCCGGGGGAATACCTCCGGCCTTTGTGCGTTGTGCAGGCGAAGGTCTTTTGTGGTGCCGCCGGGTTTCACCGTATCGGCGGGCCGTGGCTCTCTGAATTGCGCGGGGGGGGCTGTCGCTGTCACCTGCGTGCCGTATGAAATACAAATTCCCGCTACCAGCCGAACCAACGCGCGGCAGCCACACATCCCATGCCCACGGCCACAGTGCCGAAAAAACTGCCGGTCCGCCACGCCACTAAGAAGGTGGGCACGGCAGCGAGCAGCGGCAGGTTTTGTAGATTCAGCGCAATTTGTCCGTCTTGAATAAGCAGAGAAGGGGCCAGCAGAGCGCTGAGGATGGCACTGGGCACATAGCTCAGCCAGCGGGCAACCACGGGTGGGAATTCCCGGTTGGAAAGCAGCCACACGGGCAGCACTCGTGGCAGGTAGGTCACAAGGGCCATGCCGATGACAATAAGCAGCACAAGATGATCTGCCATCATATGGCGTTCTCCCTTTGTCCGCGGGAGTGCCCTGTGTGGTGGGCACGCAGACTCAGCAGCGTCCCCAGAGTGGCGCCGCATATGGTGGCGAGCATCACATTCCATTGTCCCGCTCCGGCAAGCATGAAGCCTACTGAGAGCGCGGCGGAAACCACTGCCACCAGTATATGCAGGTGAGAGCGCATTTGTCCCACAAGCAACGCCACAAACATGGCAGCCAAGGCATAGTCCAGCCCCAGTGGCTTTATGTCGCCAATCAGCTCACTGGAAAAGACTCCCAGCACAGCCCCCAGTACCCAAGAAAGTTGCGCGGTGGCGTTCAGGGCATAGGTTTCCGCTCTGTGTGCGCCATGCTCAGGGAATCGGCGGGCGTGCAAGGCGAAGGTTTCGTCCGTTAATTCAAAGGCGAACAGCGCCTGCTGCCCGCGTGTCCATGAGCGGAGAAAGGGCGAAAGAGCCGCCGCCATAAGCAGGTGGCGCAGGTTGACCACAAAGGTTGTAAGTACCACGGAAAGGGGAGAGGCCGCCGCAGCGAACAGGCTTACCGCGATAAACTGCGCCGAACCAGCGTAGACCAGCAGGGACATGAGAATGGTATTCCATTCCGAAAGCCCGACCTTGCGCGCTAGCACACCGTAGGCGAACCCCACGGGCACGTATCCCATGGCGACGGGCAATGCCTGCCGAATACCCGAAAAAATAGCCCCCGTGCGTGAAAGCGTGGCGCGGCTTGGTGCCGTATCGGGTGCTGAAATGTTGTTTTTTGCCGTATCCATCAGTCCATCCTGTCTCTGCCGTTGTCTTCGCCAAAGACTTGTATCCAAAAAGTTCTGATCCCGCAGCAAAAACACGCGACCTGTGGCGGAATATCGCAATGCGGATTTCTTCAACCACTGTTCGCGCAGGGGGGCGGTGCGCAATACGTTTGCTATCACGTGGGCAAAAGCGAAGGGCGTTGCAAAACGCGCAAAGGGGCTGGCGGCTGTCAGTGAAACGATGCCGGTGGGGTTGGGAGGGGACTGCCGGAAGAAAGAGCGCGCGGCGCGGGTTCCGTGATCTCAGAGGGAGTTATCTGGGAATTTGTATGTAGAAAATGGTGCCTTCCTCCACAGAACTTTCAAAGGCGACGCTTCCCCGCAGGTAGTTGTTTACAAAAAGGCGGGTGCTGTAAGTGCCGATACCTCTTCCCGATCCCTTGGTGGAGAAATTGCGTTGGAAAAGTTGTTGCTGCACATGCCGTGGCAGGTATTGGCGGTTGCGCACAAAAAAATGGACCGATTGCGTCTGGTCTATGTGCCCCACTGTTACTTCCTCGCCGGGCTTCGCCGCGTCCAGTGCGTTTTTGAGCAGATTTTCCAATGCCCGTTGGAGAAGGTCGCGGTCAGTGACTATCATCGCTCCACTTTCCGTGCCCTCTGTCCGCAGTGTCACGTTGTGTTCCGTTGCAAGCGGAAGGAAAAGGGCGTGAAGACTCTCCACTATCTCGTGCGGCTTCTCCTCGGCCATTGTTGGCGTTAGTTGCCCGTCTTCGGCGGCGAGATATAGCCGCAAAAATTCCATGTCGCGTACCAGCCGTTCGCTATGGTCCGCCATGGTTCGCGCTGCTGCCCGCTGCGTGTCATTTGTTTGCCCGCATATCTGCGTTGCGGCTTCAGTTATGGTTTTCAACGAGCCGAGCGCGTTGTGCAGAAAGAATTGCTCTAGAATTTCCCGGTCTGTGTCGCGGGAAATGTCGCGCAAATAGATGAGCGTGAATGGGGAGTCTTCTATTATCAGTTGGGCCGCGTCCAAGTGCAGGTTAAGCGCGTTAAGGTGTCCATGCTGTTTAGTGAGAATGCGGGCCTCCACAGCGCAGCAATCCTGCTTTTTTACACTCAGTATGGCCATAACATTTCCACAGTGAGAGCACGGGGACGGAGTTCCGCAGCCACTTTCCTGCATAGAATGCACGCAGTATAATCCTTCTCCGGGACGAATTCCCAGCAAGTTCTCTGGATTATCTTTCCCAAAAAACGTTGCCGCATGTTGATTAGCGAAGACTATCTGCCGTCCCTCGTTAAGTACGACAAGCGGAAGAGGTATGCTCAGAACAAGTTCTTTTTGTAAATAGTCAGAGACAACGTGGTGCTGTGCTTTTACTTTTGCGAAGGGGAGCCGTATCATCGCATGCGATGTGTCCTGTCCGCTATCCATTATTCCCCCCCTCCTTGTAGAGTCAGTGCAATTTTCTGTGTATGGCTTTTCCATCCTTGGAAAGAAACACGGTACTATACACCACCATACTGGGGACATAAAGGCAATAGAAAAATCTTTACACTATGTGCTTTTCAGGCGGGGAAGGCGGTTGACGTGGTGCCTTGCGCTGTCCAGCCGCGTTGCACGGCCTGACTCCACGCGGTTTCGAGCGCGGCGTACAGCGCCTGCCTGTCTACGGGCTTGCCGACAAAGGCGTCCATACCCGCCGCCAGAAACCGTTCCCGGTCCCCAGACATGGCGTGTGCCGTCAGGGCGACAATGGGAATGGCGCTGTAGGGAGCCTGCGCTTCGCGTATCTGGCGGGTGGCCTCTAGACCGCTCATGATGGGCATTTGCACGTCCATAAGGATGATGTCGGGCCTTGCCGGAATGGAGTTAGACATTGCTGGCGCGGAAATACGCGAGGAAACGGCAGGCGCGGGAACTGGCGGGGTGTCCGGTGGCGAACTTGGCGGTGTTTCAAGCGAGCCGGCCTGTGGAGAAGCGGACGCGTTGTCGGCGCTGGCTCCATTGGCAAGAACGATTTCCAGCACCTCCACTCCGGTGTTTGCAAGAAGCACCGTGTGTCCGCGTTGCCGCAGGAAGTAGACTAAAAATTCCCGGTTTAGTTCGTTGTCCTCTGCCAACAGCACGGTTTGAAACGAAAGGGCCGCAGGTGGCAAATCCGTAGGCACGCGCAGTGCGGCAGGGCAGGGTGTTTCATGTTGGGAAGGGGGAGGAAGGCTCCCTTTTGCCGGTGTTACGCGCTGCGCGGGCGGGCGAGGAGTATCCGTAATGGGCTGTGTTTGTTCATGGAGGGGCATACGCAGCGAGAAGTAGAAGTTGCTCCCCGTGCCGGGAAGGCTGTCTACCAATAAGGTTCCCCCCATCATGGACACAAGCTGTTTGCAGATGGAAAGCCCTAATCCGCTACCCCCATGTTGCCGCGAAAGAGATCCATCTAGTTGGGAAAAACTAGTAAACAGGCTCGTCTGCTTGTTGGCGGGAATGCCGATACCGGTATCTGTAATGGAAAAATGTACAATTTGCGTCGCGTTTTGCCGGGTGTCTTCGCTTTCGGTCGTGTCCGAATGGTCGGGAGCATTTGTGGCGGGGTGGTTTTCCCCGTCTGGAATGTGCGGCTTCGCGGCGGCGTCCGGGCGTGAGGCGCGTTCTTGCCGCGCCGGTTCAAAGAGGTTGCGGATATTCGCGTCTCCATCGCCTCCGATTCCTCCGCCTCCCACGGAAGAGGCGTGTTGCGGGGCATTCATGGCGGTGTGCCCTCCGGGGCTATCCGGGCCGTGGGTAAGCCGTATGAGCACTTGTCCCGCATCTGTAAATTTGATGGCGTTGTCCACTAAATTTACAAGCACTTGGCGTAGTCTTCCGGGGTCGCCGATGACCCACGGGGCAATGGGGTCGTCAATGTCCAGCCTGAGGGCCAGCCCTTTTGCTTCCGCGCGAAGACGCATGGGTTCCAGTATGTCTGAGAGAAGGGCACGCAGATCATACGGACGGGATTCCAGCGAAAGTTTGTCCGCCTCAATGCGCGAAAAATCCAGCACGTCGTTGATGACGCCGACTAACCCTTCGGAAACATTTCTGATAACGGAAAAGTATCGGTGCCATGTCGCGGGGGGCTGTTCCGCCAGAGCCATTTCTGTAATTCCCATGATGCCGCTGATGGGAGTGCGCAGTTCATGGCTGATATTGGCGACAAACTGATTTTTCATCTCACAAGCAACTTCTGCGGCCTCCTTTGCCTGTAGCAGGGCTGCGGCCTGCTCTTCCCGCAGCGTGATGTCTGAAAAAACAGCCATGCCCGCTTCCACTTCTCCCCGGCTGTCAATAATGGGCTGCGTGTGTACGTGGAATATCCGGTCCCGCATGCCCGCCGTGAAAGAACTGCGTTGTCCGCGCAGCGCAAGAGCGCGGTGGTGGGAGAAGGAGTGGGCCATTTCCTCCGGGAAAAGAGATTCGGGCAGACGGCCTTCCATTGGAGTGTCGCAAAGATCGAGTGCGCGTAACCCCTGTCCTGCGGCAACGGCTATTCGCCCGTCTCTGCCGTACAAGAGGATGATGCCGGAGGGAAAGTGCTCCGCCAGCGCACGATAGTACCGTTCCCGCAGGGCCAGAGTTTCCCGCGCCTGATCCAGCAGTTGCCGCTGCCGCAAGGAGGTGTAGCCGCCCCATAGCGTCAACAGGCCCAGAGTCCCCAGCAGGGAAGCGGACCAGACGCACCGCAGTTGCCACGCCCGCATCCGGGCTTCAAACACTTCTTCCAGCGTTTCATACCGCACGCGCGCGTCATTTTGAGCTATTGCGGGGGGAGGGGGTGCTGGGCGGGCTTGGGAGATGGCGCGGTAATCTTTGGTAAGCACGAGCACGCTTACCACCGTGGCCAGAACAAAAAAAAGTAACAATAAACCGGGGAAAAAAAGAGGATTCCTGAGCACGCGGGATTTCATGCACTCTCCCGCTGGGTACGCAGGGCGGCGGGTGCCGCGTCAGTTTTTTGCTGCGTCCCGGTAGAGGGCGTGGCGTTGGAGGTGGCGGTTTCTTCCGGGGAATGGACGGACGCTTCGTGTGGGGAAGAGAAGTCTGTGTCGGGCGGACGGTCAGTCGCGCCAGTTGTATTGGGCGTATTGGGCGCGTTGGGCGCGTTGGGTTGTTCCGTTTTTTCTGTTTTTTCAGTCACAGAGAGCGTGTGGGGATCGGAAATGGCATTGGCATCGTTTGTGGCAACCTGTTCAAGTGATTCGAAAAATCGTTCCAGAATGGAGTTGGAAACCAGCAGCCCGTTGCGCGTGAGGCTCAGGTAGCCATTGCGGATGCGCACAAGCCTGTTGCGATGCAGCGCGTGAATGAGCGCTTTATTGTCACGAAGGAAGTCTCGCCCGGTTACTTCCCGGTATGCTTTCACCCGCAGGCCGCGTGTTGTGCGCAGACGCAGCATAACCAGCTCTTGTACGCGTTCAAGGGGCGTGAGCAGCTCAACATCGCGGGCGATGTCGCCATTGCGCACATTGCGCTCGTATACCGCAAGATCCAGAGGATTTGTCCAGCGCCGCCCCCGCAAGGTGGATACCGCAGCCGGACCGAGGCCTAAATATTCCGCCCCTTCCCAGTATCCTAAATTGTGGCGGCACTGGAAGCCCATGCGTGCGAAGTTGGAAATTTCGTAATGCAGATACCCTTGCGATTCCAGATACTCCGCACCATAGATGAACATTTTCCCTTGCTCATTTTCGTTGGGCAAGAGCGTGGTTCCTTCTCGTACCGCCTGCTCCAGAGGGGTGCCTTCCTCTAGTGTGAGTCCGTAGCAGGAAAGGTGGTCCGGGCCGAGCCGCACAATAGCTTTAAGTTCATCCAGCCATAGTTTGAGCCGCTGGTCTGGCAAACCCCAGATAAAATCGAGGTTGATATTGCCAAACCCCATGGTGCGGGCCAATTCAAAGGTGCGCACCGCGTCCTGTGCCGAGTGAATGCGCCCCAGATGACGCAGAGAGGCGGAATTTAGGCTTTGTACGCCTAAACTCAGGCGATTCACGCCCGCGTTCAGCAGCGTTTGCATGACGGTCATATCCGCCACGGATTCCGGGTTCGCTTCCAGACTGATTTCGGCAGAGCGCTCTAGGGCGAAGGCGCGGCGCAGCCTGTCCAAAATGGCGGCAATGGCGCGGGCGGGCAACATGGAGGGAGTGCCCCCGCCGAAAAAAACGGTCTGCACGGGAACATTGCCCAGTCTGTCGCCCCACAACGCAATTTCCCGCAGTAGGGCGTCCGTATAGCGTTGCATGGCGTCGCCACGCGGTATCTCGGAATGAAACGCGCAATAGCCGCACTTGCTTCGGCAGAAAGGAACGTGAATATACACCAGCATCTGAAGACCCTAGAAGCCGCCGGATGTAGCGTCAAGAAGAGGAAATGAGAAACCGCGACCGGGTAGGCCTCGTCTGCGATCGGAAAATTTTTGAAAAACCGCGTGGGGCGAATTTTTAGGCCGTTAGCGTTTTACGCGGTTCTTGGTGGAAATGCCCGCCAGCGCCAGATGGCGGTAAATGCTCGCCACACTTAAACCGGAAAGTCGGCTGGCTTGCAGCATGTCTCCTTCGCAGACATCCATGAGTTGCTGAAAATAGGAACGGTCGCGGATGCCCTTATATTCTTCATAAGAGCATCCGTTCCATGTGATTTCTTCACGGGGAGAGGGCGGCGCTGCCGGGGACGCCGGGCGCTTGCGCCCCACCTTGTCAAGAAACGCCACCCGCAGTTGGCCGGGCAGGTGTTTGGGAAACAGCGTCGGTTCATGACCGGATTCAATAACGGCGGCCTCCATGACATTGCCCAGTTCGCGCACATTGCCGGGCCATGCGTAGGAAGAAAGCCCTTTCACCAACTGGCGCGACAAGGTTTTTTCGGGCAGCCCATAGCGGGAGCAGGCCTCTTTTACAAAAAAGGCGGCGAGTTCGGCAATGTCATCTCCCCGTTCCCGCAGGGGGGGCAGGTGCACCTCCACCGTGCGTAACCGGAAGAGCAGGTCGTTGCGGAAGCGACCGTCACGGGCCATGGCATCTACGTCGCGGTTGGTGGCGGCGACGAGCCGGAAATCGCTGGATCGCTCTTTTGTACTGCCTACCGGACGAAACGTATGCTCCTGCAATACGCGTAAAAACGATTTTTGTAGTGAAAGCGGAAGCTCGCCCACCTCGTCTAAAAACAGCGTGCCGCCGTCTGCCGCGGCGACAAGCCCCCGGCTGTCTGCGTGGGCGCTGGTAAACGCGCCTTTGACGTGCCCGTAAAGCACGCTCTCCACTAGCGATTCCGTCAGGTTGGAACAGTCAACAACCACAAAGGGACCGTTCCGGCGGAGACTGTTGGCGTGTATGGCCTGTGCTACCAATTCTTTGCCTGCGCCGGTTTCTCCCAGCACCAGCACCCCGGCTTCGCTTTCAGCCGCTCGGCCTATAACTTGCCACACGCGTTGCATGGGAGCGCTGTGACCGATAATGCCACAGGGGCGGAGTCCTTCCTCCGGGAGGGCCGTATCGTTGCTGGTCAGCCGCCGATTACGCCGGTATTCCAGCACGGATGACAAGGATTCCCGGATAACGGCGGGAGAGGCGGGTTTGGGAATATATTCCCACGCCCCTTTGGTTAGCGTGCCTTCCGCTCCGTAGTTTCCCCCCATCCCTGTGATAATTACCACTTCTGGATGCGCGGGGGTGGCGGCGAGGGCCTCTATCACTTCCTCGCCATCGCCATCCGGCAAGCCCAAATCAAGATACACTACGTCCACCCCGGTCTGAGCCTGTTCCAAGCCGGAGGCCAAACTGCCCGCCATGAGCACCTCGTGGCCCAGATCCGCCACGCACCGCCCGATGCTGCGACAAACCAGCGCATCGTCATCAATAATCAGTATTCGAGCCATAGTGTCTCCCCGCACGTGTTTTTCCGCACAGACGGTGGATGCTTTCGATTAATCGCGCGGGGCTCATGGGTTTCATTAAAAATCCCGCAATACCCGCTTCTGAAGCGTCTTGCTCCAGCGAGGGAGAAACGTGCCCGGTGCAAATGACTATCCGGGCCTTTGTATTATAGTCGCGTATGCGCCGGGCTAGTTCCATGCCCTGCATGCCGGGCATGGACTGGTCCGCCAGAACAAGGTCAAATCCTTGCGGATCTGTACGGTAGCGGTTCAACCCCTCTTCTCCACTGGCAGCGGTGAGCACTTCCACCCCCACTTCCATGAGTACCCGGCGCATTGCCATCATGGCTCCGTGGTCGTCGTCCACCAACAACACGCGTGTATTGCGGCTGTGCACTGGCGTGGTGGCTGGCTTCGGCGCGATATTTTTTTTCGCTACCGGGCGCACGCTGGGTAAATACACCGTGAACATGGTTCCCTTGCCTACTGTGCTGTCCACAAAGATGCGACCGCCATTGCTGGTGACAATGGCATGAACCACTGCCAGCCCCATGCCCGTGCCCCCGGAATTGCGTTTGCTGGTGTAGAACGGCTCAAAAATTTGCTCCAGCCTGTCGGGTTCAATGCCGTGACCAGTATCTGTAATCCGCAGCACCACGTATTCCCCGGAGGGGATGCCTAAATGCGGGTGCTGCATTTGGGCCTGTATCTGCATGTTGGAAACGGAAACGGTCAGCCTGCCACCGTTTGGCATGGCCTGCACCGCGTTGCGGCACAGATTGAGCAGCAGTTGCTGCACCTGCGCCGGGTTTGCCACGATGCAGTCCGCTTCTGTGGCGTATTCCACCTCCAGCCCGATGCCGCGCGGTAAGGACGCTTGCAGTAATGCCAGATTTTCTTGCGCCAAAGGCACCAGATGCAACGGAGTGCGGCTAAGGTTTTGCTGCCGGCTGTACTCCAGCACCTGTTCCACCAATTCCGCCGCGCGGTAGGCGGCCCGCAGGGCTTCACTCAGCGGTTCAGAGGTTTCGGCGTCGTGTAGTTTGCCCAGCGCGTGGTCAATATTAAAGATAATGGGGACCAGATTGTTATTCAGGTCGTGCGCTATGCCACCGGCAAGCACGCCGATGGCCCGCATCTTTTGCGCTTGGAAAAGCTCGCGTTCCACGCGCTTTAGCTCCGTGACATCCACCCCCAATTCCATGACAAGCGGCGCGCCGTTTTCGTCCTCAAATGGATAATCGTAGATGTGGAAGGTCCGGCCTTTGCTGTCGGTGAATTCCCAATCTTCCGAACGCCCGGAGGAAAAAACTTGAAAGGTAGGGCAAAAGGAGCAGGGCCGGTCCAGTCCGCTGAAGACTTCGTAACAGCGCCGTCCCTCGGTTTCGCCATAGAAATTTTTGGTCTTTTTGTTGGCGTACGCCACGGTGTAATCGGGGCGCTGCATATACACAAAAATGGGAAGTTCATCGATGACGTTAAAAAACAGTTCCCGGCTGCGCAGGTGCAGCCGCTCTGCCTGTCGTCTGGCCTGCCGCTCTGCCCGCAATGCTTCGTCCGGCAGCGAAGGCGCGGACGGGGACGCGATTTCCACTATGAACAGTCCGGTGGTTTCGTCTGGGATGATTCGGACAAATCCGGGTGTCTCTGCGGTGTTTGTTCCGTCGGAGGAGCGGGCGGAGTCCTTAGGGCGGGAGGCGGGGCCATTTCCCCGTGCCACGGGCGTTGTGTTGTCCGGCGGCGGGACAGGCCGCGCCGCCGCATTGTGGCCCCATGGGAGTGTCTGCGCTGTTCCCTCCCGTTTGGTACGGGCCAGCGCGGCTGACAATACCGAGGTGAGGGCCGGGGGCAGCGCGGGAGCAGGGGAATCCGTTTGCGGGGTCGGCTCCGTGTGCCCGCAGGGGGGCTTCTGGAGAGGCTGCGCGGGACACACCGTGGAACATGGGGCTGGCGTTTCGCACGGGGGCGGACATATCTCCGCCGTGGTGAGTTTCTTGGGCGGGACATGGGCCAACATCGCGCCGTCGAGATCGCCATCCGCGAGAAACGCGCTTCGGAAACTGGCATTGGCGTAAACCAGCTTTCCGTGCGCGTCCATAAGGGCGAGCGCATTGGTGGCGTGTTCCGCAAATTGGCGAAAGAGACATGGCATGGCGCGTACCGTTCCGACAGGCATACTGCCGATTTTACAATTTTCTACATTGAAGACATATTCCTCTCTATGACAACCGCAAAGGAATTGCAAATTAGAAATTAAATATGATAATATGCTAATATTAAATGAAAATTTAAATAAATATACACAAATTTCTTTTCTTAATTATGAGAAAGTAATTCTTATTTTTGCGAGTCATTGCTGAGAACAAAAGGCGGATTAATAGGACGGAGAAATATTTTTTGCTGTAATAATCTAAAATAATAAAATATATTCTAAAAAGGTGTTCTTGGCACAAGAATTGATACTCTGTGGCAAATGACAAAGTTGAAAAATAGCCGTCTGATCCATATGCACGACTAATACGCCACGAGGGAGTCTCATGACCATACCGCAATCCCGATCCCAGAGTATCGACGCCATCAAGAAGACCATCCGCGATCACAACATTGAGTTTGTCCGGTTTGAACAAGCCGATCTGCACGGAGTTTCCCGCAGTAAAACCGTGCCCATGAATAGCTTTATGGACTATCTCGACAACGGCCTGAACTTTTACGGTGGCCTGCTTGGGCTGGACATTCAGTCCATGGTTCCCACAGGCACGGGCTACGCTGAAGAAGTTTCTTTTGCCGACCATTGCACCGTGCCCGACCTTTCCACATTCCGGGTGCTCCCGTGGGTGCCTAATACTGCGAATATTACCGTGGACCCTTATTGGTACGATGGCAGCCCGGCCATGGCTTCTCCCCGGCTGCTGCTTAAGAAGATTATCGATACCTTTGATGACATGGGCTACATCTGCCGGCTTGGCTATGAATTTGAATTCTATGTGCTGGACCGCGAAACCAGAAAGCCCGTGTACGACGGACAGCCCATTTTCGTTACCCTGAAGAACAATTTTGACATCGACTTCGTTTACGACCTGATGCGGAAGATGGAACAGGCCGGGGTGCGCATTATCACGCAGAACTCCGAGCATGGGCCGGGACAGCAGGAACTGAACCTCTACTATCAGGATGGGCTTGCCGCGGCGGACACCGCCTTTTTGTACAAAATGGGGGCAAAGGAAATTGCTCTGCAACATGGTTACATCGCCAGTTGGATGACCAAGCCCTTTATTAATTCCAGTGCCTCCGGCTCGCACTTTCACGTGAGCCTTATTGATAAAAAGACCGGGCTGAACGTGTTTAACGACCCGGATGCGGAGTTTGGCCTCACTCCGCTGGCCCGTGACTTCTTGGCAGGCATTCTTAAACATGCCCGCGCCAATACGGTGTTCACCGCGCCCACCATCAACTGCTACAAGCGCTACCGCGTGAATTCCTTCGCGCCGCACAGTGCCACATGGGGCATGGAAAACCGTACTGTGGGTGTTCGCCTGAAAGGCTGCCGCGGGCAGAGCACGCATTTTGAAAATCGCCTCGCCTGCGGCGGGACCAACCCGTATCTGCTGGCGCTCAGTACGCTGGCAGCCGGGCTTGAAGGCATTCTTTCCCACCCGGAATTGCCCGCTCCCGTTATGGATATCGCCTATGAGCGCAACGATGTGCCCCGCCTTCCCTTCACGCTGGACGAAGCGGTTGCCGCCTTTGAGGAAGATACCGCGTTACATGCTGTGCTGCACCCGGAGTTTGTGAAGCTGGTCACCGCTGTGAAAAAATTTGAGGTGGGCATGGCCCGTAAGCAGTTCCCCGACTACGGAACTGAAGGATTCAACAATCGTGTGGATCCTTGGGAATGGGACTACTACATGGAACTGCTGTAGCCGTTACACCAATGGAGACTCCCATGACCACCAGCATTCCGGTTCTTGATTTGTCCGGTACCCCGTATGAGAGAGGGCGTGCGCACGGCTCCGTCATGAAACGGCAAATCCGCGAATTTGTGGATTCCGTTACCGCCGTGCATCAGGCCAATAATACCTGCTTACGCGCAGATTGCGGTCCTCTTCAGGATTTTTGCATGCGCAACCTTGGCTTTCTGGAAAGCTTTTCGCCCGATTTGGTGGAAGAAATGCGCGGCATTGCCGATGGTGCGGAATGCACCTTCCGCGAAATTGTGTACCTGAACTGCTTTCTGGAACTGGAAGACTTGCGTGCTCCCGCGCTAGGGGGCAAGGCGCTTCCCGGTGCGTTATGGGGGTGCACCACCTTCAACGTGTTGCCGGAGGCTAGTGCCGACGGTCGGGCCTACATAGGGCAGACCTACGACATGGAACGGTACTATGAAAAGTACCTGTGCATTCTGCGCATTACCCCGGATTCCGGTCCCTCGTCCCTGGTGCTCACCTTCGCGGGAGTTTTGGGGCTGAACGGACTGAACAGCGCGGGCGTGGGAGCCGTCATCAATAAGGTGGTTGCTCTGGATGCGCGTCCCGGCGTGATCTACCCCTTCATTATACGCAAGGCACTCGCCGCGGAGCGGATAGGTGACGCGTTGGGCGCGGTTATTTTTTCCCCCCGCGCCACGGGCATTACCTACCAGCTTGCGGGGGCGGGGGTGGCCTTCTGCGCCGAAACCTCGGCTTCTTATTACGAGTTGTTGGAACCGGACGGAGCCATTGCGCATACCAACCACTATGTGGGGCAGCACATGCGCCAGTTTGAAACGCCCCATTGGCTCAGCCACGGTGGTTCCATGGTGCGCAGGCAGGTGGCGGAACGATTTCTGCGCCAGCATCGGGGCGCGTTAACGCCTGATATGCTCAAGGATCTCACCCGCGATCATACCAATTATCCCCGCTGTATCTGCGCCCATGGTTTTACGGGCGAGGCGGAAGAAACCGCCTTCCACACCACCTTCGGCATTGTCATGGACCCGGCGGCAGGATGGTTCGACGTGTGTCCGGGCAATCCCTGCGAAAACAGCTATACGCGCTACACCTTGTAACGCGTTGACCGGCTAGAAAACGGTGTCCTCTGGGGCCGCACCGTGGCGGCCCGCGAACTGCCCATATCTCCAACCCGCTACGAGGTGTATGATGGAAGAGAAAGAGAAAAAAATTACGAAGGTGCTAACCCGTTATGATGCGGGTCAGCTCTCCCGCCGCAGCTTTTTGCGCAACATGGCCGCGCTGGGCGTGGGTGCCATGGTCGCCAACGCCGTAAGCATTTCGCCTTTGGGGGCGCTGAAAGCGTTTGCCGCCATTAAAGGCGCGGAAGACCGGGCGTGGGAACTGGCTAAGGTCGCCGCCGCCAAGGCAACCAAAAAAACACTTACCCTGCTCATTCCCACCGGATCTATTGGCAACATGACTCCCTATGCCGAAAAATGGAAGAATGAACTGGGTATTACTCTCGAATTTATCGAAGAGCCGGACGAGGTTGTGCACACTAAGGGCATGCAGGAGGCCGTAGCCAAAACGGGCCGTTACGACGTTATGATGCCCACCGCCATGTCTTACCCCGACTGGATTGATTCCGGCGTTATCTACGACCTGACTGACTGGGTGGACAAGTACGACCCGGAAATTTTTAATCCCGAATGGGGTGTGGTGTTCCCCGCCAGCCATCACGCGCAATTGTACAACGGACGAGTGGCAGGGCTGTTGAACGACGGGGACCAGATTACCCTGCTGTGCCGCGCGGACCACCTTGCCGATCCGAAGAAAGCCAAGGCGTTTGAGGATCAGCACGGCTACAAGCTGGATGTGCCGAAAACTTGGAAGGAATATTACACTCTTGCCAAATTCATGCATGATCCGGCTAACGGTTTTTACGGCAGCCTTGAGTACCGCTCCCCGTATTATGTGAAGTGGATGTTCATGCAGCGCCTTGTTTCCAAGGGACGCCTGTATTTTGATAAGGAAATGAACCCCACCTTCAACTCTGACGAAGGCGTGGCTGCGTTGGAAGACATGCTGGCTATGAACGAATTCCTGCACCCGGATGCGTTTAGCTTCACATGGTCGTCCAACTATAACGCATTTGGTCGGGGCGAAGGCTTCATGGACATCTGCTGGCCTTCCGGCTTCAAGTACGCCACGGCCCCCTCCACCGGTCCGGCAACCACCGGGAACATTGCCGCCACGGTTATGCCTGCCGACACGTTGCCTGACGGCAGCCTGTTGTATGCGGGCTTGTTCTGCTGGGGCTACGGCTACGCCGTTTCCAAGTATTCGGCAAACCCGGAACTTTCCTACGCTTACGCCCAGTGGATGACTTCTCCTACCATTTCGTCCGACGCGATTCCCTATCTGGGCGGATACTCCGACCCCTATCGCGTTAATCATATGCTTAAGCCCACCAAACGACTGGTGGACACCTACACGACCGACTACCTGCACACCTTGTACAACAACATGGTGAATACGGTGCCGGACTTCTGCCTGCCCGGCGGCTTTGAATATCAGGACGCGCTGGATAAGCAGGTGCACGCCTGCATGACCGGCTCCAAAAAGCCCAAGGAAGCACTGGATGACGCCGCCCGTATTTTTGACCGCATCACCAAGCGGGTAGGCCGCGAACGCGTGCAGAAGTCGTGGTTGGCGCTGGCTAAAAACTTGGCTGATCCCATCAAAAAGGCATGCGGCGCGGACAAATGGTAACGCTGTAGCTCTGTGGATTCCGGCGGCCCCGCCGTTCGGGGCCGCCGATTTGCGGAACGGAATTTCCACGCAGCGTATATTCTCAATACTACAGGGCATACCTGTAAAACAGGCTCTCCCGTCCGGGGAAAATACCAATTTTCCTCCGCCCGGCAGAGCTGCAAAACCGCATTATGCCAACAGGCGGTTTGCGGCGAGGTACTTTCCGTGAACGATTCCCTTGCTTCCACTTCTCCCCCCCGCGCCGCACGTGGACGGCGTTCCATCGTGGGCATAGGTCGGGCCATGACACTACCCGGTCAGGTAGTCTCGCTGCTGGTGCTGGTGCTCCCCTTGCTGGTGGCGCTGTATATGAGTTTCACCGACTGGTCGCCCACCAGAGGCTCATTGCTTGATGCCTCGTTTGTGGGATTTGAAAATTACAGCGAGCTGTTGGTCTACGACACGCGGTTTTTATACGCGGTCCTTCGTACCGCGCTTATTTCTATTATCTGTCTGTCCTTGGAGTTTGCTTTTGGTCTTGGGCTGGCGGTGCTTTTTTTACGGGAATTCCGAGGCAAATCGCTGCTGTTTTCCGCTTTTCTTACCCCGATGATGATTCTGCCCGTGGTGGTGGGATACATCTTCTGGATGCTTTTTCAGTCCAACGGGCCGGTTAACCAGATTCTGGAATTTGCGTTCGGCCCTACCGCCAGCGTGGAGTGGTTCCGCAGTGCGCCTTTTGCTATCACGGCGGTCATCATCACCGAGGTGTGGCACTGGACGCCGTTGTTTTTTCTTATCCTGCTTTCCGGGCTGAACTCCGTGCCGGAGAATCCCATCCGCGCCGCCGTTATTTTAGGAGCCAGCCCCCGGCAGGTATTTTGGCGCGTTATTTTGCCCATGCTCAAACCGGTAATCATCGTCGCCTTTGTCATCCGCTCCATGGAGATCATCAAGCTGTTTGACGAGGTGTTCATGCTTACCCGTGGCGGTCCCGGTTCCGCCACAGAAACCATAAGCCTGTATATTTACAAGCTGGCGTTCAACGACTTTCAACTCGCGTATGGTGCGGCTGCCGCGTTTCTTATTCTCATAGCCTCGTTGGCTCTGGTGCACCTGCTGCTTGCCCCCGTGCGAGATCAACTGCTGGATGGAGGCCGCTGATGCCAAACAAACCGCTCTCTCTTGTGCAGACAGTCATTATGGCAATGGCGCTGGTGGTGGTCTTGTTTCCCGTGTTCTGGATTGTCATGACCGCCATTAAACCCCCTACGGACTGGAACGCATCGCCCGCCATATGGATTCCCTCGGAACCGACGCTTATTAACTTCCAGACGCTGTTCGACCCGGACGCCATCCGGGAATACGGGGTGGGGGGCGTTAGCCAATCCGCCACTAAAGCGGTTTTCGGGTCCATCCTTGCCACGGTCCTCGCTACCACGATTTCCGTGACCATCGGTTTATTTTCGGCCATTGGCATTTCCCGATACGGCAACGGGAGCAAATCGACCCCGCTGGTTATTCTTTCGGGCCGCATGTTCCCGCCCGCCGCCATTGCCGTGCCTTTTGTGATCATGTTCTCCACCATTAACCTCATCGACAGCTACACGGGGCTTATCGCCATCTACGTGGCGGTTACGTTGCCGTTTTCCACGTGGATGCTGAAAAGCTTTGTGGATGACCTGCCCCGTGAAATCGAAGAGGCCGCCATGCTGGATGGTCGTTCACGCATCATGGCGCATCTTGCGGTAACCATTCCACTCATTAAGGGGGGACTGTTTGCCACTACCATGTTTGTGTTCATTCTTAACTGGTCGGAATTTATGTTTGCGCTGGTGCTTTCGTACAGCAGTGTCAGCACCATTCCCGTGCAACTGGCTAAATACGTTACCGCCACGGCGGGCACTTTGTACGGTGTGCAGGCCGCACTGGCTGTTCTAGCAATGGTCCCGCTCGTTATCGTGGGCTATCTTATTCAATCTCACCTAGCGCGTGGCATGACCTTTGGAGCGATTAAGCAATGAGTACGCCCAAGCTGGAATTGGTGAATCTCACCAAGCAATATGACAATGGCGATGTTCTCGCCGTGGACAACATAAACCTGAGTGTTGCAGCCGGAGAAACGATAGCTCTGCTTGGTTCTTCCGGGTGCGGAAAGTCCACGACGCTTAATATGATAGTGGGGCTGGAAACGCCCACTTCTGGGGAAATATGTATTGATGGCGTGCCCGTAAGCCATATTCCCGCAGGCAAGCGCAATGTGGGGTTGGTATTTCAAGATTACGCGGTGTTCACGTCCATGACGGTGCGCGGCAATCTGGCCTTCGGGCTGGAGGTGCGCAAAACACCGAAAGCCGAAATCGCCCGCGCAGTGGGCGAGGTTGCCGAGCTGCTGGGCATGGCTGACAGGCTGGATGTGCCCGCGAGGGAACTGGGCGGCTCAGAACTGCAACGGGTGGCTATTGGTCGCACGCTGGTTACGCGTCCTTCCATTTTATTGCTGGACGAACCGCTTTCCAATCTGGAGACAGCGGCGCGGCTGGCTATGCGGCAGGAACTGCGCCGGTTGCAACACGAGATCGGGCTGACGATTATTTACGTGACGCACGATCAGGTGGAAGCGCTTTCGTTGGCGGACCGCATTGCGGTTATGAATGGCGGACGCATTTTGCAAGTAGCACACACCCGTGAAATTTGTGAAAGGCCGGGGCATGTGTATGTGGCGGGATTTCTTGGTTCTCCCGCTATGAATCTGCTTTCTGGGCATTTTTCCGTAGTGGGCAATAGCTTGCGGTTTCATTCCGATGCTCTTGCTCTTCCCGTGGGGCGCGTGGAGGATATTATCCCCGCCGCCGGGATGCCGGAAGATTTTCCGGGGGAACTTCCTTACGTAATGGGCATGCGCCCGGAACGGCTTAGTGTATGCGCTCCCGGACAAGGTTCTGTAGATGGCAGACTTGTACTTACGGAACCACGTGGGCACGACGCCGTGCTCACTGTCGCCGTGGGAGAACAAACTGTTAAAGTTGTTTGCCCCGCTTCGTTTGGTATCTGTGAAGGGGATGCCGTGGGTATTGTCATTCCGACAGACGCCCTGACCTTTTTTGACGGAACCACCAATCTCAGAACGTCTATTCTGCATTCATAACGAGCATGTCATGACCACATCGCACAGCCCCTGTCCGCCTCAGCGTCCTGTTTTAGACCCAGAAAATGCTGCCGCCGCAGCGTATGCCCTCGCGGTATCCAGACTCAGTAAACGGTTCGGAGCTAAAGCTGCGCTGGATCACGTGGAGTTTGCCCTGCCTCGTGGGGCGTTCACTGTTATTTTAGGCCCGGCAGGGGCGGGTAAGACAACGACCCTGCGCATGATCGCCGGTCTGGAAAAACCGGATGAAGGGGATATTACCCTGCACGGCATTGACGCGCAGGGACTGGAACCCAAAGACCGGGATATTGCCATGATCTTTGATAATCTGGCCCTGTATCCCAATAAGAGCGGGTTTGAAAATATTGCCAGTTCTCTACGGATTCGGGGAACGGACCGGCGGGAAATAGAAAACAGGGTCACGTCTCTCGCTGCCACATTGCGCATTACTCACGTGCTTACCCGCCTGCCCAAGACTATGAGTGGCGGCGAGCGCCAGCGCGTGGCCTTGGGCCGCGCCCTCATTCGCACGCCGCAGCTTTTTCTGCTGGATGAGCCACTTTCCAGTTTGGATGCTAAATTGCGTGTTGAGTTGCGCGCGGAATTAAAGCGGTTGCAGCGGGAGCAAGGCAATACGTTTCTTATGGCCACGCCGGATTTTACCGAGGCCATGGCTGTGGCGGATACCATCATCATGCTGCGCGAAGGGCGGGTAGTGCAGGAGGCCACACCACAGGAGCTATACGATCATCCTGTGGACCGCGAAGTGGCTTTGTTTGTCGGTTCTCCGCAAATAACGCTGCTCCCCGCGTGTATTGCGGCAGAGGGCGTGCAGGTGGCGGGGACGACTCTGCCTGTGCCACCGCACCTCAGAACCATTCCCGCTGGAGAAACTTTTGAGCTGGGTATTCGCCCGGAAAATCTGCGCCTTGCGTTACCGGAAGAAGACGCGGTGTTCCGTGGTTCTCTGATGGATATTGAGCCGCTTGGCCTGCAATCGGCGCTCACCGTGGGAGATGCGGACTGGAAGTTGCGGTTGCTGGTGGATAGTGGCGCGGCTCACGATCTGCGGCAGGGGGCATCCATGGCACTGACCTTATGCGATTCGGGCAGGCTCCTCGCGTTTCACGCGCAGTCGGGTCTTTCTCTGTTGCGCACGTAGCGCGGGTGGAAGGTTCCAAGCCGCGCGAAATTACCACGCGCTGCCACAACGTGCCGACCGGTTTCTGATGTGTTATTCAATTTGGCGTATACCGCCGCCCCGCACTATGATGAATATTTTTGTAACCTACCGCTGCAACCTTGATTGCCCCTATTGCTTTGCCCGCCAGCTTCGGGACGAATTTCCGGGCGATATGGACAAAGAAACGTTTGAGCGACTGCTGGGCTGGATGGCACAGGCCAATGTCCCCTCGGTAGCCTTCATCGGGGGAGAGCCCACCCTGCACCCTCGGCTGCCGGAAATGCTGGAACAAACCGCCATGGCGGGTATCTCACCTGTTCTTTTTACCAACGGTCTGTTCCCGGAAGGATTAGCTTCCCGGTTGGCACCCCATGTTGCCAACGTGGTGGTGAACTATAACGAGCCGCAGACATACGGGGCTGGTCAGTGGGAACGCTTGCACGCGAATTTGGATGCGTTGGCGGCCTTGCGCGTGCGCTTGACGTTTTCCAAAAATTTTTCACGGCAGACGCCCCGGTACGACTATCTACTCCAAGGGGCAGAACGCTACGCCGTGCGTGCCATTCGGTACGACATTTCCCGGCCCGCCGCAGACTGTGCCAATACGTACGTTTCGTTGGACGAAACGCGGGAGATTATGGCGTCTCTCGTCCATTTTGTTAAAGAATGCGAGGCGATGGGGGTTCGCACCGGGTTGGATTGCAGCGTTCGTTTCTGCGACGTGCGGAACGAAGACAGGCAATATCTGGAACGCGTTTCCGCTAAATTCACGGGCATCTGTCATCCGTCAATTGACATTCATCCCAATCTCTCCGCATCGTACTGCCTTCCGCTGCATGGCGTGCGCGTGCCGGATGTAACCCGTTTTGCCGATCAGGACGCGTTGCGCTGGCATTTCGCTCAGATGGTCCGCCCCATGCGGCTAGAGAACGTTTCGGCTTCCTGTTTGGATTGCAAAGACTTCATGCGGCGTTGTCAGGGGGGGTGTTTGGCCCTACGCCGTGCGGCTCCGTGTGATACGGAGCGCTGTGCCATCGAACTCCCGGAGGCTGTTACTCATGAGTGAACGCACGCGCATTGTTACCACCTGCACCCGCGATTGCGCCAATACCTGCGGGCTTGTGGCTACTGTGGAAGACGGCAGGCTTGTGCGACTTGCCGGAGATCCCGACCATCCGCTCACCCGCGGCAAGGCGTGTGTCAAAGCCGCGCGGTATGTGCAGCGGGTGTACAGCCCGGAGCGCATTACCCACCCCCTTATGCGTGCCAGCCGGAAAGACCCATGGAAACGGGTTAGCTGGGACGAGGCGTTAGATCATATAGCCGCCCAGATGCGCACGGTGCGTGACGAATCTGGAACCGAAGCCATTCTTTATTATCAGGGCTACGGTGAGCGGACAGGATTGAAATTGCTGAACCGTTACTTTTTCAATCTGTTCGGGGGCGTTACCACAACGTGCGGCTCTCTGTGCGGGGGAACGGGGCAGGCTTCGCAAAATCTGGACTTCGGGGAACGTGTCTCGCACGATCCGCTTGACCATTACAACAGCAATTCCATGGTGTTGTGGGCACGTAACCCCGCATCTACCAATATCAGTCTGGTGCCCATCATCCGTGATATCCGTAAACGCGGTGGCACGGTTATTCTTGTGGACCCGGCACAGAGCAAATCAGTTCCGCTGGCTGACCATCACATTATGCCCAAGGCGGGAACGGACGGGTTTTTGGCTATGGCTGCCGCCAAGTGTATTCTTGCTGCCGGGGCGGAAGACCGGGAGTTTATGGAGCGCCATAGCGAAGGCGCACAGGAATATTTGCGGATTTTAGATAGATTTAGCGTGGAGGAGCTGTGCGGCTTCTGCGACGTGCCCGTTGCGGACGCCCGGCTTCTGGCAGACACCCTGATGCACCGGCGGCCCACCTCCATGCTTATGGGCTGGGGGTTACACAGGCATGAGCACGCCCACTACTCGCTGCGGGCCATAGACGCGCTGGGGGCCATTTCGGGGAATATCGGTGTACCCGGCGGGGGGGTGAGCCAAGGCTTCGAGGAGTACGGGCCATACGATCAGCAATATTGGGGAGATCAGTTAAATCCCCCCCGGAGGGCGCTGCCTCTGCCCACCATTGGCAAGGCCATTCTGGAAGCGCAAGATCCGTCCATTCGTATGATCGTTGTCACCGCGTCGAATCCCATTTGCATGGCTGCCAATTCCGGCAAGGTGGCGGAAGCCTTCAGCCACGCGGAGTTTGTGGTTTATTCCGGGCATTTCATGGACGATACCGCCGACTATGCGCACGTGTTTTTGCCTGCCACGACCTTTCTGGAAGAAGATGACGTCATGGCAAGTTACGGACACAACTATCTGGGAGCGGTCAACCGGGCCATTGATCCGGTGGGGGAATGCCGGTCAGAGTTTCAGATGCTGTATGAGCTTGCGGCCCGTTTCCCCTTTGCGGAGCGGTTCCGGCGCAGTGTGGATGACTGGCTTTTTGACCTTTGCGCACCTGCCAGAGCGCAGGGGTGCGACATGGCAGAACTGAAGCGGCAGGCGTTCCGGTGTGAAGCGCCCATGGTGCCCTATGCGGACAAAACTTTTTCCACGCCGTCCGGGAAGTTCCGGTTTATGACGGAGTTTGATTCTTCTTCGCTTCTGGCCTCTTCCCCGGAGTACCCGTATCGGCTCCTTACCATCGCCCCGCATGGATATATCTGCTCTGAGCGGACGCTCGCGGACCACACTCCGTTGCCGGAGGTGTTTTTGGCAGTGTCTGAAGCGGAGCGGCTGAGCCTTGCGGATGGTAGTCCTATAACCGTGCGCAGTGCTGTGGGGCGTATTGCCGCCACGCTGCGTACCCACGCGAACCAGCGTAGGGACGTGCTGGTGGCGGAGCGCGGCGGATGGCTTAAGGCCGGGCACGGGCTTAATGCGCTCACGCGGGATCTCGCAAGTAAGGTGGGTAATGGGACGCCCTATTACGAAACGTGTGTGGCTGTGGAGCCGTTCTCGGCGTGTGCTGTTCCCGGTGGCGTGCATAGTTTTCCAAACCCGGCTCTGCATATGGACGCGGCTTGTCCGCCCCACCCCGCCTACAAGGTTGACGTGGATGGGCCCGCGCACCCTGTGCATTCGGCGCGGCACTCGGCAAATGGTTCGGCAGAAACGGTGACAGAACGGTCAACCCACCAGCCGACATGCCAATTGGGCCAATTGGGCCAATCGGGCCAATCGGGCCAATCGGGCCAGCCCGCATCAAGGTCAGGCCAACAGCCGGGAGGCGGATACGTCTTGGGCACGACTTCGCCACAGCCCCGTATTGTCGTTGTTCAGCACGCGGATGAGGCTCCGGGGGCCAACTTTCAAAAAGCACTCTGCCGGGCAGGCGCGGCGGTAACCACCGTGCGTGTCTATGGTGCCGCGCCGGACCCGCTGCCGGTATCCCCGGACGGGTGGGACGGGTTGGTGGTTCTGGGGGGGCCGCAGCACGCCACAGACGATGAAGGCTTTCCCCATTTCCTGCCCTTGCTGGACCTGATGCGAGCTTTTGATGCCGCCGGTAAACCCGTGGCGGGCATTTGTCTCGGTTGCCAACTGCTGGCCCGTGCCTACGGGGGAAGTGTCTACACCATGCCCGCGTTGGAATTTGGCTACACGCAACTCAGTCTCACGCAAGAGGGCGTGGCAGACCCGCTTTTCGCGGGCATTACCGCTCCGCCCCGGCTGATGGAGTTTCATGAAGACAGTTTTTCTTTGCCAGAGGGGGCCGCTCTTCTGATCACAGGCAACGCGTGCGCCAACCAATGTTTTCGCGTGGGGGCGTGCTCTTACGGGTTTCAGTTTCATCTGGAGGCGGACTCCGCTGTGGCGGAAGCGTGGACAACATTGTTCCGCAAGGGCGGTATCGCCGCATACGCGTCTTACGCCACGCAGTTTGACGACGCTTTCTTCCGTGATATGCAGGCCGCGCTGCCGCTGTTAGTGGAGGCTTCCGGCTATTTTTGTCGCACGGTGGCTGAAAACTGGTTGCAGCAGGTCCGGCAGCGTATGCGCTAGGCCAGCATTTTTCGGGCGACGACATGCATGCCATTGGTTTGGCATGGAACTTGATTCGTCTGCCGTGTGGGAAAAAGAAAAGAGGCCGCGCCGGGGCAGGTATTTATCGGCATATGGTTATGTTTTTTATAGCATAATTTGCTTTCACATATCTCCTCCTCAGTGGCAGTGGCGGAGAGGGCAGATATGAAATATGCAATCGGGTAAACCCGTCACCATTTGCATGCAAGGGAGAGAATCCATGCGTATCCACACCATAGAGCACGTGCCGTTTGAAGGTCCGGGAGCCATAGCCGTTTATGCGGAAAAAGGAGGCCACACTCTCACCCGCACGCGTATTTTTGCGGGCGAGAGCCTGCCGCAGCCAGACGCCATAGACTTGCTGGCGGTTATGGGCGGTCCCATGAGCGTTCATGACGCCGCTATTCTGCCTTGGCTACAGGAAGAAAAAGCCTACCTGCGCGAGGCGGTGCGAACCCGGCTGCCTATCCTTGGCGTGTGTTTGGGGGCGCAATTGCTGGCGGAGGTGCTTGGCGGGCATGTTACCCGGTGCCCCAGCCGGGAGATCGGTTGGCACCCGGTGCGTATTACACCGGGAGGGAAAACAACTTCACAGTTTGTGAATTTTCCCAAAAAATTCCCGGCTTTTCATTGGCACGGGGAAACCTTCACCATTCCGCCCGGAGCCACATGGGCGGCTGAAAGCGACGGCTGTGCCCATCAGGCATTTGTCGCCAGAGATCGCATTGTCGGTCTGCAATTCCACTTGGAAACCCTGCCGGAAAATATGGAACTGCTCATTACCCATTGCGGGGATGAATTAGTTCCACAAACGGCATTCGTACAGGCACCGGAAGACATGCGCACGCATGCCGGCACATCAGATACGCTGCAAACCGCACAGCAGTGTATGAACACGCTATTGAATACCATGACGGGGAACTGACCATGCGCAAAGAAAAACGGGCGATACGCGACACCGCCGCCATTGAGGAAATGCTCCGCCGTTGCCGCACCCTACAATTAGGGCTGTGGGACGGGGAAGAACCTTACGTGGTTACCGTGAACTTTGGATATGAAGCGGGAGCCATCTATTTCCACAGCGCACTTGCAGGCCGCAAGCTGGACTGCGTTCGCCGTAACGGGCTGGTGAGCTTTTTCACCATGGTGGAAAGCGAACTTATCCGCGCGGATTCTCCCTGCGGGTACACCACGCATTTTAAATCAGTCACCGGTGTGGGACGGGGAGAAGAATTGACCGATCCTGACGCCAAGGCGGCGGGACTCGCCATCATCATGGCGCAGCATGGCGGACCTACCACAGGGTTTGACCCCCGCGTGCTGGCGCGTACCGCAGTGGTGCGCGTGAATATTCGTGAGATGGTCGGCAAGGTGAATCCGGCTTTCGCGGGTGATCCGCAGGTGTAGCAGGTCGCACACTATCCGCACCCTTATGGTGCGATATCTTCGGTTCATAAAGGCCGGGCGGGATGTTTCCCGTCCGGCCTTTTGTTTGTGTTCGGTATATGCACCTTATGGGTACATATACGTGCAAAGTGTACATTGCGGTACATTTTGTTTCTGATGTGCCTAGTCGTACCACTTCGCCAGACTGTAAAAAAGTGTACCTATTGGTACGAACTGTGGAAAAGACGTACTTTCCCGTTCGTTGTTTTGTTATGCATTACTGTTTTGCGCAGGATATTACCTGATAATGCCTTGGATATCGCAGAATGCAATTGTTGGCATTCTCCATGCACAAGAAAAATACGCATACCGTATTACTACAACAGAGACGTTCAACGTGCAGGAGAAACACATGACCAGAAAGATCGCAATTTACGGCAAAGGCGGCATCGGCAAATCCACCACCACGCAGAACACGGCTGCTGCCATGGCGCATTTTCACGATAAGAAAGTGTTCATCCATGGCTGTGACCCCAAAGCGGACTCCACGCGCCTTATCCTTGGTGGCAAGCCACAGGAAACCCTTATGGACGTGTTGCGCGACCACGGTGCGGAAAAGGTGACTAACGAAAAGGTTATCAAGAAGGGCTTTAAGGGCATCCAGTGCGTGGAATCCGGCGGGCCGGAACCGGGCGTGGGCTGTGCCGGGCGTGGCGTTATCACCGCCATAGACCTTATGGAAAGCAACGGCGCATACACCTCGGATCTGGACTTTGTGTTCTTTGACGTTCTAGGCGACGTGGTGTGCGGCGGGTTCGCCATGCCCATCCGCGATGGCAAAGCGCAGGAAGTTTACATCGTGGCCTCCGGGGAAATGATGGCTATCTACGCCGCAAACAACATTTGCAAAGGCCTTGTGAAGTACGCCAAGCAAAGCGGCGTGCGCCTTGGCGGCATCATTTGTAACAGCCGTAATGTGGATGGCGAACGTGAGTTTCTTGAAGAATTCACCGCAGCCATCGGCACGCAGATGATCCACTTCGTTCCGCGCGACAACATCGTGCAGAAGGCGGAGTTCAATAAAAAAACCGTGACGGAATTTTCCCCGGCGGAAAATCAGGCCATGGAATACAGCACGCTGGCCAGCAAGATCATCGACAACACGAATTTGGTCATTCCCAAGCCGCTTACCATGGACGAACTGGAATCCATGGTCGTTAAGTACGGCATCACCGACTAATCCTTCAGCACACGGCAACACACAAGGAGAATTCCATGTCCATGAAAATGATCAAAGCTGTTGTGCGGGCGGATGCCGCAGACGCCGTGGCGGACGGATTGGCGGAGGGGGGCTTTGCTTCCATGACCAAAATTCACGCCTTCGGGCGTGGGAAGCAGAAGGGCATAACCGTGGGCACGGTGCATTACGACGAATTGCCCCGGGTTATCCTCATGATGGTTGTGGAAGAAGAGCAAGTGGACGAGGTGCTCAAACTTGTTCACTGCAAGGCGTACACGGGTAACTATGGTGACGGAAAAGTCTTTGTCTCCCCCGTGGAGCGGGCGGTTACCGTGCGTACCGGCGAACAGGGATTGTAGGAGGCGGCATGAAGGAGCTTATCGCCATCATTCGCCCCAGAAACATGGGCCGCACCAAAGAGGCGCTGGACGCACTGGGTTTTCCCTGCATGACTGCCGTGCCTGTATTGGGCCGGGGCAAGCAGCGGGGCATTGCCGGGGAGATAGGAATGGACGTGTCCCCCAAGGTAATGGAGCAAGGCCGGTACCGTGCCATGCCGTATATTCCCAAACGTATGGTTTCGCTTGTGGTGCCCGATTCCGCCGTGGATGCGGTGGTGGAAGCCATTCTCGAAATCAACCGTAGCGGGCAGGTTGGGGACGGCAGAATCTTTATCTGTCCCGTGGACGACGCCCTGCGCGTACGCACTGACGAACACGGCGACAGCGCCATTTTATAACGGCGCATTCCCAGCGGCACGCAAGGAGAAAGCTATGCCATATCATGAGTTTACATGCAGTAAATGCATACCTGAAAGAAAAAAGCACGCCGTGGTCAAGGGACCGGGCGAAACATTGGCCGATGCGCTGCCGCTCGGTTACCTGAACACCATTCCCGGTTCCATTTCCGAACGCGGATGCGCCTATTGCGGGGCCAAGCACGTTATTGGCACGCCCATGAAGGACGTTATCCATCTGAGTCACGGACCAGTGGGATGCACCTACGATACGTGGCAGACCAAACGCTATATCAGCGATAACGACAACTTTCAGATCAAATACACCTTCGCCACGGACATGAAGGAAAAGCACATCGTGTTCGGGGCGGAAAAGCTGCTTAAGCAGTCTATTCTTGAGGCTTTTAAAGCCGCTCCGCATATCAAGCGCATGACCGTGTACCAGACCTGTGCTTCCGCGCTGATCGGGGATGACATTAACGCCATTGCCCAGGAAGTCATGGAAGAGCTGCCCGATGTGGACGTGTTCGTCTGCAACTCGCCCGGATTTGGCGGTCCCAGTCAGTCCGGCGGTCACCACAAGATTAACATCGCGTGGCTTACGCAAAAAGTAGGCACCTACGAGCCTGAACTCACTAGCGATTACGTTATCAACTACGTAGGCGAATACAATATTCAGGGCGATCAGGAAGTCATGCAGGACTATTTCAAGCGCATGGGCGTGCAGATTTTGTCCACCTTTACCGGCAACGGTTCGTATGACGCGCTGCGTGGTATGCACCGGGCGCACCTCAATGTGCTGGAATGCGCGCGGTCTGCGGAATACATCTGCAACGAACTGCGCAGGCGCTACGGCACTCCGCGTCTGGACATAGACGGCTTTGGGTTTGAGCCACTTTCCGCCTCTCTCCGCAAGGTGGCCTTGTTCTTTGGCATTGAAGACCGCGCACAGGCCATTATTGATGAAGAAACCGCCCGTTGGAAGCCCGAACTGGACTGGTACAAAGAGCGGCTGCGGGGGAAAAAGGTGTGTCTGTGGCCCGGCGGGTCCAAGCTGTGGCACTGGGCGCATGTCATTCATGAAGAAATGGGTGTGGAAGTGGTCTCCGTGTATACCAAGTTCGGGCATCAGGGAGACATGGAAAAGGGTATTTCCCGCTGCGAAGTTGGCGCACTGGCTATTGACGACCCCAACGAATTGGAAGGGTTGGAAGCCATGGAAATGCTTAAGCCGGACATCATTTTCACCGGCAAACGCCCCGGCGAGGTGGCTAAGAAAATTCGTGTGCCCTACCTGAACGCCCATGCCTACCACAATGGTCCGTGGAAAGGCTACGAGGGCTGGGTGCGGTTTGCCCGCGATGTTTACAACGCCATCTATTCCCCCATCCATCAGTTGGCAAAACTGGATATCAGCAAGGATGAGATTCCCGTGGATAAGGGCTTTGCCACGCAGCGCATGCTCTCGGATGCGGATTTGCCCGACGAGGTGAAGAATTCTCCCACCTTGCGCCAGTACACCGGCAAGTACGACTGCCTGGCCGACCTGAAGGACAAAACCTACCCCGACTTCGGCGCGCCCATGGCCGCTGCGGTGTAGGGCCGCAAGGAGAGACGCATGGACGAGATTATGACGCAGAGAGTGGAGCAACTGCTCGACTATATTATGAAAAAATGCCTCTGGCAGTTTCATTCCCGCGCGTGGGACCGCAAGGACCAGAATGAAAATATCCTCGCTAAAACCAAGCAGATATTATGTGGAGAAGCGGTGGACAACAGCGACCCCACGGAGCGTTGTTACTGGGTGGACGCCGTGTGTTTAGCCGACGCCTTCCGCGAACGCTACGACTGGCTTGCCACGCTGAACAAGGAAGAAATAGCGGAGGTCATGCACAACCTGCACGAACGTATGGACTATCTTACCATAACGGGCTCGCTCAATCAGGAACTGACCGACCAGCATTATTAGAAGGAACATCAGTATGCCATGTGAAGTAAAAAACAAAGAGCGCGCCGGTTGCATAAACCCCATATTTACCTGCCAGCCCTGCGGGGCGCAATTTGCCAGTATTGGCATAAAAGAATGTATTGGCATTGTGCATGGCGGACAGGGGTGCGTTATGTTCGTGCGTCTGCTCATCTCGCAGCATTTCAAGGAAAGCTTTGAAATCGCTTCTTCATCCGTCCATGAAGACGGCGCGGTGTTTGGCGCGTGTGGTCGTGTGGAAGAAGCCGTGGATGTGCTGCTTATGCGTTACCCGGATGTGAAGGTGGTGCCCATTATCTCCACCTGCTCCACCGAGGTCATTGGTGACGACATAGACGGCGTGGTCACCAAGCTCAATGAGGGCTTGCTGAAGGACAAGTATCCGGGGCGCGAGGTGCACCTCATCCCCATCCACACTCCCAGCTTTGTGGGGAGTATGGTGACGGGGTATGATCTCGCTGTGCGCGATTTTGTTATCCACTTTGCCGAACGCACGGAACCTAACGGGAAAATAAACCTTATCACCGGTTGGGTGAACCCCGGCGACGTGACGCACCTGAAGCACCTGCTGGAAGAGATGCAGATCGACGCAACCGTGTTGTTTGAAATAGAAACCTTTGATGCGCCGCTTATGCCGGAGGGCAACCACGTAGCCCACGGCGAAACCACCATTGCGGACCTGAAGGACACTGCGAACGCCTCGGCGACCTTTGCCCTTAACCGCTACGAGGGTGGCAAAGCGGCTCAGTATCTGGAGCAGGAATTCGGCATTCCGGCCATTGTTGGCCCCTCGCCCATAGGCATCCGTAACACGGACACCTTCCTCCAGAATCTTAAAACGGCTACCGGCAAGCCTATTCCAGAGTCGCTGGTCCGAGAGCGCGGCATTGCCATAGACGCCATTACCGACCTTGTGCATATGTTCCTCGCGGACAAGCGCGTGGCTATTTATGGCAACCCGGACCTTGTAATTGGTCTTGCGGAGTTCTGTCTGGATCTCGAAATGAAGCCCGTGCTGCTTCTGTTGGGTGACGACAACCCGAACTACGTTACCGATCCGCGCATTATCGCCCTGAAGGAAAACGTGGATTATGACATGGAAGTCATTGTCAACGCGGACTTGTGGGAGCTGGACAATCGTTTGAAAAACGAGGGATTGGAACTGGATCTTATCCTTGGACATTCCAAGGGACGTTTTGTTTCCATCGACAACAACGTGCCCATGGTTCGCGTTGGTTTCCCCACATATGACCGCGCCGGGCAGTATCGTCACCCTGTCATGGGGTACGCCGGAGCCACGTGGTTGGCGGAGTCCATGGCGAACACGCTGTTTACCGACATGGAGTATAAGCGGAATAAGGAATGGATATTGAACGTATGGTAACACCCTGTTGGGAGTGCCATATGCCTTTGCAGTGGAAGGGCCGCCGGATAATCCGGCGGCCTTTTTTTGTTCGTCCGGCGGCATGAGGGAAAAAACTACAAAAAGGTGGTCTTGGTTGTGGGAATGTTCTTTTCTGTGCGTTCCCGGATGCGCAGGCGGGACGGGATGTTGCCTTTTTTCGATTTCAGAGAAAGACGTGCCGCGCCGGTAATGCGCTATTTTTTATGGATATATATTCATTTTTTGTGGAAAATACGTAAACAGACACCGGCTATAATTCTCCGCGGAACCGGCCCCACCTCGGCTGGTACACGTCTTGCTCTATATAGCGCAGGAGCCGCGCGTCCACGCGCGAAAGTCGCCATATGTCCATGCACCCTACGTTTTCGTATACCGCCACGCGCGGTGTTCCGGTTTCGGCAGGACTGCCGGAATCATGCGGACGGACCGAGCCGGTATCTCCGGCAGGGTCGGTTGGTCGGCCCGGACAACCCGCGCATGGTGCCATTCCCGTTTTTTCCGTCTCACCCCAAACGCGGCCCGCTCATTCCGCCCGCACCGGAGTCGGTATGAACTGTGACAGACCTATGGCTCATGGCGAACTTAAGGAATGCCTCACCGGCGTATGCCGGGGGCGTATTGTTCCCGTGCTCTATGAGATGAGCCGGTTAATTTCCGAAGATAATGACTTCGCGCACGCTCTGGACTGTCTGCTTGTCTACATGCGTGAGGAAATGGGCGTGCAGCGGGGCATGATAAGCCTGCACCACCGTGAATCCGGGCGTATCTTCGTGCATAAGAGCATCGGCCTGACGCAGGACGAGCAGGACCGGGGCGTCTATCTTTTAGGCGAGGGGATCACCGGGCGCGTGGTGGAAACTGCCAGACCCATTATTGTGCCGCGTATTGGTGATGAGCCGGATTTTCTTAACCGCACGCAAAGTCTTTCACAGGCGGATGACAGGGAACTTTCGTTCATGTGTGTGCCCATACTGCGCGGAAGTAAGGTGCTTGGCTCTATCAGCGCGGAACGGTTGTATGAGAACACGCAGCTTCTCTACAAGCATTTGGACGCGCTTATGGTCATCGCATACATGCTGGCCCACGCGGTGGAACTGTACCTTGTGGAAAACGTGGACAAGGCTCGCTGGGAAAAGCGCACACAGCAGCTCATGGATAAGCTTAAGGAGCGGTATCGGCCTCCCAACATTATCGGCACGTCCAAGCCCATGCAGGAAGTGTATGCCCTGCTCCGTAAACTGGGGCACACCCGTACAACGGTGTTGCTGCTGGGAGAGAGTGGCGTGGGTAAGGAAATGATCGCCAATGCCCTGCACTACGGTGGCCCAACGCCGGAAGGTCCGCTGGTTAAATTCAATTGCGCGGCCCTGCCGGAACACATCGTGGAAAGCGAATTGTTCGGGCATGAGAAAGGGGCGTTTACAGGCGCCACCCAAACGCGGAAGGGCCGGTTTGAAGAAGCGGACGGCGGAACCATTTTTCTGGATGAAGTTGGCGAATTATCGCTGGCTGTGCAGGCCAAGCTGCTTCGTGTGCTACAGGAAAAGCAATTCGAGCGTGTGGGTGGCAATCGCAGCATCAACGTATCGCTTCGTGTTATTGCCGCCACCAATCAGTCGCTACAGGACATGGTGGCAGAAGGCACCTTCCGGCAAGATTTGTATTACCGGCTTAATGTGTTTCCTATCATGGTGCCGCCGCTACGTGAGCGCGGAAGCGACATCGTTACCCTTGCCGAGTATTTTGTAGAGCGCTACGCGCGGGAAACGGAAAAGAGCATCACCGCCATAGCCACACCCGCGTTGAATATGCTCATGCGGTATGATTGGCCCGGCAACGTGCGGGAGTTGGAAAACGTTATTCATCGCGCTGTCATTCTGACAGAGGACGAAACGTTGCACGCGCACGACTTGCCTTTGTCGCTCCAGTCTTCCGTTTTGTCCGGGGAGGCGGCCCCTCATACGCTGGAGGCGCGGCTTGCCTCCGTGGAATATGAAATGTTGGTGGAGGCCCTGCGTGAGCACCGGGGCAACACCACAGAAGCCGCTCAGGCCCTTGGGTTGACCCGGCGCATGATGGGCCTGCGCATGAGGCGGTTCCGGTTGAACTACAAGTCATTTCGGAAAGGTGAACCTGCCGCCTTTCCCGTTGCTCCCGTCAATCCCTTCGGATTCACCCCGTCAGTCATTCCCGCAAGCGTTCCCCCGACCGGAGGAAAGGAGTCCGTATGAATATGTTGCCCCACCCGAAAAGTCTGACCCACCCCTGTTTCAATAAGGCCGCTGCCGGTACCTACGGGCGCATGCATCTCCCGGTGGCTCCCCGGTGTAATATCCAGTGTAATTTTTGTGACCGGCGTTATGACTGCGTGAATGAATCGCGCCCCGGTATCACCAGCGCCGTGCTCAAGCCTTTTCAGGCATTGGAGTACACCCGGAGGATGCTGGAAAAAATACCAGCCATCTCCGTGGCGGGCATTGCCGGTCCCGGTGATCCCATGGCTAATCCTGCGGAAACACTGGAAACACTGCGTTTACTGCATGAAGAATTTCCGCAGTTGTTATTCTGTCTCTCTTCCAACGGACTGGCGCTCGCTCCCTACGCGCGGGAATTAGCCGAATTGGGTGTTTCGCACGTAACCATCACCCTTAACGCGGTGGACCCCGGCATTGGGGCGCGCATATATTCGTGGGTGCGGGACGGCAATGTGCTTTATCGGGGCGAGGCTGCGGCGGGTTTGCTTCTCGAACGCCAGTTGGCCTCGTTGGAGGCGTTGCGTCCGCTTAACATGGTGGTCAAGGTGAACACCATTGTCATTCCCGGTGTGAACGATATGCATATTCAGGCCGTGGCGGAAACGGCTAAGGCGGCGGGTGCCTCTCTGCATAACCTCATGCCCCTGCTGCCCGCTGCGGGCACGCCCTTTGGCGGGTTGACGGAACCGGCTCCTGACACAATGCGAAAGCTGCGTGCTGTGGCTGGTGGCATTTTACCGCAAATGACGCACTGTCGTCGTTGCCGGGCAGACGCCGTGGGCTTGCTGGGCCATGACCGGTCTGGGGAAATGGCAGGACAGCTTGCCGGATGCGGCTGTCTTGCACCCACAGCGCAGGAAGACCGGCCCTACGTGGCAGTGGCCACGCGCGAGGGAACATTGGTGAACCTGCATCTTGGCGAGGCCAAACGGTTTCAGGTATGGGGCCGCGCGCCATCCGGCGGGTTCCGGCTGGTGGAAGAGCGGGAGGCTCCTGCCATGGGGCACGGGCCGGAACGCTGGAATGCGCTGAGTCATCTGCTTGCGGATTGCCGCGTGTTGCTGGTCAGCGCGTTGGGTGACGCCCCGTTGCGTATCCTCGCGGAACGGGGACCGCGCCCTGTCATCCATACGGGGCTTATCTGTGATGCGTTGCCCGGTGTGTATGGGGAACAAGGCACCCTCACGTCGCACGGCCTGACGGGCACCCTCGCCTGTCCCGGAAACGGACTGTAAGGAGAATCATCATGTCCACTTCCACAGCGTTATCCGGCATTACGGAGCCGCGTCCGGGGCGGTTGTTCTATTTTACCTACGGGACGAATCTGCACGAAGAGCAGTTGCGCCTGCGGGACGTGCGCCCCGCTTCTGCCGTACCGGCCTGCTTGGCGGACTACCGGCTGGATTTTTTTGGTCACGCGCATATGTGGGATGGGGGAATGGAAACCGTGGTTCCCGCCCCCGGACACAGAGTATGGGGCGTGGTGCACGATCTTTCCGGCATGGCGGCGGATCGGCTGGACGCATGGCAGGACGCGCGGTTTGACGGTGCGGGGGCCTACTTCCATTATCCGGTTACGGTTACTGCCCCAGATGGCACCGCATATGCGGCGCTGACCTATAAAAAGGACATACTGGGTTCGCCCATGCCACCAAGCGGCGACTACATGGCCTTTTTGATGGCGGGAGCGCGTCAGAACGGCCTGCCGGAGGAATGGTTAGCTGTTTTGCGCGGCATACCCACACGGCAGGCTGGCTATGCCGTGCCTCGGCACAGCCCCTTTAATCGAGGTATGCTGGCAGACGTTTCCTGCGCTTCCTGCGACGGGTAGTCTCCGGCGCAAAATGGCCCTGCGGCGCGGGAACAAGAGATATGCTCTCAGCTTGCGTAGAGGGGCGCGGGTGTCCGGCTGATTTGTCTGTTACCGGACGCTGTATTAGCATGCTTATCGGAAAGCTGTCGTATTCTTATCGATACGTTTTTGATTCACCGTTAGGCCAGATACTCCGGGGGCGGCGTGTCAAAACTGCGCAGAATAGCCAGTAAGCCCTGCGACCATTCACTACGAATGGTATGCATATACGGGTCTTCTTCTGTAATACGTTTGCCCGTGGGCAGGCGGAAACTATTGGTTTTGTAAACGAGCAGATCAATGGGAAATCCCACAGAGAGATTGGAGCGGGCTGTGGAGTCAAACGACACCAGAGTGGCCCGGATAGCGTCATCTAGATTGCTCTCATAGCGAATGGCCCTGTCCAATATGGGCTTGCCATACTTGCTTTCCCCTATCTGAAAGAACGGCGTGTCGCGTGTGGCGTAGATGCTGTTCCCCTCACTGTAGACAAAAAACAGGCCCGGCTCTTCTCCCCGTATTTGTCCGCCGATGAGGAATGTGCTGCCAAAGCCACCACCCTCCTGCACCATAGCGGCGGTTTGCCGGGTCTGATACGCCACCTCGGCGGACAGGTGCCCGACCATTTCCACCACCTCAGAGAGCGACGGGAGCACGAGCAGGTTCCCTTCCGCTTTTTGGCGGATATCGCGGCGTAAACGGCTGACTACCGCCTGCGACGTGGCGAGATTTCCCGCAGTGAGCAGGAAAATGGCCCGCTCGCCATCCACCCCGAAGGAATACATTTTTTTGAAGGTTGAAACATGATCCACGCCCGCGTTGGTGCGTGTGTCGCTGGCGAATACCATACCGTCCTGTAAGCGAATGCCAACGCAATAACTCATGACCGTTCCTTTCCTCTGTCATAATGGGCGAATGGGCTTAGGGCGGCGTGCCGCAAATTCCCTGAGCCGTGGGGCATCATAAAGCCAAGGGTGTGCCCCTGCAAGGGGTACCTGTGACGGGGCAGACTGTCCCTTCTTTCGGTTGCAAGAGCGTCTTGTCCCGTCCGTCCGCTGCCGATGGCCGCGCTTACCGGTTTCTTGATCAGGTCCGGCAACGGCTGCCCGGAGTTTTTCCATATGCTTGAGGGGGAGGCGGTTTGGCCCTGTTGTGCCTCCCGTGTTTGCCGTCACGCATGATGCCGTGTGTCTTGCCGGGCGGTGCGCGGCAATCGCTCCCGCGCTATTGGTCCGAGGCCAGCCGCACGGAGTAGTCCATGCGCTCATGTCCTCCCCCCACCCGGACGCCACGGACGGGGGCCGCATCGTTATAGTCCAGCCCGATGGCAACTTGCACGTGCCGTGAAGGGGTGAACAGTTGATTGCTCACGTCAAAGACGTGCCAGTGCCCTTCAAGATAGGCTTCCGCCCATGCGTGGCTGGCGGAATGCTGGGCGGAATCGGTAAGCAGGTACCCGGACACATATCGCGCGGGAATGCCGAGTGTGCGCATGCTTGCCAAAAATACGTGGGTGTGGTCCTGACACACGCCTTTGCCCATTAAAAAGGCATCGGTAGCCGCTGTGGAAACAGCGGTGGCCCCTTTGGTGTAGGGCATGCGCTCCAGAATGTCGGCGCAGAACGCCTGCAAGGCTTCGCGGGTTACGCCTTTTTTTACACGGCGTTCCGCCAGCGTGCGCATCTGCCCGTTACAGCGGGTCAGAGGCGTATCCCGCAGAAATATTTGCGGGGACAGCCGGTCATCATCAACCCACTCGCATGTTTCATCTATGTCCACTTCTCCACAGGCTTGAATCGTAAGCGTTTCGTGGGGTTCATGCAGGCTCATCACCGTACAATAGTTACCGAATCCATCGTACAGCTCACTGCCGAATTGGGGCAGGATAAGCTTCCACGAAGAAACCGTCTGATGCCCCAGCGTTAAGGGCGTCAGCCGGAGCAACTGTATGCTGTGCTTGGTCGGCGTGTCGTACCGATAGTGGGTTTCGTGAGAAATGGTGATGTTCATACCCCGTCCTCGAAAAGATCACTTAGCTGTGTAAGCCAGTTGCGGAATTGTCCCACGTCCATGGTGAACACCATGGCCTGCGCGGGCTGTTTCATGCCGTCCCATGCCGTTCCAGAGGGAAGGCCGGTTGTCACTAGAGCGAGCTGCCGAAAATGATTGGGGTTGCTGTCTCCGAAACGGATGTGCTCGTCCAGCGTTTCTACCGCGTCCCCCAATTCCCAGAACAGACTCACCATGGATTCCTGCGCCTGCATGGCCATGTGGCAGGCCTGCAACTGAAAGCACGCCGCCCGTTGGCTGCCGGACTGGCGCAACCGGTTTACGGTGTTGAAGAGGTCGTAAGCGTCCTGATCTATCACCCCGCGCACGGTTTGCACGTTGTCGTTCACCCGTTCAAAGCATTCAGGCAGGTCTTTGACCCGCATGCGTTCGGTAAGGTTGCCGGAATCCGCTTCCGCGCTCAGGCCCATGGCCTTCAGGTAGGCATGAGTGTTTACCGCGTTGGGGCTGAAGAGGCGGCTATACAACTGCTCGGCGCGTTTCATGTACCGCCCCAGCCAGAACAGGTCGCCTGCGGTGGAAAGCAGCAGAGTCATGCCGCACCTCCTTTGCCGGTTTCAAGCGTATCGGATCGCAGTACCCACGTGTCTTTAATGCCGCCCCCCTGCGAAGAGTTAACCACCAGCGACCCTTCCCGCAGGGCGACACGGGTAAGCCCGCCAGCGGAAATGCGGACTTTGTTGGGACTGGTGAGCACAAATGGGCGTAAATCGATATGACGCGGGGCTATGCCTTCTTCCACACAGGTAGGGCAGGCGGAAAGCGCCAACGTGGGCTGGGCGATGAATCCTTCCGGGGCGGCTTCTATGCGTTTGCGGTATGCGGCAATTTCCGCTTTGGTGGACTTGGGACCGACAAGCATGCCGTAGCCCCCGGAGCCTTGTGTCTCTTTGACCACCAGCTCGCCTAAATGATTCAGCACGTAGGCGAGGTCGTCTTTTTTGCGGCACATCCACGTGGGTACGTTATGCAGAATGGGTTCTTCCGCCAGATAAAAGCGAATCATATCCCCCACGTAGGGATAGATGGATTTATCGTCAGCCACCCCCGTACCGGGCGCGTTGGCTAGCAGCACGTTGCCCGCCCGGTATGCCCCCATAAGTCCGGGCACGCCGAGAATGGAATCTGACCGGAAGACCAGCGGGTCAAGAAAGGCATCATCGAGGCGGCGGTAAATCACGTCCACCTTTTGCCGTCCACAGACCGTGCGCACGTAAACCTGATTGTTTTCCACGTACAAGTCATAACCATGTACTAATGACGCACCCATTTCCCGTGCTAAAAAAGCGTGTTCGTAATAGGCGCTATTGTATCTGCCGGGGGTGAGCACGACAATGTACGGGTCGTCTTTGCCGCAGCATTCTGCCAGACTCTGGCGCAGCATGTGCGGATAGCTGTCTACGGGCAGCACGCTTTCAGCAGGCAACACGCCTTCAAGCAGCCGCTCGCTTACATACCGGTTCTCTATCATGTAGGAAACGCCAGAAGGGGTGCGCAGGTTGTCTTCCAGCACGTAATACTCCCCGTCCCCGTGCCGTACCAGATCAATGCCGCTGATTTGGGCATAAATGGGCTGCGGAAGGCGGATGTCTATCATCCACGGTTCGTAGCAATCGTTCACTAGTACCTGATCCGGTGGGACGATACCGGCGTGGATGATGTCCTTTTTGTGGTAAATGTCGTGAATGAACGCGTTAAGCGCCCGAATGCGCTGGGCGCAGCCCGCCTCCAGTTTCCGCCATTCGCTTTGGGTGATAATACGCGGGATAATGTCGAACGGAATAACTCGTTCGGTGTTGCTTGCGTCGCTATATACCGTAAAGGTGACCCCCTTACGATAAAACATAGCCAGTGCTTGCTGGTTCAGCGTTTCCAGCTTTTCCACCCCGTTGCGCTCCACCCACGCCGCCACCTCGGCGTAAGCGGGGCGGACGTTTCCCTCCGGGGTGTACATTTCGTTATACAACGCGATCTCGGCTGCCTGCATATGGACTCCTCGTCTGCAAGCGTTTCCCCCCTCCTAAACGGTGCGTCGCCCACTGCGTCAACGGGGGCTGGCAGCCACCCGGACACACTCGTCAGTTTAGGTTCCCTTGCGTTCAGTTCATCGGCCATGGGAGACTAAGCATAAAATATACAATTTATTTTGTTTTATATTTCAATATATTACGATGCAAGAAGAGACAAAAATGTAGGATTATCACAGGCATTGCCTACGTTTTTGTGTGTAAGGAGCTATTCCCCCCACGCTTTTGCATCTGGCGAAACGCCGGGAATCTCCCTGAGATGGCAGAGAATTTTCAGGATACGTGAGTGCGGAGTGTCCGCTGCATTCATTTTTGTCGTTTCTCCTGTGCGGTCCGCACGCAAAAGCGCCTTCGGAAGGATGTTCCGAAGGCGCTTTGTGGTGTGAGGAGAACTTTGCTCCGCCGCCATGCGGTCAGCTCATTCGCGCTGGCGGGTATGGGGGGCCGCAGGCGGAGTTGGCGAGAAAAGACGTTACTCTTCGTCAGACAAACCGAAGTGCGCTGCCATGAAGGGCCCGAAGTAGATGCCGTCGTCGTCCAGATCTTCTTCGATACGCAGCAGTTGGTTGTATTTCGCCAGCCGGTCACTTCGGCAGAGCGAACCGGTTTTAATCTGCCCGGCGTTCAGGCCCACGGCAAGGTCCGCGATGAAGTGGTCTTCAGTTTCGCCGGAGCGGTGGGAGATGACGGTGGAATACGCGGCCTGCTTGGCCATCTCAATAGTATCCAGTGTTTCGGTAAGGGTGCCTATCTGGTTTAGCTTGATGAGAATGGAGTTGCCCACGCCTTCATCAATGCCCCGCGCCAGAATGTCGGGGTTGGTCACGAAAATATCGTCGCCCACCAGTTGCACGGAGTCGCTCAGGGTGTCGGTAAGCTGTCTCCAGCCGTCCCAGTCCTGCTCCGCAAGGCCGTCTTCAATGGAAATGAGCGGGTATTTGGTTGTGAATTCACCCAGATAGTCCACCATGTCTGCCGTGGACAGTGTTTTGTTTTCTCCGGCAAGCACGTAGCTGCCATTTTTATAAAACTCGGAGGCAGCGGCGTCGATGGCGAGAGCGATGTCCTGACCGGGCACGTATCCCGCTTCTTCAATCGCCCGCATGATGTACTGGAAGGCCATGTCATGGCTTGCCAGATTGGGGGCAAAGCCGCCCTCATCGCCCACGGAGGTGACATGACCGTCTTTGGCGAGAATTTTTTTGAGGGTGTGGAACGTCTCCGCGCCCATGCGCAATGCTTCGGCAAAGGTGGGAGCACCCACAGGCATGATCATGAACTCTTGAATATCCAGATTGTTAGGGGCGTGTTCGCCGCCGTTGATGATATTCATGAGCGGCACAGGCAGTACCTTGGCGTTCACGCCGCCCAGATACTGATACAGAGGCAGCCCAAGGAAGCTGGCGGCGGCGCGGGCGGTAGCCAGCGATACGCCCAGTAAGGCGTTGGCACCCAGCCGGTCTTTGTTTTCGGTGCCGTCCACGTCTAGCAGGATATTGTCGATATTCACCTGACGGGTGGCGTCCAGCCCGATGACGGCTTCCGCCAGTTCACCCACCACATTGGCCACGGCTTTTTCCACGCCCTTGCCCATGTAACGGCTTGCATCGCCATCACGTAATTCCAGTGCCTCGCGGGTACCGGTAGATGCTCCAGAAGGCACCGCGGCGCGCCCGGAGTGCCCGGACTCCAGCGAAACTTCCACTTCCACGGTGGGATTGCCGCGTGAATCCAAAATTTCTCTCGCCCAGACGGATACGATAGTGCTCATGTTGTTCTCCTTGTGGGGCGGCGTAGCGCCCGTTGCACATTCCGGCGGACGAACCGCCGCGGGACTAAGCCGTCGCCCCGCTTTCCCAATATAAAAGCCGCAGGCCCTCCAGCAGGAGGTCGGGCCTGACGTGATCAAAGCATGTCGCCACACGGGCGATGGATTGGGCGAATCCGCCCGCAGCCACTATTTCCATAGGGCCTTCCAGAACCGTTGCCAACCGGGAGCAAAGCCCTTCGGACATGGCGGCGAAACCGAAAATAAAACCGTGGTTCAGGCTGGTGGAGGTATCTTTGCCCACCACGGGCATGTCTTCCGCCACCTCTAGACTAATGCGCGGCAGTTTTGCCGTGCGCGAGGCCAGTGCTCCGGCGGCGGAGTGCACACCGGGGCAGATAAGCCCGCCCAGATAGGCTTCGCCCTGCACACAGTCAAACGTGGTGGCGGTGCCGTAGTCCACGGAAACCAGCGAACGGGGCGCGGGGTACAGCCTGCGTGCGGCAAAAGCGGCTACAAGCCTGTCCGCTCCAACCTGTTCGGGATGGGTATACCTGTTTTCCAGCGGTACGGGAATATTCTCCGGTGCCAGTAAAAGGGGGCGATCAAGGTAGCGGTGGCAAGCCTGCCGTACCAGCGGGTCCATGCTCGGCACCACGGAACTGCCCACGCAGGCCCGGATATCGCGCGGATCAACCCCGGCGTGCCGGGCCACGTCCAAAAAACGCAGCCCCAGCGAATCCGGCGTCTGGTCCCTGTCGGACGGCAGCACGTAGGTCTGTCGCAGGCCGGAGCGGTCCGCCAGACCTATTTTGATGTTGGTATTGCCGATGTCGAAAAGGAAAAGTGCTTCGTTCATGCATAACCGCCGTTTGCAATGGGCCGTCAGAAAAAATTGGGGCACGCCTTACCTGTCCTCAGGGTCGGGAGGGCAAATACCGCTGCGGCTATCTCCGCAGGTTCGGAACCCTTACCGAATTCCGCTGGGCTGCCCGCTTGTCCGCTGCGAGCCTTTAGGCCAGTTCCTGTATCTCGTGTTAGCGGTTATGGACACGGTATTGTCCATATATGCTTCGTTTAACATGAACAGTGCCATTTCCAACGTGCTTGCGGGGAAAAGAGCGGAGCAAGACACAGTGTGGCGTGCCTCCGCAACCGCAGCAATGATACTGCATTCTCTGTTCGCGGCAAAGCCGGAAAAGGCAAAAAATACCGTTTGTTGCCCGGTCACGCAGATGCGCGGGCAGGCTCATTTTTTCCGACGTGACGTTTCAGAAAATAGAGCCGCCGCGCCATGCAGCGGCACCTACCTTCTTTGTTGATAAATGACAAGTATCGACAGAAGGATGCTTGCATGGAAATGCGCCAGCCTCTACAAGTGGTTTGGTTGTTGTCTCTATTTTTAAGGAGGTTCCTTCATGCCGACTGCCGGACTCATTCCAACGCCGGACGCCATACCCGTGGCATGGGGCTGGCTGGAAATCCTGCTCGTATTTACCTTTGCCGCGCATATTTTGCTTATGAATGCCGTTGTGGGCGGCGCGTTGGTCTGCGCCGTTCGTTCCGTCAGCTACCGTTCTGATACGGCGGTGCGGGAGCTTTCCCACGCATTGCCCACCTTGTTCGCCCTTACCGTGAACTTTGGTGTGGCACCGCTTTTGTTTGCGCAAATGTTATACGGACAGTTCTTTTACACCAGTTCGGTGCTCATGGCGGTGTATTGGCTCAGTGTGGTGTTTTTGGTTATCGCCGCGTATTCCGGGCTGTACGTATTTCGCTACCGGTACGACGAGCAGGGCCGTAGCCGCTGGGTTATCTTCGCGGTCTGTGGTGTGTTGTTGTTTGTGGGGTTTATTTTCACAAATAACATTACGCTGATGCAAAGTCCGCAGGAATGGAGCCGGTACTTTGAAGAGATGGGGGGCACTCTGCTTAACACGGGAGATCCCACGCTTTTCCCCCGTTACCTGCATTTCATGTTGGCGGCTTTGGCTGTGGGGGGGCTGACGCTGGCGCTGCTTTTCGCCCTTCGCCGCCGTAAGGGAACGGTCGCTCCCGCCGAAGCTGAACGGCAGATCCGGTTCGGCATGGGCTGGTTTTCCGTTTGCACGGCGTTTCAACTGCTGGTGGGCGGTATCTTTTTTGGCTCCCTGCCATTGGAGATTCGTCGTCTTTTCCTAGGCGATTCCACCTTGCATACGGGGGCGTTGATAGTGGGTCTGGTATTGGTGGCTATCACCCTGCACTATAGTGTGCGCCGTCGGGTGTTCCTTACCGCCGTGACTCTGGTCTGCACCGTGTTTGCCATGTCCGGCATACGGGCCTTGGTTCGCGCGGAATATTTTTCGCCATATTTTTCGGTAACGGAATTGCCCGTGCGCCCGGAGTATTCGCCCATGATACTGTTTTTCCTTTCGTTGTTAGGCGGGCTGCTCTGCATTTGGTATATGCTGCGGATTTCCTTCCGCAATGGGAAGGAGGTGTAGCATGGAATATCCTGTATGGTGGATTCCTTCGCTTTCCGGTGGGTTCATTATCGCGGTTATGGCTGTGGTGCACGTATTCATCGCCCATTTTGCGGTGGGTGGCGGGCTGTTTCTCGTACTCACGGAGCATAAGGCGTATCGGGAAAACGATGAGGCCATTCTGGAATACGTCAAACGGCACAGCAGGTTTTTCCTGTTGCTGACCATGGTGGCGGGCGGCATGACCGGGGTGGGGATATGGATAACCATTGGATTGCTTTCCCCGGCGGCAACCTCTGTGCTGGTGCATGCCTTCGGATTTGGGTGGGCGACAGAGTGGGTGTTTTTTCTTTGCGAAATAGTTGCGCTGCTCCTGTATTACTACCGTTTCGGGCGCATAGGGAGAAAGGAACACCTTACACTGGGCTGGTTCTATTTCTTGTTCGCCTTTTTGTCGCTTTACGTCATCAACGGCATCATCACCATGATGCTTACTCCCGGAGACTGGCTTCACACGCGTGGCTTCTGGGATGGATTTTATAACCCTACGTTCTGGCCTTCGTTATTTTTGCGGTTTGCCATCTGTCTTATGGGGGCGGGGCTTTTTGCGCTTGTCACAGCCATCCGCATTCCGCAGCAGAATACCCGCGAGCGCATGGTTCGGTACGCCGTGGCGTGGGTGGGGGTGCCTTTCCTGCTTCTGCTGCCCGCCGGTCTATGGTACCTGCTAGCATTGCCGGAGCCTCAGTATTCCATGATTCTTTCCCGCTCCGCGCAAACGCCGCAACTTGTGCGACTCTTCCTGCCTGCCACGCTGGGCATTATCCTTGGCGGTCTGCTGGTGGCCTATATTCGTGGGCATCGCTGCCGTACGGGCTTGGTCTGGTTGCTTGTGTTTGCGGGACTGGGGCACATGGGGATGTTTGAGTGGATACGTGAGGCCGGGCGTCGTCCTTATCTTATCCATGGGTATATGTGGTCCAGCTCCGTGAAGGTGGAAGAAACGGAACTTCTGCGCACGGAGGGGGCGCTCGCACACGCCAAATGGGTGACTGTGCGGAAAGTAACACCGGACACCATGCTTCAGGCCGGTGAGGAGCTGTACCGCTTGCAGTGTTTGGCGTGTCACAGCATAGACGGTCCCATGCTCTCGGCGGAAACCCGTACGGCGGCGCTCACCCGCTACGGACTGGAAGCTCAACTCGCCGGGCAGGGGCGGTTACGCACGTTCATGCCGCCTTTCCTTGGGACAGAGGAGGAGCGTATGGCGCTGGCTACCTATATTGTGGAAAATATTCAGCGGCGTAACCCGGAGGAAATGACGGTTTCTCCGCAGGCCATGGCTACGCTCATTCCCTCGTTCAATAAGCATGAGGCGGAGTACGTGCTGGCTGCCTGGGCTACGGACGGCATGGCTACTATGTCTGACTGCGATGCCTCGTTTTCCATGGCTCCGCCCGGCGTGCGCGTGCGCGCGCAACTGTTCCGGCGGGACGATACGCCGGAAATCATTACCGATGACGTGACCCTGAACTACCGTCTGGAAAATGGGTACGCTACACCGGAAGAGCACAGCCGGTTTTGGGAATTTGCCCGCGCAGCCTTCGGGTTTGATGTGGATGCGGGCATAGGCGTGGCCTTTGGCGGCGCGGCGGGAGATCCTCTTTCCGGCACGCTTCGGCTAGAGGGCGACAACAGGGCTTTTGTGGCGGAGGGCTTGGCGGTGCTGCCGTATGGCAACGACGGTAAGGTGAATCCGTATCCTCTTCTGACGGTGGAAGCGCGGGACGGCGCGGGCGAGTTGCTCGCCACCACGCAAGTGGCGGTACCCGTTTCTACAGAATGGGGATGCCGCAATTGCCACGATGGAGAATGGCGGGTGCAGGATGAAATGGGTATTTCGCAGCAGACCGCGCGAAATGTATTGGTCGCGCATGACAAGATAAACCGCACAGACCTTGTGGCGCGGGCGGCGGGTGGCAACCCCGTGCTGTGTCAGAGCTGCCATGGCTCGGTACGCACAGGCACTTCCGGCAATCCAAACTTGGTGGGATTTTCTGCCGCTATCCACGGCTGGCACGCCAACTACCTTGGAGAGCGAGGCGACCAAAGCTGCACGAGTTGCCATCCTGCCGGGTCTGACACGTTTACGCAAGGTTTCCGGGGGGTGCATTCCGCCATGGGACTGACGTGCGTGAATTGCCACGGCACGCTGGAAGATCATGCGTTAGGCCTGCTTACATACGAAATGAAACAGGGCAAGCAGGGGGTCGGGCGGTTAATGACGTATCTCAAGCCGCGTGCCGCCGAGTCCTTTGACACCGTGCAGGCCCGTGCGCCATGGGTGAGCGAGCCTGATTGCGGCGCGTGCCACGACTATTTCAGCAAGCCGGAGCCGGACGCTTCTGCCGCGCATAAGTGGACTTCCGGCGATCGCGCGGAATTGTATAGCGAGCGGTTGGACGACATGGGCGCGGTTATGTGTCAGGCCTGCCATGGTTCTACCCACGCCCTGTACCCTGCGGAAAATGCTTACGGAGAGGACCGCAACAACATTTTGCCGTTGCAGTACCAAAAGTTAGCTGGTCCGTTGGGCAGAGGCAATAACTGCATTTGTCACACCCGTGAAATGACGATGATTGAATCTGTGCACCATCCGATTATGGGAGAGTGAGCTTGCGGGTATTTGTCGCAAGGAATTCCCTGCCGGAATTGTGGACTGAATAGAAAGCGGGCGTTGGAAGCATTCCAACGCCCGCGTTGTTTTTTCCAAACGGGGTGGGGGGGAATTATTCCCCCGCCGGGTGAAGGGCGGCGCCCTTTCCGCCGGAGGCGATTACGATTTCGCCGGATTCTCTGTGGCTAGCACCCGCACTCCGTGCACATTTTCCCGCCACCTTCGCAGGGGATGGGATAGTCTCCGGTGAAGCAGGCCAGACAGTAGTTGTCCGGTTTGCTGACGGATTTAAGAAGTCCCTCAATGGTCAGGTAATGGAGGCTGTCCAGTCCGATAAAGCGTTCAATTTCCGCTTCGGTGTGGTTGGCGGCGATGAGTTCTCCTTTGGAGGAAAAGTCTATGCCGTAGAAGCAGGGGAACTTGATGGGGGGACAGCTTACGCGGAAGTGAATTTCGCGCGCGCCCAGTTCGCGGAGTTTCTTCACGCGGGAGCGGATGGTGGTGCCCCGCACGATGGAGTCGTCCACAATGACGATACGCTTATCCTTGATGAGGCTTTTCACGGGGTTGATTTTCACCCGTGTGGAAAAGTCGCGCATGTCCTGCGAGGGTTGAATAAAGGTGCGTCCCACATAGTGGTTACGGATCATTGCGTGCTCATAGGGTAAACCGGACTGCTGGGCGTAGCCCACGGCGCTGTAAATGCCGGAATCGGGGAAGGGCATTACGTAGTCTGCGTCCACGTGCGATTCCAGCGCCATTTGGCGGCCCATTTCCTTGCGGCAGGTGTATACGTTTTCGCCAAATACGGTGGAGTCGGGGCGGGCGAAGTAGATGAGTTCGAATATGCAGTGTTTAATGGGTTGCGGTGGAATATCCATGCGGTAGCTTTTCACGCTGGAGCCTTCCACTACGACCATTTCGCCCGGTTCCACGGAGCGGATAAGCTCCGCTTCCAGCAGGTCGAACGCGCAGCTTTCCGAGGCGAACACGTGAGAACTGCCCACGCGGCCTATCTGCAAGGGGCGTATGCCGTTGGGGTCGCGCACGGCAATAAGCTTGTCGTTGATGAGCAACAGGACGGAGTATGCGCCTTTTACGTCCTTACAGGCGCGCAGCACAGCTTCTTCCACACAGGAAGCGCCGTGCAGGTAGCGCACGATAAGGTGGACAAACACTTCGCTGTCGATGGTGGTTTGGAAGATGGTGCCTTCTTCTTCCAAGCGCCCGCGCAGTTCCATGGTGTTCACCAGATTGCCGTTGTGGGCGATGGCGATGTGCAGATCCTTGTAGCGTGCCAGAAAAGGCTGCGCATTGCGGATGAGCGAGGCACCTGTGGTGGAATATCGCACATGCCCCATGGCGATGGAACCTTTAAGCTCCTTGCCAAGATGGCGTTCGTTGAAGACTTCGGGCACAAGGCCCATGCCGCGCTCTTCGCGGATGGTCTTGCCGTCCCATGTTACAATGCCGGCGCTTTCCTGCCCACGGTGTTGCTGGGCGTAGAGGCCAAAGTAGGTGAGGCGGGCTGCTTCGGGGTGGTTGTAGATGCCGAAGACACCGCAATATTCGCGTTTCATGCTTGTTCCTTGCAGGCGCGTTCTGATTTGTCGCCCGCATAGTATTCCTGAAGGCACTGCACATTCAGGCCGCAGCGTCGTTGTTCGGCAATAGCCATGGCGATGGCGCGTGCGCCGGAAACGGTGGTGGAGTAAGGCACGCCGTACAGCAGCGTTGCCTGACGGATGGACCGGGAGTCCTCTACCGTGCGTTTCCCGGAGGCGGTGTTCACCAACAGGGCCACTTCTCCGTTTTTAATGAAGTCCACAATGTTGGGACGTCCTTCATACACCTTGGCGACGCGGGTGGCGGGAACGCCGTGGTCGGCGAAAAGCCGCGCTGTGCCCGTGGTGGCCAGAATTTCAAATCCAAGATTGTGGAACTTGCTTGCCACATCTAGGATGCTGGTTTTGTCACGGTCGTTTACCGAGATAAACACCTTACCGGACTGTGGCAACCGTTGCCCGCAAGCAAGTTGGCCTTTCATAAAGGCTTCCTCAAAGGTGTGAGCAATACCCATAACTTCGCCGGTGGAGCGCATTTCTGGTCCGAGAAGAATATCCACGCCGGGGAAACGGTTGAAGGGAAACACCGATTCCTTGACCGAGATGTAGCCGGAGCGGCGCAGGGCCGCGGGGTTTAGTTCCCGGATGGTTTTGCCCATCATCACCTGTGTGGCGAGGCGGGGGAGCGGCACGCCCGTGGCCTTGGAAACAAAGGGGGCGGTACGCGAGGCGCGGGGGTTCACTTCCAGAATGAAAACCGTGCCGTCTTTGACGGCGAACTGAATATTCATGAGGCCCACCACGCGCAATTCTTTGGCTAGCGCCACGGTCTGCCGGTCTATTTCTTCCACAATGCTATCGGGGAGGGAATAGGGTGGCAGGGCGCAGGCGGAGTCGCCGGAGTGGATGCCCGCTTCTTCAATGTGCTCCATAATGCCCGCCACGTAAACGTCCGTGCCGTCTGCCAGCGCGTCCACGTCCACTTCAATGGCGTTTTCAAGGAACTTGTCCAGCAGGATGGGATGTTCCGGGGCGTGCGTGCCCACCACGTCGCGGAAGTATGTGGCGAGTTGTTCCTCGTCATACACGATTTCCATGGCGCGGCCGCCCAATACGTAGGAGGGGCGGACTACCAACGGATACGTGATGGTTTCCGCTGCCTTACGCGCCTCTTCCAGCGTCATGACTGTGGCGTTGGGGGGCTGGGTAAGGTGGAGTTTTTCTATAAGCGCCTGAAACCGTTCGCGGTCTTCCGCACGGTCAATGGAGTCTGGGTGTGTACCGAGAATGGGCACGCCGGCGCGCAGCAACTGCACGGCGAGATTAAGCGGTGTTTGTCCGCCAAATTGCACGATAACGCCATCGGGTTTTTCCAGTTCCACGATGTTCATGACATCTTCATAGGTGAGCGGTTCAAAGTAGAGCCGGTCTGAGGTGTCGTAGTCGGTAGAGACTGTTTCCGGGTTGGAGTTCACCATAATGGACTGCACGCCCATGTCGCGGAGCGCGAATGAAGCGTGGCAGCAGCAGTAGTCAAACTCAATCCCCTGCCCGATGCGGTTGGGTCCGCCACCGAGGATGATGACTTTTTTGCGGTCTTCGGGAACGATTTCGTTCCCCGTCTCGTAGGTGGAATAGTAATATGGGGTGTATGCTTCAAATTCCGATGCGCAGGTGTCCACAAGATAGAACGTGGGGTGGATGCCCATGTCTTTCCGCAACTGACGGACGGCGGTTTCCGGTTGTTTCCACATTTCCGCCAGTTGGCGGTCGGAAAAGCCGCATTCCTTGGCGCGGCGCATCAGCGAAAGGAGTTCGGCGTTGTCCGGGGTGAGGGCGTTGGCCCGCCCAAAGTCGCGCAGTTCGTCCTCCACCGCGAGAATGTCTTGAATCTGGTGCAGGAACCATGGGTCGATTTTGGTAAGCTCGAAAACCTCTTCCACACTCATGCCCATGAGCATGGCGTTGCGAATATGGAACATGCGCTGCGAGTTGGGAGTGCGCAGCTTGGCGAGCACGTCTTCCCGCTCCGGCAGTTTGGCGCGGAAGTCGCGTCCAAGTCCACCCGCGCCTACTTCCAGCGAGCGCAGGCCCTTCTGGAGCGATTCCTTGAAGGTCCGGCCTATGGACATAGCCTCGCCCACGCTCTTCATGGCGGTGTTCAACTCGTCTTTGGCACCGGGGAATTTTTCAAAGGTAAAGCGGGGAATTTTGGTGACCACGTAGTCTATGGTCGGCTCAAACGAGGCCATGGTTTCCCGCGTGATGTCGTTGGGAATTTCGTCCAGCGTGTAGCCCACGGCGAGTTTGGCGGCGATTTTGGCGATGGGGAAGCCAGTCGCCTTTGACGCCAAGGCAGAGGAGCGGCTGACGCGGGGGTTCATTTCAATAACCACCAATTCGCCGTTTTCCGGGTTCACGCCGAACTGCACATTGGAACCGCCGGTTTCCACACCTATTTCGCGCATAATGGCAATGGAGGCATCGCGCATCTGCTGATATTCGAGGTCTGTCAGGGTTTGCGCGGGCGCCACGGTAATGGAGTCGCCCGTGTGCACCCCCATGGGGTCGAAGTTTTCTATGGAACAGATAATGACGCAGTTGTCCGCCTTGTCGCGCATTACTTCCATCTCAAACTCTTTCCAACCCAGCACCGATTGTTCCAGCAGGATTTCGGACTGAATGGACGCGGCAAGGCCTTGCGAGGCAATGGCCTCCAGATCTTCCATATTATAGGCAATGCCGCCGCCCTTGCCGCCCAGAGTGAAGGCGGGGCGGATGATGATGGGGAAGGCCATTTCTTCGCCAATGCGACGCACGTCATCCATAGTGCGGGCAACGGCGGATTGGGGCACATTAAGGCCAATGTTCGCCATGGCCCGCCGGAAGAGATCGCGGCTTTCCGCCTTTTCAATAACGGCTTCCGTGGCACCGATAAGTTCCACACCGCATTCTTCCAGAACGCCCATCTTTGCCACGGCCAATGCGGTATTTAAGCCGGTTTGTCCGCCCAAGGTGGGTAGCAGGGCACAGGGGCGTTCTTTGCGGATAATTTCCGCTACGGTTTCCGGTTCAATGGGTTCGATGTAGGTGCGGTCGGCAAGGTTGGGGTCGGTCATGATAGTGGCGGGGTTGGAGTTCACCAACACCACTTCATATCCCTCTTCCTTCAGGGCTTTCACGGCCTGAGTGCCAGAGTAGTCAAATTCGCAGGCTTGGCCGATAACAATGGGGCCGGAGCCGATGACCATGATGCGCCGTATATCAGTCCTTTTCGGCATGTCTCACTATTCCCTGTGCAGGAGCCTTCTCCGGTCCCTGTGTTGCTGTTGGGTCGGTTTGTCTGCCTTGCGCTACGGGGCGGTCGCCTCGCAGCGCCGTCTCTATCCTTTGTGGGAACGCTGGTCACGCCCTTCTCGTGTGGGGCTTTGCTATGCGGGCATAGCAGCCTCCCCGTCCGAAAACGACCTTGCTTACTATAGGAACGCTTGGTTTAGCAAGAACGGAAAATGGCAGAAATGTATAATCTGAAGATGCCATGAAAGACTTGCCCTTGTTCGTCGTGCTTGGTACTGCCCAATAGCCTATCCGTGTTCCATCCGGGGAATGTCCGGTGTATGCCGTCTTTCCCGGAATGTGGAAACCGACACACGCCTGCGGGTATATTCCGCCGGGCTAATTCGAGGAGGAGACACCTATGCTCGCCATTTTGAAGTACAAAGCGGGCAACCAGACCAGCGTTCGCCGCGCGCTGGACCATCTTGGTATTCCCAATATGATCACGGCGGACCCTGAGGAAATCAGGGCCGCAGACGGGATAATCTTTCCCGGAGTGGGTGCGGCGGGGCAGGCCATGGACGAACTCACGTCCACCGGGCTGGACAGGGTGCTCAAACACGCCGTGGAGGCGGGCAGGCCATTGCTGGGCATTTGCGTGGGCTGTCAGATTATGCTGGATTACAGTCAGGAGAATGATACGCAGGCGCTGGGCATTATCCCCGGGCAGTGCAATCTGTTCAACCCCGCGTGGGAGGAAGAAGATGGCAGTCCCATCCGGGTGCCGCATATGGGATGGAACAGCCTGACACTGCGTAAGCCCTGCGAACTGATGCGCGGTATAGAGAGCGACGCGGAGTTTTACTTCGTCCATAGCTATTACCCCGATCCCGCGCCGGAGTATGTGCTGGCTACCACGCACTACGGGCTGGATTTTTGCGCTATTCACGGCGGACCGGGGCTGTGGGCCGTGCAGTTCCATCCTGAAAAAAGTGGCAGGCCGGGGCTGAAGGTGCTGCAAAACTTTTATGCCTATTGCCGGGAGGCCGCACATGCTGAGTAAACGCGTTATTCCCTGTCTGGACGTGCGGGACGGCAAGCTGACCAAGGGTGTGAAGTTTCAGGGGAACGTGGATATCGGCGACCCCGTGCTGACCGCAAAAAAATATTATGAAGAAGGCGCGGACGAAATCGTCTTCTATGACATCACCGCCTCACACGAAGGGCGCGGCATTTTCCTCGACGTTGTGGAGAAGGTGGCGTCCACTATCTTTATCCCGTTCTCCGTGGGGGGCGGCATTGGTTCCGTAGACGACATGCGCGATGCGCTGAACGCGGGCGCGGAAAAAATCTCCGTGAATTCCGGTGCGGTGAAAAACCCGGATATTATCAGCGAGGGCGCGGTCCGTTTCGGTTCACAAGCCGTGGTACTGGGCATGGACGTGAAGCGTGTGCCCGTGAGCGAAGCCATTCCTTCCGGCTATGAAATCGTCATTCATGGCGGTCGTAAACATATGGGCATGGACGCCATTGACTGGGCGAAAACTGCGGAGGCTCTGGGAGCCGGAGAGATTTGTGTCAACTCCATAGACGCGGATGGAACCAAGGACGGCTACGAGCTTGTGCTCACCCGTATGGTGGCGGAAGCCGTGTCCATTCCCGTTATTGCTTCCGGCGGCGCGGGAAAGCCTGTGCATATGTACGACGCCCTGACCGAAGGTAAGGCAACCGCGGCGCTGATAGCCTCCATCGTCCATTATGGAGAGTACACTATCCCGGATTTGAAGCGCCAGATTCAGGCCATGGGCGCAAAAATGCGTATGGTCTGGTAGCTCGTCTTGAAGAAGCCCGCTGGCGGTAAGCCGGAGGGGGTAGCTTCGCCGAGTACGGGCGTGACGCCGCCGCGTGCCATTTGTTTTTGATGGGCTGGTCGGCCTAGTGGAATATATGTTGGTTGTGTAAAAAAGGCCCCTCGCTAGCGAGGGGCCTTTTTGTGGCTGTTTACGCATCGTCGCAAGGCGGTCCCGTACAGGGGCCGTCTTGCGACGGTTGTATTATTTACGGGCCAAGCCGAGCCGTTTCGCCACGGCGTCGGAAGCGGCAAGCGTGTATTCTTCAGACGACAGACGCGCCTTGTCTTCCGTGTTCAGCAGCAACTCCGGCGTGTTGGCGAGTGAGGCATCCGGCGTGATACCGTACTCCGGCGGGAAGGTGTTGCTGAAATACATATCCTGAAAACCGGAGAACTTGAGCGCGTGAGCGGTGGCATCCAGCACGGCGCTTTGACCGGGTTCAATAAGGCCCAGCTCCAGTGCGCGCTTAAGTCCGGCAAAGCATTCGCCACCCTGCGTGCAGGTGATGTGCCCGTTGCGGTTGGCTTCAAGCGTGGCGTCCATAATCTGCTGTTCCGTCACATGCAGAATCTGGAAGATTCCGTGACCGCCGATAGCTTCAAACTGTTCCGCGAAGTGCTTCACACGCGGGAACGACACAGGATTGCCGATCATGGCGGCCTGTGCCACGGAAGGCTGAACGGCAACCGGTTCGTAGTGGCGTTTTTTGGGGTCTTCCACGCTGTAATAGCGGTATACCGGGTCCGCGTGGTGTGACTGCACGCCAAACACGCGGGGCAGCGCCTTGATGATGCCCAGACGGAACATTTTCAGGAAACCATCCATAAGGGCGGTGATATTTCCGGCGTTACCCACGGGCACAAAGACGCATTTGTCCGCTACGTCCCAGTTGTACCACTGGGCCACTTCAAAGGCGTAGGATTCTTGACCCAGAATGCGCCAGCTGTTTTTGGAGTTCAGCAGGGCCACCCGGTAGTTTTCTGCAAGGTGTTCCACCACTTTCATGCAGTCGTCAAATACGCCGGGCACTTCCAGCACGGTAGCCCCGGAACCGAGCGGCTGCGAAAGCTGCTGCGGGGTGACCTTGCCGTGGGGCAGGAGCACTACGGATTTGAGCGGCGCACCTACGTAAGAGGCGTACTGTGCGGCTGCGGCAGAGGTGTCGCCCGTAGAGGCGCACACGGTAAGCACTTCATCCCAGTTGTGCTTGCGTACCAGCGCCTTGAGGTAGGAAAAGGCGCAGGCCATGCCACGGTCTTTAAACGAACCACTGGGGTTCTGACCGTCATTTTTGTACGCGAAACGCACACCCGTGTGGGCGACAAGGTGGTCGCTGGCTTCCACAATGGGGGTGTTGCCCTCGCCCAGATAGACGATATCCTCTTCTTCCAACACAGGAGCCATCAGCTCATAGAAACGGAAAATGCCGCGCAGGGCGGTGTTACGGGAAGATGCGCGCGCATCGAAAAGCTCGCGCCATTGGTCCCCGGAGGTTTTCGCCAACGCGTCAAAGTTCAGATTGTCGAGCAGAAAGACCCCGCCGCAGGTGGGGCAGGTGTAAAGCAGGTCGTCCACCCCATGCCGCTCGCCGCAGCCAAGGCAATAGTACTCCATTTCTCCCCGGTACTGGGGAAATACATCCGCGTTACGCATCTGTTCTCTGCTCCTCATGATTCTTCTTTTTTTGCCAGGCTTTTTCCTCGCCACGAGCGAGGCGGCCTATGTTCTCACGATGGGTCCAGTAAACCAGCGCCATGATGACAAGCGCCAGCGGCACAAAGCCCCAGTTGCCAGAAAGGAACAGGAAGAGCGGCATGAGCGTGACCAGCGTAAGTGAGCCGAGCGACACGTAGCCCGTGCGCCAGATGACCAGCAGGCAGGCGGCACAACTGAGCAGCAGGCTACCGAACGCCAACGGCAGAAATACACCAATGGTCGTGGCCACGGCCTTACCGCCCTTGAAGTCCAAAAATAGAGAAAACACATGACCGCACAGCGCGGCCAGCGCTACAAGCGAAAGAAAGAGAGGGTGGTGGCTGACAAGCATGCCCATCCATACGGGCAGCAAGCCTTTAAGCAGGTCCAGCGCCAGCGTAAGCGCGCCGTAGCGGGCACCGCACAGACGGGCTACGTTAGTCGCTCCCACATTGCCGCTTCCGCCTGAGCGGGGGTCCACCCCGCAGGTGGCACGGGCCACCAGCAGACCAAAGGGAATGGAGCCGACGAGGTAGGCGATGACCAGCCACAATAATTTTGCCAGCATATATGCTCCTATTCTTCCATTACGTCAGCGATCTGAATTTCGTTTTCCAGCGGACGTACTTTGCCCAGCCGTACTTTCAGGCATTGACCGGGATATACCTTGTCTCCAAAAGAACGGCGTCTGCCGCGCACGAAAATTTGCTGCCGGGGCAGAGACACTGTGACGAACATGTCGTTGTCTTCCGTAACTACGGCGTCCCACCATACCGCATCGCCCTGTTGCCGGAAATAGAGCAATTTCCAGTATCGGGGACGAAACCGCTGTATTTGCCCCACCGCATCAAGCCGCGCGTTTAGCGCGGGCAGCATGGCTGCCAGATCTTCTCCGGTCCAGCGGGGAATTCCATGGGACACATAGTGCAGCACTTGCGCGACATTCACAAGGTCAGGGTAGCGGCGTAACGGAGAGGTAATGGGGCTGTAACCGTCCACCCCGATGCCTCGGTGCGGTCTGGGCGCAGGTTCCAGCAGTGCGGAGGAAAGGGATTTGACCACCCGCGCGATATCATGCGGCTGGTTCCAGACCCCGGCATATTCTTTGGGAATGGCGACGTCCTGTGTGCGGTGCAGCAGAGCGGTTCCGTGCTCTCTGGCCCATGCGGAAACGGCGGAATTCGTCAGAATCATCATCTCGCTGACCAGCAGTGAGGCACGGGGTGTTTCTTCCGCATCCAGAATATCCACACGCACGTCCGCGTCTACGGCGTTACCCTGCGCGGAAAGCGTCAGCTTGGGGTCATCGCGTTCAATGATGACCGCGCCTTGCTGGATGCGCCGGGCGAGTAGCGTGTTCGCCAGTTCCAACGCGCAGGCAAGGCTGGCGGCATGGGGCGCGGCGGGGGTAGCCTGCCCATTGCCTGCGATAACAGCCTCGCAGTCCACGTAGGTCAGGTTGGCGGCAAGGGATACCCACGAAAATTGCGGCGTGCAGGAGAGCACATTGCCATCCTGTGCCACGCGTATACCCAGCACAAGGGACGGGCGGGGTGTCTGGGCCAAAAGGCTGAAGAAGTCAGTTCCCAGTTCCGAAGGCAGCATGTTGCCGTTGCCTTCCGGCAGGTAAACACTGGTAACTCGGCGCATGACCTCGCGGTCGAACGGTTCTCCAAAAGGCCACGCCAAGGCCGGACAAGCGATGCTTATGCGCAGATCCCATCCGCCATCGTCCGCGCGGGCAATATGGAAGGCATCGTCAATGTCGCGGGTGGAGGCGGAATCTATGGAGATATACGCATACCCGTCAGGTTCCGTCCGCAGGCCCTCTACGCGTTGGCGCAAAGCCGCTATGTCTGGGGAAAAGGCGGTGGCCCATTTGTCCGAGGGATCGTACCCTGCGCGGTCCAGCCAGAAATTATGATGTGGCGGAACCAGCTTCCACGCCTGCGCGAGACGCAAGGCCAGATGCGGATCTTCCGGCAATCCCTTGGCAAGGAGTTTCCAAATTTGATCGATGTCGTGATTGTCCGGGTCGGCCATGCGCCCAAGGATAACGGCTTTGAGCCGTTCGCGAAATTCGCCTTCCGGTTCTTTGCTTAGTGTTTTGCCTTTGGACGCGCATTCCCACAGGGACAGAAAGAAGCCTTGCCCGTCGGTAACGAGTTGCTCGCGCTCTGCGCGTTTCCGCTCTTCCACCATGCGAGCTTCCACACGGTCTGTCGTGTAGATCTCGAAGTCCGGCGGTTGGAAGCGGAAATGGGTCTTGCAGGCGAGCAGCGCATGAGCCAGCGCCGCCATGTCGTCAACTTGCGGTTGGTCCCACAGCAGTTCTGAGAACCATTCCACAGAGGCTTTTTCCACCTCTCCCTGTGCAAGCTCCCACAGCTCTAGCGCCTGTATTTCCGCCTCACGCGTCTCGCGTGCGGCATGGTGCTCTTCCAAGATGGCTGCCATGCGTTCCCGTGAATACTCACCGGAATACTGCGGCCCCGCCCATGGTAAAATGCGTGCAGCCGCCAGTTTCATTTCTCGTTTGTTCAGGGTGAACAGCCGGAGTTTGCCCGCCTGTTCTTCCAGCACCCAAGCCACCTGTGCCTTGTTGCCGTGCATGAATTCCACAACACAGCCGGGACCGGGGTACCGGACCAGAATAGATGCCATACTGCCTGCTTTCCGTTCCGCCGCGTCTCTGCTGTACGAGGCGCGGCCTGTTCTTATGCCGTCGGCGGGAAGGTGGTGTGTATTGGCGGGTCAGCATCCTGCGATGCGTACTGCGACAATACGGTTGTAACCTGTCTCGCCCCCGTTTACCGCGCCGCTCCGCAGAGGGGCACGGAATATCGTTATAGCCGCCCGTGCGGCGGAGCCTAATGCTTGAACGAGCGCTGTCCGGTGAAGACCATGGACACTTGCGGACTGGCTTCGTTTACGGCCTGGATGACTTCAAAGTCGCGCATGGAGCCTCCGGGCTGGGCAATGGCGCTTACCCCGTGCGCTATGGCGGCGTCCACGCCGTCCCGGAAGGGGAAGAACCCGTCAGATACCATGGCTGTGCCCATAAGCCCGCCTTTGCGTGCGCGGGTGCGGGCGTCAATATCGCTGAGGATTTCAGCCAGAGCCGGGTCGTTGGCGGCCTTAAGCTTGAGTTCATACAGCGACATATTCTGCTCGGTAAAGGCAAGCATGTCCGCAAATTTGGTGTAGGCCTTATGAACAGTCAATTCCACGCACCCCACGCGGTCCTGTTCGCCGGTGCCTATGGACACGGTGGCTCCATTGCGTGCGAAAATGATGGAATTGGAGGTTACGCCCGCTTCCACGGCCCACGCGAAAAGCAAATCTTCCGCTTCCTGCGGGGTGGGGGTGCGGGCAGCCACGCGCGCGCCGTCTTTTTCCGCTGTGGCGGGCAAAAAGTCTCCCACCGAAAGAATGCGGTTGCGGAATGACTGCTGGATGACGATGCCGCCATCGGCGAGGCATTTGAAGTCAAGGAACGGCTCGTTCACAAGCTCTTCAAGCCGGGCCATACCGGGGATGCGCAAAATGCGAAGGTTTTTGCGCTTTTTCAGAATATCCACCACGCCTTCCTCAAAGTCGGGGGCGGCGACAACCTCGTAATAGGCGCTGTTTACCAGTTCCGCCGTTGCCCGATCCATGGGGCGGTTCACCACCACGGCTCCGCCAAAAGCGGCGATGCGGTCGCTCCGGTAGGCTTTGTCCAGTGCGTCCGCCACACCCTTGTCGGACCATGCGGCTCCGCACGGGTTGTTATGCTTTAAGATAAGCGCGGCGGGCTTGGCCGTGAGGTACTGGAGCATGTTTATGCCGTTGTCCACGTCCGTCAGGTTGGTCTTGCCGGGGTGCTTGCCCGCCTGAATCATGTGTTCTTCGGTCAGTGCGGAGACAAGCCCTTTACCCGGTCCCCGGAACGTCACGCCGCCAAGGGTGAGAGAGCCTTTTGCCAACTCATAAAGGGCTGCGGGCTGGTCCGGGTTTTCACCGTAGCGCAAGCCTTTTTCTTCGCCGTCCAGCGTCCATGTGCGCTTGCGGTACACAAGCTCCTGTTCCCCGAACTGCACCCGCATTTCTGAGGGAAACGGATCACCGAGGATGGTTTTGTACATCGTTTTCAAATCGCTCATGGGTGAGACTCCCTTGGTGCTGACGTGTCGTGAAATATGCTCCCGCATGCAGGCGCGGCGCAAGAAATAGCACACACCGGTGCGGCGGGCAATTTTCATTTGAAGCCCTTCGCGGATTATCGTAGCCTTGCGCAACCGAACGTCCTGCCAATGGGATGTTTCCGCAGTGCACTGAAATATAATGGAGAAATGATAATGGAACGCGCGCTCAGAAAACTAGCCACACAGTTGAACTCGTATGACGAGGCGTCGCTCATGGCATTGTGGGAAAAGTATGCCGCAGAGGTGGAGGCGTTTGAGCCGACTAAGCGTTGGGAAGAGGCGGCCCTAGTATTTTCTTTTATTCAGGCGGTGCGCTGGAAGAATCAGCTATTCAACCATCATTGGGCCGAGGCCTCGCGTCCCAGCGCGGTGGGCCTGCCACCCCAATCATCTTTTACGTTGCTGGAGGACGTACCGTCCCCCGGCGCGGGCGCTGCCGGGGACGGTTCTCCGTCAGATGATGGGCCAGTTGGAGGGGATGGCGCTCACAAGCGGGCCAAGATACTCAGCTTCCGGCCGCGAAAGGCTGACTAGCCCGTGTAGGATGTAATAGTAGTAGCGAATGTTTTCCACATACGCCACGGCCTCGTATCCCCGGCTGTAGCCGTGTTTGGTTTGGGAATAATATTTTTGCCACGCCAGCAGGGGTAGGGTTTTTTTAAGCTCGTGCCACGTGCGGCCCGTGCCCCCCATGCTCCGGCACAGAGCTATGGCGTCATACACGTGGCCCAGTCCCTGATTGTAGCTTGCCAGCGTGAAGAACCAGCGGTCCCACGGGTCCAGTTCCATGGACTCGAAATTATCCCATAACATTTTGAGATATCGGGCACCGCCCTCAATGGATTCGGTGGGGTCCAGCCGATTTACACCCAGCACGCGAGCCGTGTTTTGCGTTATCTGCATCAGCCCGCGCACCCCTGTGCGGCTGGTGGCCTGAGCATCAAACCGGGATTCCTGATAGATAATCGCCGCCAGCATGAGCGGGTCTATGCCGTTGGCCTGTCCCTGTTCCACAATGGTGTCATTGTAGCGGGGCAATGCCTTGCTCAGGGCGCGGGTGAGGGTGACAATATCATAATAGTCCGCCTCGTCCGGCAAAAAGCCAAAATAGCGTTCGTGCAGGGCCGCGAGGTACTGGTCTTCTTCCCTTTCGGTCCAGAAGCGGGACAGCGCGTTGTGCAGGTCTTCCCGGCCCGTGCGCCAGAACCAGCGGTAGGAAACATCCTTTTCCATAGTGCGGGTGGGCTTCACCCCTAGGAAAAAGGGCTGCCACAGGCTGTAGCTCCAGTCTTCCACCAGTGCGAACCGGGCGCGGTCGTCGTTTACCGAGGCCAGTACCGGAGTGACGCTCACGCTGTCCACGGAACTGGTCCATGGCACGCAGTTTATGGCCTGTCCCTCTTCAGCCAGCGCGTCGGAAAGAAAGCGCTGGCTGGTGGTGAGTATGGGATTGCTGCATATTTCTTCGTCATCCCGCAACGCATAGCGGCGGGAACTGTGGACCAGTACCGGACGGGCCGTGGCATACACGGGACCGGCGACGATGGGACTTTGCAAGGAAAGCGGAGCTTCGCCGCCCACGCCGGCGACCATATCTACGTCACCGCGTGAGAGCGCGTCCCACGCTTCGGCGGCGGTGGTAACTTCACGTAGGTCGAGCACATAGCCAAACTCGTCGGCGAACATGCGCAACAGTTCCTGCTCAAAACCCGGCCCGTAGGGCGAAAGCGAGGCAGATACCCGCTCCGCCTTGGGCGCGGCTACGCGCAGGACGGGTTGTCCGTCCACGTAATGGCGGTTTCCCGGCCAGCCGCTGACCAGCGCATACTGCACACAGACCAGCAGAGCGAGCGCGAGCCACTCGTGTAGACGAAGTAACGATTTGAAATACATCTATTTTTCCTCATGCCCCTGTCTCCCCACAGGGGATATGGGACAGATGATATATTCCCCGCCCCGTAAGGCAATACCCACTTGATACCCATCTTATGGACGGTTTCTGAGTATTCCCTGATACGCCTGTAGCATGCCGTGCGCGAAAAAATGATCCGGCATAGGGCGTGTATTACGGGGCGGCGAAGGGGCCTGCCCGCCATCGGAGCGGGACAGGAAGAAAAGGCATTGAATTTCCGGGCTATTCGCGAGAGAGATAGAAGGAGAATGCGAGACAAATGCCGGAGATGGAAGAGAGAAGAGATTGACGTGGAGTGAATCTGTGTATTAAGAGATGATGCCTTTTCTGCGTTCCGTGAACGCGGACTCCGCGCGAAAGGGCATTTCCATGTCACAAGGAGAGTCTGATGTCAAACGTAATCGTGATGGGGGCGCAGTGGGGCGACGAAGGCAAGGGCAAAATCGTCGATCTGCTCACCCGCGACATAGACGTGATTGTACGCTTTCAGGGCGGCAACAACGCCGGGCACACTGTTATTGTCGGGGACAAGCAGTACATTCTGCACCTTATTCCCTCCGGCATCCTGCATAAGGGCAAGAAATGCCTGATCGGCAACGGGGTGGTTCTGGACCCCGCCGTGTTCTGGCAGGAAATTGAAAATCTGGGTGCTCAGGGCGTGGACGTAGGCCCCGATCGCCTCAAGATAAGCAAAAAAACGCAAATCATCATGCCGTACCACAAGCAGCTTGATGGTGCGCGCGAAACACATAAGTCCGCTGTGGACAAAATAGGCACCACCGGGCGCGGTATCGGTCCTTGCTACGAAGATAAGGCCTCGCGTGTGGGTGTGCGTGCAGCGGACTTGGCAGATCCCGACCTGCTGCGCTGCAAGATCCGCAATGCGCTGGTGGAAAAGAACGCCCTGTTCACCTCTCTGTACGGCTGTGAGCCAATGGCGGAAGAGACGGTGTTCGCGGAAGTGATGGATGCGGGCCGCAAGCTGGTGCCCTACCTTGCCGACGTGACGTCTGAATTGTGGGAAGCCTTTGACGCGGGTCAGAGTGTCATGTTTGAAGGCGCGCAGGGTATTCATCTGGATATCGACCACGGCACGTATCCATATGTTACCTCGTCCAACACCGTGGCGGGTAACGCCGCAGCGGGCGCGGGCATTCCCGCGGGCCGTCTGGACCGTATCATCGGCATTGTAAAAGCCTACACCACCCGTGTGGGGTCCGGGCCTTTCCCCACCGAGCAGCAAAATGCCGAAGGGGAATACCTGCAACATCAGGGGCATGAGTTCGGCGCGACCACGGGCCGCAAGCGGCGCTGTGGCTGGCTGGATCTCGTGGTGCTGGGGGAAACCGCTCGTCTGAACGGACCCTCTGACTTTGCCCTGACCAAGCTGGACGTGCTGAGTGGTCTGAAAGAGATCAAACTGTGCGTGGGCTACGAGTACAAGGGAAACCATATCTCCGTGGTGCCGCAGGAACAGAACGCGCTGGCGCACGTGACACCCGTATATGAAACCTTGCCCGGCTGGGACGAGGACATTACCGGTGTCACGGAGTGGGACAAACTGCCCAAAGCCTGCCGTGACTATGTGTGCCGTATTGAAGAATTCACAGGGGTGCGCATCTCTTTAGTCTCTGTCGGCCCGGAACGGGACCAGACCATCTTCCGCTAGGCGGGGGAGGGCTGCATGTCTTCGGTTGATACGCCTCCAACGCAGACCGCGTTGCGTCCTGATACCATTCTAGCCCCCGCTCTGGCGTCCCGCCACGCCAGAGTGCGGGGTTTTTTGCATCATCTTGCCGAGCGGCCTCCGCAGGTGCTTTTGCTCGAAGGGGGCACGGCGGACGAACGCGCTGCCATGGCTCTGTACTGGGCCGCGTTGCTTAACTGCACGGAGCAAGAGCGTCCCTGTCGTGCCTGTCCGGCTTGTGTGCAAATGACCTCGCTGCATCACCGCGATATGTTTTTTTTAGATGGGCGCGAAGGTGCCATTAAAATTCAAGACATTCGTGAGGTCCGCAGCGTCCTTGGTGAACCTCCGAGAGGCGGCGGACGCCGTATGGTCATTCTCGCGGAAGCGCAGGCTCTGGGCATTGAAGCGGCGAACGCACTGCTCAAGTCTCTGGAAGAACCGCGCCCCGGCACAAGTTTTGTTCTGCTCGCTCCTCAGCGGGAACGGCTTCTCCCTACCTTAATTTCCCGCAGTTGGGTGCTCACTTTAGCATGGCCCGGTACTGACACGGCCTCCGATTCCGTGGAAGACGCGGAGCAAGACCTTGCCCCATGGGCCGAGGCGTTAGCCGAATTCGCCCGTACGGGAACAGGGTGGTTCGGCCTTTCATCTGCCAAGGGCGGGTTGGACAATCTGCTCGCACAACGCATTGTGGTGCTTTGCCAGCGAGAACTGGCTGCCGCCATGCGGGGTGGAAGTACGTCGTCTCCGTTATGCGCAGTGCTTGCCGGGTTGGGCCAGTTGGGCCAGCGCCGGTTGGATGAGGCGCTGGCAGAATGTCAGGAAAGTCTTATTGCGCAGGTAAACCCCGCCTTGGTAATGGACTGGCTGGCTACCCGATTGGCCCTGTTGCGGGCCGTACACCCCGCCTGAACACGACGTTTACAGCCCCCTTTTCCGGTTGCTTCCCCCCCTGACGGGGTGTACTATCCCCATGCTGCCATTCCACTTTTAGCGCAACAGGTTCTCGATCATGTCCGAATCGCTTTCCATGACCACAGCCCCCAGAACGGTGCTCATTATTGAGGATTCGCATGTCCAGTCCAAGATTATTTCCAAGCAGATTCAGGCGCTCACCCAGTTTGAAACGGTAATCGCCAATACGATGGAGCAGGCACGCACACTGCTGGATACGGCGAAAGACAGCCTGTTTATCGCCCTCATAGACCTTAACCTGCCTGACGCTCCTGACGGAGAGGCGGTGGATTTGTGCCTTGCTTACGGCGTGCCGTCCATCGTGCTTACGGCGACATTTAATGAAGAAATCCGTAAACGGTTTTTGGATAGAAACGTGGCGGATTACTTTTTTAAAGGCACTATTCAGGACATGGACCCCATGGTCCACAGTCTGGAGCGAATATTTAAAAATCAGTTCGTCAAGGTGCTGGCGGTGGATGATTCGCGCATGGCGCTTGGTCATCTGCGCCATTTGCTGGCGGTGCAGCGTTTGCAGGTGCTAACGGCGGAAAATGGTGAAGAAGCCATGACGGTGCTGGAGGAAAATCCAGATATCGCGCTGATTATTACCGACTACAACATGCCGGGAATGGACGGATTTGATTTAGTCCGCAATGTCCGCGCACGCTACAAGGCGGACCGGCTTGCCATTATCGGCATTTCCGCAGTGGGGTCGGGCACGCTTTCCGCGCAGTTTTTGAAAAACGGGGCCAACGATTTTATCACCAAGCCGTTTGAGGCTGAAGAATTTTATTGGCGCATCAACCAAACGCTGGAGATGCTAGATATTATTGCCAACCTTTCCCAGTGCCTTGGGGAAGATTAGCGGCGTATCGCCGGAGTATTCCTTCCGTCCCCCGTTTTCCCTTTTCCGCGCAGACGCGCGTGGCGTTGTCTTCCGACGCATTCCCTGTTGCCCCCTGTCTCCCGATCCTCCGCGTTGCGGTGGCGGAGAGTCTGGTACCCGCCGTCTTCCGTATCGGTCCGCACGGTAAGCGCTACTGGGCGCACTGGTTGATTATCCTGCATGCCGCGCATGCCGCGCCGTATCCGTTATCAATATTCACCACCGTCACGCCGCCAGCGCAGGACGTGAGCATGCCGAGCAAGGCCGAAAGGCCGGAAAACGCGGCGCCATATCCCACCGAAGTGGGCACAGCCACAACGGGCTGGGCCACCAGCCCCCCCACAACGCTAGCAAGTGCGCCTTCCATGCCCGCGATAACGATAATGGCCCCGGCTTGACGAAGGGCATCGAGCCGTTCCAGTAGGCGGTGCACACCTGCCACACCCACATCGGCAAGGATGTTGGCCCGCACGCCGGAAAGTTCGCACGTTGCCCGCGCTTCTTCAGCTACCGGAAGATCGGATGTGCCTGCGGTGACGATCGCAACGCCTTTTTCCCGAAAGGTGATTGGGTGGCGACGTAATGCCAGCGTGCGGCCCAGCATTCCGTATTCGGCATCGGGGCACCGCTCTTGTACAAAGGCTGCCATTGCCGGTGAAACGCGGGTGGCGAGAACATTGTTGGTAGGGCCTACCCGCAGAAAAATGTCGGCTACCTGTTCCGGGGTTTTCCCTTCCCCATAGACTACTTCCGGGAGTCCGTTGCGCAGGGGGCGGTGCAGGTCAAAGCACGTATGTCCCATGTCCATGAAGGCTATGTCGCGCAGCCTCTCCGCACCGGATTCGACTGAAACCCTGCCGTCCCGGATATCAGCGAGCAGGCTTGTCACCATGAGATCTTTCATTGCTGTTTCCCTTCTCCGGTATGCGTGATGCCGGGTTTGTTGAGATTCCCCATGCGGTAGCCCGCCAGATCTATGGCGACGCGGCAATATCCGAGCAAGCGGAGCTGGTGGACAATGCTTTCGCGCAGAGCCGGGGTGAGGCAGTCCGTTATGACGTCCGGGGGTAGCTCAATACATGCCAGATCACCATGGCTGCGCAGTCTTACGGCTGGAAAACCGAGTGACCGCAGATAAGATTCTCCGTCGTCAATGCGGGCCAGTTCATCTTCTTTTATACAGGTGCCATGCGGAATACGCGTAAGTAGGCAGGCTCCGGCGGGCAGATTCCACGTGGACAGCCCTATCTCGCGGGAGATATCGCGAATGTCGCGTTTGGTCAGTGCGGCATCCAGCAAGGGGCTGCGGATGCCCAGCTCCGTAACAGCCCTGCGACCGGGCCGGTAGTCGCTCTGATCATCCAGATTGCTGCCGTCAAGAATATGGGAGACACCCTGTTCTTTCGCGAGGTTCGTTATTTCTCCGAAAAGGGCCTGCTTGCAGAGGTAACAGCGGTCTGGAGGATTTTCCCGAATGATTTCAGGAAGGGGCCGGGTGACGATCTGATGGCGTACCCGGAGTGTTTTTGCCAGTTCCATGGCTCCGGCGGTTTCGGCTTTGGGGGTGTATGGCGTGACCATGGTCACCGCCACAACGTTTTCACCTAGCGCCTGCTGCGCGGCATACAGAAGCAATGCGCTGTCTGCTCCGCCGGAGAACGCCACGAAAACCCGTCTCATGCCCTGTAGCGACGCGAGAAGGTTGGCGTATTTCGTGTGTTGCGAAAATAGCGGCACAGCTCTTCTCCTACGCCAGTTTGCCGACAAGGGCATATACGTCACTCAGGGGAAGGCCACTGCGCCGGGCGATTTCGCGGCAGTCTTCAAATTCCGGTTTGGAGCGCAGTATTTCGCCGTTCAGCAAAGCGCGTTTCATGCGCACCGTGCCCAGTGCCGTTTCCAGCGTGTCCATCTGTCGTTCCAGCACTGTTTTCCCCACAGTGAAACATTTTATTCCCAGCGTTGTGGTATGGCGAAAAAGCAATTCCCGGAAACGTTCCTCTTCGTCCGCGCCGCAGAGAAGAGAGAGCATGGTTGCGGGGCGGCTTTTTTTCATAACGATGGGGGTGAAATGCACATCCATGGCACCGTGTTCCATAAGCACATCCATAACGTGACCGAGAGATTCTCCCGTCATGTCGTCAATATTGCACTGGAGCAGGCGAGCCGTGGGAGTATGGTCTTGTTGATTTGCTGTGGCGAGATGAACCCGCAGTATGTTCGGGTGCCCGGTTTGCCGGTGTCCGATACCGTAGCCTGTGTGTGCGGTGCGCATGCTTGGTGTTTCTGTGAATGTATCCACCAGCGTGGCGAGAATGGCTGCTCCTGTGGGGGTGGTGGCTTCATGGTCCGTCCCGCCCCGGACGGTGGGAATGCCGTGCAGAATTTCCACGGTGGCGGGTGCGGGAACCGGAATAAGGCCGTGTGCGCAGTGGACAAATCCTTTTCCCAGCTCCACGGGTGAGGCCCACACCGCGTCTACGCCCAAACGGTACCGGCAGATGGCGGCCCCCACGATATCTACAATTGCGTCCGTGGCACCCACTTCGTGGAAGTGCACGGTATCCACGGGCTGTCCGTGCACTTTGGCTTCGGCCTCTGCGAGATTGCGGAAGATGCGCAGGCTGGTTTCTTTGACGGTGTCCGGCAGTGTGCTGTCTGTAATAATTTTGCGGATATCCGCAAAATTCCGATGTGCTCCATGCGTTGCTGAATCGGCGCACGGGTGGTGTCCGGTATGGTCATGGCTATGAGCATGGGGGTGGCTACGCTCGTGTGCGCGATGCGTGAGGAGAACGTCCACGCGGGTGCCATGAATGCCATTGCGGCTATCTCTGGTAATGCTCAGTGTGAACTCGTTTTGCAGATGCAGCTTGTCAAGTTCCGCGCGCAAGTACTCTGGGGCAACTCCCAGATCAATCATAGCGGCCAGATTCATATCGCCGCTGATACCAGCGAAGCAGTCATAATAGAGGATGTTCATAACACGGATTCCTTTTGTAGCCTGTCACACGGAAGGGGAGGACACTCTTTTGCCGTTGAAGATCATTTGCGGGTTGAGGCATCCGTCTAAGGCGTCCAGAATGTTCCGCGCGGACAGAACGCTCATGCGCGTCATGCATTCATGTGTCAGCCCGGCATTGTGCGGAGTGAAGAAAGATCGGGGATGCTGTAGCAGCGGCGAATGCAGGTCGGGAGGCTCGTGCTCGAAAACATCCAGCCCCACGCCCCCAAGCAGGCCGCTCTCCAACGCGTGAAGAAGCACCCGTTCGTCTAGCAGACTGCCGCGTCCGGTATTGACGATGCAAGCGCCGGGTTTAAGCCGGGTCATGTCGTCTAAGCTAAGTAAATGGTGTGTTTCCGGGGTGTGTGGCAGATGGAGGGAAATGAAATCCGCTTCTGGCAGATGTGCCCGGAAATCTTTTGTCATTGTCACATTTGGCGGAAGATTGGTTTGTTCTGAGCGGCTCCATGCGATGACGTGCATGCCAAAGGCAGAGCACAGGGTGGCAACGGCCCGGCCGATATTGCCGAATCCGATAAGCAACGCTGTTTTTCCCCGTAATTCCTGTGCGGAGTGCTGTTCGCGCCATGTCCACTTTCCTTCGCACACGGCGGCCTGCGCGGAGTGTAAGTCCTTAGCCATGGCGAGCATGAACAGCAGGGTTTGTTCCGCTACGGAATCTGCATTGGCACCCGTGGTCACGCAGAGCGGAATGTCCCGTTCGGAAAGATACCGCCAGTCCACGTTGTCCACGCCCACGCCAAACCGGGAAACCACGCGCAATACCGGGGCCTGCGCAAGAAGCGTCCGGGGCAGCGGGTGCGTGCGAACCAGAATGGCGTGCGCCGTGGGCAATAGCCGGGCCGCGATTTTTTCGGACCAGTCAGGGGCTTGCACCAACGTAATATCTTTACGGGCAAGGAGCAGATCCAGCCCTTCCTGCAAAATGGGACCGGTGAGAACGACAGTGTACTTCATGCCTTACTCCTTATGGTGGTAATACGCGGAAGGAAATGTCTGTTTTTACAACGCCCGATGCTGTGGACACGGCGGGGCGCGGACGCTATGGTGTGCCCGGGTGGGGTATTGTGTGAGGGTGGCCCGGACCAGAGTGCGGAGGGTGCATGGTCAGCGAAATAGGGGTTATCGCCCCGGATAAAGAGTTGATGCGGATGTTCCAGCAGATTCGTGAAGAATCGTTGCTGGACTTTGAGTTGTGCACGGGACTGTTTGAAGATGCTATAACGCACGCCCGTGATATGGTGAACCGGGGCGTTAAGGTCTTGGTGAGCCGTGGGGAGACTACGCTGTGCATCCGCTCCGCCATTTCCGTGCCCGTAGTGGACATTCCCATTACCGTGCACGATGTTATCCCACTTATTGATCAGGCCAGAAAATGCAGTAACCACATAGCGGTCATCGGCTTTGGTGAAATCGTCAAGGCGGCCCGCACCGCAGCCCCCATACTTTCTGTGGAAATAGAGCTGTTTCAGTTGCGTTCTTCCCGTGAGGTTCCCGAAGTGGTGGACGAGGTCTGCCGTCAGGGATTCACTACCATGGTGGGCAATCCATATTCCGTATCGCTCGCTGCCGAAAGGGGGCTTAAGGGCTTTCCTCTGCGCACGCCGCGTTCCGTGCTGCTGACCACGCTGGACGAAGCCGCCCGGTTGGTGGATCTTTCGCACCGGGAGAACGAATGGGAGCTGCGTCAGCAGGTGTTTATCGATTCCACCCGCGAAGGCGTGCTGGTTCTGGATGAAGAGGGACGGTTGGTGCAGTTCAACCAACTGGCCCATCTGGACCCGGAAGTGGAGCAGGAACTGTTTGAAGATGATCATGGTCACAAACGGTTGAAAAATGGTGAATTGCTGACTGCGGTGCGCAACAGCGAGCCGTGGAACGGGGTTATTCACGCACGGGAAGGCGGGGGCACCTACCTGTGCCGCATACACCCGGTTGCGCGTGGGGGTATGAATTTCGGCGCGGTTGTCCTGCTGGAACCGGCCCGTGCTCAGGATCGGCAGTTGCAGCGTTCCTTGTCTGAAAAAGGGCTGGTGGCCCAGCACCATTTTGAAGACATCGTGCACAACGGACAGGCGATGCGGGAACTGCTTGCCCGGTCCCGGCAATACGCCGTGGCTGATTCCACGGTATTGATCATGGGCGAGTGCGGCACGGGCAAGGAGCTTATCGCCCAGAGTTTGCACAATGCCAGCAAACGCAGACTCGGACCGTTTGTGGCTGTAAACTGCTCCGCATTGCCGGAAAATCTTATTGAAAGTGAACTGTTCGGCTACGACGAAGGGGCCTTCACCGGTGCCCTGAAAGGTGGGCGGAAGGGACTGTTTGAAATGGCTAATTCCGGTACCATCTTTTTGGATGAGATCGGAGAAATGTCCATGCCCATGCAGGTGAAGTTGCTCCGGGTTCTGGAAGAGCGGCAGGTCCGGCGTCTTGGCAGCGAACGGCTGATTTCTCTTGATGTGCGCGTCATTTGCGCCACCAACCGTAACCTCGTGCAGATGGCTGCGCGGGGGCAGTTTAGGCAAGATTTGTACTTCCGTATTAATGTGCTGCGCCTGCAACTGCCTCCCCTGCGCGAACGGGGAACGTGTCTCGACGCCCTTATCCGCTTTTATTGCCGGGAAATCGGCTACCGGCTGGGCGGTCCGCCCCCGGAACTGGGGCCTGACGCCCGCGAGGCGCTGAGGCATTACAGCTACCCCGGTAACGTGCGGGAAATGAAATCTATTCTGGAACGCATCATGGTGGAGTGCCGGGGACGTGAAGTGACGCGGCAGGACATTTTGTGCAATTTTGAACCGGAACAGGTCGGGCGTGCCCTGTGCGGCGGGGAAAAAAGAGAGGCGGCGGAAAACGGGTATTTTTTGGAACCCGGAATGGATGACGGACAAGGGTTTGGGGGATCGTCCAGCTCTTGCGCTCCCAGAGTCACGCTGCGTGAGGACGAAATGCGGCGCATACGGCGTGTATTGGTGGAATGTGGAGGAAACAGGGCGGAGACTGCCCGGCGCTTGGGCATCAGCACCACCACATTGTGGCGGCGGTTGCGTGGTATGGAAATGTAACTGCAACATTTCTGGCATGAAGGAAAAAGCCCGCGCGTAGAGCCTACGGGCTTTTCGGTTATGGAGGAGGGGTAGGTCGATTGAAAAACTCCGTGTTATGAGTGCCGTTGCATAGGTTCGCGGGCAAGCAATGCGCCGCAAACACCCACACATGCCACCCCCATGTAGAGCAGGCACGACATGGAATATCCCTCCATGGTAAAGCCTCCCCCCGGCGTCTGCCCGTACGATTCCAAAATCCATCCCGTCAGCGGCTGAAACAGGGAAACGCCGAACGACGGCAGCGTGTTTAAAAGACCACTGCCAGTGCCCGTGGCCTTATCGCCGAAAATGTCCCGGATGGAAGCGAACCCGGCGGAAAGGGAGCCCATGCCGAAGGCAGCGAGGCAGAAGAACCAAAGATACATACTCCAGTCGGGCAAAACGTCGCCATACGCGGCAAGAATAACGAAGAGGACCACTGTTCCCAGTGCGTTTAGCAGCATGACCGGTTTCCGTGCCTTAAACACGGAGTCGGAAAGCCAGCCCGCCAGCGGTCCGCCCGCCAGCATGCCCACGCCCATCATATTCAGCACGCCGCCAGCCTGACCTTTCGTCATCTGGTGAATGTCCATAAGGAACGGTCCGCCCCACAGTCCGCCAAAGCTCATGTGGATGCCGAATTGGCAAAAAAACCATGTGGCAATGAACCAGAAGTTGCGGTTTGAGCAAATTTCGCGCACAGACATCCACAATTCTGCCGCGTTCATGCCGTTTTTGCCGGTGGTGCCCCCTTTGACCAGTGGTTCACACCCGGCTTCTTCCGGCGTGTCGCGTACCCACAGCCAGAGCGCCGCCGCCACTAGCAGGCTGACGCCGCCACTCAGAATCAGGCCGTTGCGCCAGCCCAAGGCCGAGCACAACGCCGCCATGGGACCGGAGCCAAGAATGAGGCCTACTCCCCCCATGCCAAGGTAAATGCCACTCATGCGGGCAAAAGCCTCTGGGGGAAACCAGCGGCTCAGGAGTTTAATGCCGCAGATGAAGACCACCGAAACACCAAATCCCATAAATGCGCGGCCTATCATCAGCCCGGTGACGGAATCGGATATGCCGAACAGAATGGCCCCCAGACCGGCCAGTCCGAAAAACGCGGGCAGCGTGCGGCGCGGGCCTAGGGAATCTGCCAGCAGGCCGCTGGGAAGCTGCATCGCTCCGTAGGTGAAAAAGAAAATGGAGGCCAGTGCGCCCATGGCGGGGGCACCTATGCCCATATCCGCCATGATATCCACTGCCATAATGGCGGGGCTTACTCTGTGGAACGGCACAAAAAGATAGGCAATACACAAGAGGAAGAAAATATATAGCGCCAGTTTGGTTCGCTTGTTGCGTTGAGACATGAGCAATTCCTTTCATCCGGCACGCCGCGCGCCGGAAGGGTCTGCATGAGGGTGATCCCTTTGTGGGAAGATGCCGGTCTGTCGACGGTACAGACCGGCATCTTTTCCGGGGAGCAGGTACGATTTACCCCGGCCCGGGGCCGTAGTCCGAGAGTTGATGACGTGGCTACAAGCCGCTTTGTAGTTCCCCTGTGTCGGAGAACCGTAGCGGTTGCGCCTGTTGCCATATTTCCACCAATTTCCCGGTGGTTCGCAGTTCTTCAAGCAGTGGTTTGGTAACGAGCATTTTGTCTAATTCGGAAGTGGAGGCGATGACACAACCCCGTATTTCTTCCGGTTCAGGTTGCCAGCACACTCGCAACGCTGCCTGAATACAGAGTTTTTCTGTTGGCAGCACCGGAGGCAGTTTGACGCGAGTCATGCAGGCTGAGGTGAGCGCGTTGAAGTACATGGACATAAGGTCCAGATCCTGTGCGGTTTTCAGAGGCATGAAGTCGGCATTGCCCACCCCTATTCCGTTCCCCGCCGAAGCTTTGGTCACGCGCAGCGCGGCAATGGCGTTAATGTAGGGGGGGCGCATGGGGTCGCCCCGGAACCCCTCTCTGCCAATAACTTTGATGTCCATGCCTGTTCCAGAAATGTCCTTGCCCAGCCGTTCCACCACCAACGTATCCAGTTGGGCGAAGGGAATAGCCGGAGCATGGGCCTTGTACAGGGCCAGCAGCTCTTTGTCGGCGCGGACAAAGTCTTTCGGAGCCACGGCTTCCACCTTTGCAAGCTGGTGGTGGCTGTTTTCCACAAGCGCGATGGCTAAGGAAAACGGCGCGTGCGCGAGGCATTTTTCGGCAATGCGGGGCATAAGCTCCACGAGGCCTCGGCGTCCATATACGTGGACGTTGCGGGCACCCATGGCTTTGCCCAGCCCTACGGAAACCATTTTGCACAGCCCGCTCTCCACCTCAGCTTCAAAGTTGGTGTGCGCCTTTATCCGGGCGACCACCACAATGCCGTCTGAGGTGTACGCATTGCGGTCTATATGCGCGTCAACACGGGGTTCCACTTCCCCCAGATTCACTGTTTCCATGCTGGAGACAATGGGTACTCCCATGGCCTCTTCGGAAATGCCGAGCTTGTTCAGAACGAGTATTTGCCCTTCCGCCGTGCCTCCGCCATGGCTGCCCATGGAAGGAACGATGAAGGGGGAGAAGCCCATTCCCGTAAGCCTGTCCACCACACGGCGGACAACAAGGGCAAGATCGGCAATGCCCCTGCTGCCGACCGCCACGGCTACTCTGGCCCCTCTGGGGAGGGCTGCCAGAGTGGAGAGCGCGCTATTGACGGGGTCCATGGCGCGGTCAATGGAGGCTTCCACATCTCCCAGCGCGGGCATCTCAGGCTGGCTGACACGTACTCCATAGAAGAGGGGCACGGGTTGGTCCGCCAAGCCGGGAATATCCAGCACGGGGAAGGATGGTGTTTGATAGGGAGTTGCCATGGTATTTACTTCCGTAATCAGTTGACCGGGGTTGGCTCGCTCTCTGGGGGGCATACGAGGCGTTTTCCGGCTTTATGTCGGGTGTAGAGAGAATACGCCACAGAAAGAGCCGCCGCCGCGAAGAAGCATAGGGCTATGGGGCGGTTCAGATAACCAGCAAGGCTGTCGTTACTCATAACGATGCTGACGCGAAGCTGGGTTTCCGCCATGCGACCGAGGATGAGTCCCAAAACCAGCGGCAGCAGCGGGAAGCCTTGCTTGTTGAATATGTAGCCGAGCACACCTGCCACCATGAATACCCACACGTCAGTCATGCTGCTGTTCAGGGCGTAGCTGCCCACAACGCAGAGGGCGAGGATGATGGGATACAGGACGAACCGGGGAATGGTAAGCGCGCGGATAAGCACACGGATGAAGTAGACCTGAAGCAGCATCATGAAGATGTTGCTGACAAAATAGGCACCCAGAATAATCAGGACGAGATCGCTGTGGTCGCGCATAAGCAATGGGCCGGGCTGTACGCCGTGGATCATGAATGCGCCCAGCATCATCATGGTGGTGGCGTCGCCGGGAATGCCGAGAGTGAGCAGCGGGATCATGGCTCCGCCCGTAGCCGCGTTATTGGCTGTTTCCGAAGCGATAATGCCGTCGGGGTTGCCGGTGCCGAAACTCTCCGGGTCCGGGTCGGCGGATTTGGCCTGCGAGTAAGCCACAATATTGGCCAGACCGGGACCGACACCGGGCAGAATGCCAATGCCGATGCCGATAAGGGAAGAACGCACCACATTTTTTATCGAATGGGTGAAGCGGGCGGCTACGCGGAAGAACTCGCGGGCGGTAAAGGAAACGGTAAGCAACTTGAACGGGTTTTTGATCTCGTCAATGTCCTGAAGAATCTGGGAAATGGCGTACATGCCTATGAGTACCGGCATAACCGAAAAGCCGGACTGCAATTCCGTGATGCCAAACGTGAGCCGCGCAACGCTGTCTGTTTCGCTTAATCCCACCATGGCGAGGAGCATGCCCACCGTGGCGGAGATAAGCCCTTTGGTGAGCGAGTTCCCGGAGATGGAAATGATGCAGCTCAGTGTGAAGATGACGAGGGAGAAGTATTCATAGGGACCGAATCGTAGCGCAAAGGTGCCAAGCAGCGGGGCCAGCAGGGCCAGAGCGAAAAACGATAGCAATCCACCGAGAAAAGACGCGAATACGCCGTAACCGAGGGCTTTTCCCGCTTCTCCCCGTTTCGCCATGGGATATGCGTCAAACGTGGTTGCCACGGAAGAAGGCGTGCCCGGAATATTCAGCAGCGCGGCAGAAACAAGACCGCCGGAAATGGAGCCAATGTACACCGCCACCAGCATGACCAATCCTTGGTCCACCGGCATGCCGAAGGTGATGGGAACAAGCAGGGCCACCGCCATGGTGCTGGTAAGGCCCGGCATGGAGCCTACCACCAGACCGCCGAAGACCCCCAGCAGCATAAGCACAATATTGAACGGCGTGAGCACCGTAAGCATGGATGTATAATCAAGCATAACAGTTACCTCAGGGCAGGAAGAGCATAAGCAGTGTGCCGAAGATATACCGCAGTCCCATGGTTACGAGTACGGAGGTGATTCCGTAAATAACGAGATTTTTAGGAGTGCGGGGGCCAAGCAAGCACATAGTCACGAAGAGAAAGGGGATGGTCGCTATGGTATATCCCAGCAAGGGTAATACCAGCAGGTACAGGAGCATAACGCCCACCAGCGACCAACGCAGAGAAAAGGCTGTGGCATCGAAGACGCGGATGGGGGCGCACCAGTTTTTACGACCGGTAACGTCAATGCTTTGTATCAGCAGAATAAGAGAAAGCAGCGCCAGTATGCCCGTGAGAAGTTTGGGGAAAAATACGGGACCAAGTGCATAACTCATGGTCGTGTCTATATTTCCGACTTCCACGTAGAGGGCGAAGCTGGAAGCCAGCAAGATTAGCGACATGATAAGGTTGTTAGATTTTACTCGCATGTCCGTTCCTTACGTTGTCCGCAGAAGAGAAGGTTGGTGGGAGCGCTTCCCCGGAGGGGGAACCGGTGCGCCGGTTCCCCCTAGGTGGAGACGCTTCGCTGTGGGCTATTTAATCAGCGCGTTTTCCTTGGCCAACACTTTGTACAAATCGGATTCCTTCTGCCAGAGAGCTTGGGATTCCTTAGGATTTTTGTAGTACGGGCTTAGAGCCTGATCCTTCAGCGCATCGGCGGTTTTCGGATCGGTAAGGGCTTTTTGGAATGCATCGGTGAGGGTCTGGATAACTTCCGCAGGCGTTCCCTTGGGGGCGAACGCGGTGTAGAGGAAGTCGTACGAAGCATCTACTCCCTGTTCTTTGAGCGTGGGGACGTCGGGAGCGAAGGGAGAACGGTCTGTGTTTACCATGGCCAGAATGCGCAGGTCGCCCGATTCCAAATAGGGGCGTGCTGCCGCGTAGCCAACGGTTGTGATGTCGCTATTGTTCCCCAGCAGGGAGATGATGCGGTCTTTGTCGCCGTTTGCCGGGATGAACAGGGTTTTCAGGCCACCCACGGCATGGCTGATATTCAGGAAGGTGAAGTGGGACACGGCGTTCAGAGCCAGTGCCCAGCGGTATTTGCCGGGATCGGCCTTGATGGCGTCCAGCGCGTCTTTGGCGGTGGTGAACGGGCTGTCACCCCGCACGATAAGAGCGGTGCTGCCCACTGCGCCGATGCAGATGGGTTCAAAGTCCTGCCACGAGAAACGCGCATTGGTCACCATGGGGGCCACGGCAAGGTTGCCGGGATGCTCCCACAAAATGGTGTAGCCGTCGGGCCGGGCTTTGAACACCTGCAAGGCGCCGTTCATGCCTGCGGCTCCGTCAATGTTGGAAACCACGAGGGGCTGGGGCAGCAAATCTTTCATGCGGTCACCAAGGATGCGGGCGGAAATGTCACTTCCTCCACCCGGCTTCCATGGAACCACCACCTGAATGGCTTTTTCGGGGAACTGTCCGGCAAAAGCCGGAACCGTAACAGACACCAGCAACGCAACAATGCAGGACCAAAGAATCGTACGCACAGCTAACCTCCTTGCAGTGTTAATGAAATTTATAGCCCGGGACCGCGAAGATACACTTCCACATTGTCAGCCACGTCGAGGGTTTCCCCCTTCGTCAGACGACCAGAAGCGAATGCGAGAACTTCTTTGACCAACCGATCCCCCGCTGCGGGGATTGGCTCTTTTTCGGTAATGACTGAACCAGAACTAAAATCCATTTCACGATATGCCTTTTCCCATGTGCGAGGGTTTCCGGTCATATACAGAGTGGGGGTGATGAGTCCGGTGTTCACCGTTGGCATCATTGCATCGTCGGGAAACCAGCCGCCCCCCACTTGGAAGATGCTCAATACCGACCCAGCCGCCGCGAAACCGAGGAAGAGCGCCGTGGAGGACATCCACGAATCCATGTAGTAAAGACCACGATTTGTAGGAATTTCACCATATTGCACGCATCCCTGTATGGGGCGGGTGCCGGATTTGGCGATGGCGCCCAGCGATTTTTCTTCAAGCGTGGTCAGCCCGGCTTGAATATTCGCCGGAATGGGATTGATGGTCCGAATGTCTTCACCAGTGGCGCGGGCTTCTTCTTCCACACGCTCCACCGCGCGAAGGAACTTGAGGCGCTCGGCTTCATCGGGGAACCGTTTGGCAACAATATGTTCCGCACCGATGACTTCCGTGGTTTCCGCGAACATGGCGCGGCCTCCGTTGTCCACCAATGTGTCGAACAAGTGCCCCACCACGGGGTTGCCGGACATGCCGGAGGTGGCGTCAGAGTAACCGCATTTCACAGCCATGTTTAATGCGCCTATGCCTACCTCGGAACGAGGCGTTTCACTGGCCTTTTGCACCAGCATGCGGGCTTTGCGCACGGCAATGCCGAGAGCTTCCTGAAATCCGCCGCAGTCCTTCATGAACAGGGTGTCCATGGGTTTGCCGCAGGTTGCTATTTCCCCCACAAACGCGTCATAGGCGAATTCGGGGTAGCCGCCGTCGGGCTTATTGCCGACAATAAGAATGGCGCCCACGTTGGCGTTTTTTGCCAGTCCGATCATGGTGCGGGCGATGGTGCGGCGGTCATCGCCATCGCGTCCGTTTTCGTTGGGCTGGATAAAGAGGCGTGTGCCGCACACCAGTTTGCTCACCATGGCGGCGAGGGTTGCGGCCCCGCGTCCGTTAGCCATAATCAATGTGTGGTTGCGAATACCAGTGGAGCCGTCCGGCCTGACATATCCGAGAAATTTCATGCCTGTCCTCCCGCCATGTCGCCACGGCCTCTCTTGCCTTCCACATTATGAATGTGCACACACTCTCCGGTCTTGATATCTACCGCAGCGCGACCGACCACTTCCTTGTACTTAATAATGTCGCCACCGGCGGGAATGTCCCGCACCGCAGCTTTGAATCCAAACGGTATGTCGGCGCAGGCAGTGAAGGTGAACGACTTTCCCCCTGTGGTGTAGGAAACCGTGTCACCGGGTGTGATGTCCTCAATGGCGTTACCAACATTGTCTTCCGGGCTCATGACAATAAGAGTTTTCATTAGCATCCTCCGAGATGTCTAAACTTGCCCACGGAAAGCAAAAGCTTTGCCAAAGAGGCTATGTATTTTTAATATACGTATTTAAATGGATATTTCCTGTAAATGGGCTGAGGTTTTCCAGCATTGCAGAGTGAAAGGAATGCTGAATCATTCAAAATGAAATGCAATGTGAAATGCTTTATGAAATATGCACATTCCTGTTCGCCGGGTCTAACGGAATACTTTTCCTTGTATTTTGCAATAGAGATGCTGTGTCATAAGAAAAATAATTCAATATATATTTAGAAATAACCATGCAGATCACCGCATACAAAGAAAAAGCAGACGTTGGATTATATCCAGCGTCTGCTTTCTGTGGAGGAGATTACGCGCTACCGGGAGCGTGTTTCCCTCTTTGCTAGGGAAGGCGGAAGAAAAAGAGCAAAACTGAGCTTTCTATGCTGTGCGGAAACCAGAAATGCTCCGTGTGCGTTGGCTATTTATACACTGCTCCGGTGGATGCACTGCTTACCAGCTTGCTATAACGACGCAGTACGGGGGAAGTGATTTCCTTTTGTAAGGGCTTCCAGTGTTTTTTGCGTTCTGCAAGGACGGATTCATCCACCAGCAGGTTCAATTTGCGTTCAGGAATATTGATTTCAATAAGGTCGCCTTCTTCCACAAACGCGATGGGACCGCCTTCAGCCGCTTCGGGGGATACATGACCGATAGCCGCCCCCCGGCTGCCCCCGGAGAACCGTCCGTCGGTGATAAGCGCCACGTCCGCGCCCAGTCCGATGCCTGCGATGGCGGCCGTGGGGGAGAGCATTTCCCGCATGCCGGGGCCGCCCTTGGGGCCTTCATAGCGCACGACAATGGCGTCGCCCTTTTTAATCTTGTGACCCATGATTGCTTCAAACGCATCATCTTCGGAGTTGAAGACGCGGGCCACGGCGGTGCGCACCATCATTTCTGGAGCCACAGCGGACTGCTTGACCACGGCACCGTCAGGAGCCAGATTGCCGCGTAAAATAGCAATGCCACCTTGCGCGGAATAGGGTTTGTCCACGGGCAGAATAACAGTGGGATCAAGATTTTCAGCCTTCAGCGCCGTGAGGTTTTCCCCCACGGTTTTGCCCGTGACGGTCATGGCGTTTAGGTTGATGAAATCCTTTTTGTTCAGTTCCGCCATAACGGCGGGAATGCCGCCCGCGCGGTGCAGGTCTTCGATATGCTGGGAGCCAGCGGGGGAAAGCTTGCAGAGGTTGGGGGTGCGGGCGCTCACTTCGTTGAACATATCCAACGAAAGATCCAGTCCGGCTTCACGGAATACGGCGGGCAGGTGCAGTACCGTATTGGAAGAACAGCCCAGTGCCATATCCACAGCCATGGCGTTAGCCACGGCGTCGCGGGTAACGATGTCACGCGGGCGCAGATTCTTTTCCAACAGTTCCATCACCTGCATACCGGCTTTTTTGGCAAGGCGGATACGCGCCGCGGTGGGGGCGGGAATGGTGCCGTTACCCGGCAGGGCAAGGCCGATGGTTTCGGAAAGGCAGTTCATGGAGTTGGCGGTGAACATGCCCGCGCAGGAACCGCATCCGGGGCACGCGTATTCGCTTAAGTCTTCCAGTTCCTCTTCCGTCATTTTGCCCAGTTTCACGCGGCCCACACCCTCAAAGACGGTGATAAGGTCCGCGCGGTTGCCCGCCTTTTCCCCGGCCAGCATGGGGCCGCCACTAATGAGAATGGAGGGTACGTTCAGGCGCAGCATAGCCATGAGCATACCGGGAACGGACTTGTCACAGTTGGGAATGAACACCAGCGCATCAAAGGGGTGCGCGGTGGCCATCAACTCAATGGAGTCCGCAATAAGCTCGCGGCTGGGCAGCGAAAAATGCATGCCTTCGTGGTTCATCGCCAAGCCATCGCACACAGCAATGGCGGGAAAGGCGATAGGTGTGCCGCCTGCGTGGCGCACTCCGGCTTTTACCGCATCGGCAATGGTGTTTAAATGGAGGTGTCCGGGGACGATTTCGTTGGCGGAGTTAACCACACCCACCAACGGGCGGGCGATTTCCTCACGCGTCAAGCCAAGAGCGTACAGGAGTGATCTGTGCGGGGCCTTTTCCAAACCTTTGGTCAACTTGTTGCTACGCATTTTCCGGTGTCCTTATGTTCGTGTGCCCGCAGGAACGGGCACGGGATAATCCTAAATTTTTCGTGAGGGCCGCCTCTGGCGGAACGATTAGTGCCGTACAGCCACCCAACTGCTCGCCACGGCAACCATGGCGGGTACAACTACCAGCAGCAGTGCCTGTTCCGGTGGCAGAAAGCGCAAGTGGACAAACAGGGGGGGGAAGGCCAGCACGTCGCGCAGATGATACCACGCCAGCCAGACAAGGCCCAATCCGCACGCGCCGCCAAGAGCGCCCTGTATCATTCCGCTTACCAGCAGCGGCAACCGGATGAACCAGTTGCGCGCTCCCACCAACTGGAGAATTGCTATCTCATCCTGCCGGTTTATCAGAGAAAGTTTAATGGTGTTGCCCACCACCAGCGCGAGAATGCCTCCCAAAAAGGCAATAACAGGCCACATGACCACGGAGGCGAAGGCGTTCCACGCGCGGGCAAGTTCATCTTTCAGTGGGTTGGAACGGACAGATTCCACTCCGGGCAGGGCTTCCAGATATGTCCGTGTTTCCGTGTTCCAGTGCTCCATATTGGTTTCTTGCGGGGTGAAGCGCAGCATGGCTGTGGGGGGGAGGGGGTTTTGTTTTGTCAGCCACGAGGAGTGTTTATCGATAGATTTGCCCCCGGAGCGGGTTCCGCGCAGCAGGGCTTCCAGCGCTTGTTGAGGGGTGTACGTCTGCATTTCCGTCAACCACGGGAGGTTGCGCATCTCTTCCCAGCGGGAGTGCACCAGTTCTGTGGGCGTGTCTCGTTTCCAGAAAACCTGATAGACCACCTCGCCACGGGTGACGTTCAGTTCCCGGTCGAAATTGCTGAAAGAGAGCAGAAACAGGCCCGACAAGAATGTCACCAGCGTCACCGCAGCCAGGGTGAGCAACTGTGCCCATGGATGCAGGGCCATATCGCGGAGGCCGCGTGCCAGCAGTTTGCAAAGGATTCCAAACATGATGTTACAATGCTCCCATGCTGGCGGTAAAGGCCGCGTCGCACGTTTCAGGATCGTCCGCGCACCGTTCGACCATTGCCCCCGGCCAGTTGGCGGCGGTAATGCGTCCGTCTTCCAAGCGCAGCAATTTGGCTGAAGGATGCCGTGCGATAAGATCATGACTATGGGTAGCCAGCACCACGGTTGTGCCATACGTATGAAACTGCTTGAAAATTTCCATCATTCGCACGGAAAGTTCTGGGTCCAGATTCCCGGTGGGTTCGTCCGCCAGAAGCACTTGCGGGTTTACCACAATGCTCCGGGCCACGGCCACGCGCTGCTGCTCGCCGCCGGAAAGCTCACCGCACGGAAGATCGATGCGTTTTTCCAGCCCCAGCCCGCGAACCACGGCGCGCACGCGGCGGTCGATGTGCCGGGGGGGCAGACAACGCACCTCAAGGGCCAGCGCCACATTCTGGTAGACCGTGCGGTGCGGCAAGATTTTGAAATCTTGAAAGACCACACTTACCTGTCTGCGCAGCAGAGGAATTTGTCGCCGGGAGAGCGAGCGTAGGTTGAAACCCGCCATTTCCACATTGCCGCGCTGGACGGGGAGAGACGCGTACAGCAGACGGAGGAGGGTGGTTTTTCCCGCGCCGGAAGGGCCGGAAAGGAACAGGAAGTCGCCTTTCTCTAAAGAAAACGAGCAGTTTTTCAGCGCCCAGTGCGTCCCAAAATTGTGGGAAAGGTGCTGTACCGTAAGCATAGACTCCCCGCGTAGTGCGAAAGGGTTTCCGGCCTGTTTTTCCCTCTGAAAAAAAGGGAGCCTGTACGGTACAGGCTCCCGGTGATGATTTCAAGTGGAGGATTCGGCAGTTTCTTTGGCTTTCACGGTGCAACACCATGTACGCACGGGCGTTGCCGTAAGCGGCGTTAGCCGCATTTCGTGAACCCGCAGGAGTAGCACTTGTGGCAGCCTTCCTCAAAGATGAGGTCGCTGTCGCATTCCGGGCAGACCGCCTTGACCAGCGCGTCGCCCCGCACGGGAATGCGGGCCTTGAGGTAGCGGTTTTCCAGTATGGACGCTATGGCGTCGGGAATGGAGAGGAGTAGTCCTTTTTTCTGGAACACCGGGTGTTCGCCGCCGATGCCTTTTAGCTGATGCACCACGTCTTCTGGTTCCACTCCCACACGGAAGCAGAGAGAAACCAGCCGCCCTATGGCTTCCGCCTTGGCGGTGATGGATCGGCCAGATTTGCCGATGGTGGTGAAAAGCTCAAACGGCTTGCCGTCCACTTCATTGATAGTCACGTAGAGCACGCCAAGGCCGGTCTGCACTTTCTGGGTAAATCCGTACACAATGTCCGGTCGTTCGCGCTTGGGAACTGTCTGGCCTTTGCCTCCCGCGGCAACGTCCGCGCTCTTGTCGCCGTCTCCGGTGCAGAGAACCTGAGAAGAAAGGCAGCCGTCACGATATACGGTAACACCCTTGCACCCCTGCTCATAGGCCATCCAGTAAATGCTGCGGATATCGTCTATCGTGGCGCTGTTGGGCAGGTTTACGGTTTTGGAAACCGCATTGTCCGTATAGTGCTGGAAGGCCGCCTGCATTTTAAGGTGCGCTACGGGCTCAATGTCCATGGCGGTGACGAAGACTTTGCGCAAGTCTTCCGGCAGCACTTCCATGTTCTGAATGGAGCCTTTGGCGATAACGGCATCCATGAGTGTCGCGGAATGGCAGCCTTCTTCGCGCAGGGCCTGTTCAAAGTATGGATTTGTTTCCACCAGCCGCTCACCGTCCATGACGTTACGGGCAAAAGAAAGAGCGAAGAGCGGTTCGATGCCGGAGGAACATCCCGCGATGATGGACAGGGTTCCTGTGGGGGCTATGGTCGTTATGGTGGCGTTGCGGTAGGGGCCAAGGTCGCGCGGGCCGAAGACGGACTCCGCGTATGCGGGAAACGCGCCGCGTTCTTTTGCCAATTGTTTGGAGGCCGCCCGGCCCTCGGCCTGAATGAAGGCCATGACGCGTTCGCCCAGCGTCACCGCTTCCTGACTATTGTAGGGAATGCGCAGTTGAAAGAGCAAATCGGCCCAGCCCATTACTCCCAGACCGATTTTGCGGTTGGTGTGCACCATTTCGGTGATGCGCTCCAGCGGAAAACGGGAAGCGTCGATAACGTTGTCCAAAAATCGCACCGCGAGGTGGACAATACGTTTCAGTTCGTCCCAGTCCACGCCCGCATCCGCTTCTTTTCTTCCTGTGGCGTACACCGTGGCGAGGTTTATGGAGCCAAGGTTGCATGCCTCATAGGGGAGTAGGGGCTGTTCCCCACAGGGGTTGGTGGATTCAATCTCTCCCAACTGGGGAGTGGGGTTATCACGGTTGATGCGATCCAGAAAGACAATGCCGGGATCGCCGCTTTCCCATGCTTTGCGCACGAGTAATTCAAATACGTCACGAGCATTAAGTGTGCCGCGCACCTCACCACTTGGTGGGGCGATGAGAGGATATTCCGCACCGTTTTCCACGGCCTTCATAAAATCTTCGGTCAGTGCCACGGAAAAATTGAAGTTATTGAATTCCCCTTCGCGTTCTTTGGCGCGGATGAACTCCAGAATATCCGGGTGGTCCACCCGCAGAATGCCCATATTGGCTCCACGGCGGGTTCCCCCCTGTTTCACCTGCTCGGTGGCGGTGTTGAAAATGCGCAAAAAGGAAACCGGCCCGGAGGCCACGCCGCCGGTAGAGCCAACTCGCGCGTCTTTGGGCCGTAAGCGGGAGAAGGAAAATCCTGTGCCTCCGCCGGATTTGTGGATCATGGCGGCGAATTTCACCGCATCAAAAATTTCCTCAATAGAGTCACCCACAGGAAGAACAAAACAGGCAGAAAGCTGGCCCAGATTGGTTCCCGCGTTCATGAGGGTGGGGGAGTTGGGTAAAAATTTCCAATCCGTCATGAGGGTATAAAATTCGCGGGCCAGCGTGTCCGCTTTGGTCGTGCTTTTTTTGTATTTGCGCTCTTCTGCCGCAATGGCGGAGGCCACACGCCAGAAGAGTTCTGTGGCGTTCTCCAGAGGGGCGCCGTCAGGCCCCTTGCGGTAGTACCGCTTGGCGAGCACGATTTCAGCGTTGGAGTTAATTTGGGCAGGGGCTAGATTCGTGGGAAGGCTTTGTTTGGGCATGCGTAGTATTCCGTCCATAACGCTGGAAATGTTCAAAGAATAGCGCTAACAGCGCAACAATAAATAGGAAATATTCCTATCACGTTGGGGAGGGAAATGCCATCTTTTTTCGGATTGTTTGTGAATAACTATGTGTTTCAGTAAATTACTTGCTATCTGGGCGTAAGAGCGGGCGGCAGGGTGCCATGGGGCGGTTTGACGATACTACGTGCGCCGTATAGAAAAATGGCATCACATGAACCCTCCAGCCGCTGGACGTATTCCTTTATGCCCAATCCCTACCGGTTTAATACGCTTCCCGTCAGTCTTCTTGCCGCGCTACTGCTCGTGCAGGGCGCGGCCCTGTACGGAGCGCTTGGGGCGTCCGTGCTGGCGTACCTGTTCGGGGCGTCCTTTCTTCTGTTTTTGTTTTTGCCGCACAAACCGTTACGGGTGGCAGTGGGGAGCGTGGCGGCTTTTTTTGTGGCGACGCTGCTGCTCTGGGGCGGGGTGGTTGTTTCAGGAATGGACTCCCGGCTGACCCCCGCACCGGACGTGTTGCTTTCCGCGTATGACATGACGCTGGGCACCATGACCTATGAAAAAAACGCCGTGTTGGATATTCCCCAGCCCGGTGGTGATCTGGCACTATTTTCCACTGTGCAGGGCATGCCGCACGCGCCGCGCAAGGTGCTTTTTGCCACCAACGCGGCAGGACACCGCAACGATACTCCGCTTTCTCCCGGAGACGCGTTGCTTATAGGCGACAGCTTCGTTAGTGGCAGCGGTAATTCACAGGGAGATACGTTGGCGGCCCTTTTGCGCACGGAGCAGGGCATTTCCGCATATAGCATTGGCGCACCGGGAAATCTGTTCGATTATGTCACGCGTGTTCAGCGTTACGGTGCCGGGCATACGGGCAAGGTGTATGTCTTTGTGTTCGAGGGAGATGACTTTCTTCCGTACGCGGAAAATTTACGTCCCCTTCTTTATCGGTATGCGCAGAGCTTGCGGACGTCGGCGCTGGCGCAAACTCTTCACGCGTTGCGGGAACGCGCCACGGGAGGCCCCGCAGTGACGCTTGCGGAGCTTGATCCGGGGGCAGGGCGAGGTGTGCTTGCCTTTTCTTCCGCATATATGGAGCGCACCCGGCAAACCGCCGATGAGGCTGGGCCTATGTTGGCCCCGCTTGTCGCGTCCCTGAAAGGCGCGGTTGACGGTATTTTTTTTATTCCTACCAAATACCGGGTTTACGCCCCGTTGTTGAAGTCGCAGGCGGAGCCGCTTCCGCATGTCCATTGGCAGGCTCTGCAAGCGGCTTGCGCGCAAGCTGAAATTCCTGTCTATGACCTGACCCCCGCCTTGCGGGACGCGGCTGCAAACGAGTGGTTCACGCATGGCGAACTGGTGTGGTGGTCGGACGATACCCACTGGAACAGGAATGGCATCGCCGCGGCGGCGCGTGAGGTGGCCAGAGTAATGACCACGGGAACAGGCAGCGAATAGGGGCCGTTATGGGATAGGCCGCGAGGTAAAAGCGTTCGTCCTGCCAATTCGCCGATTCAGTCCCCCGACTCCACCAGCCCTAGCAGTGACGCCAGCCTTAAATGGAAGCGACTGAACGAACAGGAAGCCACTCCGATTCGTTCAGCCGCTAAAGAAAGAAGGTTATCGCGTATAGCATATCTTTTTTAAATAGCGCAATGTCTTTTTTCTGGTGGGAGAACATTTCACGCGGGAAGGCATCTTCCCCTGCCATTCTGGAACTGACGCGGTCGGCAATGAGAGATATGGTTGACACGAGATATCCATCAGCGCATATTCGTAGAGTGGAGAACTCGTATTGTTTCGAACCGTTTCAGCTTACAGGAGGTATGCATGCCCACCACGCAGCAGGGGAGACGGCCCGAAGGCAACGGTCGGACCGCGAGAGCGCACACCGATCTTCCGCCAGAAGCTCTTTCTGAACATCCTACGGATCGCGCAGCGCTGGCGGAAGCCGTCCGGTTGAGATTGCACAAAATTGCCGGGGCTGGCGGCTCGCAGGACCATGTGCAACGTCTCATGCTGGCGCTAGGGTATGCGGTGGCGCTCACTCCCACGGGAAATCCGGGGTTCACACGCGGAGTGCTGTACCGGGGGCGGCCCGTCAATGTTTGGGTGGCTGAAATCACACATTCCGCATGGCCCAGCACCCTGCTGGAACCGGTGTGGGTAGGCTACTATACGCCGGAAGAGCCTGTGGAAATGATCCAGTGCGAGGAATATGATCGGCTTATGGATTATTTGCACACCGCGCATCCCGAAGCGTTTGGGCTTCCGCAGGGCCGCACGCTACCATAGGCTGGCAATCGCCTGTGCCGCTGCCCCTCTCCGGGCATTTCTCCGTACTCAAAGGGATGGTGTTGCCTGTCGCGCGTGCGCATGTGTTGACGGAGCCATGCGGTATCGCTATGCTCTTCCGCTACACAATCCCAAGGAGAAGCGTTGTCATGCTCGACCTTAAGCTGCTGCAAAAAGACCCCGGCACTGTTGCCGAGGCTCTTCGTAAACGGCATTCCAAAATCGACGTTCAGGAATTCATTGCGCTGGACAATCGCCGCCGGGCCTTGCTGAGCGAAGTCGAAACGCTGAAAAGTGAACGCAACAAGGCATCCGAAGAAGTGGCTCGAAGCAAACGGGCTGGGGAAGATGCCTCAGGGCGTATCGCCGAATTGGGCGTGCTGGCTGACCGCATTAAGGCATTGGATGTGGAAACAGAGGCTGTGATTTCTCGTGAAAACGAGTGGCTCATCGCCGTGCCCAACATCCCGCACGATTCCGTACCGGAAGGTGGGGACGAAACCCACAATGTGGAATTACACCGTCATGGTCAGCGACCGGAATTTTCCTTTGCCCCCAAAGAGCATTGGGAACTTGCCGAAACATTGGGCGGGCTGGATTTTGAACGCGGCACCAAGCTTGCCGGTTCGCGGTTCACGGTACTGTGGGGCTGGGCAGCGCGGCTTGAGCGGGCATTGATTAACTTTTTTTTGGATGTGCAGACCCGCGAACACGGCTACACGGAAATGTTTCCCCCGGCTATTGTAAACAGCACAACTATGACCGGGACCGGACAGCTTCCTAAGTTTGAGGAAGACCTGTTTAAACTGAACTATAAAGATTTTTATCTCATTCCCACTGCGGAAGTGCCACTGACTAATCTGTTGAGTGGCGAGATGCTTGATGAAGCGGACCTGCCTTACGCCTTTACCGCGCAGACCCAGTGTTTCCGGTCTGAAGCGGGCAGCTATGGCAAGGATACACGGGGTCTTATTCGCCAGCATCAGTTCACCAAGGTGGAAATGGTCCGCGTGGCACACCCGGATACCTCGTATGAGCAACTGGAGAATATGCGGCAGCACGCGGAAGATCTGCTCCAGCGGCTGGGCCTTCATTACCGCGTGGTAACGCTATGCACGGGTGATATGGGCTTTTCCTCCGCGAAAACCTACGACATCGAAGTGTGGTTGCCGGGACAAAACACGTTCCGCGAGATTTCCTCGTGCTCCAATTGCGTGGACTTCCAAGCCCGCCGGGCCAATCTGCGTTTCAAACGCGCGGGAGCCAAAAAGCCGGAATATGTGCACACACTGAACGGCTCTGGTTTGCCCACGGGGCGGACTATTGTGGCTCTTTTGGAAAATTATCAGCAAGAAGACGGCTCCGTGCGTATTCCCGAAGCCCTGCGTCCGTATATGGACGGACTGGAGAGTATTACTCCCGCCATGGCAGCAGGGAAATAACGCCTAAACATGCCTTTCGGGGTTGACAAGCGCGGTGGGAAGTCCGTATACCTGCCACCTCAACACGGGTCGTTAACTCAGTAGGTAGAGTATCTGCCTTTTAAGCAGAGAGTCGCAGGTTCGAGCCCCGCACGACCCACCATGAAAATCAGCAGCTTACCTTGTATCACAGGGTGAGCTGCTTTTTTTTGGGGGACGCTCGCGAGCGTCTCCCCCTCTGGGCGGCATCAAATCATGACGCCGATGCGGTAGCGATGTCCACCTGCCTTGGAGGCTCAAGATAGAAACGTCAAGTGCGTGGTCCAGACGGGGATAGAAACCGGCGTTGCTGTGGAGGGCAATATTGGCGGCATGGGCCGTGTTGCAGGGCGGAGAGAGACACGCGGCATGATTCGCCGGGCATGTGACAACGCCCGTGTAAAATATTCTGTGCAGGGTTGGAGCGTGTTGGTGCGGGACGGAGGGGTTCCCGCACTTGCGAATTCCCCCGCACATCTGGTAGGTTGTCTGTTGGTCCGACGGACCGCTAACCGTTCTGCATGCCGGGACGAGAAAGGACAACTGCATGAATGAGCATTCTGCTGGAAATCAGCATCTGGATATTTTGTCACATACGGAATCCGACTCGTCGTCCGACGTGAGCGACGCGGGAACCTCCGACACAACACGTACCGAGGCCGCCCCTAGCTCCCAGCCCCCTGCTTCTCCCGCTTCCCAGACTTCTCTTGATCCAGCCGAACGCATTGCTGCGGAAATAACTGAAATAGACGAACCTGAAGACGCACTGCCGCCAGTTACCGTGGCGGACCTCTCTCCCGCTATGCAAGCCGCTTGCGAAAATGTGGGATGGAAGAGCATTATGCCCGTGCAGGCACGGGCCATCCCGTACCAACTGGCCGGGCGCGACATCATGGTGCAGTCCCGCACGGGAAGTGGCAAGACCGGGGCATATCTGCTGCCCGCAGTGGAACGGCTGGATTCTTCCAAACCATACACGCAAATGCTTGTGCTGGTGCCCACTCGCGAGTTGGCCCTGCAAGTGGAATATGAAGCCAAGGCTCTGTTTGCCTCCTGTGGGTTACGCACCTGCGCGGTGTACGGCGGAGTGGGCTTCGGCAAGCAGATGGACGCACTGCGGGAAGGCGCCCACGTGGTGGTGGGAACGCCGGGACGTATCCTCGACCACTTGCTGCGTCGGACTATGGACCTTGCGCAGGTGCGGGTTTTGGTCTTTGACGAAGCGGACCGGATGCTCTCTATTGGGTTTTACCCGGATATGCGCGAAATACGGCGTTACCTGCCCAAACGGCGTTCCACATTTTTGCTTTCCGCCACGTATCCGCCTCATGTGGTACGGCTGGCTGGCGAGTTTATGCACGAGCCGTGCATGCTTAGTCTTAGCCATAAGCAAGTACACGTGGCGGATACGCCGCATTGTTACTACAGCGCGAAACCCATGGAAAAGGATCGGGTGCTGGTGCGCGTGTTGGAAATAGAAAATCCGGCATCCGCTATCATTTTTTGCAATACCAAGGCCAATGTCCACTTTGTCACCGCCGTGCTCAAAGGGTTTGGGTATGATGTGGACGAGCTTTCGGCAGACCTTTCCCAGAGCAAGCGCGAGCAGGTGCTGGAAAAATTGCGTGAAGGCCGGGTGCGCTTCCTTGTGGCTACGGATGTGGCGGCGCGCGGTATTGATATTCCCCAGCTTTCCCATGTTATCTTGTATGAACCACCGGAAGATCGGGAATCGTACATCCACCGGGCCGGACGCACGGGGCGTGCGGGTGCCAGTGGCGAGGTTATTTCGCTGGTGGACATTATGCAGAAGCTGGAACTTGAACGCATAGCCAAGCATTACAAGATTCAAATGGAACACCGGCCTACTCCCACGGATGACGATGTGGCAGCGGTTGCCGGGCAGCGTGTTACGGCATTGCTGGAAGCGCGGCTGCGCCAGAAGACCGGGCTGGAGCGTGAACGCATGAAGCGCTTTGCCCCCCTGCTTACGTCCCTTCTTGCTGACGGGGAAGGAATGGACATGGTGGCGCAGTTACTGGACGAAGTGTATCAGCAGGCCCTGCACGCGCCTCAGGCTCTACCTTCTTCTCAGCCGGAACCTCTTGCCGAATCGCAGCGCTCGGCTGCGCAGGGGCGGTCTGCCGGAACAGGCGCGGCGCGGAAACGCGGCGGGCGCAAGTATTCTGAAGACAAGATGCCGGGAGAAAGCCGCCGGGAATCCCACCCTGCGGAATCAGATGCGCCGCGTAAGGAGCGTGCCGCCACGCCCGCTTCTGAGCAGGCGGCGGATCGCGACATGCGTGAAACCGTGGCGGAAGGGAATGCGGAAGACCGGCCCAAACGCCCCCGGCGACCGCGCAGACGCCGTAAACCTGCCACGCCTTCGCAGGATTAATCTCTTATTAGGATGCCCCACGTGCAACCCATCGAGTATTCCAGCGACGAGCTTATCCGCACGTTTTCCGTGCTGCTGCAATCCTACGACCTTGAACGGGAGTTAGCCTTTTTGGGCATAGGACGCTTTCAGTTCACCAAACGCAAGAAGGCGCGGCGTGAACTGACAGCGTTGTTTATCGCCCTGTGGGGGCTGGCGTTGCAGAAATCCTTCCCGTCTGAGCACCTGTTGGTCTACGAGGAGTTTCTGAGCCGGTACCCGTACACGGCTAAAGGCAGTAACAAGAATGTGGAGCTGCTACTGCGCAGCGTGGAAGTTTACACAACGCTTTTGGATAAGCATAAGGATAAGGACTTTTCCGAAGTGGCGGAGTTTCTTACCGGCGTTTTGCCAGTGGAGACTCCAGAAAAAGAAAAGGCCCGTCTCAAAATGGCCCTCGGCATCCGCGCCATGTACCGGCTGATTTTTGACCGGCTTATCTAGAGGCCATGACGCGGATGCGGCAATCTTTGATCCGCAGTCAGGCCGCGTTTTTTCCCTCGTACATATGCCACTGGCGAATAAAGCAGGCTTCGAAGGAACGGCCTTCGGCGTACTGCCGAGCCGCTTTGCCCATGTGTTCGCGCAATTCCGGCTGACTGGCCAGAAAAACAATGGCCCCGGCGAGTTCCGCCGCGTTGCCTTCTGGAACCACATGCCCGGTTTCGCCGGTGATTAAATTTTCCTTGGGGCCGCCCTTATCCGTGACAATGACCGGCAGACCGGATGCCTGTGCTTCCAGCACCACATTGCCGAACGTGTCTGTCCCGGAAGGAAAAACGAATACGCTGGACGAGGCGTAGGCCGCCGCCAATGCTTCGCCGGAAAGGTAGCCGGTAAATGTGGTGGGCAATCCGGCAAGTTCCCGTTCCATTTCTTCCCGGTAGGGACCATCTCCCACCACCACGAGCCGCAGTGCGCGGTAGCGCCCTGTTGCCATGCGAAACGCCCGCGAAAGCACATGGAGATTTTTTTCGCGGGATATGCGCCCGACATAGAGTAGCAGGCATTCTCCCGGATTCGCTCCAAACTGCGCTGGCTGCACTCCGTAGCGGGAAAAAAATCCGTTGCGAAACCGGGGGTGAAAGCGGCCAGTGTCCACCCCCCGGCGATAGTACACTACCTTGCTGGCGGGCAGCCCTTTTGCCACCAGTTCGTCCCCGGTGGCACGCGAGGGCACGTACACGCGATCCATCTGGTTGTAATACCATATCATATATCGCCACATGGCTTCTTCCAACGCGGCATCGTCTGTAAGCATGCTCACGTATTGCGGGAAGGCTGTGTGGTAGGTGCCGTGAATGGGAATTTGCAGAATACGGGCTATGGCAAGTGCCACCAACCCCACCGGGCCGGGAGTGGCGGAGTGGATTTGCGTGAAGTTTTGTTCATACGCGTAGCGGAGCATGCGCAGTACGGGGGGATAAAACAGGCGCAGATTCCGGTATTCCGGCATGGAGAATTCGCCGATCGGCTCAAAGTTGGCGACTCCCTCTCTTTCGTGCTCCGCAAACGGTTCATCTGTGGAGGATGCTGCGGGCACGCATGTGACCACTGTGAGATTCCGACCTGTTTTGTGCGCAAAATCTAGTTGCATTTGCAGGGTACGCGCCACGCCGTTCACGTCGTAGTACGTGTCTGTGAAGTGCCCTATGCGCAGGGTTTCGTTGCGAGACGCGTCAGGAGTGAAATGCTCGCGGCATTGGTTGCAAAACTGTCTGTCCCGCGTGAAGAGCGTATAGGCTACAAAGTAGGGTGCCAGCATGGTGTAGAGCGAGCCTGCCGCGCCAATGGTGTTGAACACGCTGAACAGGTTGGCCCCCATGGCGTGTCCCATCATGGAATCGGCAAGATTGCGCAGCACAGTTTCCGAGGCGTGGTTCACAAACCGGAACCATGCCTGCTCCGTGGATATGCCGTTGTTTTCCAGAGAATGGACAAGCCCTCGCAGTTCTTCATCGTTCCAGATAATGGCTTCGGCTTCTTTTTGCAGCAAGCCTTGCACATTGCGGGGCGGACGGGCGAACGGCAGCTTGGGGCGCCGAAATCCCATAAGCCCGTGCAAGCGGGTAATAAAGCCGCCTTCCGGTTCCGGGGCTGCGGTCAGGCTGCGGTCTGCAAAACGTAGCAACAGATCGCGGTTGACGTGGCGACCGAGCTGTAAGCGATTTTTATAAAATTGGTAGGCGATGGAGTAGAGGTTGTGCGCCATGGTTTCCGGCTGGGCGGTGTCGCCTTGTGGAGCGGAACGACCATCGGTGATGCCCTGCAGAAAGCCGCGTATGCGTTCACGCCCTTCTTCCCGCACACCGGAGACGGCGGTGTGGCGGCGGGCGATGTTTAAGGAAGAGTGATCGTCCGATCCGGCGATGAGATATTTTTCCCATGGCTTTTCCATGCGCGGGAGAATGCCATGCTGGTCGGACATGCGTTCCATGGAGTGCCGGTCCAGTGAATCCAACAGGGCGCGCAGGGTGTCATTCAGCGCTTCATTGCGTGAGCCGTTAAGCTCGAAGGTGCGGAAGAGCAGGAGCAGGCGCTCCACATGACCGGGCGTGAGCTTGCCGTTCAGCGAGTACAGAGCGTGCGCCATGGCATGCGGTATGGATTCATGGAGGAAATAATCCACTAGTTCATACACATTTCCGCGCAGGCGCTGGATTTCCCGGTGCTGCGCTTCAGAAATATCATAACACAGCACGTGCAGCTTGCACTGGTCTTCGGGGAAATACGCGGTCACTTCCTCAGAGATGAACGCTCCCGGCAGATCGGCTATTTCCAGTGCGCCGTCAATCGTGTTGTGGTCGGTTATGGTAACAAGGTCCATGCCCAGACGCAGAGCGGTATCGTAAATGGTCTTGGGGGCGGTGTAGCTCTCCGCGCAGCCAAGTTTCTGAAGAATCCATTCGGAAGGGCGGGTGGAGAAGCGGGAATGCACATGCAGGTCGGCTTTTAAGAGAACGCCGCTTTGTGGCGTATCGGCAGGAGAGTGAAGCGTATCCGGGTTAGCGGTGCCTTTGGGGTGAGGTGTTCCTTGTGTCGCCGCGATGCGCATGCCTGCGGTGCGCAACCGGGCTTCCCACGCACTCTCCCGGTATTGTTTTCGTCTGCCGTCGCCGGATTCCGTGCGCTGGCCCATGGTCCCTCCTTTGTCCGGGTTCGGGAGGAACCGCTCACCATGACCGGCACCGCCTGAACCTCTGTCAAAAGAGATGCGCCCGCGCCGTGACCCTGACGTGACGAACGAGTGACATGTGCAGTGTTGTTCTGTGGCGTAACAGTGACGGGGGCCTGCTTCCGCATACGGCGGGGCGTTATGGCAGCAGCCCCTGCCAGCGGAGCAGTTCCGTCAGCGCGGTAAGAGAGAGAAGATTAAGCGAATTAGTTACCACGGCTACCATGGCAACTTCTTCGGGGGTGTGATTGTAAATATCCGCAATGACATAGGTAAGAAGAGCCGTGGCGGTGCCGCTCATGATGACCCCCACTGCCAGCCACGTTCCGGTAACTCCTGCAAGGCTCAGAAACAACCATGCCAGCAAAGGATTTATGACTAATTTGACCATGCTGGCACCGGACAACCGAATGAGGTTGAGGCGGCGTTCGCCGTGCAGGGCCGTGTAAACTTTATCGCGCAGGTCCAGACCAAGCGCCAGCAGCATACAGGGGGCCGCTGTGTTGCCCAGCATCTGCGCCGCGCCGTCCACAGGACCGGGCAGACCCAGTTCAGAGAGGCCCAGTGCCATGCCCGTGGCGGTAGCCAGCATCATGGGATTCAGAAAAACGGAACGCAGCAGGGTTCCTAAAGAGGTGTGGCCTCCTCCTTCAGCGTTGCGGAGTATATCCAGATGGATCTGACAGGGAATGACAATAAGGTTGGGGATGAAGACGCCCAGCCCGGCAGCAACCAGAGCTTCCGGGTTGTTCGGCATCAGGCTCAGAACCACGGGAAGACCGATGAACGCCACGTTGGAGCAACTGGAAGCCAGCGCGATAACCGCCGCTGGACCTTGTCCCCTTCGGGAAAATGCCATTTCCGTGCTGAAAACTCCCACATAGAGGACGACCTGCGTGCCCAGAAGGCCCACCCAAAATCCGCCATGAAGCAGGCGGTCGGGAGTGGACCCCGCGAGAATATGGAGCAGCAGGGCGGGCAGCGCCACATACAGAGCGTAAGAACCAATGACGGAGCCTGTCTGTTTGGGCAGAACGCGCCGGATATCTAGCAAAACGCCGAAAGCGATAATGAGAAAAACAGGAAGAATGCGGAGAAGCGAATCGAGCATGGTGTATATTCCGTTGAAAAGATCTACGCGTTACGCGCGACCTAGTGTAGCCTTCGCTTCCTGAAAAGGGAACCGATGAAGGATCGAATCAGACAACGGAACATTCATGGGGTGAAAAACTTCGCCAAGGTACCGCCGGTCTGGTGTACGCGTTTCGTGCGGGGGCGGCTAGGCCAGACTGTTCTGTCCCTGTTCAAGCATGCTCAGTGCCATGCGCAGTTCATCCCCAAGGCGGCCCTGTACGGCTGTGCGTATTTGCTGGGTGGAAGAACCAAATTGTCCTTGCCGTATCTGGTAGATGTTGCGGATGAAATCGGCTTCTTGGCCTGACTGAAAGCCGCCATTGGAGCCGTAGGCTCTGGCGAAAATACGTACCGCGCCGGTGGGACCATGATGCACCGCCGTGGAGAAAAGCACTTCTTGCAGGGCGGGAGCCATGGTGTTCAGGTTCATGGCCTTGCTGATAGCCCGGAAGGCGGGATAAAAATTGTTGCTGTGAATGAAGCTGTCCTGCAATGCTTCAAACCGTTCGGGCTGTGCGGCAGCCGCAGTTTGCCATGCTGTGGGCATAGCACCACGCCGGGAGCCGGTATTGGCGCGTCCGGCTTCGCGTAAATTCGCGCCGATATCTGGAGCGTTGTTTTCAAGATACTCGATAAACGCGTCCATGGTTCCCGCGCGGGAAGACAATTGGTATTTGCCGTAAGAGGTGCCGCCGCGTCTGTCGTAACCAATGGCGGCTATTCCATCTTTTCCAGATTCAAACAACGCCGAAAGCGCTCCGGGCTGGTACGAGCCGTTTGTCTGCACGTGGGCGCGCGCTTCCGCAAAGGCAACTTGCGCCTCCTGCTCCAGAGCTGTTCCCTGCGTTGCCGTGATGGAGCCTGTCCGCCCACCAAGCGGGCCAACCGTGCCAGCGGCGTCCTTAGGGATGACATTGCCCGCCACCCCCGTTGTGGTCCCGGCTGGTGCGGCTTCAACCGTGCCTGCCGGGTGCGCACCAGCGGCATAGGCCTGCGTGCCGGAAGACACCTTGCCTTGCAGGGCGGAGTCTGTTTCCGAGGGATTCATGGACGATTGTTGCCCCGTACCGGCGGCTGTGACCAAGGCGCGTAACGCTCCTTCCATGTCGCCTTTAGCGGCGGCGCTGGACGATTCCATGAGCGCGTGCATGCGCTGGTAGGATTGGGCGGCGGTGGCTTTATTGACCGACATGCGCACCGCGTTGCCTTCCGGTGTGGCAATGTTCCGAAACATGGAGGCGAACGGGCTTGCTTCTGTATTCATCACCTGCGTGAGTGTGGCCAAGGCTTTGACGTTAGTCAGATTCATGCCACCGAATACGGCGTTTTCCATGGGAGACATTTCAGTTGCCGCCTTGCCTGCGCCAATGCCCAGAAAGTCCTGTACGGCGCCTCCCTGTCCCAGTGCCACCAGAGGATCATCCAGCAGGGCCGCGAACCGCGAGCCTACGCCATCTCCCTTTTTTTGTCCGAGGGCATGGCTCTGCCCGTCCCCGCCTTGTTTCAGGCGTTCCAGATAGTCGCTCACACGTCCTACGGAAAGGGGGTTGATATGCATGGCCGGATTCTCCTTGGCCTCCACAAAGCAAACCTGATGCCTGATATGTTTTTTGCATAAAATACAATGTGCTTGCAGGTGCGTTTATGGCGAAACCGCAGCGTGGCGGGCGCTGCCACCGGTGTTCTCGTCAGCTTTCCGACGGGCCGGTTCCGGGATTCAGGGGGGAGGCTCCCGTGGGCGTCATTACGAGGATATAATGGACTTTATGGTGCATTCCCTCTAGGCGTGAAATCATGGAACAGTAGGCAAAGCAGCGCGTTAAGGGATCGGGAGTATGGTTCCCGTTCGTGCAGGCTTCGGGCCGATTTGCCCGCACAGCAAGGAGAAACGCCGTGTTCAAATCTTTTCGCCTTTCTACCAAATTGTATTCCGGTTTCATTACCGTGCTGGTGCTGTTGGTCATTGTGGCCGGGACCGGATTTTTTACCATTCGTCAGGCGTCCTCCGGCTTCGTGGAATATCGGGGGTTGGCACGTGGTTCCATCCTCGCGGGCGCACTTCAGACCCACATGCTTGCCATGCGTTTGCATATGAAGGCGTTTCTGGTTTCCGGTGACGAAGCGGAGGTGCAGAAATATCAAGAAGCCCTTGGTCTGGTGCGCGAAGAGGTCGGACAAGCACAGCAGATGTTCCGTAACCCGGAGCGGATGCGACTTATTAACAGCGCCTCTGAGAGCATTGGAAAATACGAGCGGGACTTTAGCGTTGTGCATGATCTGGTCTTGCAACGGGCCGCGTTAATTCGCGAAATGGAAGGACTTGGCGGGATCATGGAATCTTCGCTGGCTGAGATGCTGGGGGCTTCCGCTGCGGGAGATATCGGCGTCAGTCGGCAAACGGGGCTTGCTTTGCGTCATTTCCTGCTTGCGCGATTGTATGTGGTTAAGTTCCTCACGTCCGGCACGGTGGCGGATTCCGACAGGGTGCAGATGGAATATGCCGGCATGCGCGAGCAACTGGGCCTGATCGCGCGGGGACCACACGGTAATCCGCAGATGTTGGACGCGGTGCGGGGAGCGGAAGGACGATATTTTGACCTGTTCGGGCAGGTGGTGGCTGTTTCCAACCAGTGGAATACTCTTGTGGCGCAGTCCTTGGATGTTCTTGGTCCGCAGGTGGCCTCTGCCGCCGAATCCATAAACGATTCGCTCACGCAGGAGCAGGTGGCGCTGGGGACGCAGTTGCAGCAGACTAACGCTATCGCCGGGATGGTGATTCTTATCGCGGGATGCGTGGCAGTGATTGTGGGATTGCTTATCGCCTTTATCCTTTCGCGTAATGTGTTGCGGCAGGTCGGATGTGACCCCTCAGAAATAGACGCCATAGCCAGTCAATTGGCATCCGGTGATATGACGATGGCCTTCCGGGATAACGCCGTGGGCGTTTATGCCAGTTTAAAACGCATGGTGGGCAAGCTGGTAGGCATTGTTAGCGAAGTGTCCTCCGCCACGGAAAACGTGGCGTCCGGCAGCGAAGAGCTTTCCGTGGCCTCGCAAAGCCTCTCACAGGGGGCCACCGAGCAGGCTGCGAGTATTGAAGAAATATCCGCTTCCATGGAACAGATGAGTTCCAATATCAGTCTCAACGCGGAAAATGCCCGCCAAACGGAACAGCTTGCCGCACAGGCCGCGCAGTCCGCACAGGAAGGAGGCGACGCCGTGGGGCGCACTGTTGAGGCGATGAAGCACATAGCGGAGAAGATTTCTATTGTGGAAGAGATTGCCCGGCAGACAAATCTGCTGGCGCTGAACGCGGCTATAGAGGCCGCCCGCGCGGGAGAGCACGGTAAAGGGTTTGCCGTGGTGGCAGCCGAGGTGCGCAAACTGGCGGAACGCAGCGGGGCAGCCGCTGCCGAGATCAGCGAACTTTCTTCCAGCAGCGTGGCTGTGGCGGAAAAAGCCGGAGCCATGCTGGTGAAACTCGTTCCCGATATCCGCCGCACGGCTGATTTGGTACAGGAAATTGCCTCTGCTTCCAACGAGCAAAATGCGGGGGCGGAGCAGATAAACAAGGCGATTCAGCAGCTAGATCAGGTTGTGCAGCAAAATGCCTCCGCTTCGGAGCAGATGTCGTCCACTTCGGAAGAGTTAGCCAGTCAAGCGGCGCAACTTCAGGATACCATGGAATTTTTCCGGCTGGATGACAGTGTGTCTTCTCTGGGGGCCCGCCCGGTTCGAGCCACAACCACGTCCGGCAGTCTTCCCGCCGCGTCATATGGCAGTGTGCGCAAGGAAAGTCCGCGCAGCACCGTAACACCTTCTCTTCCCGGACCGGAGCCGAAGCGTGTGCCCGGAGGCGGAGTGGCCCTTTCCATGGACGACGACGCGGAATTTGAACGATTTTAGGCAAAGGCAGGCTTGGCGAGTCACCCACAGGCGGGCCGGGAACATGGG
>JAEWQB010000014.1 GCA_023460395.1 Pseudomonadota bacterium | reverse complement strand
ACCTCGGCCTCTCTCAGCTTGCCGATGATCTGCTCAGGAGCGTGCTTCTTCTTGCCCATGGAAAACCTCCTGCGGTCTCAGTACCCCTAACATTGGGCCTGGACCAGTTTTTCCAGGGCAGGTCAGCTTTCCGCAGACTTACAGTGATATATAGCATAAAATAACGCTAATTTTCCCTTTTGCGGGCATGCCACAATACCTTTTCTTTCAGTGTATACCCCCTTACAAATTATCATACAGAAAAAACAGATGGCAAAATGCGTCATAATATACACACATCACGTTATCATAAAAATTGCCAGTTTCTTCTTTGCCTTTCGAAATACCCCGTGCTACACAGCCTCCGTGTGTGCGCGGCGGCTACGCAGGGCATGCACGGCAACGCCCGGTAGCGCATGGCGCGAGAAATGAAAGCGGGAGTCAGACAGCCAATGTCAGGACTCCCTATTTTTCTGGACCACGCGGGGCGGTACGAGCGAAGTTGCCAAAGGCTTTCGCATTTTGCGGCCCGTACTGACTTCACATATGGTTGTCACAGATGTATACGGACCGCATAGACTCTTTGTTTAACGACTTGCCAATTCGAGAGGAACGCACATGGTCGACTCGAGAGATGTAAACTACGTATTGGACTACTTGATTCTGGGAACGAAAAACGCCACTTCCCCCGGCAGCAAGAAGTCGTACAAGTTTAGCATCGCAGAGCTTGCTGAAGACTTAGACTATTCCGATGACGACGCCGCCGCCATCTTGCTGCACATTAATACCAGCATGGGCCTCTGGCCTGAGGATTTTGCCGTTAGCGGTAAAAAGCTTGCCATTCCTCATGCCGCTCTGGACACCCTGAAGGCACAGCGCAAATAGCCGGGCCTTTTGTACATAGCTCCCGCAACACAAGCCCCCCGCAACTTTCTGCGGGGGGCTTGTTCCATGCGTGCGCGGCACAAAATCATATGGAGACACAACCTGTGGCTCCCGGCCTGTCAGCGGATACCACCCGCCACATGTAATGTCACTCCCGCCTCCCGCATATGCTCCGCCAAATCTTCCGGCGGCACGCTATCTGTGAACAGTGCATTCACCTCACTGATAGCCCCCAGACGGACCATGGCATTCCGCCCGAATTTGGTATGATCCGCCACTAAAAACACACGCCGCGCATTTTCCATAATAGCCCGCGCCACCCGAACCTCACGATAGTCAAAGTCCAGCAATGCACCATCGGTATCAATGCTGCTAATACCGATTATCCCATAGTCCACGCGGAACTGCCCGACAAACTCCACGGTGGCCTCGCCCACTATGCCAAGATCGCGGTGCCGGACAACGCCGCCCGCTACGATCACCTCATTCCCCGGATTCCGACTGAGAATCCGCGCCACAGTGAGATTATTTGTAATGACGCGAAGCCGCTCGTGCTCCATCAGCGCTCTGGCTACCTCTTCCGTGGTGGTGCCTATATTGATAAACAGCGAAGCTCTATCGGGAATGTGCTCTGCCACAAGACGGGCTATGGCCCTTTTTTCTTCTAGACACAGCACCCGGCGCTCCCGGTAATCCATATTTTCCGTACTCGCGATTGCTCCCACGCCGCCATGGTGCCGGTGCACACGACCTTGCCCGCTCAATATGGCAATATCGCGCCGGATGGTCTGCGGAGTTACCGCAAACTGTTCCGCCAATGCACCGATGGAGAGGAACCCCCGCTCCCGGACCAGCAAAAGAATCTCTTCGTGTCGCAGCCGCACGCTTTCATGCCGCGCACTTTCCTCGTTACCCGCGCCTTTTTCCGCATTGCCCACAGGGCCTGCGGCAAAGGCTTTTCCGGCAGCCCCACCTTGTGGCACCGGGGTCTTTTCCCAACGTTGCATAGTGACCTCGCAACCCCATCATGTTCGCTTGTGAAAATAAAAAAAGCTCGCTACTATACAAAACGAAAATAAAATGGAAATTTTGCTTGGTTTGTGTTGCAGACTTACTATCGAATACCAATTTCCCTTACCTATCCATCGGGTAGCATTTCCCACTTTTTGCTACAAGGAGAAAGCGGTATCCTTGCTCAGACGGACAGCTCATGGCATCACAGAAGAGCATCCGCAGGTGCGATTCCAAATGGGTAAGCAAACGGCGGTCCATTGGCCTGCCACACGTTCATTTTCCACGTCATATAGACAAACAGCCCGGAACACGTGAGACTCGCGGGCCGCGCATGGCAAACCATATGCACTCAATTGAAACTCAGGTTCTCATTATTGGCGGCGGTGCCACAGGATGCGGTATAGCCCGCGACCTCGCTCTGCGCGGCATCCCCTGCCTGCTGGTAGAAAAACGAGACATCAACGCCGGTGCCTCCGGGGCGAACCACGGGCTACTCCACAGCGGAGCGCGCTATGTTGCCTCCGACGCCGAAGCCGCCGTGGAATGCCGTGAAGAGGGCGACATCCTAAAACGGCTGGCCCCGCAATGCGTGGATGACGCAGGCGGACTGTTTGTCGCCGTGCCCGGAGATGACGAGCGCTATATTGCAGACTTTCCCGCCATGTGTGCCCGCAGTGGCATTGCCTGCACGCCCGTGGACCCGAAAACGGCGCGGGAGATGGAACCTGTCCTTTCAGACGCCCTCCTTGCCGCTTATCAGGTAGCGGACGCCGCAGTGGACCCTTTCATGCTTTCGCTGAACAATCTCGCCCACGCCAGCCAACTAGGCGCAACGTACCGCTGCCACACCCGTGTAACCGGATTTGACATCGCACAGGGCACCATACAGCGCGTCTTACTCCACGACGAAACCACGGGGGAGGAGCTTCGCGTTCACGCGGAACTTATCATAAACGCCTCCGGGGCGTGGGCAGACCGCATAGCGCGCATGGCTGGCGCGACCATTCCTTTGCTCTACTCCTCCGGCTGCCTGCTGATCACGCAAAACAGGCTGGCATCCCGCGTTATCAACCGCCTGCGCCGCCCGTCCGACTCCGACATTCTGGTACCGGGCGGCACCGTTTCCGTATTGGGCACTACATCCGTCACCATCACGGACCCGGACCACAGCCGCCCGACAGTGGAAGAAACCGATGCCATTATTGCCGATGCCCGCGCCATGGTGCCCGCGCTGGAAAGCACCCGATACATCCGCGCGTATTCTGGAGTCCGCCCGCTGGTTCTCGCCGGAGACGCCGCCGATTCTCGCAGGGTGAGCCGCGGCTTCAGCCTTATTGACCACGCCGCAGGAAGCAGTGAGTCGCGTGTACGGAACATGATTACCATCACGGGTGGAAAACTCACCACCTACCGGATGATGGCTGAAAAAGCAGGCGATCTCGCCTGCGAAAAACTGGGAATACAGGCTCCCTGCCGGACAGGCACAGAACCGCTTCCCCCCGCCCCGCTGGGCATGTGGACCGAGCCGGGGCGCACAGCCAGAGCATGGCTGGAGTCTCGTGATACCCACGACCAAATTTTATGCGAATGCGAGATGGTGCCCCGGAGCGTGGTAGACACCATTATTGACACGGTAGGCCCGCAGCGCGGCCCCTCCCTGCTTAATGCTATAGGCCTGCGCAGCCGGGTGGGAAAAGGCCCCTGCCAAGGCGGTTTCTGTGGCCTGCGCGTTACCAGCCATTTATATGACCGTAACTGCGTTTCCGAAAATCGGGGAATGACGGAACTTCTGGATTTTGTGGAGCGCCGCTGGCACGGTTTCGCTCCCATCCTGTGGGGACTTCCCGCCATGCAGGCAGACCTGCAAGAGGCGCTCTATTGCGGTACGATGGAACTGGAACTTCCAGATTCTTTAGCTGCCATCCCCCCTGTGCCCGGTCCCCCTCCCGGCTCATCGGCAGAAAGCCCTTCCACAGGCACCCGCCCGTGCGATGAACCGGTCCCTGCCCCGACCGGGCAAACAACGAAGCGAGGTCAGGCATGAGCCGCTACGACACCGTCTATGATGTCATGGTCATCGGAGCGGGATTCGCGGGCATGGCTGCAACGCTGTTCGCGGCCCAACACGGACTTTCAGTCGCGCAAACCGGCTCCACGGGCGGCATTGATTTTAGTACCGGATTTTTGGACCTTATGGCCATCCACCCCACGGAAAGCGGAACCCGCTGGAAAGACCCGTGGGCCGCTATCGACGCGTTGCGCCATGATGCTCTGCGAAGTTCCGCCCCTCATCCCTATACGCGCATCAGTAGAGAAGAAATCCAAAACGCCATGGATGCGTTTACCAATTTCCTCGCCAGCCGCAATCTCGCATACACAGGTGATGCCCGTCACAACACGGCGGTGCTCACTCCGGCGGGCACCATTAAGCACACGTGGCGCGTGCCTGTCACCACGGCAAAGGGCGCTCAGGCCCTGCAAGACGCCGCCCCCACGCTTATTGTGGACTTTCACGGACTAAAAGGGTTCAGTGCCCGCCAGATACAAGCGATGCAAGCCCCCCGCTGGCCCAGTTTACGCGCGGAACGTGTGGCGTTTCCCGGCACGGTGGGTGAATTATACCCCGAACATATGGCATGGACACTGGGCATACCAGAACGGTGTGAAGAACTTGCCGCGCTGGTCGCTCCCCTTGCGCGAGACGTGGACTACATCGGCTTTCCCGCTGTTCTGGGATTGCACGATCCCGTGCGGACCGTGAGTATGATGGAGGAACTGACGGGCAAATCCGTTTTTGAAATTCCCACATTGCCCCCTTCCGTCACCGGTCCGCGTCTGCGCTCCGTCTTTGACCGGGGACTTGCCCCGCTGGGGGTGACAACCTTCTCGCAAAAGCTGGTGCAGAGCGTGCAACGCACCGACGAAGGGCTGTTCCGTTTTTCCATCGGCGATGGCACAGATACCCGCACACTGCATGCCCGTGGCGCGATTTTGGCCTCAGGGCGCCTGTTCGGCAAGGGATTACGAGCAGACCGCAACCGCCTGTATGAGCCGTTGTTTGATATACCCGTTACCCAGCCCCAAACCCGTGCGGCGTGGCACCGTGAAACATTTTTAGATAGCCGGGGGCACCCGGTAAACCGTGCGGGAATTGAAGTGGACGACACCATGCGCCCGCTGACCGCGCAGAATGTTCCTCTGCATGATACGCTTTTCGCAGCCGGGGCTATTCTGGCCCACCATGACTGGATGCGCCAAAAATGCGGGGCGGGGCTAGCCATAGCCACAGCGGCCCGTGCTGTAAAAGAATTGGCTGCCACGTTGGGTAGGCCCGCTGAAAGGCGGAAAGAACACGCGTAGCCGCGTTCTTTCCGGTGTCTGAAACGAAAAAACAAGGAATGCCGGAAAATGCTGTTCCGCGTGTTGGTGGCTCTCGCTGGCTGTATAGCCTTTACCGGAATACTCTTCCGGTACGTCCGCTGCCGACGTGGACAGAACCGGGCCTTTCCCTGCCCTACCCGCGATTCCGTACAGCCCGTCCGGCAGCCGCGCCGACACGTTTTCTCCGCGCTCCTTCAGTGCGTCCGCACACTGCTTCGCACAAGCGCGACCCTGCTCACGGATGTTGTCTTTTTACGACGCACCGCTCGCACCAGCGCATACCGCTGGCTAATGCACAGCCTCATCTTCACCGGCTTTATGGGGCTGCTTGTTTTTCATGCGCTGGACGACATCATCACCATTCCGCTATTCAGCGGATATGAGCCTACCCTCAATCCGTGGCAATGGCTGCGCAACACAGGCGGGCTTATGGTTCTGGCGGGTCTGGCGCTTGCCGGTGCCCGCCGCGCCCGCATGCGCAACCGCCTTTCAGGTACCATAAACCGGAAACAGGACTGGTTTCTCCTCGGCATCATTATCACCATTGTTGTCAGCGGTTTTACGCTGGAAGCCGCCCGCATAGGCTCTCCGCATGCCTTCACCCGTATGACGGAAGACTATTTCTTCCCGGAGACGGAAGAAGATATCGCCGCACTTATGGCGTATTGGTCCGCTAAAAACGGCGTTGTCTTTTCTCCCCCCGCCAGCACGGAAAAAACGCTGATCCTGCGCGGCGAGGCATTGAGCGCTGAAAGCTGCGGGTACTGCCATTCCCCCACGTCCAGCGCCGTGGTTTCCCGCGCTCTGGCCACGACGATGCGCCCTCTTGCCCCCGCGCTGAACGCCACCCATGCCGACACGTGGCTCTGGTATCTTCACGTAGGAGCCTGTCTGCTCGGCTTGGCCTGCCTACCGTGGGGAAAATGTCTGCACCCCGTGGCAACCCCGCTCAATTTGCTGGCCCGCCGCAAAATTACCACCCAAGCCGGAGACGATTCGCATTCGGTTTTGCAGGATGAAAAAGGATTTCCCGGCAGCGCGACCTCTCTGTCTCGCCTACTGGGTCTGGAAGCCTGCACCCGGTGTGGCGAATGCAGCCTGCATTGCAGCGTGGCGCCCGTTTTCGCGGTAACGGGCAACACAGCGATCCTGCCCTCGGAAAAACTTATTTCCCTGCGCCGTGCCGTGGCGGGTACACTCCATGGAGAGGCGCAAACCGCTTTTGCCGAAGGCAGCCGCACCTGTACACACTGTCTGCGCTGCACAGAGCTATGCCCCTCCGGCATTAACTTGCAGGATCTATGGCGGGCCTCTGAAATACGGCTGGCGCAACAAGCTCTGGATGGTCCCAATACCACAATCCGCCAATGTTCCGCCGCCCAATGGGCCACCGTTTTGCGCGAACAGAACGGCTCCGGGAGTGAAACATCGCGCTTCCCCCGGCAACAGGGAACAGGACTCGCTGACAAACCAGAATCGTTTTGGGGATGCGTGCAGTGCACCACCTGCACCAGTGTGTGCCCCGTGGTAGCGGTGTCCGACGCGCCGGGAAACGATCTGGACCTTATGCCCCAACAAATTATGAACCTGTTACGCATGGGGCTGAAAGACGAGGCTCTGGGCGTGCGTATGGTCTGGAGCTGTACGACCTGTTACAAATGCCAAGAGCACTGCCCGCAAAATATTCCAGTGGCCGACATTTTATTTGAACTGCGGCAACTCGCTACCGCCCGCCTCGCGGAAAAGCAGATTACAGCCTGTCCGTTACCCCGGATTCATCCCACACGGCGGGAGAACGCCCATGAGGACGCGGTGAAGACCGACCCTAGCCACGTCACCCCCGGAGCCTCCAGCGAGCCTTCGTTCAACACCGGATCAACCGACACCCCGAAGGGGAACGTATGAAGTATGCCTATTTCCCCGGCTGTAAAATTCCCGGTTATCTGCCGGAATATGGGCATTCCGTCCAATCGCTATGCCACAGGCTGGATATTCAGCTCGTCCCGCTCGAATTCGCCTGTTGCGGCTGGCCCATACGACAGGAAAACGAGCTCGCCTCCGTCTACTCCGCCATACGCAATGTCGCACTGGCGGCACGTGCGGGGCTGGATATTCTGACCCCGTGCAAATGCTGCTTCGGCAATCTTCGGCACGCCATGGTCCGCATAGACCGCGACACGCACCTCGCCACCGCTGTGGAGGCGTTGCTACACAATGAACGGCTTGCCATTCCCCGCGATACCCGCGTTCGGCATCTGCTTGCCGTACTGGACCGCGAGGTGGGCGCAAGCCGCATTGCCGCCATGGTCCGCCATCCACTCACCGATATGCGCATAGCCTGCCATTACGGTTGCCACGCCCTTCGCCCCGGCAACGTGACAGAGTTCGACGATCCATTAGCCCCCACCATCTTTGAGCGCATACTCTCCGCTACCGGAGCGCAGACAGTGGAATGGGAACTGCGGTTGGAATGTTGCGGCTATCCCCTGCGCGGCAGGGACGATTCCCTCGCCGATGCGCTTCTTCGCCGCAAGCGGGAAAATGCCCACGTTGCGGGTGCAACAGTGCTGGCAACGGCATGCACGTATTGCCATATGCAGTTCGCGCAGCACCGTCCCGGCACAGCGGACCTTGCGTCTCCACCAGCCCCGGCAATGCCTCAAGCCGTGCTGTTCACGCACTTGCTGGAAACGGCACTGGGCTGACGAAATCGACGGGCGGTCACCGTCTGGCGCACACATTCCGCTTTCCCTACCCCTACTAATTCAGGCCCGCAGAATACTACGGCCTTTTGCCCTTCCGGCCTTCGCCACATACCATTTCCATTCCCCCGGTTGTCTCAACCGGCATTCCGGGGCATACTCATACTCCAAACCATTTCGCAGTTGAACCAACCCGACAACCGATCACCCCCTACAGGAGGCGATCATGAAACGCTACATAGGCGCGGTAGATTCTGGAACCACAAGCAGCCGGTTTATCATTTTCGACCATAGCGGACGCATGGTGGCGCAGGACCAAAAAGAGCACAGACAAATTTACCCTCGCCCCGGATGGGTAGAACACGATCCGCTGGAAATATGGAACAATACGCAGGAGGTCATACAAGGCGCGCTGGCAAAAAGCGGCCTGACCAGCGCGGATATCGCCGCGATAGGTATTACCAACCAGCGGGAAACCACTGTGGCGTGGGACCGCACTACCGGAACGCCTTTGTATAATGCCATTGTCTGGCAATGCACGCGCACGCATGAGATATGCAAACAACTCATCGCGGAAGGCGGGCAAGACCGCTTCCGTGCGCAAACAGGGCTGCCTGTGGCGACCTACTTTTCCGGTCCCAAGCTCCGCTGGATTCTCGACAACGCACCGCAGGCGTGCGCCACCGCCAACCGGGGAGAATTGCTGTTCGGCACCATTGAGACATGGCTTATCTGGTGGCTGACAGGCGGTCCGCAGGGCGGAGCACACGTGACGGACGTAACCAACGCAAGCCGTACCCTGCTCATGGATATCACCACCTTGCAGTGGGACGAGTCCATTTTACGCGCTCTATGTATTCCCCGCCACACGTTACCGCGCATTGTCCCGTCTTCCGATGATGGCACATGGGGCACCACCACCGAGCACGGGCCGCTGGGCGCGCGTGTTCCCGTCTGCGGCGCATTGGGCGACCAGCAAGCCGCTTTGGTGGGACAAACATGCTTTTCTCCCGGTGAGGCAAAAAACACTTACGGTACCGGCTGTTTTCTGCTCATGCATACAGGCAACACCCCCATTACCTCCAACCATGGCCTGCTGACCACACTGGCGTATCAGTTCAGTGGTCGAAAACCGGCCTATTGTCTGGAAGGTTCCATTGCCATTGCCGGTGCCTTGGTACAATGGCTACGCGACAATCTGCGTATGTTTGATTCCGCGCCGGAAGTGGAAGCCCTTGCCCGCGAAGTTGACGACACGGGCGGTATGTATCTTGTTCCCGCCTTTTCCGGCCTTTTTGCCCCCTATTGGCGACCGGACGCACGCGGGGTCATGGTTGGCCTAACCCGGTATATTACCCGTCATCATATTGCCCGTGCCGTGCTGGAAGCCACCGCTTACCAGACGCGTGACATTGTGGAAGCCATGAACAAGGACGCCGGAATGCCACTAAAAACCCTCAAGGTGGACGGCGGAATGGTAACCAATGACCTGCTCATGCAGTTTCAGGCGGACATTCTCGACGTGCCTGTGGTGCGCCCCAGAGTGACGGAAACCACCTGTTTAGGCGCGGCCTATGCCGCAGGCATCGCCTGCGGATTCTGGTCCGGGCGGGACGAACTGCTCCGCCATTGGACGGGGGACCGCACATGGCTGCCCACCATGGACACCGCCAAAGGAGATATCCTGTATGCGGGCTGGAAAAAGGCAGTGGAACGCACCTACGGTTGGGAAGAATAGGACATCGGAATAGGCCCAATCGAACCGACACCTGTTGCGGGCGGGAAAGATGTGGCACGCTGCTGTCCCGCGCCGACCAGAGACATAAAAGCCACCGGGTTCCCCGCCCGGTGGCCTTGCCCCTTCCCCGGCAGCGTCCGGTTTTGGCATACGCATATGCACAGCGTGGCATAGGACATAGTCTGATGTACTGAGGACCGAACGTCTCCCGCACTTCCTTCCGCAAGGCTAGACGATATCCCCCAACCCCAGCACTGCCAGCACATGCGGATAACTGACCGGGAACAACGCTACCACAGTCTCCGCTTCACCGAGCGTCATATCTGGCGCGGAATGTTCCTCTTCGTTTTCCGCACTCGCCTCTTCCGCCATCCGGGCTATGCGTGCGGACTCCCATACCGCCACATAGGGGGCTATCATCTCCGCATAGTCCTCCCCGGCAAGTTCCCTGTTGGGCCGCGCATCACGATACTCCACATGCCCCCGGTCCCCGTACCACTGAATGGCATGCATATCTCCGCCGTTACCGGTTTCCGCCTGCAACGCGTCCCCATCCAGATAGATCACAGCGTCATCGAAAATCACTGTTAGCCGCATATGGTGCTCCTATAATGCCATAATGTACGCAAGCCGGTAGTACGGTGGCGAAATGCTCACGGTAGACGTTACGGCCCCGTGAGTATGGGAGCCGCCACCGCCTGAATTGGATGAATATAAGAGTGTGGGACTTCCCTCTCCCATTGGGGAAAGCGCATTGTAGGGACTACCCGCCTTATATAGTCCAATATTGTGATTATGCGAGGGAATTTGCCCTATACCGAGGGTTGTCGCGTTAACGGAGGTTGTGTGCGAATGCGTCCACGAACCGCCTGTCTGCCCAGATGACGAAGGCGTGTTCGCGGGTAAGACAAAGCGCTCGCGCAAGTCCGGCGTCGTAACCACACGACCGTCCGGGGCGGTATAGGTTGCGCCATCACAGAGAGCATACCGAAGATCCGCCGTGCCGGTTTTCACATTTATCGGATGCTTGTTGCCCGCGCCTCCGAAGTTGCCGGAAAACGGCGAAACTATTCCGGGAAGCAACGCGACAACGGCATCGCCGGTAGTAATGACCCGTTCAACTTGCGAAGCCCCTTCGGCGGCGACCCGTGCCACCTGAGTGCTCCCGGTAGACACAACCATGCCGCGCTGCGCCTCTCCCGCCGCGATAACAACGGCCTGCTGGGCTTCCGCCACGTTTGCCGATGCGGCGGCGGCCAAAGCGGACTCCGCAGCCTCATCCGCGGACGCGGCGGACGCCATGGCCATACCCCCCGCCGCGTCCTGAGCGGCTTTCGCATTCACAGCGGACCCGGCACCCGCAGTGGCGCTATCTGCCGCTTGGTGCGCCGCTATTTCAGAGAGTGCCTTTGCGGTTTCAACTGCGGTCAGTACCGCGTTCGGGTCCATATCACTGGTTATTCCCACCTGAACGCAGCGGGAAACCCCCTCTTCCAACTGCTGAACAAGCAAGGTCAGCCGATCAAGCCCCAACTCCAAAATTTCCGGCGCGAGAATTCCCGTATTACGCAAATCTATCTGCTGCACGGGAGCCAGCTCCAGATACAGGGTTAGCCGTTCCCCCACTCCCACGGCGCAACGGCACAGGCCGCCCTCTTCAAACGCCTGCACGGTGTAATCCGGGCCATACACCAGCGCCGTATCCAGCCCGCCAATTCCGGTGCGCACCGCTCTGACCTCTTCCGGCGCGAAGAAAGGGAACAGCACAGGCCATTCCGTCTGCACGCCATCGCCCACATACCGATGCACGGTATGAACCGATGAAATCGTCATACTGCCTCTCCTGTTGTATACTTCCGTTCCATACAAAACGCCGGAAAGTAGCCGCGCCCCATGCCCATTTCCACAACAAACGCGGTGAAGACCACGCTCTTTGCAAATTGGTCCACCTATCGCCGGGCATATAAAACGCAGAGACAGCAGAAGAAAATTGCCCCCGGCAACGTGATAAACGGCAAAACAGGGCCATACGCTGAAAGGAATTTTTCTTTTGCGGGACGGGCTTCTCCGGTACACTCGTCCACTATGAAGCGTCATCACCAGCCACCGGAACCCGCCGTATGACCAATACCCCGGCCTCGCACGCGTTTCTTGCCGCACCGCGCCGCACCCTTTTGCGTATGGCGGTAGCGGTTTCCATATCCCTGATAGCGGAACCGCTGACCGGCCTCGCAGACACAGCGTTTGTAGCCCGGCTGGGCACCGTTCCGCTTGCCGGGCTGGGAATTGGCGCCATGGTTCTCTCTTCCGCATTCTGGGTATTCAACTTTCTTGGCGTGGGAACCCAAACGGAACTGGCCCGATGTATGGGCGCGGGAGACAGCTTCCGCGCTTCGCAAATACTCTCCGCATCCCTCCTGCTGGCCGCAGGACTGGGCATAACGGTGGCTCTAGCGGCATGGCCCGCAGCGGAAACAGCCGCGCGGTTATTAGGCGGAGACGGACCAGTGCTGCAAAACGCCGTGGACTACATCCGTGTGCGCTTGCTCGGAGCGCCGGCCATATTGCTCACCTTTTCGTGCTTTGGTGCCCTGCGCGGCATGCAGAACATGCGCACTCCTTTATGGATAGCGGGGGCGGTGAATCTGCTCAACATTGTACTGGATTGGCTATTCATCTTCGGTAATGGCCCGTTTCCAGCCATGGGCGTTACCGGAGCGGGTCTTGCCACCTCTGTCAGCCAATGGTTGGGGGCAATGTGGGCGATATGGCTAGTCCGCCACCATATCGGCATTGCAAGCAATCCGCGCCGGGCGGATATCCGGGCGTTGCTTTCCATAGGCGGTGATCTGTTTGTCCGCACGGGTATGGTGCTGGCGTTTTTGCTGCTGGCCACCCGCCAAGCCACAGAAGCTGGTCCCGACTGCGGCGCGGCGCACCAAGCCATCCGCCAATTCTTTCTCTTCTCCGCGCTGTTTTTAGACGCTTTTGCCATCACGGGACAAAGCCTCATCGGGTATTTCATGGGAAGCTCCGCCATTCCCGCCGCCCGGCAAGTGGCGGGAATGGTCTGCCGTTGGAGCTTGGGTACGGGAACACTACTCATGATCGCCATGCTGTTGCTGGAAGAGCCTATTGCGTGGCTGCTGATTCCGCCCGGCATCCACAGCACGTTCGCCACTGGCTGGCTTGTGGCTTCCCTCATTCAGCCCATCAACGCCCTTTCTTTTGCCACAGACGGCATTCACTGGGGCACGGGTGATTTTCGCTACCTGCGCAATGCCATGCTTATTTCCTCCTTGGGTGGCATGGCCCTGCTGCTTGCCACCTCGGCGGTAAATGCACAGCCCCCACTGCTCTGGATATGGCTGGCGACCGGCCTGTGGACCATGCTGCGCACAATATTCGGCGTATGGCGCATATGGCCCGGAGGCCGGAATGCTCCCCTGCACCGTGCCCCGCGCCCTTTAGCTTCGTAAAGCGACCATGCAAAATGCCATGCCGGAGCGCCACATGCCGACGCGAAAAAATAAATCACTTTTTTCTTGATAACGAATTTCAATTTCATTATAGTTCCACACAGACAAGTAGCACATTCCCGTTATGCACTGCTCGTAGCCGTGCCTGCCTAGTTTCCCGAACCTGCGGGATACGCGAATTTTCCCTAGCCTGCCCAGCGCAGTTGGTTTGGAGTACAGTATGACCAAATTTCCCTCCATAGGCTCTCCAGACAAGCAACACAATACTGTGCGGCGTTTTTTCAAAACAGCGCTAACCTTCATCGCTACAGATCCCGTAGCAGAGCACAGGGCCGTCATGGCTTCCGCCGAACAGGCATTGCCTGCGGGCCGCCCTATCAGGAGAGAGCAATGATATCGCACGCATTCAGCACTCTTGCAGAATTTCGCATGGAGGCGGTGCGAATCAGCCTATTTCTTATTTCGCTTATCGCTATTGAGGTGTTTGTCGCCGCAATAGTTTCTCATTAATATTTCCGTTCCTACCGGAAGGACGCCCACCCTTCCGGCATTGGCCGCCATGTCCTGTCACATGGCGGCCACTTTCTTTTTTCCCCCATCTTTACAGAATCCTATCCCCCGGAGTATTCACGGGCGCATCGCATAAGACTGCCGCTTCTCGCGGTACAAGCAGCCGGAGCATGCCGTGAATTTTAAAGAGTCCGTTGTTTACGCCATTACGCGTGCCCACAGGGAAAAAACAGAATTGGTTGTCGGTAAGGAAGACAACCGATGGGAAATAAAGCCCCTCTCCGACCCTTCTTCCGACATGCTCTCACCGAGCATAATTGTTACAGGGCGCGGGATAAAGTATCCTGAACACGAAGATCTCTATGCACAACTTATTAAGCTGGGTGCCTGAACTCCTGTGAAATTTTTCTAAAAAACCTTGTCACAAAGATACGTTTACGCCTATAGTGGAAATGTCCCTCTTCGTACCAAGGGCATCAAATGATATTTGCAAAGGAGATACGCATGAAATTTACTAAATTTGTCCTTCTGTCGGCATGTGTGGCGCTATTCGGCTTCGCTGCCGTGGCCCAAGCACAGCCTGCCATCCGGCTTGAACCTAAAATTACCAGCTTTGACATCTTCATGGACCATTCCGGTTCCATGATGATGAAGCATGCGGAGCTGAAGGAACAAAAAGTCGTCATGGCGCGCGACCTGATGATGAAAATGAACAAAAAAATCCCCGCACTGCCCTATCAGGCCGCAGTGCACACCTTCGCGCCCTATTCCGAACGCCTTTCCCTTGGCGCGTATAATTCCGCCAATGTTGAAAGCGCTCTGGAAGGCATTTCCACCAATGAAGACATTCGTGGTCGCTACACCCCCATGGGTGACGGCCTGATGAAGCTTCAGCCCGTTGTGCACAACATGCAGCGCAATGGTGCCGTTATTCTCGTTTCCGACGGCGAGTCCAACATGGGCATAAACCCTGTGGAAGAAGCCCGTGCGCTGTATAACAGCGAACCCGGCATCTGCCTGCATGTGGTTTCCTTTGCCGACTCCGCCAAGGGTGAAGCTACCCTGAAAGAAATTGCCGGACTGAAGGGCTGCTCTGTTTACGCCGATGGTCCTGCCCTGCTTTCCAATGAAGTTGCTCTTGATACGTTCATGCGCGACGTATTCTACCGCGTGGTGGAAGACAAGACCGCCGTGGTGGTTGTGGAAGAAGTCGTTGTTGAACAGGAAGCCATTGTTCTGCGCAACGTCAACTTCGCTTTTGACAGCGCCGTGATCAGCCCCGAATCGGCTGACATCCTCGCTGAAGCCGCGCAGATCATCAAAGATCAGGCTGGTCCCGTTGTGTTGACCGGCTACACAGACTCCACCGGTCCCGATGCTTACAACCAGGGCCTCTCTGAACGCCGCGCCAAGTCCGTGCGCGAATTCCTGGTCGGTCAGGGCGTCAGCGCCGACCGCATGACGGCTGTGGGCATGGGTGAACGCGATCCTGAGTATGACAACAGCACCCGGGAAGGCCGCAGGCTGAACCGTCGCGTTGTTATCACCTTTGAATAGCAACTAAAAAACAAAAGGCCCGTCAGTCCTTGCCTGACGGGCCTTTTTTAGTATACAGTCCCAGCCATGAATACTCTTAAGCATCTGCAATCCGGTCCCGGTCGCTTTTCGTGGTGCGCACTTGCACTCGTTGCTGCATGCTTACTGAACAGCTCACCTGTTCGGGCAGAAGAAGCAGAATATGTGCTGCCAGCGCAAACGGTATCCCCCCAAGCCCCCATAATCCAGCAAGCCAGTCTCCCGTTACCCTCGGATCACGAAGCCACCCGGCTTGCCCGCCTACGAGAGCACTTACGCGAGCTTGCCCTTTCGCGGCTGGTTATCATGGCCTCCCGGCTGACCTTCAATGCCGCCCACCACGGTGTAGAGCAGCGGGGTGACAGATGGGTGGCCCATTACAAAGACATTTCTCCAGAAACTCTGAGCGTGCAAATTAAGCAGCTAGAAGGTAATTCCGGCAAGGTTGTGGGGCTTGTCCGCTATGCGGTTCTTCACTATGAAGCCTCAGCCGCAACCCAAGCCTCTTTGGCGGGACAAGAATTTGCGATGGTTAAACGTCTCTGGCAGACAGAAATTTTCCGTTACAACGGCAGCTCGTGGAAGTAATACCGCATCCCTGATTCCTCCCCCCTGTAATAGCATGCCCTAGCGCTGAAATCACATACCCACGATTTCGCGAAATTCCGTAATCCGCCCGGCATGCTCTCTTAGCAAATGCCCGCAGCTAGCCAATCCTCCGCCGACCGCAACTCTTTCCGTGCTATTCTTGCACACGCAGGAGAGCGGCTACTCATCAAACGAAAAACAGCCCTCCGGGCAAAGCGCCTGCAACTCCGCCACAACCTCGCGGGGGGCTGTATCAGTGAGTACCACAGGCGTATCCATATCTTCTCCCCAACCCACGTAATCCGGTTGCATGTCCACACACCCGCCACACCCTGTGCAGCAGGATGAAACTAAAACAAATTCACAAGTTTGTGATTTCTTCATAAGCATACCTTCGGCCCATAGGCCGTATTCTCATCCTCGTTCCCGCTCTCCCACAAATCATCCATTCCTTGCAATGACATAGGACCGACTCCTGCCCTGTCAAGCGCGCGAGAGCGTGTGCCTTCCTGCTGCATCTACTATATCACTACAGGTAAGGCACTATGCGAGCACCTCAAGTACACAGCATTTTCCCGGCAGATGCTCGGATAAATATACTCTAATATAATAAGGGTATTACGCATACCTATGCCATTCCAAAACAGATAGACAACGCCCTCTGGCATAGGTGCTCGAAACTTGATACCCTAGCTCTTGCCCACCAACACTTTTCGCGGTGGCAGTCGCCCCTCACACAGGGGCGTGGATTGAAACGGCATAGTCCAGGACTAGACAATCAACCTTGCCCGGTCGCCCCTCACACAGGGGCGTGGATTGAAACGACGCCGATGCCGTAGACCGTGCTTTTGTTGGTCAGTCGCCCCTCACACAGGGGCGTGGATTGAAACAAACACCACACCAGGGAAGGGGAGGTACAAGGCTGTCGCCCCTCACACAGGGGCGTGGATTGAAACTCTCAGGGCATGCAGCGGCTTTGCTTTTCCCGACTGTCGCCCCTCACACAGGGGCGTGGATTGAAACATCATCAGTAGCCTCACCATGCGAGTATAAATGTGCGTCGCCCCTCACACAGGGGCGTGGATTGAAACATTATGACCATGGGCGCAGGCGGTATTTTTGCGTCGCCCCTCACACAGGGGCGTGGATTGAAACTCCATCAGGCGCACAAGTGTTGCCGATGGCGTTCCGTCGCCCCTCACACAGGGGCGTGGATTGAAACGCCGAATGAAATGCACTCTTTCGAACATTTTACCAGTCGCCCCTCACACAGGGGCGTGGATTGAAACGTCATACAACGAAGGGTATGACAACCCCATAGCGTCGCCCCTCACACAGGGGCGTGGATTGAAACTATTGTAGCCGAATAGTGCAGCTCATTGCCAATTAGTCGCCCCTCACACAGGGGCGTGGATTGAAACTCGCAAGATCCGACCGCTGGCGTAAAATGCTGGGTCGCCCCTCACACAGGGGCGTGGATTGAAACGAAGCTGATGAGTATGTGGTCTACATGGGCCTCGGTCGCCCCTCACACAGGGGCGTGGATTGAAACGCTACGCTGGCAACGGTACGCCCATAGCTAACTGTCGCCCCTCACACAGGGGCGTGGATTGAAACGCTGTCAAGCTCCCAGCCTTGGCGCACGGCATCGCGGTCGCCCCTCACACAGGGGCGTGGATTGAAACAATGTCAATGCCGGGGTAACCGTCTATATGCTGGTCGCCCCTCACACAGGGGCGTGGATTGAAACACGCTTGCGGGTGGAGTGTCGCAGCTTTTTAACGCGTCGCCCCTCACACAGGGGCGTGGATTGAAACAGCATTGCAGGTGGCGTGCTATCAGATGGGTTTAGTCGCCCCTCACACAGGGGCGTGGATTGAAACAACAATGGCGGGTTTGGTGTAGCGGCTGGCGCTAGTCGCCCCTCACACAGGGGCGTGGATTGAAACTAAAAAAAGTTAGGTCATTGATTGACGTTATTGAGTCGCCCCTCACACAGGGGCGTGGATTGAAACAACAAAAAACAGCAGGAAGCACCCGAGCCAAAGGTCGCCCCTCACACAGGGGCGTGGATTGAAACGGGCAGCAAGGCGCTGGAAAAACTAGCTGACCAGGTCGCCCCTCACACAGGGGCGTGGATTGAAACACTGCGAGAAAACATCAAAGTAACCGTTGGCGCTGGGTCGCCCCTCACACAGGGGCGTGGATTGAAACTTGTGCGTAGCGGGATCGGGTACGGGCAAAGAGGCCGTCGCCCCTCACACAGGGGCGTGGATTGAAACGTTGTTTTTGTCCTAGCGTCATATCAATCACCATGTCGCCCCTCACACAGGGGCGTGGATTGAAACACGATTGCGGGTGAGGTGTCGCAGCTGTTCAACGTCGCCCCTCACACAGGGGCGTGGATTGAAACTTTGACACCGTTTTTAATGCATCACGCCTGCAAGTCGCCCCTCACACAGGGGCGTGGATTGAAACAAAGATGCTTGCGATAGCGCAGAAGTCGAATGGGTCGCCCCTCACACAGGGGCGTGGATTGAAACAAAGACAAGCTAGGCATAGAAGCAGAAGAAAAAGGTCGCCCCTCACACAGGGGCGTGGATTGAAACAAATAGTAAATCCTTATCCAAGCACTTGCCTTTGGTCGCCCCTCACACAGGGGCGTGGATTGAAACTCCACTTGCGGCGCTGGGAGACTCCTCTTGTATCGGTCGCCCCTCACACAGGGGCGTGGATTGAAACATTTGCATAATTGATTGCGTTCTGGATCAACGCGGCGTCGCCCCTCACACAGGGGCGTGGATTGAAACTCCAAGAATGTCAGATACTTTATCGTAAGGGATTCGTCGCCCCTCACACAGGGGCGTGGATTGAAACACCGAATTTTGGGAGGTGCTGCATGCGGACAGTCGTCGCCCCTCACACAGGGGCGTGGATTGAAACGGTGCCGCCTCCGTCACGGGCTTCCGAGGTGCCGCCGTCGCCCCTCACACAGGGGCGTGGATTGAAACCTGCGCGATCTTAGTTTGCTCATCGTCCGGCTTAAAGTCGCCCCTCACACAGGGGCGTGGATTGAAACGTACTGGCTGCAGCCGCATTGGTCGCCACCACAACGTCGCCCCTCACACAGGGGCGTGGATTGAAACCAACACTTTATTGGCGCGATACAGCCGTACCCGGTCGCCCCTCACACAGGGGCGTGGATTGAAACCCCTCTATCACCACCCACCGGTCAAAGGACAGCTTGTCGCCCCTCACACAGGGGCGTGGATTGAAACCCCGAATAGACCGAAGCCCGCGCCGCAGGGGCAAGTCGCCCCTCACACAGGGGCGTGGATTGAAACGTCCACCTGAGAATGTATAATGGTGCGCTGTTCGTCGCCCCTCACACAGGGGCGTGGATTGAAACGCCGAGGCTGCGCGACGATACATGGAGGAATACGTCGCCCCTCATACAGGCGCACCCATTTCCTAAACGTCAAAGCCCCCATTGCTAAACACAATGGGGGCTAAGGGCGAGGAAGCTACTGAAGGACACATTCCGGCATTGGAGTTTCCGAGATTAAAGATATTGGGGCTGAGTGACAGTTTCCGGTCGAGAAACACACGATTGCGCGGCGACAGTTTCTTCTGTCACCGGCGGAACGTGTCCCGTATACAATACGGCTCCTACAATGGCTGTAAACGGGGCAACCAAAACTAAACCGAAACTGCCCACCAACGTCTTAACCACCTCCGCAGCCACGTACAGCATGTTAAACAAATTCAGCAGAGGCACTCCCTGCGCCATAAAGGCCATGAGAAGCGTCATATATCCCCCCGAATACGCTAACAGCAACGTTGTCGTCATGGTGCCGACAACCGCGCGTCCCACCCGCAAACCGGAAAGCAACGCTTCCCGCCGGGAGATACCGGGATTTCGCAGTACCACTTCATACTGTGCCGCGCCCACATCCATAGCGAGATCCATAACCGCCCCCGACGCCGCCACAAATACCGCTGCCACGTAGATGCCCGTGATATCCAAATGCCCATAGCCGGAATAGAGCAGCGTTTCGGCAAAAGGCATTACCGCTCCGCTCAGATGAAAGGCTTTAGCAGCCCATAGAGCCAGCAAGGTGCTCGACCCCACTCCCAGCATGGCCCCCAAAAAGGCGACCGTCCCCAGCCTTCCCGGCCCGGCGACTAGAAAAATAATTCCTCCTGTGAGCACAGCCACAATCCCAAATGCCAACAAAACGGGAGACAACCCCATCAACAGACCGGGAATAAACACTTTCCACAGCACTAACCCGGTAAAAAGAAACGACAGCATCGCCTTAGCCCCCGTCCACCCGCCGAAGGCAAGCAAAAGAAGCCCAAAACAGACAAGTAAGGTTACTTCCAACCCTACCCGGTAGTGATCTTGCGCCACCACATTATTCACGCTGCCATCCGGGTTGCGTGTAATAACCAGCAAAGCCGCATCGCCGACAGAAAACAATTTATCCATGTCCAGCCGACCAAGGAGCTGGTTGACCACAGCCACCTGCCCGTCCGCGGGAATACCGGGCAAGGGGTCGCCCTCCACGCGCACAATCAGATGCTGCGCCCCTACATGAATGATGCTGTGGCGCTGCAACCCGCTATCGTCCACTTCCACCACTATGCCCTTGCGGCGTATGGCTGAAGAGTCCACCCGGTCATCAAACCCTGTGGGTAACAGCCATAATATCAAAGAAAACGCCGCAAAACATAGGACCAGCATTGTGTCCTTACACCGCAGACATCGCATGAAGCACTCCACTCCGCCCAAATGTTATGGAAAGGGCGGCACGACAACGTCGCACCGCCCGCATGTTTCAAACTCGTAGCAGCAACGCTGTCTTAGCGAGAGGCAATCTGCACCTGCGGTTGCACACCCAGCAGCGCCATAATCTTCATGGCGATGGCGGATTGATGGTAGGAGCTGTTGAACGAATTGGCTCCCACACCGATAGCGGAAGTGACAACAGGAACAGCGGTATGCGAGTAGGAAGTCCACGCCAAACCGGCTTTGTTGTTCACAAGATGTGTTATGGAAACGGTAAGCGGGTCATATTCGCTATAAAGACGTTCCGCCTCTTCACCACCCTTGCCAGCCTGCACTTGCATGGTCATGGCAAACCCGGCCTCAAGCTGGGCCAGTTCGTACGGCTTCAGCACCATGGGGTCCGCAGCAGCGTCTCCGCTGAAACGGAGTCCGAAATACCGGGTGATCAGCGGCTGCACGTCCGCAAACGTCAGCGAATCTTTTTTGCTCTTCAGCAATTCACCCAAAACATCGTCGGTGAAGAATTGGAAAGAAACAGACTGCGCGTCCAGCACATTGAAGTGGCTGTCATACTGCGTTCCGGCAAAGCCCAGCGTCATGCCACCGCATTCATGGTCGCCGGTAACAATAATCGCGGTTTCTTCCGGGTGCTTACGGTAGAAGGCCACAGCTTCCGCCACGGCCTGTTCAAAAGCTTCTGTGTCACGGATGGCGGCTTTCGCGTCGTTGGCGTGGCAAGCCCAGTCAATTTTGCCCCCTTCCACCATCATAAAGAAGCCCTTGTCGTTGTCCAATAAGTCAATGCCCTTGCGGGTAAATTCCGCAAGCGTGATGTCCTTACCCTTGCGCGAATCCATGGCGTAGGGCATGGCACCGGAGTCCTGCAACCATTCGTTGTAGGCCAGTACCTTGCCGGAGGCGGGGGTGAGTGCGTTAAACGCGGTACGGGAATTCACAATGGCGAAACCAGCCTTGGTAATGGCGTCCAAAGCGTTCCCGCGCGATTCGACCCCCTTGCGCTTGCCTTCAGGATCTTTCAGGCCGCCACCCGCGAAATAGTCAAACCCGCTTTCCGCAATGGCGTGGTCTATGTAGTGATATTGGGACCGCTTGGGCACGTGCGCGTAAAATGCGGCGGGCGTGGCGTGGTCTATGGACACGCTGGAAACAATGCCCACCTTCATGCCTCGTTCCTTAGCCATTTCCGCCACCGTCTTCACATGCGAAGAATCCGGTGCCATGCCAATCATGCCCACGTTGGTGATCTGCCCGGCGCTGATGGCTGTAGCGGCTGCGGCGGAATCTACAATAAAGCGGTCTTTAGCCGGGGTAGTGGTCATGCCTTGGCCCGGAAATTCGCTCATGAGCAGCTTGCGGCCCAAAAAGGCTTCCGTGGCTACCTGCTGGGGCACTCCCATGCCATCGCCGATGAACAGAAATACATATTTGGCTGGCTTGCCTGTATAGTGACCGCCTTCAGCATACGCGCCCTGCAATAGCACAAAAAACAGCGCGATAGCCCACAAACAGACCTGACCGCCCTTACGAAGGAAACAACGCATAGCAAACACACTCCTTAACGAAGGTTGACGAACAGATAATCAGTTCTCAAGCTCATACAGAGTGCGTTGTGACGGTTCCCGGACAGAAAGATGACGTTACGCAGACGACGGTGTGATCATCATTGCCGCCGGGTTAACCCATACTTGCGCAGCTTGTACTGCAATGTGCGGCGGCTGATGCCCAGTGCGTCCGCCGTGCGTTCTCTGTGTCCCCCCTGTGCTTCCAGCGCGTCCACAAGCGCCATACGCTCCGCATCATCCAGCGTTTTAGGACGAACCCGTGCCGCGCGAAACTCCATCGGCATGTCGCCGCCCAAAGAGATACCGCCCCCGGCATACCCTGACGCCCCGACCTGCCCGCCGGGCATATCGTCCATGGCGGAAGCGGCTGCCAACGCGGCGGGACTGAATTGAGACGGAAGTGACTCCACCCCCAGCGTTTCTGAACGGGAAAGAATAAGCGCCCGCTCCAGCACATTTTCCAGTTCGCGCACGTTACCGGGCCATCTATACGCCATGAGGGCCTGCATAAAATCCGGGCTGACTGTGCGAATGTCCTTCCGGTTCTTTTTGCTCAACTTATCAAGCAAGCGGCTGACGAGAAGAGGAATATCGTCTTTTCTATGGCGAAGCGCCGGAGAGACAATCTCCAACACATTCAGACGAAAGTACAGGTCTTCGCGGAACTCGCCACGAGCCACAGCCTCACGCAAATTTTTATTGGTCGCGGCGATGATGCGCACATCGACCTCCACCGGACGGACCGCCCCCAAAGGCTCCACCACGCGTTCCTGCAACGCACGCAGCAATTTAGCCTGCAATTCCACAGGCATTTCGCCAATTTCATCCAAAAACAAGGTGCCCCCCCGCGCGAGTTGGAACCGCCCGGGTTTATCCTTCACCGCACCTGTAAAAGCGCCCTTCATGTACCCGAACAATTCGCTTTCCAACAAATTTCCGGGCAGTGCCGCACAGTTAACCTTAACAAGCGGACGTGCCGCACGCGAGCTGACCTCATGCAAGGCTTCAGCGATAAGCTCCTTTCCTGTTCCAGATTCACCCATCACCAGCACCGTGGCCTCCGACGGTCCGGCCTGACGAATCAGATCCAGCACCCGCTGCATGGCGGGACTGCCACCCACAATATGCTCTGTGGGATCTCCCGCCGCCAACTTACGTCGCAAATTTTCGTTTTCAGCGAGCAATCTTCCGTATTCATACGCTTTTTCCATCACAGCAATGAGTTCTTCATTATCCGCCGGTTTGGAAAGATAGTCGAATGCACCGCGCTTCATGGCTTCCACAGCAGAACCGACAGTACCATACGCAGTAAGCATGATGACGGGCAGACCGGGAAACCGTTCCAGAATGTGGGCGAGCGTTTCGCTTCCGTCCATGCCCGGCATGCGCATGTCGAGCAGCACCACATTCGCTTCCTCACGGGCCAGATAGTCCAGTCCGGCCTCCCCCGAACCAGCCTCTGCCACCTGCCACCCGGCATCTTCCATCACCGCACGCATCATCAGCCGCAATCCCGGTTCATCGTCAATCACAAGCAGTCGTCGCATACCGTATTACTCCATCTCGTTCCGTGCTCGCATCAATCCTGCCAGTCGGTCTGGTCCGCATCGGGAAAAAACAGGGCCACAGTGGTACCACGCCCCTTCTCAGACTCAATAAGCGCTTTGCCACCGTGCTCGCGCATGGTTTTATGCACCAGCGCCAACCCCAGCCCCGACCCCTTTGATTTGGTGGTAAAAAACGGCTCAAAGGCCTGCTCTTTCTGTTCCTTGGTCATACCCGGACCAGTATCACGGACAAAAATCCACACGCCGCCATCGCCAAAAGCCGACGCGATGTGAATATGCCGCGCTTCTCCCCCCATTTCCGCCAGTGCATCCAAACTATTCAACACCAGATTCAGCACTGCCTGCTTAAGCAGGTCTTCATCCGCCAGCAGCGTCTGTGCCTCAAGGCTGATCTCCAACCGCGCATTGCGGTCCTCAAGGTCCATGCGTACAAGATTGCTGATGTCCTCAGAAAGCTGCAACAGGCTCACCTCGCCCGGTTGCACTGAGCGGGGTCTTGAAAGGTACAGCAAGTCGGTGATAACGCGGTTCAGCCTGTCCGCCTCGCGGATCATAGTCTGCGCATAGGTTTCATCCGGCTCGTTTCCTTTAAATTTTTTGGCAAAATACTGCGCGAACCCACGAAGAGAACTGAGGGGATTACGAATTTCATGGGCCACCCCGGCGGCGAGTGTGCCCACCGCAGCCATTTTTTCAGCATCGGCAAGGCTCTTTTCCAGTTCCCGCAGCCGGGTTCTGTCACGAATGAGCACAAGCCGCGCCCCTTCCTCATCATGTTCCCGCAAGGGCACTGAAAGGATTTCAAGGTGCGCCCCCTTCGCGGTTCGGCGTTGCCAACCGGATACAGTGTCCTCTTCCGGCGGCATAAGGCAGTCGCCCACATCTCCGGGAAGTTGTTCCAACGGCAAACCCGCCAGCCCGGAACCTTTGGCATTCAAAATCGCGTGCGCTGCCGGATTAGCCGCGCGAATAACATTGGTAGGACTGACAATAAGCAAGCCATCCGGCAAATTATCTAACAGCTTTGCCTGAAAACGCTCCAGTTGCAGGGCCTTCCCCGCCAATTCACGCCGCTTGAGCAGCCCCATAGCCAGCGCCCAGATAAACAACGCCGCCGCTAAAATATACGCGGCCTGAAACAGGGCGTTTTGCCGGAAGCCCTGATACACCGCCATGTGCTTAGACATATCCAACCCCACCACAAGGAATGACGGGAGCAAATTCCCCGCCTCATCGTGCCGGGAAACGGACCCCATGGTCCGCCGGGCGTATACATAGACCTTATTTTTACCATACGCGGCTCTGCCGGACCATTCTCCCAGTTCCCGCAAAGTGGGCAGCGCCTCCGGGGGAAACATGATTGTGGCGGTTTCGTTGGCATTTTCCCGCGAGCTAATAACCCGCCCACCCCGTTCGTCGATGATGCCCACAAAAACCACTTCGCCACTGCGTTCCAACTCGCGGAAGTATTCCGCCGTGTCCGGGCGGAAAAAGCCCGCGTCCGGGCGCACAAACATGCCCGCACGCAACGAGCTTTCCACGGCCTGTAGCACTGAGCGGGCGGAAAGCTGAAGGTGCAAAATGCCCGCCTCTTCCTGACGGCTGAGTGTTTGCCCTGTGGAGATGATGAGCGAAAGCCCTATGGTTACCAACGCCATAACCGCGATGATAAGGGTACTGCGCTCTTTGTTAAGATCGGCTATTTCCATATATCCTCTGGCATATCTGCCTGTAGCTTTTGCAAACCGCGCAAACTTGGAAAAAAGAAGGGACGCGTGGATAACCGGATGATCCCTGCATCCCCTTATGCGGAGAACGCGCCCGCATGCATGAAAAAGCTGTGCCAAGTTTTGCACACGCGCGAAAATGTCTTTTCCTGTTCCGCCGGTGTACCGGGAACGGGCCAAAAACACGCTTTCCATTTTTCCTAGATTCAGGAGAGGCGCGGAATTTGTGCAAAATATTGCAGCATTTTCTGCACGTATGTGCAAGAAAAAATATTTGTGCATAAAACTGCACAGTGATGAATCGATAAAAGGGGAGGAATGGACGCTGGTTGTTACGGCGTCTGGGTGCTGTTGCTGCCGATATTGCCCAGCATTTCCAAAGCGCGGAAGGGGCTGGTGATCACCCGCTTAAAAAGATTGAAGACACCGCCCCCCAATTTTTCAATAGTACGGGGAATAATCTGCGCCCCACGCACGGAAAACTGCGGGTCGGCGATTTTGCCATAAATACGAACGGGGAATGTAGGCACCTCGGCGTAGGTAACATTGATAGCCGTGTCCATTTCTCTGCGTACAAGGTCCACCTTGCCACCCCCAGCCATGGAAACCAGCGTGGATTGCAGAGAAAAATTATCACTCGTCAGCACGCCGCGATCCATCTGCCCGTCTGCGGAACTGTGGGAAAAAGGTGTGCGGCTGCGTGTGCCGTCAGCACGGGTGGAGGTACTATAAAACCCGCGCTGAATTTCAAATCCCCATATGCCCCCCATGGCACCGGGAATATCGTCACCACCCCGGACAATCCCACGCAAGTCGCCATACAGGGAGGCGGTTCCCCCCACGTATTGTTGCCCGGCTAAACGCATAGCCACTGATTCCAGATTCAGATTTTTCACAGAGAAATTGACTCGTGTGTCCAATCCGTCCGTTCTCTCCGGCCCTGTGGCCTGTGCGGCAGGTACTCCGGCCCCGGTCACGGAGGTTTCCGGTACGGAAATCACACGGGCAGCCAGTTCGCCACTGGCTTCTCCGCCGTACCACACTGCGGAAAAAGGAGCCAGCCGCAACCGCCCGTTTGCCACGGCAAGCGTAGCCGCGATGTCAGAAAACTCCATGTTACGGTAAATGACGTGATCGAACCGTGCGTTTCCCGCAATGGAAGTTTCCCGGAGCCAGTCCAGCTTCCATGCCGTGCTAGGTGCCTCCTGCGAAGATGTCCCGTTCCGGTCTGCGGAAACGGTGGCATTGTCCGCTACTGCGGGAGGCAGATATCTGTCCGCATCCACCCGGTCGCCATGCAACGAAAATTCATATGCCGGAACGACTCGCCCGCCGAATTTCGCGGTTCCGCTCAGTTGCGTTCCGTCCACCCCCAGCCGCAGATCCCGCAGGAAGAGCGTTTCGTCTGCCAGCCGGAACCCGGCGAAAAGCTGGCCCGATGTTAACGCACGGGGATCACTCATGGTCCACAAAGGAGCGCCGTATCGGGATAACACAGCACGCGGGTTTACCGTGGCAATTTTCACAGAGCCTTCCCACTGAGGAGCACCCAGCAACGAAGATACCTGAAACGCGCATGTGGCGCTAAGTTCCGGCGCGGTCACGGAACCTCTTGCCACCGAAAGCGTTTCCTTATCCAAGTCAATATCCACTTGGCCCGTAAGGGTGACATCAAGCGGGACAGGTGCCCCCATGGGCGCTCCTGTGCCAATCCAACGGAGAGAACCTGCGGCTTTAGTCGCGCGAACAGGCAGCGCCCGTTTTGTATCCACCACCACAGGACCGCGCAGTTGCACTGAATACCTGCCCGGTACGCCACCACCTGTTGTTTTCGCGCTGCCTGCCGTTTTAGAGGAAGCGGCTCCGGCAGAGGAAGGCACGTAGTCCACACGCAAATTCCAGTCATACGGCCAATACCGCTCCGCCTTATCAGGGGCGGGGTGTGTACTTTTTCCGTCCAGCGCCAGTGCGCATTCTGCAAGGGAAAAACGAGGTTTTTCTCCACTGCGCAGGGCGAGTGACTGAACATATCCATCACGCAGGGTAGCCCGCACCGAACCTTCCAGCCCGGCGACAAGTCCCCATACGGTGTGGGCATTGCCCCGCACCGCCGCAGCGCCGGTTATCTCCCCGCCCAGAATGGCCTCGCCCGTGATAAGCTTACTTGGTTCGCCAGCCTTTACCCTCTCTACAGATACGTCCAACCCCAAATCCTGACGAATGGATAGTAACGCGTTTACGCTGCCGCCATAAAAGGAACCGACCCGGTACGAGGTATATGTTCCGGTCTGCGGCATGGGCCAGCAACGAAAAGCAAAATTTTCCATAGAAAACGAGCGAGCCACCGCCTTATCCGCGCGCACGCGGATATCGTATCCCACCGCCCCTTCCTCCCCCGGAACATTTTCCGGCGGAACAAGAGGAAACTCGGCATTGCTCCCAAAAGCCGCACGCCCGGAGGGCAGCCCCTTATCCCAGACGGAACCGGACGGGCCGTCCTCCCCGCTGCTCCGCAGCACAGCAAGACCGGGCCGTGATGGAGCGGGCAGCCGCTTGGGCGGCGTTTCCCTGATCTCAGGAAAGACCGCGTTCACATCTGCAAAAGGACCGGAAACGTCCACGTACACGACGGGACGGGAAAAGTCCGCCACGCCCGCCTCACCAGAGAACCGCATGCCAAGCAACTGCACCTGCAAGCCCTCTGCCCACACGCCTTTTCGGGTAAGCGTCACGGAGCAGGAGCCATCCAGAGCGTCCAGCGCATGTTGCAGGCTTTGCGGAAGGTTCTCGCCGAACTCAAACCAATACGGCAGGCTCAACTTACGGACCCGCGCCGCCCCTTTCAGCGCCCACTCGGCGGAATCAGCTCCCGTCAGGAGCAACGCGGCGGAAACGCCGACGCCGTCCACGTCCGCGGTCACATCGGGAAACGCCACATCCGGCGTTCCCGGCGCAAACTGAAAAAGGCTCTTCAGGGTTACAGGTATGACACGGCCATCCACCTGAAAGCCCCCTGCGACATCCACAGTGCCATTAACCATGCGGGGAGAAAGCGAGGCGCGGTCAAACAGCATTTCACCATTTGCCGTTATGGACGCATTTGCTTCTGCAAAGGAACTTTCCAGCAATAGCGAGCCGGACCACCGGGGCACGTCATCCGCATCCACAGAGAGTGTGACGCGGGAAAAGCGCACCACGTCCGGTGCGGAAACCAGCGAGGGCGTGGCAGCCGGAACCTGCACAGCTTGCTGCCATTCAACCACTCCGTTGCGGATGTCAAAGCCGGTGGCGGTCATGCGCCGCAAAGAAAAGCCGGCGGGAAGCGGAGAAACAGCAGTTTGCGTAGAAGCGGCCCGCCGTAACCGGAGAATATCTTCCCACGGCATGGAACCATCGGAATCCACCCGCAAGAATAATGAAGGCTCGGCAAGCAGAATGCGGTCAAACTCCAACGTGCGGGAAAACAACGCCCAAATACGCACAGAGGCGTGCAGCCTGCCTATGCGCAAAAGCTCATTGTCTGTATCAGGCTCGAATAACACCAAATCTTCAATAGACAAGCCAAGCCTAGGCAGCAAAGACACCGCCACTTCCCCATCTATCCGGCAGGTTGCGCCCGTTTCTTCCGCGACAAGGCTTTCTATCTGCAATTTAACTGCGGCACTGTCCAACACGCGGGAAAGCGCATAGGCTCCGGCAGCGGCTCCCACCGCGCACAGGAGCAGAAGTGCAAGGACAAAGCGGACAAGCCTGCGCACCTATTTCTTTCCTCCAGCCATCTTCCGACAACATATTTTTCCCATAACCATCGGAGCATCGTATACCGGATGGGAATCGAACGCCAACCCTTTCATGGAAAGCGTGCGCCAGCCAGACCACGCTTTACCGCCAGACGCAGAGCGGCTATTCTCCCCACATCCAGTGTACCCCAGCCGCAAGGAGACAGACATGCAGATTACCGTTCTGGACGGTCATACCCTGAACCCCGGTGACAACCCTTGGACCGCTATTGAATCGTTGGGTACCCTCACCGTACACCCGCGCACTGCGCCACATGACATTCTTTCCCGCGCACAGGGGGCGGCGGTTCTTCTGACCAACAAAACTCGGCTCGACGAAACCACGCTGGCAGCCCTGCCCGATCTCGCCTTTATCGGCGTGCTCGCCACCGGATATGACGTGGTGGACGTAACCGCTGCCGCAAAACGCGGCATCCCTGTTTCCAACGTTCCGGGTTACGGCACAAACGCTGTGGCGCAGCACGTGTTCGCCATGCTTTTGGAGCTTTGCCGCAGAGTGACGGAACACTCGCAAAGCGTGCTCCGGGGCCAGTGGAGCAACGCCACTGACTGGTGTTACTGGAACAGCACCCAACAGGAACTGACCGGGAAAACCATGGGGCTGGTGGGATTTGGCAATATCAGCCACCGGGTAGGCGAAATAGCCACCGCCTTTGGTATGCGGGTGCAGGCCTATGCGCCCCGCCCTAAACAGCACCCCGGCTGGACGGGGTTTCGCTTCTGCGACCGGGAAGAACTTTTCGCCACCTCAGACGTTATCAGCCTTCACTGCCCGCTGACTCCTGAGAACAAAGGCTTTGTGAACGCGGATCTTCTGTCGCGCACCCGGCCCGGCGCTATTCTCATCAACACCGCTCGCGGCCCTCTGGTGGACGAGCAGGCCGTGGCGGACGCCCTGCACAGCGGCAAACTGGGCGGCCTGTGTACCGACGTAACCGCAGTGGAACCGGTCCCCATGGACAGTCCGCTCATTACCGCGCCCAATTGTCTCATCACCCCCCACCTCGCATGGGGAACACTCACCGCCCGCCGCACGCTCATGGACATTACCGCCCGGAATATCGCGGCCTTTCAGGCCGGAAAACCGCAAAACGTGGTAAACGCCCGTTTGCTCCACCCCACGGGCATCCCCTCCAAGTAACCAGCACCATAACACAAACGCCGGGCGGAAAAACCGCCCGGCGTTATTAACTGACACTCCGGCGAACCGGCTGGTTACTGGCAGGAGGTCGGCCCTTCCTCTACCATCTTATATGCGCAAAATTTGCCGCACATGGCGCACTCGCGCTTGTCCTTGTGCTCCTCACGACGCTTCTCCACCATGGAAGGGTCTAGCGCCAGCTCCTGCATAGCCGCCCAGTCCAAGGCTTTCCGCGCACGGGACATAGCCATTTCCCGCTCCACCGCGTGAGGACGCCCAAGCGATACCTCCCCGGCTTGCGCGGCGATGCGGGACGCGATAACGCCCGCTTTTACATCGTCTATCGAAGGAAGCGTCAGATGCTCCGCCGGAGTCAGATAGCACAGGAAGTCTACCCCCGCGCGCACCGCTAGCGCACCGCCTATGGCCCCGGAAATGTGGTCATAGCCGGGGCTGCAATCAATAGTCAGCGGACCCAGCACATACAGCGGAGCGCCGAAGGTCAGCTTCTTGATGCTTCTAATCTGGGCATCCACTTCATCAAGCGGCACATGACCGGGGCCTTCAATCATGCACTGCACGCCAGCGGTCAGGCCGCGCTTGGCAAGCTGCCCAAGCACCATAACCTCTTCCCATTGCGCGGCGTCACCGGCATCGGCTCCCGCTCCCGGACGCAGACCATCACCCAGTGACAGCGTCACATTATACCGCCGGGCTATGTCCAGAATGCGATCATACCCGGTAAGCAGAGGATTTTCTTTATTGTTTTTCAACATCCAGCGAGCGAGAATGGAACCTCCGCGCGAAACGATGCCCATAACACGATCACCAGACGTGGCAAACTCTGCGCCACGGCGTGTCAGGCCGCAGTGCACGGTCATATAGTCCACACCTTGCCGGGCCTGGTTTTCAATTTCCTCGAATATTTCGTCGGGATTGATTTCCGCAGGGTCGCGATCCGCGTCAATATAGCGCTGGGCAACTGCGTACATAGGCACGGTACCAAGCGGCAACGGGCAAGCGGCGAGCATACCCTGCCGAATAACGTTCAGATCTCCGCCAATGGAAAGGTCCATCACCGTATCCGTCCCCGCGTCCATGGCCATTTGCAGTTTGGCCATTTCGCAGTGCGGATCGTTTTTCAACGGTGACGTGCCAATATTGGCGTTTACCTTCACGCTGGCGGGTTGCCCCACAAGCACAGGTGCCACACGGGGGTGGTTAGGGTTGGCAAGCAGCACCATGGTGCCAGTTGCGATAGCCTGCCGGATAGCTTCCGGCGCAAGGCGTTCTTTGCCCGCCAACGTGTCGATATGCGCATTCAGCATCTCGGCAAGGGCGGTGTTCAGGGTAAAAATGGACATATGGTCCCCTTTTCCTTTCGGAACATATCGCGGGGGACGCCAGTGGAACAACAACGCAGAAAGTAGACACCAAGTTCCTCTGGTTAGCAAGCATATCCTTTTCAGACTGCATAAGGATTCCCGACTGAACAGATATTGAACAAACGCACCGCGTTTGCCATACTCGCCATGGCCCGCTCTATGCGGAATGCGGGAAACCGGCCCGCCGGTTCCTTATCGTGCACAGGCGCGTTACCTTGGAGTTGCCCACAACCATGCGCAAATTGTTCTGGATAGGTTCTCCCTTTTTCGCCCCTTCCTTACAGGAATACGGGTGGGATGTACGCATCCATAATTTTGAACACACCGCCATTTTCGGATGGAAAGACATAGTCTCACTGGCGGGAGGGGAGCCGGACGTGGTTGTGGTGGCGGACAAAAGCCGCCCGCCTTTTGTCTTGGGCATGGAAACCTTTCCTTGTCTCACCGTATTCTATTGCGTGGATTCGCACATCCATAGCTGGTACCCTCTCTACGCGCAGGGCTTTGATATCTGCCTCATGAGCCTCAGGGATCATATACCCCGCATGGTCGGAAAGTTTCTTACGGCAGAGAATATCTGGTGGTTTCCGCCATTCGCGAAAGAGGAAGACCGGCCCCTGCCCGCCAATCCCAAGTGGGACGCGCTTTTCGTGGGGTCGGTGAACCCCGTCACCACTCCGTTACGCGCCCGGTTTCTGTCGGCCCTTCAGAAAGAAATCCCCGGCGTGCACATTACGCGGGGCAACTATCGGGAACTGTACGCACAGGCGAAACTGGTGCTGAATTTTTGTGAATTTGGCGATCTGAACTTCCGGGTTTTTGAAGCGCTGGGATGCGGAGCATGCCTTATCACCCCCTCGGTGGAACATGGGCAACACCTGCTGTTCGCTCCCGGCGAAGATCTGCTGGAATATCCCGTGCCACGCACGCCATCGGAAATTGAGTCACCCCGACCGACTGAATCTGCGCAAAGGCCGCACGAGGGCGCAAGAATACCACAAGAGAGCATGGTTAGCGGAAAAGAAGAAATGTCGTGGAACTGCCAGATTCAGGCTCTGGCGGACACTATCCGACATGCCCTGTGCGACGAACCCGCACGGCAGCGCATGGCAGCGCACGGGCTTGCCACGGTCGATTCCGCCCACAGAGCGCATCACCGGGCGCACCAGCTCACAGATCACCTTCGCGCCTTGCCGAACGTGTCTCACCGGATCGCCACACGCAGGGGGAACGCAGCGGCAATCCGAACCGGCGCACTGCGCCTTATCTATTTGCTTCTGGCTGAAAACGTAGACGTGCCACTACTACAGAAGGCATATTTGAACGCGTGCAAAAGCTAATTCTTTTCCGTGGGGAGATCTTCTCCCGCATCTGGCGAAGAAAATGCCGAGGCACCCAAAAGAAGGGACTCTCCCCCCTCTTCGCCATCAGCGGCTAAACCGGTCCCCCGAACGGCAAGTTCTGGGTTTATGACGCTGGACTCTTCCCCATTGCACGCATCTTCATACCGCCTCTTTGCTTCGGTCATGCCCGCTACGCTGATATAGTCCAGCATAACCAGCACTTCTTCCTCCGCATTACGGCAGCCGCTCTTTTCCTTATACGCACGGACCTTAGCAAGCTGTTCCGCTTTGATGACTCCGGTGCGCACCAAAAAATCCGGGAAAGGTTCCGCCTTGGCCTTTTTCTGCTTCCGCGTGATGTCGTTATACAACATCTCGCGGGCATTCTCAGCCTGCTCATAGACTTCTACTTCGCCGCGCAATACCCCGACACGCTGCTGAATATGCTGGCACTCTTCATCCAAAACGCCAACCCGCTGTGCAAGCAACGCATTTTCATTTTCCAACTTTGCCAGCACGGCCCGATAGCCCGCTGAACGCCGGAAAACAAACAGCAAGAAGCAGGACGCCACACATGCGCCCCCAACAATGACGTATTCCACGTTCTCCTCCCCCCCGAACAACACCCTGCCGGGAAAAACCATATGCCCACGCCCTTGCACGGAACGGCGCACACGACAGTTCTCGACTCCTCCCCCTTGTTATTCGGGTACGATAAATTCAGTAATGTTATGCTCTTCTACTTCGTCAGTTGGAACTGGCTGATTTGGCTGGGCGGTCTGCGTGGTCCGAACTGGCTGGGCGGTCTTAGCTTCCCGGCTATTCCTGCCATTTCGCGTGTCGCCCTTCGGAGTTCCCTTGGACGCACGCTTGCGAATGTCCGGCTCGTATTCCGCATTAACGGAAGAGGCATCCGCCAGATAGCGTTCACCATCCGCGACGTCTTCTTCGTCTATGCCCGCTGCGGCTAATGCTTTCGCTAATGCCGAATTTTTCCCCACATCCTCACCCGCTGCCGCGCGGACTCTGGCACGGTCCGTCGGTTCCGGCGCGACATTCCGGCGGAATGAGTCAAAGGCCCCGGCTTGCCCCTCACTTGCCATAAACGCCGGAGCGGCCTCCACAATATCACCGGCAGTGAGGAGAATGACCTCTTCCGTATCTTCCCCGTCTTCTCCAACACGTTTCCCGCCGTCCACCATATCTTCATCGGGAACGAAAAGATCCAGCAAAGAAGGCGCAGAGGACGTCTCTTCTTGCGAAGAAAGGGGGACGTTCCACTCCGGCTGGCTTTCAGAGGCTCCTTCCGTCATAGGTGGCATGTGCGCGTCACGCTGATCCAACGGACGAGCGGATTCAGCCGCCGTCACCCCCCAAAGCGCCTCTGCGTTGTCTTCCGGGCCATCTGCGGAGTCCTCGAAAGTGAAGATATCTTGCACCGCGCCCTGTTCTTCGTCTGGTGAGGTGCCTGACAGCGAACTGGGCTGAGGGGCGGGCTGAGAGTTGGGCTGGGGAGACAACGCGCCGGGCAACGAGTCATATCCGGTGCGAAGCTCACTGGCAGACCCAATGCTAGGCTCACTAGGCCGCATCTCAGGCATGCCAAACGAAATACCAGACGAGACGCCAGACGAGATATGTGACGCGGGAGTTGGCGAAGGTGTCGGAACAACTCCGGGCGAGGCGGCACGAGGCGGGGTCACTGCGTGACCACCGTACGAAACAATGCCCAGCGCGGAATCAAACTCGAACTCCTCCCCACCTTCAGGGGACGTGGCGACTTGCGGCCGCGCGGGACCAGCCGCAGGCGAGAGAATCGCCGCTTTGGCGAAAAGCTCACTGGCAGTAGGTGCCTCCAAATGTTGCTCTGGCTCGGCAGCTTCCTCTGCAATCTCATGCGCGTCACCGATATTATGCGGTGCGTCTGGAACGTCAGCGACAGTCACAACGTCAGTCGCAACGCCATTCGTAGCGTCAAGAGCAACGTCAGCCGCAACGCCATTCGTAGCGTCAAGAGCAACATCAGCCGCAACGTCAGCGATAGGGCTGCCGCCCCAAGCATCGCTCTCGCGCTCCGGTGTGGAGGAAACCGGAGTGAACGAAGAAGCGTCCGGCTCCGTTCGCGCAGTGCGGGAATCTTCCGACCATGCATCGTCCGACCACCTGTCTGCCGACTCTTCTTCCGGGTCTGGACATCCAGCTTCCGTAGCGGCGGCATCAAGGTACGGGTCCGTCAAAATTTGTTCCGCAAAATCAGCCAATTCCGCAGCTTCTGAATAGGCATCCAGATCTTCCGTTTCGGAACTGTGGACGACCAGTTCCAAGTCATCCACGGCAGCCGCGACGGAATCCGGCGCAGCATCAGGTTCAGCGGTGAAGGGCTCTTCCCCCTCCATTCCGCTAAATGCCGTGCCAAACGCGGCATCGGGCGCGGTGCCTAAAAGGGAGTCTACGACATCAGGCACATCTGTAGTGTCAGGCACACTTGCGGCGTCGGGCACAGCAGTGAGCACGGACGGACCGTCATGCAGGCTAAACACCGGGTCGGCCTCTTCAGGCTCAGTGGTCAGAGAATTCGGGACCGATACGTGCGCCGCCAAGGAACGCGGTCGATCAGTCCCTGTCAGCTCCCCCGGCAGTTCCGCCGTTATCAGTTCCCCTTCGCGGGAATAATGCATATGAGGAGCGCTTTCCCGCCCTGTTTGCCCCGTGCTCTGACCCGACGCTTCCACGGCGGCTCCCAGCAACGCGAGCCTGCGTTCCATGCCGCGCAGGGTGTGCACCAATTCGTTGCGTTCCTGACGAAGCTCTCTCAGCAGCACGTCCATGCCGCGCAGCAAAAAGAAAAACATGAGCATAAGCCCAGAGAAACACAGCAAAATAAACAACATAAAAGGCATATATTCCTGACCAAAGATGACCATAGATTCACTCTTTCGTTTGCCCGGTCATTGTCGTACCATGCCGAGCGCGGCCAATCCGCACCCAACACCTACCAGAACTAGCACAAAAGCCGCTTGATTAACAATATAGACTGCTCGCAGGAACCTCATGGCCTCATCTAGCATTCGTCCTAACATGCTCGTTGCCGACGCCGATGGCAATATTTTCGACCACCCCGACCTGCTCATGGTGTGTCGCCACGGAACAGAAATGGCACTTCCCCGGCCCGACGAGCTTATGCCCCTGCCGGAAGGCAGTGATTTATTTATGCTGCCCGGACGCCGCGCAGTGGGTCTGGACCCCGAAACCGGGGAAGCCGAAGTTATGGAAGAGTTCGCAGTGGCCGCCTTTGCCGCGCCCGCGCATACGCTGACGGCCCACCCCGCCTACGTGACCCAGCCAGAAGCGCCGGTGCTGCCCCTGTTCGCATATGGTGCGGTGGGCTTTGCCAACGGGCGCTTTTATGTGTGCGCCAAGCGGGTGGATCAGGATACCCGGCAGGTATTTACCAACATCCCTTGCGACCGTATAGAACGCAACGCGCATGCGCTTATTAAGCGATACCCGTCGAACAGGCTCATGCAGCATATCATGGCGAACTGTGTTCTCACTTACTCCTGCCCCGCCGCGCGAAATCTGGCATTGGGCCGCTATGAAGCTCCCCTGCCCACTTCCCGCGCCTGCAATGCCCGCTGCGTTGGCTGTATTTCGCAGCAGGAAGAGGATTCTCCCATCTGCACGACCCCGCAAAACCGCCTCACCTTCACCCCCACGGCGGACGAAATAGCCGAGGTCATGCTGCACCATAACGCCAAAGAACGCACCCGCCCCATATATTCTTTCGGGCAGGGTTGCGAAGGCGAACCGCTAACCGAAGCACCGCTACTGGAAGCGGCTATTCGCCTTTTCCGCAGCAAGGGCGGCACCGGCACGGTGAATATGAATACCAACGCATCCATGCCAGATGCTGTGGCACGATTATGCGATGCCGGTCTGTCTTCCATCCGCGTGAGTATGAACTCGGCCCGTGAAGAGGTGTACAATCGGTATTACCGCCCCCGTGGCTATACTTTTGCGCAGGTGCGCCAGTCCATTTTAGAAGCCAAAGCACGGGGGAAATGGGTTTCCATAAACCTGCTCTTCTTCCCCGGCATCACCGATTCCGAACCGGAAGTGGAGGCGCTTATCGCCCTTGCTCAGGAAACCCGGCTTGATTTCATGCAATTGCGCAATCTGAATATTGACCCGGAAATGTATTTGGAGCTGTTCCACGGCATTTCCTTTGGTCCCTGCACGGGCTTTACCGCGTTTCGCAAGCGGCTGCGCAAAGAATGTCCGTGGTTGCAGTTCGGTTATTTCAATCCTTTTGTTCCTGCCGATGCCATACCGGGCGCCCCTGCCACGTCCGCCACGGCGACCGCACCGGGTACACCGGGTGAGACACCTCCTGTGCCGGACTCTCTTCCCGAAGCGTGAGCCCACCCGCACATAAAAAAGCCCGGAATCCTCAGGATTCCGGGCCCTTTCACCATTTTCGCAACAAAGCACTGTCAATAGCTTACAGACGGCTAACCATCGCAACCAGAGCAGTCACTCGCAAAGGGATCCCGCGCGAACGGACTGGTGCGCAAGGCTGTACGGGGAACGGGGTAAGCAGAATCCCGGCACGGCAACTCACTCAGCCGCGCAAGATAGTCGCCGGGCAAACCATGTTCCCGGCCTCCGGCAAGCAAAAAGTCCAGATATTCCCGGCTGGGCACCGCCAACTCGCCAAGCTCAGTTTTCTTACACGCCAGCGCGGCGTAGGCATTTCCGTCCGCATCCCTCACCGTCACCGGGTAGTGAAAATAGCTGCCCGTGCCGTCAAACCGAACGTCGTGCACAGCGTCAAACCGGTCCGAATCCGCCAACGACACCTCGTGCAGCACCCCCCACACTATCTGACCGTGCTCCGCCACAAGCGTTTCCATTCCGCTATCCCACATGGGCATGCGTCCATAAAACCCCATGCGATAGCCATAGAGCGCAACCACGCGCACCACGTTGGGCGTAATACCGCTTGGCAACAGATGGCGGGCATTTAAGCCCCCACCGTAGGTAAAATACCAGAGCTGCCCCGGTCGGACATGGGCCACGCCCTTTTCTCTCTCCGGCGTCTGCTCGTTCAGCAGGCGTTCACATGACACGAGACTCTCCATTAGATGGCCTCCTTCCCGCAGTTATCGAGCATTAACGGCTTTCGGTGAACACACCGGATACCGCAGATATAATAGTGCCCTAGATAACGCTGCCCGCACGGGCTGGCACATGCATGCCGCTACTCGTCAAGGACAACGATCACCCGGCACATTTCCAGAAAATCCTTACCCATGGCCTGTGAAAAAAGATGGCGCGCGGCAGCGGCGGAAATGAGGAAATCTGTACGTCCGCGACCGCGTACCGCCAGCACCTTAAGCACGAGCGGATGTTCTCCCACACGCTCGCTCGCCACGGCCTGCTCCAGACTTGTCACATATCCCGTCAGCCCTTGCTGGATGGCTGGCTCACGACCCGCAAAGGAGGCACTGTAAACCTCATTGCCGTTCTCATCCACCACTCGCGGGCTTAACGCCGGACGAGCATCCAAACCTCTGGCGTCTAGCACCAGTCCGGTAGCCGCAAAAGCGGGAAACGTGGACGCAACCGTGCCATTGCCGTTTGATGGAGCGGGCAGCGTTCCATTGATATTTTGCGGCACTATAACGCGCTCTCCCGGTGCGGGAAGCACTGTCAGGGCATCAAGCTGCGGACGCGCCATCATAAACGGCGTGCCGGGCGGCAGCACCGCGCTGGACAATCCGCCACGCAGGCTCAGGCCCACAGTAACCGCAACTGATCCGTCAGACATATACGCCGTGTCCACTATCTGAGAATTTTGCAGAAATCCCCGTACTTTCTCCAGCACGGAATTATCAGCTTCCATAGCATCCCGGATGGTTGTTTGCGCGTCCACCTGCACAGCCCGGATCAATCCGAACAGGTTGCGGCGGGCGTCCACCGTGGCGGCGCGAATAGCCATGGCCCGCGCTTGCGCAAGGCTCACCGAGTTCGCGGGGGGCACTCCCGTGCCGCTTGCCGAAGCGTACCCGGTTATCCAATTTATAATCCCGGTATCTGCTTTTTGCGTATACTCGGCGATGGTGGCATTTTCCGCGCGCGCCGTATAAACAGGGAGCGCAAGCAGGCACAGCCCAAGCCATGCCAGCAGTCGCATATGGTGCATGGAATTCTCCTGCAAAACGATTTCCTTTCGAAATATCCTTCCAGACAAAAGCATACGTTCTTCGTTGACCCCTAATCTACCACCTTCGTTTGTGCAACCCGAAGGAAAGTTGTGGTACGATCATACCACCACAGACATACATCCGGGTATGTTTTCCCCAGCGCTTCCGGGAGGATAGACGGGCAGTAATGTCGAAACGCCCACCCTACGCCGTCTGGCGGGGAATATTGTCACCTGATTTTCGATTGACTCCGTCCGCTGACAACACTAGGTACCCATTCACTATGAACAACTTTGCCCTTATTCTCATGCTGGCCGGGTTCCCCGCACTGTCCACGGACATGTATTTGCCCGCCATTCCTACGTTGTGCGAGATATGGGGCATTCCGCTGGCACAGGCCAACCTGTCGCTGGTGGCATTCTTCATCTGCTTCAGCACCTTTCTTCTGGTACACGGCCCGCTGTCCGACAGGTACGGACGCCGCCCTGTTTTATTGGGTGGTGTAACCGTGTATATGATTGGCTGTCTGCTCTGTGCCGCTTCCAGCTCCATTGGTATGCTCATTGCGTCCCGTATGATACAGGCTGTGGGTGCCGCAGCGGCATCCGCCCTCTCTCTGGCGCTGACAAAAGACCTGTACGAAGGAGTGGCCCGGAAAAAATTGATGGCCTACCTTGGCGTCATCATTCCTTTGTGCACCATGGCCTCGCCCACATTAGGCGCGTTCATCCTCTCGTGGATGTCGTGGCGCGCAATCTTTGTGCTGCAAGGAATTCTTGCCTCCTGCGCGCTCTACGGCGCATTTCGCCTACGAGAACCCGCCATTACCGCCAGCGCGCCGGGTGAAAGCGGACTTGCCGCCGCCATGCGACGCTACGCCACACTCGTCCGAAACAAGCCATACATGGCGTATACCGTCTGTTTTTCTCTGCCAGCCTGCGCGTTTTTCGCCTTTATCGCGGCATCGTCACATATCTATATCGCTGAATTCGGCCTGTCCGAACAGGCATACGGCTACTTCTTCGCGCTCAACGCCCTGTCCCTGATGGCTGGCTCATTACTCTGCTCGCGGCTGTGCGTGGGAATTGATTCCCGCCCTGTGCTGCTTACCGCTGTTGTGGGGATGGTTGTTTCCGGCGTGATCATGCTGGCGATGGGGGGAGACACACCTCTGCGCTTTGCGCTCCCCATGTGCGGTTTTACCTTTTTCATGGGTATGAGCCGCCCCCTGAGCAACCATATTATTCTGGAGCAGGTGAACAAAGATACCGGCACAGCGGCGTCGCTGCTAACCTTTTTCTTCTTTTTGTGTGGTGCTGTGGCCATGGAAACGGTTTCATTGGAATGGCCCTCCAAACCTATGGTCATTGCCGCTATGGCAGCCGGGGGCGCGGTCGTGCCGCTTGGCTTACTGCTCGCGCAACGGCAACCTGAACGGAAATCGCGCAGAAAATCACGGCAACAGCAGAACACGCAAGACAGAAAGTAGCGCTGCGGGTGCCCTGAACGGTTCCTGCAACAAAATTACGCGAACCGCGCCAGCGCGACGTTGAGGTGCTCCAGCCAGATATCCACAAACCCGCTGTATTCCGCGACTCCGGTCAGGACAGGACGGCAAGAAATGCCCGCCGCGATAATTTGAGACTTCCATGAATCCGGTCCGTCTCCCGCCATGTCCTGCCGGGCATGACGCCCCACCACGGAAAGAAGCGGCAGCAACCATACGGTCCGCACCTGCGCGGCTGCCAGCCGGGGCAGCAGGTCCGCTATGGTGTGAGAACCGTCCATAGTGCCAATAAAAATGCGGGGGTCCGCCTCGCTCACCAAACGGGAAAGCTCTCCATACCGGGAATCACCAGCGTGCCACGTGCCGTGTCCCATAAAGACAACGGCCTCATCCGGTCGGCGCGCGGTGGGTATATGCCGCACCATGGCCTCCGCGGCAAGGCGCACATCCGCGTCCGTATCCAGCAAAGGACGACCCAGTGTCACGCATTGCAACCGCCCCTCCGCCGTCATCCGCGCTCCGTCGGCAAGCATGTCCTCGTATTCCACGCCGGGAATAATGTGCAAAGACTGCACCGCTACATGGGTGTAGCGTTCAAATCCCATTTTTTCCAGTGCCTTGCGCACAGAGTCGGTTTTTACTCTCTGCTCTGCCAGCCGACCGCGAATATGCTCGGAAGTGAAGGCCCAGCGAACATTCACACCGGGAAAACTCTCGCGCACCCGTTCGTCCACCAGCGAAAGCGTGTCGTTCGCCTGACGGTTGTTGGCTCCAAAGGCCACAAGAAGGATGCCGCGTTTCATACTACCCGATATTCCTGTTGTTCTGTCCGCGGCTCAGGGCCATTCATTGCCCCGCCGCCATGAATACTAACCAGCATTCCCAATTTTTCCCGCTTCCGCCCGTTCCAGACGATACATCGGAACAGGACAGAAGATCGCGAAAATACGCCATATCCTGCCTTGTTGGCAAGGGAAAGCGCCCGCGTGCCCCCGCCCCACACGCCATTTGACCGGAATTCAGGCACAGGGTACAAGGACCGGCAAAACACCTCAGCAAGGATCCTGTATGCGATTACTCGTTACTGGCGGTTGCGGCTTTATCGGCTCCAACTACATCCAGCATCTGTTTGCGCATGATTCGCAAACAGTGGTAGTTAATCTGGACAAGCTCACCTACGCCGGGAACCCACTCAATCTTCGCGACATAGAAGCCCAATATGGTGGAACCCGCTACTTCTTTGAACGGGCGGATATCGCCGATCCTCTGGCGGTGCCCCGAATTTTGGAATCCCACGCCATTGACGCCGTGGTGAACTTTGCGGCGGAAAGCCATGTGGACCGCTCCATCAACGACCCGGCTCCCTTTGTGACCACAAACGTGCTGGGGACGCAGAACCTGCTCACCGCAGCCCGTAAGGCGAATATTAGCCGCTTCGTGCATGTTTCCACCGATGAGGTTTACGGCGACCTCACACCGGACGCACCCCGCTTCACGGAACAGACCCCCCTCTGCCCCAGTAGCCCTTATTCCGCCTCCAAAGCATCTGCCGACATGCTGGCGCACGCATTTTTCCGCACCTACGGCTTTCCCGTGTGCGTGACCCGTTGCTCCAACAACTACGGTCCCTACCAGTTCCCGGAAAAGCTCATTCCCCTCATGCTCAAGCTGGCCCGCGCCGGAGAACCGCTCCCCGTGTACGGCGACGGCTCCAATGTACGCGATTGGATTCACGTGCAGGACCACTGCCGGGGCGTGCACCTCGCGTTGCTCAAGGGAGAACCGGGCAAAGTCTACAACTTCGGCGGCAACGCAGAACGCACAAATTTGGAAGTAATACACGCCCTCCTCTCTCTGACGGGCAAGCCGGACTCCCAAATCCGCTTCGTCAAAGATCGCCCCGGTCATGACCGCCGCTATGCCATGGATTACTCTCTGGCAACCCGCGAGCTGGGCTACGCGCCCGAATACTCCTTTGAACAGGGATTGGCGGAAACCGTCCGCTGGTACGAGAGCAACACGGACTGGCTGCACAGCGTGGAATCCGGCGCGTACCGCGATTTCATGTCCACATGGTACGGTGACAGACAATGAGCGCTGACGGGATGCTTCTTCACAAGGATTCCCCGGTTGCGCAGTCGGAAGAGACGACCAGCCCCGCCCCCGCAGAGGCGGAACAAGCCGCAACACATACTGCCAGAGGCTTGTTTACGCTTCCCGACCAGCCGACCGGCGTGGTGCTGGGAGCAACCGGCCTGCTGGGCATAACGCTGACCGACACCCTGCGTAAAGCCGGATGGAACGTGGTTACGCCGGGCCGTGGCGATCTGGACCTGTTTGACGATAACGCTCTGGCGGCCTGTATGGACGCGCACGAGCCTTCCGTTGTTTTTAACACCGTGGCCTACACGCAGGTGGACCGCGCGGAAGATGAACCGGATGAGGCCCGGCGGCTAAACAAATGCCTGCCCGCCCTCTTAGGCCGCGTGCTACGCAGCCGCCCGGTGCGGTGTCTGCAACTGAGCACCGACTTCGTTTTCAACGGCAAACACGATGTGCCCTATACGACCGAAGATGAGCCGGACCCCCAGTCTGTCTATGGAAAAACCAAGCTGGATGGCGAAAAAGCCCTGCTGGACGCACTGGGAGAACAGGCTCTTGTGGCGCGTACGGCATGGTTATTCGGACCCGGAAGAAAAAATTTCATTCACACGATTCTTGGCGCATGTCAGGAAAAGACGTCCCTTAACGTGGTGCATGATCAAACAGGATCACCCACCTATACTGTGGATCTGGCCCGTATGTGCCTTGCACTGGTCAGCCACCCGAAGGCACAAGGCATTTACCACTTAGTAAACAGCGGACAGGCCAGTTGGTGTGAACTCGCTGCGGAAGCCGCGACTCTCGCGGAGGTTTCCTGCGCCATCAACGCCATTCCTTCCTCTGCCTACCCGCAAAAAGCACCGCGTCCTGCCTATTCTGTGCTGGATACCTCCCGTTTCACCAACCTGACGGGCATGGTTCCCCGCCCGTGGATACAGGCTGTACGAGATTACGTGTTCCACGACCTGTGGTCCTCCGGCCTGTTCAGCCACGCCGCAGACCACTAGACTATATCCTCAGGGTACAACCCGCAGCAGTACACCCCTATGCAACACCACCTCGCTTCTATTGTTACCGCCATTGCGGAAACAGGCCGCAACGCCGTCCGGGCCAGCATGGCTCTCTTCAAAGTCATGGTGCCGATTATTGTCGCCGTGGCTGTGCTTGAGCATCTGGACCTTATCCGCTATCTCGCCCTGCCGCTTAAGCCATTCATGGGCTTGGTGGGCCTTCCCGCTGAAATGGGACTGGTTTGGGCCACCGCCATGGCGGTTAATGTGTATAGCGGCATCATTGTTTACGTTTCCCTTCTTCCCACCCTCGACCCGTTGAGCGTGGCACAGGTTTCCGTGCTCGCGGGAATGATCTTGGTGGCACACGGCCTACCTGTGGAATGCAAAATCGCCCAACGCTGCGGTGTGTCACTCTTCGGACAAGTGCTGTTCCGTATCTGCGGTGCCATGATGCTGGGCATGCTTCTGCATCTGACCTACACGTGGATGGGGGCGCTTCAGCAGCCCGCCACGCTGGCGTGGCATCCCCAAGCACCCGCGTCGGGCGTTCTTCCATGGATTGTGGGACAGGCCAAAAACCTTGCTGGCATCTTCTTCATCATTTACGCGCTGATGCTGCTCATGCGCCTGCTGGACGCCCTGCGTATTACCGGGGCCATTAACGCGCTGCTCACTCCTTTCCTGCGCTTCATGGGTATCGGGCGTAACGCCGCCACCATCACGGTGGTGGGGTTGACCATGGGCATAACCTACGGCGGCGGGTTAATTATCCACGAAGCCCAGTCGGGCCGGGTTTCCCAACGCGATGTATTTGCTTCGCTCACGCTCATGGGCCTCTCCCACGCGCTCATTGAAGACACTCTGCTTATGATGCTGCTGGGTGCGCACGCCAGCGCCACCCTATGGGGCAGGCTGCTCTTTTCGCTCATATTTGTAGCTATTTTCATGCGTATTTTCGACTGGTACCGCAAAAAGCATGGCATAACAGACACCGCCAGCGCCTAGCTGCGGGCGGAGACTGAATCAACGCGCCGGGGCAGAGGCATGGTTCCGCGCCAAAATGGCAGGCGAAACCCGACACCGCCCAACTTGCCCACGTGCCGCCCACGGAAAAACGCGCACGCTGGCTCGGAGAAGCCGGAGGAAACCATGGAGTTCTGGATAAACGCTGGAGAAATGTCCGGTGATCTGCACGGGGGCAAACTCATGGAAGCCCTGACGCAACGCAATGCGCACATCCGTTTTGCTGGTATGGGCGGCCCGGCGATGCGGGAGCAGGGGCTGGATTCCCTGCTGAGGGTGGAAGAGCTTTCCGTCATGGGCATTACCGAAGTGCTGGGACACCTCCCTCGGATTCTCGGCATGTTGCGGCGTATCAAGGCATTGCTGGCAACACGGCGCCCCGACGCGGTAATTCTCATCGATGCGCCGGAGTTCAACTTCCGCGTGGCAAAATACGCGCACGAACTGGGCATTCCCGTTTATTACTACATTTCCCCGAAACTTTGGGCATGGCGCACAGGCAGAGCCAAGTTCATCGCCAAGTACGTTACCCGCATGATCTCCATTTTGCCCTTTGAAACGGATTTTTACGCTCGCTTCGGCATGACGGTGGACTACGTGGGCAACCCTCTGGTGGATATGGTGGACTGGCCCGCCATTGACCACCTTACTCCTATTTCAGGCCGCATCGGATTGCTCCCCGGCAGCCGCCGTCGTGAAATAGAGCCGCTCATGCCGGAATTCGCCAAAGCCGCCACGCTTCTGTCCCGTGCGTTGCCGCACCTGAGCTTTCACTGTGTGCAGGCTCCCGGCGTAGACCCCCAGCGGTTACGCGAGCTTTGGCAAACCGACGTTCCCCTTGTGATACACGGCCCGGAAGATCGTTACGCGTTCATGCGCCAGTGCGAAATGCTTATAGCCGCCTCAGGCACTGTCACACTGGAGTCCGCGCTCATAGGCACTCCCACGCTTGTGGCCTACCGGCTTTCCCGGCTTTCCTACGCCATAGGCAGACGGGTAGTGCAGGTGCCTTACGTGGCACTGCCAAACCTCATCATGGGCCGGGAAGTATTTCCCGAACTCTTGCAGGAAAAAGCAACGGGAGCGGTTTTGGCGGAATATGCCCTGCGCTGGTTGGCGCATCCCGCAGCCATGCAGGCCGTGCGATGCGAGCTGACCCGGCTGCGCCAGATGCTGGGCAAGCCCGGCGCGGCAGACAGGGCTGCCGCAGTCATCTTGGACGACATAGCCTCGCGCGATCCGCGAAAGCCTGTCTGAGCACAGCGCCTCATCCCCAACGTAGTGCGGCTTCTCCGCCGGTAGCGCCATCATGCACAGGCACGGCGCAGTGCCGCCCCCTTGCCCGCAACCCGCTATTTTCGGGATCAGCACATTCCCTATGAAAACCGCCGCCTTCGCCTATGGCTGTTTTCCATTTTTCTGGATAGGATATCTCCCTAAAAGAAACTCGAATCACGGCGCTGCGCGTGCGGTTCCCCTACGCGCCCCCACCAGCATTTTTCAGACGGAGGCACCATGCGAACAATCGGCATTCTGGGTGGCATGAGCTGGGAATCCACCCTGCTCTACTACCGCTGGCTCAATGAAGGAGTGCGCCAACGGTTGGGCGGATTGCACAGCGCCCGGATTGTCATGCACAGTGTGGACTTTCAGCCGGTGGAAGCCGCCATGCAGCGGGGCGACTGGGACAACGTGCAAGCGCAACTGACAGCCGCAGCTCTCTCTGTGCGGAACGCAGGCGCGGACTTCCTGCTTATTGCCACCAATACCATGCATAAGCTTGCCGACGCTATTTCCCGCGATGCGGAACTGCCTGTTCTGCATATCGCGGATGCCACCGCCGCGCATGTGATTTCGCGGGGCCACTCTACTGTGGGCTTGCTCGGAACCGCCTTCACCATGGAGCAGCCGTTCTATCGTGACAGACTGCGCGATCTCTTCGGCCTCACCGTGCTGACACCATCGCCGGAAGATCGCACACTGATACATGACGTAATTTTTCAGGAACTCTGCAATGGTGTGATTCTTCCCGAATCACGTGCGGCATATCTGCGCATAGTACGCGATTTGGCACAGCGCGGGGCGCAGGCGGTCATTATGGGCTGCACTGAAATCTGCCTGCTGCTCGAAAATGCGGATAGCCCCGTCCCCTTGCTGGATACGACCCGGTTGCATGTGGAGGCGGCGTTGGACAACGCACTGGCAGACCATGCGGAACAAAATTAAACCACGCCCCGCAAACCGGACTATATAGCCCATTGACTTCCCTTGTGACGAATGTGACAAGAGTGTGACATAGACACGGAGACAACGATGTTTGCTAGTTTTTTCTCCACATTCTGGGACACGCTAACACGCACGGTGGCACACCCGGTTAACCTTGAGCATCTGTTCCAGCTTATCATCGCCGGTCTGCTGGGCGCATGCATTGGCTACGAACGGGAACGCCGGGGACAGGCCGCGGGCTTTCGCACCAATATTCTGGTAGCTGTGGGCGCGTGCTTGATGATGCAGCTCTCCCTTTACATGGAAGAGATGTTTCGCCCCCTCAATGCCACCCTCAGCGTCACACGGGTAGATCCCGGTCGTATCGCTTCCTATGCTCTCGCGAGCATCGGTTTTGTGGGCGGTGGAGCCATCATTAAGGGAAAAGGGAGCGTGCGCGGCCTGACCACCGCCGCCAGCTTGTGGTTGGTTACGGGGTTAGGGCTTGCGGTGGGAGCGGGGCTGATACTCCCTGCGGCTATGGGCACTGTGTTTATTACCGCCATCCTGTTTTGGATGCCCGGTTTTCTCAGACATCTGCCCCCGCGTAAGGTCTTGGTTTCCATCACTGTTGTCTTCCGGGAACACGGTCAATACCGGCATGATGAACTGGTCAAGATTATCAGCGGGCACCATTCGTTTGTTTCCCACACTGTGGGGTTCGAGGCGGACACCTGTTCGGAAATTACCACCTACCGTTTCCGGGTTATGGGTAAGGAAAACGGCGGCTGGACAGAGCTGTACGAAGAACTGAGCATGATGGACGATGTATGCCGGGTTGCCTTTGAGGAATCGCCCATTCCCTGATCGTCACAACGGCGGGTGCAACGGCACAGCGCACGGTTGTTTCCATCGCGAGATTTTCCGATGCTCCGAGCCTTGCTGGTGCGTCTATATCACTATTACGCCGCCACCCGCGTCCCCGTGACAATCCCCCAAATTGCCGGCGGTGCCCATTCTATTCCGACTGGGGACCGGGCCTTTTCGCACCGGGCTGTTTAGCGGCGGAATCGTGCGCCCGCGGGTGAGCGCGGTCATATACCTCTACCAACCGGGCAAGGGTGAGATGCGTATAACGTTGCGTGGTCGTCAACCGGGCATGCCCTAACAATTCCTGCACGCTACGCATGTCCGCCCCCGCTTCCAACAGATGGGTGGCAAAGGAGTGGCGCAATCCGTGCGGGGAAATCACCTGCGGCAATCCCACCCTGCGGCAAAGATCCTCAATAATCCGTGTGGCCTGCCGACGGTTTAGCCGTCCCCCACGCGCCCCAAGGAACAGGGCCAATTCCCGTGGATTCAGTTCCAGCAAAGAACGCTGTTCCAGCCATGTGCGCAACGCCACACGCGCGGTATCGGAAAGCGGAGCCAGCCGCTCCTTGCCCCCTTTGCCCATGACCCGCACCACGCCCGATTCCGGGCGCACGTCGTCCACATCCAGCATCAGCGCTTCTGAAATGCGCAACCCGGAACCATAAAGTAGTTCCGCCAAGGCCAAATCCCGTGCCAGTTGCTGCGCCGCATGACTGCGGTGCCGCGTGGCTTCGGCTGTACGCTGGCGGGATTCGTCCAAGACCGCGAAGGTTTGGTCCACATTCAGCGCACGGGGATGCCGGATGGCTGTTTTGGGATTCCTCACTCCATCCGTGGGGATAACCTGCAACATTTTACGCTTGGCAAGGTAGCGGAATAATCCGCGCAGAGCGGAAAGTTTACGGCCCATGGACGTTTTGCTCACGCGCTGGCGATGCAGATCTCCCAAAAAGGCCTCCACCACCTCCCGTGTAATCGCCGCCGGTTCAGACAAAGAAAGCGGCTCCCGCCGTCCTTCAAGAAAACTTTGGAACTGGTGCAAATCACGCGCATAGGCTTGCACGGTGGCATCGGAGTATCCTTTTTCCACAGCCAAATGCGCCATATACAATTCCGCCGTGTCCGGCAGGTCAACCAGCGAGACTAACCCATAGCCTTCCTCGGCCGGGCCGGGGCGACCGGACTTCTGGACCCGTCGCCGGGGCTTGTTATTCTGTTCCGCGTCTGTCGATGACATAGACACTCCGGGGGCTTTCCTTGGCTTTTTTCTTTAACTGTGAGGCAATGGCGGAGGCCGCCGCATAGTGCTTCAAGCTACCGTTGCGATTGCAAACCACGGCAATCGAGATAGCCATGAGCGGAAACCGCTGGGGGCACCCTTGCCGGTCCACCGACTGAATGCCCCCGCATTCACGATCTTGAGCATCATAAAAGCTGGGAACAATGGCGTCAAAGCTGGCAACCAGACGCTGGCATACCGCCTCCGCAGCATCCAGCGGCACGCCAAACACAAAGTCGTCTCCGCCCACATGGCCCACAAAGGCCAGCGGACCAGCCACGGCGCGCACGGTATTCACAATAATCCGCGCGGTCATCATGAGCGCCTCATCCCCACGGGCAAAGCCATACGTATCGTTAAACGCCTTAAAGTTATCAAGGTCGGCATATCCCAACGCGAAATCGCGCTGCTTATCAATATTCTCCTTGATATATTGGATAATAGTGGCATTCCCCGGCAACCGGGTAAGCGGATTGGCATCCAAAGAACGCCGCATCCGGGTGAGGGCCAGTTCCACCCGCGCCCGGTATTCCATAGCGTTGAAGGGCGGAAGAAGAAAATCGTCGATGTCGGTGGCGGGCCAGTCCACTCCCGTGCCTCCCGGCCCCGACGACGGGCTGTCCGCCAAGGCCCCGGCGGGCAATCGCAGCACCACAGGTACCTGCCGGTATACGTTTTCGCTTTTCACCAGCGAAACCAGAGTCTCCCCCGGCATATCCGGCAGAAACGCATCCGCCACCAGCAAATCCGGCGGATCGGAAAAAAGTTGCTCCACTGCGGGCGCGGCACTGGCGAACACACTCCAGCGCACCGCGCCGGAGTCCCACAACGCCAATATCTGTTGCACGAACGCATCATCCGGGGAAACAAGAAAAGCCCGCAACGGGGCCATATCCATACGCATACGAACCGCTCCGGCAGTGACACAGTTCCCCATTTTCCCGCGCCAGCAGCCATGTATTTGCGCCAGCGCGCCGTTGTGGGGCCGGTGTCCTCATCGCGTATACCATTTCGCGGGGCGTCTGCCCCTTCTCTTTCCGCTACCGCACGGAAAGATCCCCCGCTTCCAAAAACGCATCAGACAAACGATCCAGCAAACTTTCCAGCATGCGCTGGTTCAGTCCCAGCAATTTCATGGCCCGTGGCTCAAGGCGGGGAACATTACTGTCTCCCCCATTGCCATATTCAAAAAGGCGGGCAAGGAAATCACCCATATGCACCACGCAGGCATGCCGAGTAAAGTTGGGGGCGCTTAAAGGACGGTGGTGGTACGTGATGCCTTCCGTAATCACAGGGGGTAAATTCCAGTGCGCGGCTAGCCACGCGTTCACCCTGTCGTGTCCGAAACCGAGCAATGTTTTTTCCGCTTGTAAGAACGTCATGTCCTGCTCCGCCACTAAACGGGCAAGCTCCGGTTTTATTTCCGGCAACTGTACCGCAGACACCACCTTGCCCAGATCGTGCAGCAGCCCGGAAACAGCATATTCTTCCGGGTCTTTCAGGTCCAGCAAACGGGCTATTTCGCCGCAGGCGAGGGCGCACCCCACGCTATGCGTCCACAACCCGGCCATGGCCTTATTCATATCGTCAAAAACCGAGGTGGAGATGATGAGTCCCCGCACCACGTTAAAACCAAGCAATACCAGTGCGTGCTGGATGGAACCTATGCGCCCCGGAAAACCGTAAATAGGCGAATTGACCATTTTGAGCACTTTAGCGGACAATACTTGATCGAAGGTAATCGCCTTGGCTATCTGGTCCGACGAGGTGTTGGGGTCGTCCATCAGGGCGGTCACTTCATCCAGCACTTTGGGTAGGGTGGGCAAATTTTTTACCGCCAGCACCCGCCCCTTGTATTCGGTCCGCATGTCCTGCATCACATAGCCCCCTTGCCGCCAACTCCCGCAGTGTTCGCCACAACCTGCCCACCGGGCGTGTTCTCAGAGCCAGCGCTTTGGGCGGCCCCGTCTTGAGCCTGCCCTTCCGCCGCCTTAGCCGCCGCTCTGGCAGCTTCCTCTGCGGCAAGCACTGCGGCCCGCATGTGAAAGTGTCGTGCGATAACCTTCTTAAGCGTTACCATGAAGGCATCGTTTTCATGCTTGCGAAACAAAAAATCCAGTCGTTCGACCCGGCGTCCGAAATCGGTGCCTCCGGCAAGCTCATCCAGCCGCACAGGACTCCCCTCCACAGTCACGGAAGCGATACCGGACTGTTCAAACCGCGCAAGAAGTGACGGCGTCAGTTCCACGCCCTCGCCGACCAAGGTGATGCCATTATCACGCACCACAGGTTTTGCCAGCGTCATACCCGGCGCAGCCAGCTTCAGAGGAATCTTCTGCATCATATACCCGTTTCGTTATTCCAGAATTATCACTTGGGCGTTCTCACTGCATCGCGCAATAATGCATGCCGGGCAATTGGCGCACGGCGCCAAGCACTTCCAGCATCAACAACGCTCCGCTCACTCTGCCCGCTTCCCAACCGAGTGCGCGGCACAGCTCATCTATATGCAGAGAATCCTGCGTTGTCAGCAGGGCATATATTTCTTTTTCGTCGGCGGAGGCGTTGTCCGTTACCTCTTTCCCGGCGACGCCCCGGTCATTGGGTTCCCCTGACGCAACACGTTCGGAAAAGCCCGCGTGCATGGACGGCGTTGCGGACTCGGCGGTAAGCGTCTCGTCTTCCGCCACGCCGCCCGCTTCGCCGATCCTCCCGGTTGCAGCGGATTGGCCTCTTTTGCGCACAGAGACTGCCTCCGGTGGCGGCACCTGCTCAGGAGTTTTCCAATCCCGTGCGGTAAAACCAATGAGGGGGGCAATTTCCACCAGCACATCGTCACAGGAAAAAACGGCTTTGGCCCCCTGCCGGATAAGCTCATGACACCCCGACGAGGTGCGTGCCAGCGCACTGCCGGGCACGGCAAAGACTTCCCGCCCCTGATCCAGCGCATGCTGCGCGGTGATAAGACTTCCACTGCGCCGGGTGGCCTCCACCACCAGCACTCCTAGCGACAACGCGCTGATAATGCGGTTACGCATGGGGAAGTTGCGCGGCTCCGGCATGGTTCCGGGAGCGAACTCAGAAAGCACCAGCCCGCTCTCGCTGATTCGGGCGTGCAAGGCGTCATTTTCTGGCGGATAAACGATATCGGGTCCGGTTCCCAGCACCGCGATAGTGCTACCCCAGCTTTCCAGCGCGGCGCGATGTGCCTCGCTGTCGATGCCACGCGCCAGTCCAGAAATGGTGGTTACGCCGGAAGCGGAAAATCTACGGCACAGCTCCCGTGTGGTGGCAACGCCGTCTCTGGAGCATTTCCGGGATCCCACCACCGCCACCCCCGGATTGCCCAATAGCGCCGTGTCTCCCGCATAATACAGCAGCAGCGGGGGATCTCCTATTTCCTTAAGTCGCCGGGGATACCGGGGATCGGTCCAGAGCAAAACGCGCCAGCCGCCCTTGCGGGCGGCATCCCATTCCTGCCGGGCGGCTGTACGCCACCGCTCCGCGGAAAACTCGGCGGCCAACCGGGCAGGCAGTCCGCAGCGTTCCTTCCATTGCGCGGCATCCAGCACGGCGGCATAGGGCGAAGGATACGTCTCCAGCAACCGTTTCCACCGCCGGGCACCCAGACCCGCGGTGTGGCGTAATGCGAGTGAAGCCCAAAACTCCGTGCGTTGGGCATCCGTCATGCCGGGCGGAACATATGCTGCGGCACTATGCGACAACACACCAGCCGCCTACAGCGACGCCAGCCGCTGGCGGGCCAAGGTGGCGGGCTCCGAAGAAGGATACGCCTCCACCAAGCTCTGTAGATAAAACCGGGCGTTGCTCGTATCGCCCAACTGGGCATAAGAGTAGCCGACCTTAAGAAGCGCAGCCGCCGCCTTGTCATGCTCCGGGAATCGCCGCACCACTTCTTTGAACGTCAGAATGGCCTGTGCGTAGCGTTTCTCGTGGTAATAAGTTTCCCCAAGCCAGTAGAGCGCGTTAGGCACAAGCGCATGCGAGGGATAGTCGCCAATAAATTCATCCAGTGCCTTACGCCCTTTCTCCACATCGCCCGCGCGCACAAAGGCCACCGCGCGTTCATATTCCCCGGCGATGGAATCGCCACGCGCAACGGCAGACGCGGGTGGCATGGGGGCTTCCTCGTCTGCTGCGATTTTTGCTTCAGATGCCGCAACGGGAGAAGGTGTTTCTGCGGGAGGAGCGGCGGGTATTTCTATAGACGCGTCCCCGGCGGAACCGTTCTGCGCCGTCTGCGTATCACGGACGCGCAACGACTCCTTTAACGCGGCATTTTCGGCCCGCGCAGATTCCGCGTCTTTCGCGGCTTGTCCGAACTGCCGTTCCATACCGGTCAGCCGCTCGTGTATGCCCGCCAATTGAGAATCTACCTGCGCATCCTGCCGTTTTTGCGCTTCTTGAAATTCAAGGAACCGGGCTTCAATGTTCTGAAGCCGCCACGCATCGCTTGACGCCCGGTCACGGGGCGCTTGCGGCGAGGCACACCCCGCGCATGTCATGGCAAGCAGTACGCAGATTCCCACCTTGTTGCATCCCATAGCGACCCTCCGGTTTCTGTTCCGCACACATCACTCCACAGCCGTCGGCAGTCATATCCGCGGGTTAGCGACACAGGAGAGCGGGCGCGGCGATTCATGACAAGTCTGCCGGAAACGACGCACCAGCCCCTTTACTCCATAGGCGAGGCCGCCATATTTTTCAAGAAACAATACGCCTTATCCACGGGGCTGACGGCACTCCATGCGGCAAAACCTTGCCACCAGCGCCGAATTCAGGCACAAGACCGTTGCCGTTACCCGATGTGTCCGATGGCGCCTGCGTGCACGCAGGCCCAGAAGCCGGACGACGGACAAACAGTCTAGGAGCACGCCATGACTCCCATCCCGTCCATGACTCTCTCTCCTGAGGGAATTCTCATCGCCCTTGTCGCCGCCTGCGCGGGCATCATGTTTCTCGCCGTCACCACCGGGACGTTTCTGCCCGTCGTAAATCAGCGGCTCGCCGTCCTGCGCCAAAAAATGTTTTATGATAAGCTGGCCCAGCAAACGGCATCCATGACCGCCAGCTTAAGCTTGCTCACTCTCGTCTGCGTTGCCGCAGCCGTGGCCCACGTGCTGGTGCGCAGCCCGGAATTACTTCAGGAGCCGTTTCACGCCCCCATGATAGCGTGCGCAGCCGCATTGCTGACCTTTGTGCTTCTCTATCTGGCGTATTCCATATTCTGGCGCGCCCTGCGCCGCACCAAAAATCTGCATATCGCGCTGGGCAGTGTTACCGCGCTTGCGGGACTGACGGCATTATATATGACCACGGCCTTAACCTTCGCGCTGCTGTACAGGGGTCACCCCATTCCCGCCAGCGCCACTATGGATCAGGCCCTTTCCGCCATATACCTTGCCTCTCCCCCCTCCGCGCTGTGGATAGTTTTTACGCAAACCATTTTCGGCGGAATCGCCTGCTCCGCAATGCTGGCGCAACTCTATTTGTTCCTCCGCCGGGCTAAAGACGATTTCGGGCGGGACTACTATAAATTCGCCCTGCCGGTCTGCGCGCGCTGGGCCGCTGCGGGGGCCGTGCTGCAATGTCTGCCTGCCACCGCGCTCTTTCTGCTTCTTCGCAGCACATCGGGACCTCTGCTCCCTGCCAACCCAGTCATGTGGTACTGGGGAACGGCCCTGCTGCTTCCCCTATGCTGCGCCGGGCTGTGGCTGCGCATCGCGCGGAGTGAAAACCCCATGCGTCACAAAGCTTCCGTCATCCTGTGCGTGTTTCTCATGACCTGCGCCACCACGGCCCAACTCCTCGCGGGCTTTTTCCAAACAGCGCAATAACGTTGGTCCGACAGCCTGTGGCGCGTCCTCCCTACGACGGACACACCCCCAATACTGAACGCGCAAAGCCCTGGCAGGTGTCTGCCGGGGCTTTGCGCGTTTCTTCTCTGGACACAACAGTGGGTACAGAGGGAAAGAAAAAAATTACCGTCTACAACTGAGCTGCCATATGTGTGACAAGGCGCAGCAATTGGTTGGTGAAGCTGGCCTCATTGTCATACCACGCCACGACGCGAAGCATGGTGCCGTCAGTGACCGAAGTTAACGCACCGTCCACCACACTGCCGTATTCGCACCCCACATAATCCACAGACACCAAAGGTTCCATAGTGAACCCCATATGCTCGTCCGCGTGCTCTCTCAACACTCCGTTTACCTGCTCCGCAGTGGCGGGGCGTTCCAGTTCGCAAACAAGGTCAATCAGAGAAACACTCGCCGTGGGCACCCGGAAGGCGAGGCCCGAAAGTTTCCCCTGCAACTCCGGCAGCGCAAGCGCCACAGTGCAGGTAGCACCCACCGGAGTGGGAACAATGTTCATGCCGCAGGCGCGGGCACGGCGCCAGTCCGCATGACTTCCGTCCAGCAGCCGCTGCCGCAATGTGTAGGGATGGATGGTGGTCATGCTGCCCCGGCGGATACCGAACTCGCGTTGGATATACTGCGCGGGCAGCGCCAGACAGTTTGTCGTACAGGAACCACAGGAGACGATGCGCATGCCGGAGGCCAGCATGTGCATATTCACACCGGGCAAAATCGTCGCATCCGCATCCGGGGCGGGACAGGCCACCGCGACCCGGCGCGCTCCGGCGGCAAGATGCCGCTCACAATGAGCGCGGCCCGCAAAAAGCCCGGAAGCCTCTACAAGAATATCGCACCCGTCCCAATCCCATTGGCAGGAAGGCTGCGTGGTATACCGCACCGTGCGGCCCGCTAGCGAAAAGCCCCCGTCAGCAGGCTCCACACCGTCAAACCGTCCGTGCACGGAGTCGTACCGCAGCAAGTGCCGCGCTTCAGCGAGCGACATAACATCATTCACGACAACAAGGCGCAGGTCATCGCGCCCCGCCAACAATCGCGTGAGATAGCGTCCTATACGCCCAAATCCGTTTATGCCCACAGTCACCGACATACGTCACAGACTCCCGGCGGCACGGCATGCCGCAGCCAATGCTCATCAACGTCAGCGGAAGGTACCGCCAATTTCCAGCCGGTTCGTACCCGGTTTTCCCGGTTCACGCCGGACCCACTCCGCAGAGTGAAGAGAAAGCCGGGCTAGGCTTCCCAAATCTCCACGCTGTCTTCAGGGATATCCAAATCTTCGATGAAGGCACTGGCAAAGCCTTCTTCTCCTTCCGGGACAACCACGACAAACTGCGCGTCTGCCGAGTTGCCGAACTCCGCAAACGCACGCATGCGGTCCGCCACTTCCTGCTCCGCAAAAAATTCTTTGGTGATAACCTCAAAAAGGAAGGTAATGCCCTTGTTGTTCCGTGCTGTAATGTCTGGAACCTGCCCCCCCACCGGTTCCGGGGCGGGCAGGTCTTCATATCCTTCGGCCTTCAAATTGCCGTATCCAGATTCCAGCAGAGCTTCAATCACGGCATCGGCTAAATCATCCCTCAGGTCCAGTACGGCGTCATCAATGCTCATATATGCCACTCCCGGCAGCGTGTTACCTGTATTGCCCGTGTCCTTCGCCATGCCGCAGCAAAGCCAGTGAGCCGCTTTGCTCAGGCCCAAAACAGCCCCACGGGAAGGGAAAATGTGGGCACCACTGTCCGCCCCGGCGGGACGCCAAACTAGACCCAAGCACCCTTGGCGTCAAGGCGGGACCAGCGCACACTTGCGGCACGGCAAAGGGCGTTCCCGCGCAGGACAAACCGGCACACGGCTCTCTGCCCCGCGCGCGAATCAGACTAAAATGGTCAGGTAATCAATTTTACTTGTCACAACCATAATTTTTTTTCGTTTGCGCTTATAGAGAAGATGCGTATCTTCCATCACACGCAAGGGTGACGCCGTACTGCTTATGCAGAACTGCACCTGACACCCCCAGATTGTATGATACCCTCTTTAGGCTATCACCGCACATTGATGAACACACATGCATTGCTTGTATATGTTTGCAATGCGACTTTTTTCACAATGTGCATCCATGTAATGCTTCTTCTCTCCGTTCGTCCGCATCCTTCATATACTATCTGAAAGATGCCACCCCCTCTGAAATTACAGACCGGGCATTGCGACGATTTTCACAAATGCTTTCCACCGGGAACTAATCCCGGAACGGACAGGCACCTATATTTCGAGCTTCCAACCCCAAACATGCATCCGCCCATGACTGCCTCCATGGGAAAACGGTGCATCTGCCAGACTCAGGAGAGTGCGTTATCATGGCCTTTACGCTGATTCCCTTGCTTATGTTCGTCACCTTTGCCGTCCAAGATCTCATCGTGGACAGCTACGATGCCGGGCAGCGTCTGCTGTTTGCCGCCATCGTAATGGGCACCGCGGTGGCCGGACTAGTATTCACCTACATTGAATACCGTGCCGAACCGGATTCGGAGCGTGCCAAGGGTTTCCTGAACTACTTCCTCCACAATTAGCCTGCTTCCCTACCCGGAAGAAGGCCCCTGTCGCGCTTCGGTGACGCGCCCCGCGCAACACGCGCGCTCCGCGAACCGCCCGGCGGGGAGATGGAACGCCGCCCGGCCCCGTGCCGTGCGGCGCTCCGTTTTTTACGTCTGGAACCATTCAATTTGTTTATCATCTATTGCTGGGGCCATGAATATACTTCATACTCACCGCACGGGGCAACACACCCGCCGGATATTGGCCCTATTCCCCGCTATGTCATGGAGGCAACATGAATCTTCGCCAGTTGGAGTTGTTTATCTCCCTAGCGAAAAATCCGAATATCTCACAGGTCGCCAAAGAGCATTTTCTCACACAATCCGCTGTTTCTGTGGCGCTCAAAGGGTTGGAGCAGGATCTGGGAGTTTTTCTTTTCGACAGATTAAACCGCCGGTTAGCCCTTAATCCACACGGGCGCACCTTTTTACGTCAGTTGGAACCCGCCATGAGCAACCTCAGTGAAGTGCTGCGCACCTTTGAGGGAGACAACATGACGGGCATTCTCGCCGTGGGGGCTTCCTCCACCATTGCCGACTATATTTTGCCGCAAATTCTCTTTGAATTCGGTGAACGCTATCCCAAAGTGACCATAGAAACCGTGTTCACCAATCCGCGCGATATTGCGGAAGGTCTGGAACAGGGAACTGTGGATATAGGGCTTATTGAAACGGATTTCGATAATGCGGCGCTGGAGTCCACCCGCCTTTGCAGGGACGAACTTTTCATCGTATCCAGTGACGAGTCCTTTGCCAAAGGCGGACCCTACCTTATGGAAGATCTGCTTTCCAAAAAATGGATACTCCGCGAACCCGGCGCAGGCTCCCGCGACGCCTTCACGCAACACATGGGTTCACTCATGCCCCGGCTCAATATTACCATGGAATTGCATCACACGGTTTCCATTAAACGCGTATTGCAAAACCCCGACACGCTGAGTTGCCTTTCCCCCTTTGCCATACAGCGGGAGTTGGAGTTAGGCGAACTGTTCCGCGTTCCCATAAGCGACATGCAGTTTATCCGGCACTTCCACGCTGTGCTGCACCGCGACAAATACCGCACCCACCTGCTGGAAACCTTTTTCCACGCTGTAGAGTCCTACCTACGAACGGACAGACAACTCTTTCTTGAAGAGTAACCGGCTACAAAAACAGCCAGTCCCGCCGCGTGTATGGCGGGACTGGCTCACTTTCCCCTTCTTCTTTTGCCTCCGGCATTACTAAGCGGAATAAAAACTCCCCCGCAGACGCTCCCTTCAGCGGAGGAATTGGCGGAGGGTTCCACCCCTCACGCTCAAACGCCTTCTCTCCATGCGCATGCGGAAAAAATGAAATAGTCATTGCCAACAGACAGTGACTTGTGAATACTACCCTGACAACTAAAACAATGCTGGCAGGTTCCGACACGCAGGCCGAAAGGCTTCACACTCTGTCCGGGGGCGGAAACAGGCCCGTCTGTGCCCGCCGTTCCGGCGTAAACCGGTACAAGAGGAGTGATCATGTCTTCCGTCTCCAAACGCAACATCGTCATTATCGCGGCTCTGTTTCTCGCACTCCTGCTCTTCGTCATGTGGGGTGGTGACGATGCGGATGACCGGGCGCAGATTCCGCGCGACCCCGAAACCTCGTTAAAACTCCTCAAGGAAGGTAACGAACGTTTCGTGAAGGACGCCTCCATCCATCCACGCAGCGACACCATTCAGCTTGAGCTGGCAGGCAAGGAAGATCCGGGCAAATTCGCATTTGCCACAATACTGGCCTCATCCGATTCCCGCGTTCCCGTGACTACCATTTTTGACGCGGGCATTATGGATCTTTATGTCGTCCGCACAGCCGGTCCCACCGTGCAGGCCGCAGAGGCAGGCTCTCTGGAAATGGCACTCACCCAAGGGGGCACGCCGCTTCTCGTCGTGCTGGGTAATACGCAGTGTGCCGCCGTTTCCACCGTTATAGACATCGCGGAAGGTGCCAGCCCACAGCTTACCCCCAACATGGTCGCCGCACTGGCCCCCATTCGCCCCGCCGTGGAACGCACACTCAAGCATTCCGGCCTGAAAGGCAGGGACGCCCTACCGCTAGCCATTGAACAAAATGTTTGGCAGGCCATCACCGATCTATTCGCCCGCAGCCCGCTTATCCGCGAGCTTGTGAAGAACGGAAAAGTCACCGTGGTCGGTGCCATCTATAATGTGGGAACAGGAAAAATTGAATGGCTCAAAAACGATAAAGCCATTGACCTGCTCAAGCAGGTGGAAGCGGCACTGAAGACCACCAAACCCGCCCCCGTGCCCCCGCGTGCCCCTGCCAACATACCCAAACAGGCGGACCCTGCCGCCGCGCAAACGCCCGCGCAGCGCATGAGCCAAGAAGAATTGCGCGCTCTTGCCCAACATGCCGCAGAAGCTGCCAAGGCCGCCAAGATCGCCGCCGAAGCCGCAGCGAAAGCCGTGCGCGATATGGAAGCCGCGTCAGGCCAGTAGCCCACGTTTACCCGCAATGGACAGGGGGCGGCCATTCAGGTCGCCCCCTTTTACGACCATGACGCTTGCCTTGCGGAGCACCCCCCGGTACACACCAGCACAGGGGTAAACACCTTTTCGCATTCTCCGCCACTCCGCTCATGGCATGGCGAACTGGCTGAAACTGAACACTGCCCACAACACAACCAACTGGACACACTATGAATTTTACGGAATTTAGACTCCTCATCAGCTATGAATGGGGTCTTATCACGCTCGCGGCTATTCTTCTTTATATGTTCATCCTGCGCTGGCGCAGCCGGGGCGGCCTTCTCGGTCCCATAGGCGCGGTTGCCACCACAATATTGCTTATCATGCTGTGCTGGCTGCAATGGAATAAATACGTTGTGGGGCAACAGATACTTGCCATCGCTGAACAAAACGGGGCGGGCTACACCATGCTCACCCGCGAGGGCACGATTTTGAACGAACCTATGGTGATTGTCGTCAATAAGGCCCGGTATATTATTGATGGCACACTGCCCCATCAGGTCCGGCATCTGCCATGGGATATTATCGCATTGCCCAAATAAATGCTGACCGCCTCTGTCCACCAAGGCAGAGGCTTCTGCCGTTCAGACCGACAAACAGAGTCCTCGACCCCAAAGGAGGCCCCCCATGGATTTTGAAGCCATTCTGGAACGTCGCCGTGCGGTCAATGTCTTCGATCCGGTCCGCGATGTTCAGCAAGACATGCTGGAAAAAATGATCAAAGATGCCGCCAACACTCCTTCCAGCTACAATTTGCAGCCATGGAATGTTATTGTCTTGCGCGAACTGGACGATAAAATGCGCCTGCGAAAACTTGCCATGAACCAGCCCAAGGTGAGCGAAGCCCCGGTGGTGCTTATTGTTCTGGCAGACTGCGGAGGTTGGCAGGCGGGCCATCCCACCGTGGAACGCAATTTTGAAGAAATGGTGCAAGCCGGGAATATCGGACAGGACAAACATGAGTGGTACCACGAGGCTTGCCAGCGGATGTATGGCGGAAGCCGGGACACTCAGTTGGCCTTTGGCGTTAAAAACACCGCATTTTTCGCCATGTCGCTCATGTACGCGGCTACCAATCTGGGGTTGGACACCCATCCCATGGACGGATTTCTTCACGATGCGGTCAAAGAAGAATTTCATATTCCAGACCGGTACTGGATTCCGCTACTCATGTCGGTGGGCTACTTTAGCCCGGATGAAACGCTCGCCCCAAAAAAATGGCGTAAGGGGTATGATGACATCGTGGTTCGTTTCGACTAACCACCGCTCTTCCCGCTAACAAAAAAACGCGGCGCTGACAGTCTGTCAACGCCGCGTTTTTTGCGGAAAGAATTTCAGCGCTGGCCTAGCCCAACCGACCAACACGGTCAGCGATTTCCAAACACATTTCCGCCTTATTGAGCGTATAAAGATGAATGCCCGGCGCACCGCCATCCAGCAAGGTGCGTATCTGGCGCACGGCAAAGTCCAGTCCGGCTTCCTTCACTGCCGCATCGCCGCCTTTTTCATTGGCTTCTTCCAATGCGAGATAAAGATTGCCGGGGATATTCGCCCCGCACAGCATGAGAATACGCCTGATGGAAGCGAGGCTTTGGATGGGCAAAATGCCCGGCAGCACCGGTTTCGTCACGCCCATATCCCGCAACTGCTCCACAAAATGGAAGTACTCGCGCACATCAAAAAACAGTTGCGTGACCACAAAGTCGCTTCCCGCGTCCAGCTTTTTCCGCGTGTACTCAATATCGTCACGAAACCGCTCAGATTCCGGGTGTGCCGCGGGATATCCAGCCACCCCCACCCCAAAGTCCGGGCAACAGTCTCTCACGTAGGTTACCAGATCGGAGGCGTAGCGAAATGATTGGGCATCCCACGAAAAATCTACTCCACGGGGCGCATCTCCGCGCAGTGCCAAAACATTATGTACGTTTTCATCTCTCAGGCGATCCAAAAACTCGCTGATGCGCGGTCCGTCGGCCCCCACGCAGGTGAGATGCGCCATAGGTTCAATACCGATAGCGTTTTTGATATGCGCCGTCACCTCAAGCGTGTTGTCCTGCGTGGAGCCGCCCGCACCATATGTGACGGAGGCGAAGAGCGGGTCCAACTCCTTTAAGCGTTCCACCGTATGGAAGAAGCCGGGGCGGTTTTCCCGCTCTTTCGGGGGAAAAAATTCCAACGAATAGAACGGGGCGGTCCGCGCCGCCATGGAATCGATAATCTTCACAACAAGCTCCTCGTTTTCGGTGTCTCTTTTCCTGTACATCAGGAATGCCGCAGACAACAAGTTCCTGCTTACGGGCATCCGCGCGTGCGCCAATTTATATCAATAAAATTTGATATGTCAATATTCAGCTATCCTGATGTATACAATTTTCTCCTCTCTCTGGACTTTCTGCTAACTCAGATGTACCTCACTCAACAGAAGCCGAATGCCCCCGAAGGCGTCTGGGGTCGCCCCCCCGCATCGCAGATAACTACAAATCAGGCCACACGCCGTATAGGAAGCTTGCATGTACTTTTGGCAGATTATCACCCTTCTCATCGCAGCCGGCATTGCCGTGCTCTCCCTTATGCAACCGCAAAACACCCCACGTGCGGCACTGCTGCGGCGGCTCATGATTTGGGTGGTTCCGTACGTGCTCATCACCGTGGGGCTGTGTTCCATGTTTTTGCAGAGTCCGCTGATCGGCGCGTTGTTTTTGGTCTGCGCTGCCGCCTGTTTTCTCGTCTTTCTTAAACGGGACTGCTAAAACAGCCCGGCCTTTCCCGGACAGGTATGAGCCGCTTGCTCCGCCATATTCTCCTTGTCGGCTGTCTTGCCGCTCTGCTGGGGCAGGGGTTTGCAGTGGAGATGGCACGTGGTGCGGAACCTGAATCTGAATCCATATCCCCGCACACGGTGGCCCCGCCTGCTGCCGCGATTGCCGCTCGCATAGATAGCCCGGCTTCAGGTAACGCCACCGTACCGGTTTCTGTTCAGGCAGCTTCGGAAGGTGCCGCAACACTGCTCCCCGTTTGGCAGGAGCTGGAGCCGGGGCTGGATTTAACTCAGTTTCCCGCGCAATCCGGCAGTCCGGTTCTCACCGCTGCCGCGCCATTGCCGTCCGTCACCGTTCTGCGCATTGATCCCGCCTATTTTTCCTTTGTCGCACTGAGCAGTTCCGCCATGGGAGAGGAGTTTGCTCCTTCCGAATGGGCCAAACGCTATAATCTGGCGGCGGTCATTAACGCTTCCATGTATCTGCCTGACCGCCGCACCAGCACAGGCTATCTGCGCAACGGTCGCCACGTTAACAATCCCCGCATTAACCTCCGTTTTGGCTCATTTTTTGTCGCGCAGCCGCAGTCTTCCCCCGTTGTGAACGCCACCGCCATAGCGCCGCTACCAACGGCTGGAGGGGGGGATACTCTCGCAGCGCCTGAATCCACGGAACATGCGGGGACCGCAGAAAACACCGGGGACAACGGGAACAACGGAACCGACGGAACCAACGGAACAAACGAAATAAACGGAACCGACAAAGATGCCGCTCCCGCAGCCGTCACCCCACCACGCTCCTTGCCGGAAGTTGCCATTTTCGATCGGCAGGCAGACGATTGGGAGACGGCTATCGGCTATTATTCCACGGTAGTTCAGAACTTCCGCCTCTTCAACGATGCCCGGACACCTCAGTGGCCGGAAACAGGCGGAGCGTTCTCCATTGCCGTGGTTGCGCAGGATACCGCAGGACGGATACTCTTCATCCACTGCCGTCCGCCCATGACCGTATTTGCTCTAACCCGCTTGCTACTAGACCTCCCTCTCGACATTCACCGCGCCATGTATGTCGAAGGCGGTGCGCAAGCCTGCCTCCATGTGCGCACTCCCACGCTGACCCAAACATGGTCGGGCCGCCACGCCAGCGAATTCTGGGGCGGCAGCGGATCGGAATGGCCACTCCCCAACGTCATCGGCGTCCGGCATAAACGCTAGCGCAATCGCAGTTGCCAATCCGCTTCCGGGTGAGTAGTTTCTCCGCACCCCATGCACACACATTTTACAACCATGAGGAGTTCCCATGCCTCTTTATGATTTTCATTGCCGCGCCTGTGATGCACACTTTGAGGAACTTGCCAGCCCCGACTGCACCGGCGGAGAGCACTGCCCCTCATGTGGCAGTAATGATACGGAACGCATGCTGAGTGCGCACTGCCAGATTCCCGGCTCCGGTCCTAACAGAATTCCCGGCAGCCTTTTACGTGGCGGTGGCGCACGAATGGAAAAAGTGCCCATGCCCCGAAAGGCTATGCCCGCAAATCCCGCTCCCCAGCACAATGCCGGCTGTGGTTCGGCTGGCGGCTGCGCGGGTTGCCCCGGCAGTTCCAAATCCTAATATCGCCCACTTCCCCTCCGCGCATGCGGATGGGTAAACGCACGAAAGGCCCCTTTGCTTGCAAAGGGGCCTTTCGTACAACCACTAAAAAAAACGGGCTATACTGCGAGCCGCGCCTCCAGATCCGGCTCCAGTTCCACCAGCAATGACCGCTCCATGCGCTCCACATGCACTGCGCCCAAGGCAGCACCTTTCACCTTGCGCACATGGCGCACGAGCGCACACATAACGCGAGCCTGCCCCCCTTCGCGTTGCCAGCTTTTCAGCCCCACAAGTATCGCCGCTTCCTGTAATGTACGCTCCGGGACTGCCTGTCCGGGATGTTCCCGCCGCAGCACCAAGTGCGCGCTGGGACCATCCTCCGCGTGAAACCAGAAGTCATGCGGCTGGGTCCGGTATAAAATTTCGTGGTTGCCCTTAGCATTCCGCCCCCGCAAAAGAAGAAACCCGTCTGAACTGCGGAAGCGTTGAAACAATTTAGCATCCGGCGAGAGGGCGGCTGATGCGTTCTTTTGCGCGGTGGGCTTCCGGCGGGGCACACCGGCTTGCTCACCTTCGCCTCGCTCCAGCCGCTCCAGAGAACCTCGCAGTTCTTCCCGGCGTGCCGCCAGCATGCCTATCCCCCGCTTTCCCCGCGCGGCCTGCCGGAACAGGCGTTCCATATTCTCACGCACGCTGTAGCGACGATCAAGCGAAATCAAACGCATGGCGGGCAACGACTGCCCTTCCGCCATTTCTATGCCCTCCGCGTGGTCCGCAGAAAAATTTGGGATAGCAGCGGAGGCATTGCCAGTGGGAACGGCAGTCCCCTCTTCACTCTTTTTTATGACCGGGGTATCTTCGGAGGGCACCATGACTGAATCCAGCCGTGCGTCCGCTCCAATACGCCATAGCACACTTTGTAGGGCCAGTGCGTCGCGTTCTCCGACAATCATGCCGTGCAGACGGTGTTCCTCAGCGTCCAGTTTTGCGAGCGTTTTCTTCACCCGCTTACAGGCAGCCCGGTCTGGCGCTTGCCCGACCTTATCCCGTTCCCGCGTCAGTTCTCCGAAGAGAGCTGGCTGCCCAACATGCTCTACCGCTTCCAGCGCGGAAGAAAATTGCAATTCCTCGGCCCCCCGGCGCAGTTCCTGTGGCAACGGCCAGACACTAAGCGTGGAAGAGGCGCCCTGCCGGACATAGGCAAACACCTCATTATCACACGCTCCCGGCCCTGCCTCCACATCTGCCAGCAGCGCCAGACCCTCCATAGGGTCAACCCGCTGGTATACCGCGAGTGTTTCCCGCAGCAGTGGTGTATATTGCGGATATATTTGCCAAACCGGTACTTCTGTATTTCCCGGAGCAGCCTCGGCGGACGCCAGCAGCGCGGAATACTCTCCCGGCTCCAGCCACACGGGGTCCACGCCAAACCCGGCTGGCAATGCTTCCAGCAACGTCACACCCTGCCGAATATCCACTACCAGCCACGGAAATGGCGAGGCGTTCTCTTCCTGCGGAGAAACAAGTGCGAACGCCATACGACGCATTGCCCAGTCCGCGCAGACAGACCCTAGGCGTTTGCCTGTGGTATATTTGCGCAGCCACATGGCATGAGCTGTGGGCGAGGCGGGGTTTTCCGGGCGATCAGGGGAAAGAAAAAGGAGGGGAAACCGGCGGTCCGCCCGCAGCAGCAAATTTTGCTGCGGACCGCGTGTGTGCAGAACAAGGGTGGTGGTATCCGGCGAGGGGCAATACACGCGCTCCACGCGCGCGCCGGTCAAAGTGTCGCGCAGTTCACAGGCAAGTCGTCTGAAAAAATGCGCGTCCATACATAGTCTCCAATAACTGCCGAACGCGACCCCAGACAAGCCGCAACCACGGGGGGAAAGGGCCGCGTCTGTGCTCGGAAACCGGTGCCCGCAGCTCAACCAAGCGGCGGCATCTACCGCCGTTTGCCCCAAACAGCCCGCGCCAAGCCGGTGCTTCGGGTATGAGTCCCTCCCGGCTGGGAGGTCACGGCAAGTACCTTTCTGAACCCGGTCAGCAAACATCGTGATAGGGGAAAAGCCCTGTCAGGCTATTTCCCCTATCACGGATACGTTCTTGTCTAATCCGCGCGTTCGCGCTCGTCTTCTTCCTGTTTACTTTTGCAATTGATGCACAGCTTTGTGACAGGCCGGGCCTTCAAACGGGGCACGCCAATTTCCTCGCCGCACTCATCGCAAACGCCGAATGTTCCTTCTTCCATGCGCGTAATCGCTGCACGGATTTTCTTAATGAGTTTGCGCTCCCGGTCACGAATGCGCAACGTGAACGCCCTGTCAGACTCGGCAGTGGCCCTATCGGCAGGATCGGCAAATATTTCGTTGCTATCCGTCAGTTCGTCGAGGGTAGCATCGCCCTTTTGTTGGGCTTCTTCCAACATGGAGTTCAGCAGGTTTCGGAAATAATCCAGATCTTTCTGGTCCATTTACAACCTCCTCGGCATGGTTCACGACACAGTGAACAGATATGGAGTGGGGGTAGAACCACGTCGGCAGTAAGTATACACAAGCACACTGGCATATACCAAGGGGTATCCAAAAGTAAAGCACTACTTGTTTTCTATAGAAAAATCACGGCATCTCACGCGGATACGGCAATTTCACGTAACCCGGCGTGAAAACCGCGCAATAAGTATTCAGTATACGCCAACCGGACACGGCATTCCATGATTTCACACGTTACTCGGCATAGTCCTCTATTTTCGTTTGTTACAAGACCTATCAACGTGCAATAACACGCTGATGTTGCAAGACAAAAAATATCGCTTTTCAGCTTGACCCCTACCGGACCTTTGCGTATAACCCCTCCCGTTGGTTGAACCATCATCGGTTCACCATAAGAGCGGGAATAACTCAGTGGTAGAGTGCAACCTTGCCAAGGTTGAAGTCGCGGGTTCAAATCCCGTTTCCCGCTCCAATTTTTCCTGCATAGTGCTGGCGCAATCTGACGATTTCGTGACCGGCATCAGACAAAATACTCCCGGTTCATGCCGGGGTTTTTTATTGCCCCCACGGTACAACCAGAGCAGATACCTCCGCAAACTACCCCGCAGGACGCCCCGCATCTCTCGCCGCGCCTAGCCGCCAATCTCACAGGCACAGCCCACGAGCGACGCTGCATTGTTCCAGCGCTATCTTGCTTCATCCAAGCCTTATATAATGGATGCACCACACCCGGCAGTCGCGGATATGGCACGATTCTGAGCCGCCGAGTTGGCCTATCTGAGTCGTGGAATGACGTTATTCTGAAACGAACATATACCCGGTGCCCCGCACTGTGCGGATGCGGTCCCGATGCGCGGCAAATGGCGCAAGCGCTCGGCGTAACCGGGAAATATGCACGTCCAGTGTCCGCGCTCCCGCGCTTTCCGCATTCCCCCGGCCCCATACGGCAGCCAGCAAATCTATTCTCCGGCAGGTCGTATCCGCCCGGCGCATGAGTTCAGCCATGAGCCGCGACTCCAGAGCGGAAAGACGCAATTCCGCGTTTCCCACAAGCAACGCCCCGCTTTCCGCATTCAGCGTCAACCCGCCGCATTCTATAAGGCGGGGGTTGTCCCCTCCTAAAGCGGACGAGGCCCGGCGTAACATAGCACGCACCTTAGCCAGCAAAACCCGTGGGTTAAACGGAATAGACAGGTAGTCGTCAGCCCCCTGCTCCAATCCGGTCAACGCCACAGCCGGTACGCCGGGGATGGAGGCTGCCCCGCCGGAATCACGGGAATCGGATACTGCGTGCAATGCCGCATTGGGTGCGGTGTTATGCCATGAAACTGCGGTGTCCCCTACCAGCAACATAATCGGAGCGGCACACCACTGGCGCACCGTGTGCAGAGGTGCCAGACTGGGTGTTTCCTCTGCGGGCACACACAGCATAACAAGGGCTGGCGCGGGGGAGCCGTGCGAGCAAAGAGCGCCCTCGCGCGGGCCACTGCTCAGACGGGACGTTCCGGCTGGAGCATCCGCCGATTCTGCCAAAATTACGGAAAATCCGGCCGATTCCAGATACTGTGCTGTGGGCTGCGTTGCGCCCTGCGGGCCGACAATGCGAATATGAGCGGTGGACATGCATTCTCCAGCAACAGCCCCGTAGATAGATTTACGCGCAGGGATGACGTGCTGTCCCGTGCGCCGATGCGAGGCACTGCACCCTTATCGGCCCACACACGCAAACCTTATCCCCATAACCGCAACTAGGCCAATTTTTCCTGCCAGCGCCACCGCACGTCCAGACCTACGCCGTTTTATCGCCTCCACGGATTGACAAGGGGAAAGGCGTGTGGCACCTTCCATCTTCCTCAAGCTCAGGGTGTTTGGCAACAGCCCAATAGCTTCCGGGCTGGGGAAAATAAAAAAAGTGCTTGCAATCCTTTCTGGGTTGAGGCAAAAGCACTCCGGCGCAGCAAGAAACCACGTATTCCGGGTAGATACCTTGGGAGACATGCCTCTTGCCGAGTCAGATGAGGCGGCATAGCCAAGTGGTAAGGCAGAGGTCTGCAAAACCTCCATTCTCCAGTTCAAATCTGGATGCCGCCTCCATATACGCGGGAATAACTCAGTGGTAGAGTGCAACCTTGCCAAGGTTGAAGTCGCGGGTTCAAATCCCGTTTCCCGCTCCAGATCATACGGGCTGGCGGTCGCTTGACCGCCAGCATTTCGAAAGAGCTGGGGTTGTTTTTCAGATGCGGGAGTAACTCAGTGGTAGAGTGTCAGCTTCCCAAGCTGAAGGTCGCGGGTTCAAGTCCCGTTTCCCGCTCCATTTGTTGATAAACCGTAAGGTATACATATTCCCTGCGGGAATAACTCAGTGGTAGAGTGCAACCTTGCCAAGGTTGAAGTCGCGGGTTCAAATCCCGTTTCCCGCTCCAGCTTATGTGGTGTGCCACCACGCAAAAGCCCTCAAATGCATTTGAGGGCTTTTTTCTTTCCATGCGCCGCACATAACGGAAACACCAGACACCGCTCCAGCGCTGTAACGCTATCGCTGTATGCCGCAGATACAGGCAGTTCCCCAAGCTTCAAAAGACTAAAGCCGCCTCCGACAGTTACGGAAACCTAGCCGCTCCATCCACCCCTACCCACTCCGTCCGCTCCATTCGCTCCCTTGGTATTCCTACGCCTTCCCAGCCAAGGATATGCCATGCGCTTCTTCCGAGGCGCACCGCTCGCAACGCTCACAACATCCGGCCCGGTTACTCAGAGTTCTGATGATGCCGCAGCCATCTTCGTTTTCTCCCTTGCAGCGATGCCGGAGTGTTTCCAGATGAAACTTCAGGTGCTGCAAAGACTGAATTTGCTCATCCACGTCAGCGATGTGGGCCCCTACCAACTCACCCACCCACGAGCAATCCTTCTGCGGATGATCCCGAAACGCCAGCAGCTTGCGAATTTCTCCTAATTTCATACTATGCTTGCGGCAATGCATAATAAATTCCAACCGCTCTCTATCGTCCGCGCCGTAGGAACGGTAATTGCCCTCTGTGCGCTCCGGTTCAGCCAGCAGGCCTTCCTTTTCGTAATAACGGATAGTTACCACCTTGCACCCGGTTAGCTTGGCAAGCTCTCCTATTTTCATCGTCCCTCCCGACATGTGGTCAGCCTCTGATTAGTTAGCTTGTAAAATATCTTTGCCTCACCTCTTGACCCTATAGTCACTATAGACACTATCTTCAAGAGGACAGTACGCGAACGCCAATATTTCGCGCTCGCTTTCCCTAACACGACAGACGGTTCCGCTCGTCACCGTCCCGATGCCGCTCATGCGGAGGAAAATATGAATGAAACGCTATGCGCCTGCGGCGCTTCCCATCCCGCAGGAAACGCTCACGACAAGACAACCTCCGGCACACCGCCTGCGGAGGCTTCTGCCGCGTGCCATAGAGAGCCGGACCAGCACGCCGCCGAAGGGTGCCATTCGCATGCACCACACGCGGCAGACCGGCACACGCACGACGCGCCTGCGCAGGGCTGTTGTTGCAACCATGCTCCCGACAGTGACACCGGACACGCGCACGGCCATACTCTTTCCTCGCCCGGTTTACCCGGTTTACCCAACTCGCCCGACTCGCCCGGCTCGCCCGAAGCCTCGCAATGCTGTAGCGGCGCGCAGCTCTTACGCCCCTTCAACGATATCGCCTCTGGGCAAGCAGACAGCACTCCCGACCATGGATCTTGCTGCGGGCATGATCATTCTCACGACCAGCACAGTTGCTGCGGACACGACCACAAACCAGCACAGGCGGTGGACTACACCACACTGGGGCAGGCCTCCGCAACCCGCGCCCTGTACCGGATTATGAACATGGACTGCCCCATGGAAGAAGCCCTTATCCGCAAAAAACTGGGCACCATGGACGGCATTACCGGACTGGAATTTAACCTTATGCAACGTGTGCTTACCGTCAGCCACGCCTTATCTTCCACAGAACCGATTGAGGCCGCCCTGCGTTCCATTGATATGACACCGGAGCCTCTTTCCGGCGTACAAGGTGCCGTGGCGCTCTTCGCCGTTTCAGGTATGGACTGCCCCGATGAAGAACGCCTTATCCGCAGCAAGCTTTCCGGCATGCCGGGTATGCTGGGGCTGGAATGCAACCTTGTGCAGCGCACGCTGACAGTCCGGCACGAACCGTCAGCCTTGCCCGCCATTGCTGAAGCGCTGTTCTCTCTTGATTTAGACGCGCGCCTCATGGAGGCAGGAGCCGAAAACCGCGATCTCGTGCCCGCCCCCGTCATTCCATGGCGCAAGCTTGCCGTGGCGGGAATATTCGCCGCGCTGTCTGAAATGTTTGAACTCATGCACGCATGGCACGCCGCGCCTTTTGGCTACGACATTTCCAGTTGGAGCATCGGGACCATTGCCTTTCCTGAACTCGCATCTGTCCTGCTGGCCATAGCCGCCATTTTGCTCGGCGGACTGGACACGTACAAAAAGGGCTGGATTGCGGTTAAAAACCGAAATCTGAATATCAATGCGCTCATGTCCGTGGCTGTTACGGGCGCAGCTCTTATTGGTCAATACCCCGAAGCCGCCATGGTTATGGTGCTTTTCAATCTGGCAGAAGCGCTGGAAGCCAAATCGCTGGACCGGGCCAGAAACGCCATCCGCGAATTGGTAAACCTCACCCCCGAACGGGCCACGGTGCGCCGCCCGGACGGAACATGGCAGGAAGTGGATATCCGGCAGGTCGCCATCGGCACGCACGTCCGGGTGCGACCCGGAGAGCGCGTGGCGCTGGACGGCGTGGTCATCGAAGGCCAGTCCACCATTAATCAGGCCCCCATTACCGGAGAAAGTCTGCCCGTGGAAAAACACATGGGGGACACGGTTTACGCGGGGACTATCAATGAATCCGGTTCCTTTATTTTCCGCGTAACCGCCGGTGCCACAAATTCCACGCTGGCCCGCATCATCCACGCGGTGGAAGAAGCGCAAGGCACCCGTGCGCCCACACAACGCTTTGTGGATCAATTCGCCCGTTACTACACCCCCGGAGTGTTTCTCGCCGCCATCTTGGTCGCCATCATCCCTCCGCTCTTTATGGGCGGAGCATGGCACGAGTCCATTTACACCGCACTTGTCATGCTGGTTATCGGCTGCCCGTGCGCATTAGTTATCTCCACCCCTGTGAGTATTGTCAGCGGTATGGCTGCCGCCACGCGGCAGGGCATCCTCGTCAAGGGCGGTGCCTTCCTTGAGCAGGGCCGCCTGCTCCGCTGGCTCGCGCTGGATAAAACAGGCACCATCACCCACGGCAAACCGCGCCAGACAGACGTTATTCCTGTAACGGATAACCCCGCCGCCGCCTCGCTGGCAGCCAGTCTGGCATCTCGTTCCGACCACCCTGTTTCGCGTGCCATTGCCGAATACGCCGCCCGGCAAGCCACGCCCCTGCGTGAGGTGGCGCTGTTCACAGCAGTGCCGGGTCAGGGCGTGCAAGGCGAAATTGACGGAGTCTCATGGTTTTTGGGCAACCACCGCATGCTGAAAGAACGCAACCACAGCTCTCCTGAACTGGAAACGCGTATCACCGCACTGGAATCAGAAGGGAAAAGCGTGGTGGTTCTGGCAAATCAGGACGGCCCGGTCGCGCTGTTCGCCGTGGCGGATACCTTACGGGAAAGCAGTGTGACCGCGCTGGAAGAACTGCGTAAATTAGGCGTACGTACCATTATGCTCACCGGCGACAACGAGCACACCGCCAAGGCCATTGCCGGACAGGTAAAGGTAGACAGTTACAAAGGGAACCTGTTGCCGGAAGACAAGCTGGCGATGGTGGAAGAACTGCTCTCGCGGGGAGGCAAGGTAGGCATGGTAGGCGATGGCATTAACGACGCCCCCGCTCTGGCCCGCGCCGATATCGGATTCGCCATGGCTGCCGCCGGAACGGACACAGCCATAGAAACCGCAGATGTAGCCCTCATGGATGATGATCTGGGGAAAATAGCCAAATTTATTCGGCTTTCCCGAAGCACCTACGCCATCTTAGTTCAAAACATTACCCTTGCGCTAGGAGTGAAGGCGGTGTTTCTCGCTCTTACGCTCATGGGGCAGGCAACCATGTGGATGGCGGTGTTCGCCGATGTGGGCACCAGCCTGCTCGTCGTTGCCAACGGTCTTCGGGCCATGAGGAAGTAGCACCTACAATACCAAACAGCGGGGGGCCGTCAGACGACTGCCCCCCGCCACTTGTTTGTAAACACCGTTCGCCTCTGCGGGGAAGGGATATCTCTCCCGTTCACCCCAGAACGCAAAAATACGATCGCGCAAAAGCAGGGAGGCCTTCCCCGCATCAGCGAAACACATTCAGGCGAAACGGCGTGCGGAGATAATCTCCACATCCTCCACGGGCAGATCGTCAAAATCTCCACGGGGCTTGGTCACACGCCAATTGATCTTTTTTACCACATCCATGCCTTCTGCCACCCGACCGAACACGGCATACCCGTATCCTTCATCAGAATCATCCTGCCAATCCAGATCAGCATTATCCTCCGCATTGATGAAAAATTCATCACGCGCGGAATCTTTTTCCGGAGCGCGGGCCATGGCTACGGTACCCTTGCTGTTAGAAAGGCCGCCTTTGGCTTCGTTTTCCACAGAATGTGCCGCTTCCCGCCGTTGCAGCCGGTTATCGTATCCGCCCCCCTGAATCATAAACCCGCGTATGACGCGATGAAAAATGGTGTAGTCGTAGTGTTGCGCATCCACATAGCGAAGGAAGTGTTCCACGCTTTTGGGCGCGTGCTCCGGTAATAATTCAAGTAAAATGTCGCCCAGCGTGGTTTCCAGCAGGACATACGGATTTTCCATAATAGCTCCTCATCATTCCGGCTATGGTGGGTCCGCTGATTCTCCATTCTTTCAGCCGCGCCGACTCCCGCAGGAATTTGGCCGCTGAATACCAGCGAACAGCATGTGGGGTGTGTAGCAAAAGTCCCCGGTAAGGTCAGCCCCTTTCCGCACCTTGCCTAAACGGCCCGCATAGGGCATGACGGCAAAGGCCCGCGCGCCAGTGCGGGTGGTATTCACAAGGCCTTTCGGGGGTAACGTGGGGTTTTTCCCGGAATGCCGATTCCCACAGCTAAGGAATTCGCATGCAATACCGTCTGGACGCACCCCTAGACGAACTATTAGATATGGCACGCCAGCGCTTCGATGTGGCCTTTGAGCCGGTCAACGTGGGCGATATCCGCGTGGAAGTGCTTCAGGTCCAGAATATGAAAGACTATCTGGATCGCCTCGTACCCACCATTCACGAAGACGCCCTGACAGCGCTCCCCTTGTGGGCGAAAATCTGGCCCTCAGCCATTGTGCTGGGCCACGCGCTCCGGCGCATTTCGTCCCACGGCAAAAGCCTTCTGGAAATTGGCGCGGGTTGCGGAGTTACCGGCCTGCTCGCTGCGGGTATGGGCTTCGCCGAAGTGACCATCTCGGACATTAACGAAGACGCCTTGCTCTTCGCGCAAATCGCCGCGCTGCATAACGGACTTGGCGATGTGGTCCGCGTGCGCCGTGTGGACATTGCTTCCACCCGGCTGGATACCGCGTTCGACTATATCGCGGGAGCGGAGGTTCTCTACCTTGAGCCGTTGCACCGGCCTTTGGTGAAATTTTTACGCCACCATCTGGCTGCGCGTCCAGACGCCGAAGCGCTGCTGGCTAAAGATTACCGGCGCAAAGCAAAAAAATTCTTCAAGCTGGCTGAACGGGATTTCCGCATTACAGACCATGTTGTGGGCACCCGCGAGACTAATGCGCCGGCTCCGTCCGTTTCCGATACGGTCCCGCCAGCAAACCCGGCTACCGCCGGAGCCGAGGCACCCGCTCGCGCTCTCTTCACCATTCACAGCCTACGAGTGAAATAGCATGATATCCCTTAAGCCGTGCCCCAAACACTATACGACGGATCAGGACAAAACCATGTCGCCCGCCGAGACTGTCGCCCGCGTCCGGGCGCGTCTTGCTGAACTGAAAACCAGTATTCTCGCGGAAACCCGGCAGATTGACACCGGAAGGTTAAATATTCCCGTCTTTCTCTCCGTCTGCGGCGCAGATGCCCGGCGCTTCATGCCCACCCGTAAACAAATGGGCAAGGGTGCCTCCCTTGAGCAAGCCGAAGCCTCCGCGCTTATGGAACTTATGGAACGCTACAGCTACTGGACCTTTTGGGATCGCAAGCCAGACATGGTACGCTGCACATGGTCCGAAGCGATTCTGCGATTCGGAGACAAGGTAATCCCGCTGGAAGACATGCTGTTTTCCGTGGGCGAAACACTTTCTTCGGAAAACGCTGCCCGCGTGCTGGACCTCACTCAATGGTGGTTTTGCCCCGCCACGGACGTGCTGCGCGGTGAAGAACGCATTGTGCCGTTGGACTGGTTTCGCAAACTGGGCGAATTCAACGGCTCGTCCGCAGGAAATACAGACGAGGAATCTATCTTTCAGGGGGCATGCGAACTTGTGGAACGCCACGTCTGCTGCCTCATTGACCGTGCGCGGCCCGTTGTGCCCACCATTGACCCGGCAACGCTTAACGATGCAGTGCTGCTGAACCTGCACCGAAAATTCACAGAAAACGGCATTGTGGTAATTCTCAAAGATTTTTCCCATGGCATGCCTGTGCCCACAGTGGCGGCTATTGCGTGGGATCCGTCCACCTTTCCCGGCACCTCGGAAATTGTATACACGGCGGGCACCGCCTCTTCCCCGACCAAGGCCGCCATCCGCGCACTGACCGAGGTAGCGCAATTGGCGGGAGATTTTGAATCTGGAGCCTGTTACGAGGCTTCCGGCCTTCCCAAATATTCCCGACTGGAAGACCTGTCGTGGCTGCTGGACGGCCCGCAAGTCCGCCTGCAATCGCTGCCTTCGGTGGAGTGCGGCGACATTTATGAAGAGCTTATGGCGTTGGCACGCGGACTTGGCGAAACAGGGTACACGCTCTACTCTGTCCAAACCACCAACCCCGAACTCAACGTTGCCGCCAACTACAACATCGTGCCCGGCTTCCAATTCCGCGAGCGGGACAAAAACGCCAGTCTCGGCCTTTTTGTGGGTCGCATCCTCAGCGAGGAGCACGATGCGGATTCCGCCGCGCGAGGGCTTGCCGTGCTGGAGACCATCTATCCCAGCGCACACTTTCTGCCTTTTTTCAAAGGAATGCTTGCACTACGGGCAGAGGCGTACAACGAAGCTTCCGCGCTGTTTGAAAAGGCGGAACCTCTTCAGCCGGATGCGGATGCTCAAGGCTTGGCGGCCTTTTACAACGGATATTGCCAGACACTCATGGAAAACTGGCGCGGAGCCCTGCCCGCGTTGGACCGTGCGGTGAAACTCTGCCCCGAAATGAAGGAATATTTCAATTTCCGGGGCGTCACGCGCTTCAAACTGGGCATGTACGCCGAAGCGGCGGAAGATTTCCGCACGCTCATCCGGGATTTGGACAAAGGTTCCGCCATAGACCTTGCCAACCTCGGCCTGTGTTACAAATTCCTCGGCGACCAGCAGGGGGCGGAAGAGTATCTTTCCGCAGCACTGGAACTGAACCCCGGCATTGCGTTCGCCCAAAGCCATTTGGCGGAATTACGCGGGGAAACGCCCGCAAAGACGGAATAAGCCACGCTTTCCGCTTCCGGCTCTCCGCTGGTCACGCAGACCAACGCGCTATCCGCAACTAGACCCACCTGACGGTGCCGGACAACGGAACATCCCCGGTGCCGGGGATTTCCTTGTGGAATCTGTGGGCACCCGCAGCGAACAAAACGCCCCCCTGTCCATGATTTGGTCAGGGGGGCGTTACTGATATGCAAAAAAACGAATCAAACTGAGGGCGCAGAAACGCCGGAGGGGGTACCTAATGGGGTAGCGGGAGAAACACCGGTAGGGCTATCCGGGGGAGACACCGCGGCAGAGGAGGTGTCGGCTTTACTCATCACATCCACAAAAACAGCCTCTTCTTCGTCAAGGCCGCGTAACGCATGGGGGATACGGGCGTCAAAAAATATAGAATCCCCTTCAGCCAAATGATGACGCCGCTGATCAAGCCATATTTCCAACCTACCACGCACGATATAGATGAACTCCTGCCCGCTATGCTCATTCCAGACGAGTTCATTTTCGTCCTTGGGTGGCACTGTTACCAGCAAAGGCTCCATGTTTCTGTCGCTGAACCGCGAGGCAAGGTGCAGGTAACTGTACTCCACACGCCCGTCCACACGGGTGCCACCCCCCTTACGCACCAGCGCATAGTCGCGCAGATCGGCTTCGTATCCGGCGATGAGCACACTCAAATCCACACCGCATGCAGCGGCTACGTCACGCAAATAACTGACCGGAAGCTCCGTTTCCCCTTCTTCATACAGGGCCACCACGTCCGGCCTTACCACCAGTTTAGCCGCCAGCGCGTCCACGGAAAAACCTGCGGCCTCACGCACCGTCACCAGACGGGCGGCTATTTCCATAAATGTTCGTCCTTCTTCCATACCACCTCCCTGCCGCGCACTTTCGCGTCATTCTCTGTATCCATTTCCCTTCCAGAAGAAAAGCGGCGAATTCTTCTTTTCGCGCCGGAATCTTCGCGTGAAAGGCCGTGCTTTCACATAACCAGAACACAAAGCCTGTGGCAGACCCGCAAACCCACCGCACCGGAATCGAAATCAGGATACGAGCTGCGCACGCCAAACGGTACGCCGGGCGATACGCCCAACGATAGGCCGGGCATACATCGGGCGGTACTACGTCAGGCGGTATGCCAAACGCTACGTCAGGCGGTCAGGCGATACGTCAAATGATACGTCAGACCCTACGCCAAACGCTGAAAAATCCGGCAGCCGCCCGTGAAAAGGAACGGGGCGTGTAGGGACATCGCGCCGATTAAAAAAGTAAAGCGCGGAACACCATGTGTTCCACGCTTTACATACATACTGGGTCCGACAAAAACACATGCCGCCATACGGCGGCTCTTTTGTCACTCCATTGCCGAACACGGAGCCGATCAGGACAACAATTGCACCCGCCCATTGCGCTCGACCATGGAAACGGCGTTAGACACCTGCCGCCCAGTGGGCGTCTCCCGGCTCATTTCACGCTCAAGGTTGGTAATCCCCTTAAGGACCGTGGAATGGGTGCGGTTGAAAAAGTTACCAATGTCTTTAAGGGACATATCGGTGTGCTTGCGGGCAAGATAAAAAACCGTATTGCGGGCCACCACCAGTTCTTTACGGCGGCTGCGCGAATTAAGCTGCGAAGGAGAAAGATCGAATCCCTGACAGACACAGCGGATGATGCTGTCCATATCCATGATCGTTTCCTGCGTGGCGTAATGGCTGATAACGTCCCACGCAATATCCATGGATATTTGCTGATTGAGCAACCGCGCCTTAAGGATAAGGTTGTGCAGGCAGCTTTCTATCTGCCGCACGTCGGTGCGAATATTTTCGGCCAGCAATTCCGTAACATTTTCCGGCAGGTTCACATGATACTGGTTGGCCTTGCTACGCAGGATATCGCGCCGGGTATTCAGGTCCGGCTTATCAATGCAGGCAATAAGCCCGGAGCAGAAACGGGAAACCAGTTGCGAATCCACTTCCTTAAGGTCGCGCGGCGCAAACGAACTGGAAAGCACCACGCGGGAGCCGCGGGACTGCAGGGCCTTGACCGTGGCAAGCACCTCGTCCTGCATACGCTCTTTACCTTGCAAAAAATGCACATCTTCCAGCAAAAGCAGATCTACGTCCCGGTATCGGGCTTTGAAGCGCTCCACATCTCTGCTTTTCAGGGCAGTGATAAGACGCGTGGCAAACTCTTCTGCGGTTAGATACTCCACCCGCAGTCTGCTGCGGTTGCTGGTGCGGCACAGTTCACTCCCCACGGCCTGCATCAGGTGTGTCTTGCCCAACCCCGGCCCGGAGCTGAGGAAAAGCGTATCCGTGGAAAAGGACGCACGGGAAATTCCTTGCGAGGCGGCGAATGCCAGATCGTTGCAACGGCCCACCACAAAGCTGTCGAAGTCAAAACGCCAGTCAATGGCGCGGCTGACTAGCGGCTGCGAATCCATAGGCAGCGGAACTTGCTGCGGCGCGGTGTAAATAAGAGGACCAGCCGCGTTCTTGGAAGCCCGCGTGTTTTGCGGTGCCGCCGGTTGAGCGCGGCGGACGGGTATGCGCTGCGGCACCTTGCTGGCTACCACGCGGATTGTGGGGGTGTTTCCCATGGCCTCGGCGGCAGCTTCGGTAATTTCACCAAGCAAGCGGTCCCGAACCCACGCGGCAACGAATTCGTTAGAGGCGGTCAGGCAGATATTCTGTCCATCCACTTCGGCGGAAAGAGGGGAAATCCAGACCTTAAAAAGGCCGGGATTCATCTTAGATTGCAGAATCTGCTGGATATGCGCCCATATGTCAGTCATGGAGATGGTACTACGAGGTATATGGTTTTGGTGCAACGTTGGATTACTGCCCGATGCGCTGCCGCGCGATGCGGGCTTTCCCCATTAGAAAGAATCTCGCAACACACTAAATTTTAAAATATTTTTCTAAGATTGGCGGTTTTCAAGCCTTCGCGAGAAGCCACGGAAAACAAGCGTTTCTTCGGCTTATCCACACGTTGTCCACATCATGAAAAAAAAGTTTTCCACAGGTATATTTCAAAATATCGTCGATTTTCCGAAAATATTCCTGTTTTTCAAAAACACGCCCTTTAGAGATGATAATTTTTCCTACTGTCGGGGTGCCAGACAAAATACGCCCACGGGACTGTTATATTCTAAGGCAACGGATACCGACCACAGGTGAATTTTTCCCCTTCAGGACAAAATTTTAGTCGTTCGCAACGCGCACCCGCCGTGGCAAAAATCACGGGCAGATGTTCCCGGCACAGGGAAAGCATATTTTTCGCCATGCCCTGAATTTCCCACTGCGCGCGGGTACAGCAACGATGCTCAAAAAAATTCAACAGACTGCGGCAATTCATGGTGAAGACAATTTTTGATTCCGCCGCTTGCGGCAACACAAACCGGGCGTCTTCTTTTGCTTTGGCACCCCGCCCATGGTCTTCCAGAATAGCCTTGATATCGCGGTACGCACTGCCCATTTCTTCCATAAACGCCTCAAACCGGGCCTTGGCCTCAGGAATGCGGGCAATGGCAGGGGGAAGAATGTAGTCACATTGCGAACCATCCACGTACCGCTGACTTTGCTGGGAATATGAAGCAATGCGATGGCGCACTAGCTGGTGCGTGAGCGCGCGGGAAACTCCTTCTACGGCAAACGTGAAAGAAACGTGCTCAATGGGGCTGGTGTGTCCAGACTCCAAAATACGACCAATGAACTCCGCCTGTTTTTCTGGAGAGATCTCTCCATTTAGCAACCGCTCCCACATATCTCCCACAAACCCGTCGTGATAACACTGTCTGAACGCGGCGTAGATCAGCGACGCAGGTTCCGGGGTGGAAGCCAAAAGTTCAACACGGCACATTTTCTGCGGCATGATGCATCCTTTTACGGAAGAAAAAGGGTATTCGCGGGCAACGCTTCCCTAGCCGGAAAGCGGGCCGGGATTAGGCCAGAAGATTCAGATGGCGGTACGCGCGAGGCGTAGCCATACGTCCGCGTGGAGTGCGCTTAAGAAAGCCACACTGAATGAGATATGGCTCGTAAATATCCTCAATGGTGCGCACTTCCTCCGAGCAGGCCACAGCCAGCGTTTTCACGCCCACAGGACCACCGCCAAAATGCTCTATAAGCACCGTCAGCAGCTTGCGGTCCATCTGGTCCAGTCCATGCTCGTCCACATCCATCCGGCCCAGTGCCTCGGCGGCCTGTTCCGCGTCCACCGAACCGCCGCCTTTGACCGTGGCGAAATCGCGCACACGGCGCAGCAGACGGTTGGCTATACGCGGTGTCCCGCGCGAACGCCTGCCTATTTCCAGCGCCCCGTCGTGGGTCAACTCCACCCGTAAAATACGGGCGGTGCGGGCCACAATGCGGGCCAGATCCTGCGGTGTGTAAAATTCCAGACGAAAAATACAGCCAAACCGGTCACGGAGGGGCGAGGAAAGAAGGCCGATGCGGGTGGTGGCCCCCACCAAGGTGAACGGCTCCAAATCTATCTTGACCGTCCGCGCACCCGGTCCCTGCCCGATGACAAGATCAAGCTTAAAATCTTCCAGTGCGGGGTACAGCACTTCCTCCACCGCGGGAGGCATGCGGTGAATTTCGTCCACAAAGAGAATGTCGTGCCGTCCCAAATTGGTCAAAATGGCTGCCAGATCGCCGCTGCGTTCCAGCACCGGACCGGAGGTGGAAACCAGATTTACCCCCAGTTCGCTTGCCATAATCTGTGAAAGTGTGGTCTTGCCCAGTCCCGGATTTCCGTAAAACAGGGTATGGTCCATGGCCTGCCCACGCTCACGGGCTGCCTGAAGATACACGCGCAGATTACTCCGCAACTCCTCCTGCCCGATGAATTCCTCCAGCGACGGGGGGCGAACGGTCTCATCCATACACGTGTTCATGGCGCAAGAAGTGTCGTCAAACTGCATCAGCGTCCCTTGGCAAGCGCCTTAAGCGCGGCACGCAGTGCGCCGCCCACGTCAAGGTCAGGTTCTTCCTTCAATACATTCCGCAGCACAAGCCCGGCCTCATCCTCGGTATAGCCAAGGTTGCACAGCCCTCCCAGCGCATCCCGAAATAACGCCCCCGGCGTGCTGTCAGACAAGGCGGCAGCGGCGGGCAGACTTTCCACTTTGAGCTTGTATTTCAGCTCCAGAAAAATATGTTGTGCGCTCTTTTTGCCGATCCCGGAAACACGGGTCAGCCCATCCACGTCGTCTTCCATCACGAGGCGGCGGAGATCGTCTGGACGGAATTGGGAAAGAATCCCCAACGCGGTTTTGGCTCCCACCTTGGAAATAGAAAGCAGCACCCCGAACGTCTGGCGCTCGTCCCATGTCTGGAAGCCGTACAACTCCAGCGCATCCTCGCGCACCACGGTGTACGCATACACCGCCAGCTCGCCCCCCTTTTCCGGCAGGTGGGCCAGCGTGTGCGCGGGCAAGAAAACCTCGTAGCCAACCCCTCCGGGTGTCACTACGACCACGGCCATGCCTGCCGCGTCCGCCAGACGCCCCTCAAGATACGCGATCATGCTTGCTTCCTTTTCCCATACTAAATGGCAGAATCTTACGGGCCGCTCCCCGCTTACGGTACGATCCCGATTGCTGACCGTTGTAGCGCAATACACAGGGGAAGGAAAGACGTGGCTGCCGTCCGGCACAAGAGGAAGCAGCCGTCCCGAAGCTCACGGTATAAAGAAACCCTGCCGTCACAGCCCCGTTAGCTGTTCAGAATACGGGCGTATCGGCGCATAGTCAGGTGACACAGCGCCACAGCCAGCGCATCACTCGCATCCACGGCCCAAGTAGGCTTTTTCACGCCCAGCACTGTAGCCACCATGAAGGCAACCTGCTGTTTGTCCGCCCTGCCCACTCCCACCAACGTCTGTTTGACCTTAGTCGGCTCGTAGCTGTGTACCTCCAGTCCGTGCAGGGCGCATGCCGCTATAGCCGCCCCGCGCGCCTGCCCAAGCTTGAGTGCCGAGGCAGGGTTTTTAGCGGTAAACACATTTTCCACAGCCACCACCGTTGGCCCGTGCGCTGCAATAACATCCACCACACCACGAAAAATAACGCCAAGCCGTCGGGGCATATCCGCTTCGGCAGTGCGCACTGTGCCGCACGCCACCAATGAAGCCACACCTGAGCGCTCGCGCACCACCCCCCACCCCGTCACACGGGAGCCGGGGTCGATGCCCAGCACAATCAATTCCGCCGTCATGCCGTCTTCCTTCGCCTGTCGGCAGGTGTCACAAACGAAAGCGCCCGTCGCGGGGACGGGCGCGTTGCCTACTTATCCAGTTCCGCCATGGCCTCGTCTGAGAGGTCAAAGTTCGCCCAGACGTTTTGCACGTCGTCGTTGTCTTCAAGCATATCCACAAGGTTGAGCAATTTCTGCCCCGCCAGAGCGTCTACTTCAATAGTGTTTTGGGGCACCATGGCAAGTTCGGCGGAATCCATTTCCACGCTGGCAGCTTCAAAGGCGCTGCGCACCGCTTCAAAGTCGCTGAGTCCGGCCTGAATTTCCCACGTGTCGCCCTGATCCACCACATCCTCAGCACCGGCTTCCAGCGCCAATTCCATTATCTGTTCTTCGGAAATGGCTTCCTTTGCCACGGAGATAACGCCCTTGCGGTCGAACATCCAGCTCACGCAGCCCGCTTCACCCATGGAGCCACCACCCTTACCGAGCAGGTGACGCACTTCAGCCACAGTACGGTTGCGGTTGTCTGTGGCGGCTTCGATAAGCAGAGCTACGCCAGCGGGACCATAGCCCTCATACATGACTTCAAAAATTTCGCCACCGGCCAGTTCGCCCGTGCCTTTTTTTATGGCGTTTTCAATTCGTTCTTTGGGGAGGTTCACCGCCTTGGCGGCTGCAATGGCGGCGCGCAGACGGGCATTCCCAGCGGGGTCTCCGCCTCCTTTAGCCGCAATGATGATTTCCTTAGCGGCTTTGGTGAAGGCCTTGGAGCGTTTCGCGTCCTGACGCCCCTTGCGATGCTGGATATTCGCCCATTTACTGTGTCCTGCCATATGTCCTCCTTGGCATTGCGCCTGTGTATGACGCTCGTGAATACATACCTTATACTACATACTACTTGTGCTGTTCAGGGGTCGGGCCACCGGGATTGGCAGCATCCGGCGAAGGCACTGCGCCGTCCCGCGCGGCGGCATCGGCGGAAAAATCCGCAGAAGGCACCACACCTCGGTCATTCCCGCCCTTGAACCCCATGCCGATATAGAATATTTCTTTACTTTCGGCGCGGGAGCTTTTGGGCTTAAACGTCTTAACGGTGGAAAAATGCGTGCGCATATCCGCCGCGAATTCGTGGAAATCCGGCCCCATGAAAATTTTGACGATAAAGCTGCCGCCATGTATCAGGCAATAGGCCGCCACCGCAAGTGCCTCGCGGCATAGTTCCGCAGACCGGGCCTGATCAGTGAACTTGTGGCCCGTGGTATTGGGGGCCATGTCACTCATAACCACGTCTAGTGGCATCATGGCGGCTAACGCGTCTTCAAACGCCTGAGAACGCTGAAAAACGTCCTCTCGCATGAAGGTAACATTGACGGGAAACCGTGTTTCCGTATTTTGGATGTCGGCCCCGAGCACACGCCCCTTTGGCCCCACCATTTCGGCGGCGCCAAGCGACCATGACCCCGGAGCGGCTCCCAAGTCCAGCACTCGCATGCCGGAACGGAACAGCTTGAAGCGCTTGTCGATTTCCTTAAGCTTGTAGATAGACCGCGCAGGATAATTTTCCTGTTTGGCCTTTTTGAAATAATGGTCGCGGTATACTTTCATATTTTCACCTGCGGCACTTGTAACGCAAAGTGCCCTGAACGCCAAGGGCCGCATATGCCTCACAGACCGGAACGGATACGCATCATTCATGAGCTTGGCAAGTCCCAGTCGCTTGCAGAGGGCATAGACCAATTCGACCGTTACGGAAAAGGCAGCGTGACGCTTCTGCTCGGCGTGGGTCCGGCACCCGCGATAGCCCGAAAAGCTGTCGAGGAGTTGCTCTCTCCTCCTGCCACAGCGCCTGTTTTTTATCTGGAATGCCCGGCTTTCGCCGCACAGATGCCTCCCCGCTGGCACGCCGCGCTTCCCAACCATTGGCAACCCATTCCTGCGGATGGCGCTTCGCTCGCCAGCATACCGCGCAATGCCTCGGTGCTGGCATATCGCCCCGGCATCCGCCTGTTTCCCAGTTTCTGGGGACCACTGCTGGCAACCGCGCAATGGGCGCACCTGCTCCGGCGCGGCCCCGCCGCGCTCTCCTGCCCTGCATTCACGAAAAAAGACTCGCCCGAAAACGTGTCCGGCCCTGCGATGCCGCAGCCTGTGGTTATTTTACCGGGACGCCCGGACGGTCTGCTTATCCGCGAATTGGAGTACGCATTTTCAGGCGAAGGCTGCCACGTCCGGGTTACGGACCCGGACACGCTGGCCCATACATTGCCTCCCACACTGGTGGAACTTGCCGCCCGTTCCCCCCGGCAGGCGGACACGCAACCGGATACCGTGACAACACCGTCTGCTCCCGTTCTGTTTTTCAGCGTTAATTTTCAAGGACTGGACCCGTTTGGCGAACGCTATCACCTACTCCGTGCCGCAGGGGTGGAGGTAGCGGCGTGGTGCGTGGACACGCCGTGGCATATTCTTTCCGGCTGCAAAGCCCCCTACTGGAAACTGCTGCCCCTCTTTGTCACCGATGCCACATTTCTTCCCGGCCTGCGGGAAGCGGGGGCGCGCTTCGTCCATCACCTGCCGCTGGCTACGGACCCGGACCTGTTTTCCCTCGTTTCTTCTTGTGAGAAAAATGTACGGGGCGGCCCCTCCCCGGCGGTGGAACACAGCAAACGTCCCGCGCCCGGTCACACTGACCCCACGGGCCACCCTCATGCGCAGCCCTGCACCCCGCCCCGTGCCCTGTCGCGGTCCGTAGTCTTTGTGGGCCGATCGGAATTTCCCCACCGGCAGCGCTATTTTTCAGGAATTTCCTCGAAACCGGAGCTACGCGAAGCCGCCCTGTCTCTGCTCGCGCGGGGAGAGCGCCCGGACTACCACTGGTGGGCGAAGCATGCCCCCCACGTTGCCATGTGGCCGGACACGCCGCGCCAAATCGGCGCGGGAGCGGACGATATGACCCGTCATTGGCGGGTGGCCTGTCTGGAACAGGCCGCCGCATGCGGGCTTGTTGTTTTTGGTGACACCGCGTGGCACACGATGGTGGCGGGCTTACAGGATCTGCGCCCCCCAGTGGACTATTATACACAATTGCCCGCGATCTACCGCGAAGCGGAAGTGGTGCTGAATATCACCGGCATGTTATTGCCCGGCGGGCTTACACAACGCCACTTTGACGTGTGGGCCGCGGGCGGGCTGCTCCTCACCGACTGGACGCCGGGACTGGACATTTTCCCCCATCAATTGACAGATGCCGTTTGCTTCCACCGTGCCGCCGACATTCCCTTCCGGGTGAACCATCTCCGGGCGAACCCGCACCACGCAGCCAGCCTGCGTACCCTCTGGCGCGAACACATTCTTACCAACCACACCTACCGCCACCGCGTTCGCCATATCATATCCACCGTATTCCCCACGCATTAGCCCTCGCTTCCCTCATATGGGGGCCGCCCGGCCCGCGCCGCGCATCATCTCCGGTAGTTATAACTTTCCCCCTCCGCCACACAAACGGCAAAATACCATTGCCGCATTCCCGCTGGCTTCGTATGGTGCATGTCCGACAATAAAAATTATCCTATAACGGAAATATGGTCATGCAGCCCATCAGTAAAGCGCACGTGCTCACGGAAGCCCTTAAGGTCTTTCTTCCGGTTGCCACGATAGCTGTCGTGGCTTTCGGCTACCGCTCCGGCGCGGCTATCTGTCTTCTGACTCTTGTCGCCGTGGGGTCACTTGCGCATGGCTGGCGGCTGGCCCAGCACTCGCAGCATCTTAAAACCATTGAGCAAGAGCGCGAACGGTTTAAACAAATCGTGGATAATACGTGGGATATTATATGGGAAACCGATGCGGAGGGGCACGTCTCATACGTCAACCCGCGTATCTTTGCGATATTGGGATTCAGCCGCACGGAGATCATGGGCGAAATCCCTTTCGACCTCACTCCGCTGCTCCGGGCCGTGAAAGACGGAAGCAGTCCATTTCCGCGTGCGGCAGGCTATTTTCACTGGGAACACTCGGAAACACATAAACTTGGGCACACTATCTGGCTTCATTCCACAGGCAGCGCGATTATAGATGGAAAAGACCACTTCATTGGCATGCGGGGCATCACCCGCGATATCAGCGAACGGGTGCGCCACGAGCGCGATCTGAAACAGGCCCAGCAACTAGCCGAACAGGGGAGCAAATCCAAAAGTGAATTTCTGGCGCGCATGAGTCATGAAATACGCACGCCCATGAACGCTATCATTGGCATGTGTCACCTTGCATTGCGCACGCCCCTGACCCCCATGCAGCAAGACTACGTCACAAAAATCAGACTCTCCGCCAATACTCTGCTCGGCATCATCAACGATATTCTGGACTTTTCAAAAATTGAAGCGGGCAAACTGGATATCGCCCCACACCCGTTTTCGCTTTCCACCTTGCTGGACGGAGTGCTGAACATTGTCAGCCTTGCTGCGGAAGACAAGCAACTGGAGCTTCTGCTCGCATTAGATCCGGCTGTTCCTGTGGGATTGCATGGCGACTCCCTGCGGCTAGGGCAGGTACTCATCAACCTGACCAACAACGCCATCAAATTTACGGATGAGGGGGAAGTGGTCCTCTCTGTCAGCATGGTGAGCCAGACCAAAGACAGCGTAACCCTGCATTTTTCCGTTCATGATACAGGCATAGGTATCGCGGAAGAGCATATGACGCACCTTTTCTCTCCTTTCACTCAGGCGGACGGTTCCACCACACGGGAACACGGCGGAACCGGTCTGGGCCTGAGCATTTCGCACAAACTCGTCACCTTGCTGGGGGGGACGCTAACCTGCACAAGCACTCCGAATGAGGGAAGTGAGTTTTCTTTCACACTCACATTTCCTCTGGCCCAAATACAAGAAGTCCTTTTGCCTGAACCTCCCCTTCCTCATAAAAAACACCGTGTGCTGGTGGTGGATGACAACGCTATCGCGCGGCATTCATTTGCCGAAACCCTGCGTTCCTTCGGTTTGCAAACCGACACGGCATCCTGCGCTTCAGAAGCTATCCGCATGGTCCGCAAAGCCACCCCGCCCTATGATATGGCGCTGGTGGACTGGCAAATGCCCGCCATGAACGGCGTGCAGCTTATCCACGCCATCCGGGAGCTTTCCTCTCTACACACATTGCCCCGCTTCGTTATCGTCACCGCCTATGGACGCAACGAAGTGCTCCGCCGCATACGCACAGAGCAAATAGACGCCCTGCTTCTTAAGCCCGTAAGCAGTTCCGCTTTATTCAACACCGTGCTCAAAACCCTGCATATCGTTGCGCCGTCCCTCAGTGAGCGGATACTGCCTATCGCATACCCGGTGCCTCCCCATATTATGGGAGCACGCATTCTTCTGGCAGAAGATAATGAATTTAATCAGCAAGTTGCACTTGAATTATTAGAAAAATCCGGTCTGCACGCCGTGTTGGCACGAAATGGCACGGAAGCCGTCATGCTTGCGCAGACCCAAGAATTTCAAGCAATTCTCATGGATATTCAAATGCCGGAAATGGACGGGCTGGAAGCCACCCGGCAGATACGCGCCACACCCCGTCTACAGGGTGTCCCCATTATTGCCATGACAGCCCATGCACTGACCACGGATCGCGAAATCAGTCTACAAACCGGCATGAACGACCATTTAAATAAGCCCGTGGAACCGGAAGAACTGTTCCGGGTGCTCGGCAAGTGGATCCCAAATGGCGGCTGGACTCCCCACCACATTTCTCTTCCCGTCGTAAACACAATTTCCGACCAGCCACTTCCCAGTTCCGAACGCATTCATGTGGAAGACGGTCTGTGGCGAGTTCGGGGGAACAAGCGTCTCTACAGTCGGCTTCTTAACGATTTTGCCGATGAGTATGCGACGATATCCGAGCGCATCCGCCACTGCCTCAAGCATGATAAGCACGACACGGCGTTTCGTCTGGCGCACACGCTAAAAGGCGTGTCCGGCAATATCGGCGCCATAACCGTGCATGACGCTGTTTCAGTCATCAGCGACAGCATACGCGAAGGCCATGAGGTCACGGACTCCCAACTCCATGCGTTACGAACCGCCATGCGTGAAACCATCGGTGCCATTACGGAACTGATGCCTGCGTTAGCCTCTCCCCCCCAGACAGAGCCGCTGCCGGGCGATGCCTCCGCCGCGCAGGCTACCTCCGCGCCGAATCACACGGGGCACCCGGACCACACAGACCAAACGAGCCACAGCACGGCACCCAGTTCAGCCGCCTCCGACGCCACGGACCAGCAAGCTGCGCGGGGAACGGACTCCGCAGCCGGGTCCGGCAAAGAGAACGCTGGCATGACCGACATCAATACAGACGAAGCGGTTTCCACGCCGGAGCAGGCTCCGAAATCCGCACCGCTCTCCAAACCGGCCTTGCTCGCCAATCTGCGACGCCTAGAATCCCTGATTCGCATTCAGGACATGCAAAGCCTTACCCTTCTGGAGGAACTTTCCCCCACCCTCGCAAGTTACGCCCCGGAGCAGACCCAGCAGATCAACCGCGCTCTGTCGGGTTTTGCCTTTAAAACCGCCGCCTCCCGTCTTGCTCACATCATGACCATACTGGAAGCGGAGAAGGAGTGAGATACCCATGAGGGAACGTATTCTCATCGTGGATGACACGCCGACAGAGCTGCACATCCTTCGGGACATGCTGCAAGACGACTATGCGATCAGCGTAGCCACCACCGGCACGGAAGCACTCCTCCTCGCTGAGGCGCTCCCCCGACCGGATATCATTCTGCTGGATATCGTTATGGAGGGCATCAGCGGATATGAAGTATGCAGCCAGTTGAAAAAAAATGAGCGCACGGCGGATATTCCCGTCCTTTTCCTTACCACGCTCACCGCCTCCAAGGACGAAGCCAAAGGGCTGGAGCTGGGCGCAGCGGACTACATAACCAAACCTCTCACCCCTCCCATTATCAAGGCCCGGATTCGCCATCATTTAAAACTCAGGCACCATCAAGAACATCTGGAACACCTTGTCGAAGAACGCACGCGGGAAATAGAGCTAACACAGTCCATTACCATCTTCAGCATGGCCTGCCTTGCGGAAATGCGCGACAACGAACTGGGCGGGCATATCCGCCGCACACAGCTATTTGTGAAAATGCTGGCGGAACACATTCAGGGATTTCCTGATTACCGTGAGTATTTTGCCCGCACTCCCATAGACATGCTTTTCCTTTCCACACCGCTGCACGACATCGGCAAAATAGGCATCCCCGACCACATTCTCCTCAAGCCCGGAACGCTCACGCAGGAGGAATTCGCTATCATGCGGCTGCATACTGTGTATGGGCACGACACACTACAGCGCGCGGAAGCCATGCTGCCCTCCGGCACCTCTTTTTTGCGAGTGGCACGCGAAATAGCCCACTCGCACCACGAGTGGTGGGACGGAACAGGCTATCCTAACGGCCTGTCAGGGCACGATATTCCTGTATCGGGACGTATTATGGCTGTCGCGGACGTGTATGACGCACTTATCAGCAAGCGGGTTTATAAAGACCCGATTGCGCATCATCAGGCGGTGGATATCATTTGCCACGAAGCGGGAACCCACTTTGACCCCGCCATCGTGAACGCCTTTTATAAACTGGAACGGGATTTTCGGGCCGTGGCGTTACTTCACGCCGATTTTGAAGAAGAGCGGCAATGTCTGCTCGAAAGCAGCCCCAGTGAGCATGGCAGATGAAACAATCCTCGCATACGTACCGCATACTAATCGTGGACGACTCCGCAGCCAATATTGAAATGCTGCATGCCATTCTGCAACCGGACTACGCAGTAAGCGTGGCAATGAACGGCGAAGACGCGCTGGAACTTGCCCGCATAACTCCGCCGGACCTTATCTTGCTGGATGTTGTCATGCCCGGTGAGGACGGGTACGAGGTCTGCCAGCAGTTGAAAGAATTACCTGAAACCAAAAATGTGCCCGTTATCTTCGTTACCGCGCTCGACAGCGCCGCAGACGAGGAAAAAGGGTTCGCGTTAGGTGCGGTGGACGTTATCACCAAGCCGTTCAGTCCCCCCACAGTGCTGGCCCGTGTGCGCACCCACCTCATCCTCTACAACCAGAACAGAGTCCTTGAGGAAGAGGTGCGCCGCAGAACCATCGAGCTAACTCAGGCCAAAGAGGCAGCGGAAGCCGCCAGTCAGGCAAAAAGCCGTTTTTTGGCAAATATCAGCCACGAACTGCGCACCCCGCTTAACGGCATACAGGGCATGGTGCAACTGCTGGAGGGGGGGCAGCTCAGTGAGGAACAACAAGAGCTGTTGTCGTTTCTCACTCAGTCTTCCGCCCGGCTGGGTTCGCTTGTTTCCGCTCTGCTGGAGTTGTCCTACATTGAAACAGATACGCTAAAGCCCATACGCAGTGCCGTGCGCCTGCGGGAAATGCTGCATCCCATTCTGGAAGCCGTGGACACGCAGACACGAGCCAAAGGCCTCACCTTCACGCATTCCATTTCGCCTCATATCCCCGATGAACTTTTCTGCGACCCCGGCGGGGTAAAGCAAATCATAACAAATGTACTGGGAAACGCCGTGCGCTACACGCGCACGGGAGAGGTATCGCTGACTATCGCGCCGCACGCCTCGCCTCCCAAGCGGATGAGCCGGTTTATCAACTTGCTTTTCACTGTGTGCGACACGGGCATAGGCATTTCGCCGTGCGCGCTCAAACATATTTTCAAAAGTTTCACCATTGCTGAAGATTTTCTTACCAAAGAATTCGGCGGTGCCGGGCTGGGCTTATCCATTTCCCAGAACCTCGCGCACAAGATGGGGGGACATATCTGGGTGGAAAGCACGGAAGGACAAGGAAGCGTTTTTTTCATTCAGCTCCCGTTTGAAACCGCGAACGAAAGGGAAGCCCCTCGTCCTTCCATCCTGCCTCTCCGCCCGCTCAATATTCTTATGGTAGAAGACGATCTCGTCAGCCGAACGGCTGGGAAAGGCTTGCTGGAACTGGACGGGCACCGTGTAACGCTGGCGCAGGACGGGCCGGAAGCGCTGGCGATTCTCCGTGAGCAGGACTTCGACATCATCCTCATGGACATTCAGTTACCCGGCCCTAACGGTATCGAAATCACAGCCCGGTTACGCGCCGGGGAAAGCGGCAATACAGCGGCTCAGACGCCGATTATCGCGCTGACCGCATTCGCGCGGGATACGACATTGGGGAAAGGGGCGAACGGCATGCAGGGCGTGTTAGGTAAGCCCTATTCACGGCAGGAGCTGTTGGACGCAGTATATGACGTGCACCAGCAACACACCGCCATTCCGGTATCCCCGCAGGGGGCGGAGCATATTTAGCCTGATCCACCACGCACCGGAAGAACCGCCAAAACGCCCAAAACCGACAGAACTGGCAAACTGACAACACTGGCAGCGCTCCACCCTCTGTGAAAAAAAGCGGCGTGAGAGTCCCCGGAAGTTGCGGAATACCGCCTGCCGTAACAATGTTCAGAAATTCCGGTGTGCCTGTGTTACCGAGACGTCTTAGGATTTTCCGGGGAACTGGCGGAGTCTTCCGAATCGTCTTCGACCGGCTCACAGTCTATGACTACGGCCTGCCGGGGAGCCAGCGCGTCCGTATCATGACCGCTTCGCCCACCCCGGATAGAACCGGAATAGATGTCGTCTCTGCCCTGCGCGTCCGAAGCTCGCCCGGAAGAGTGCCATGTGTAGTAGGTAAAGCCAGCCCCGGTCCCTGTGCCCGTGGCAGCCCCCTGCACCCGCACAGACGCTTCAAGCCGTCCGCGCAGCCACTTTGCCGCCAGATGCCGCACTGGCGGAATCAAAAGAATAAGCCCCACACAGTCCGTAATCAAACCGGGTGCCACCAGCAAAACTCCCGCGAGAAGAATGAGCGCGCCTTCGACCATCTCGTTCGCAGGCAGGCGTCCCATGTGCAGGCTTTGCTGCACCCGCAGCATGGTGGCAAAACCAGCCATGCGGGCGAGCCACGCCCCGGCGACGCCGGTAAGCACAACCAGCAGGATTGTGGGCATAACGCCAATAGCAGACCCCACCTGCACCAGCAGGTAGAGATCCAGAAAGGGCACAAGGGTGAACAGCAGAAACAATCTGGAAAACATTGTCCGTCCCGCGTTGGGGTTGTGCGCCCTTCTAACTCCTAATCGACCTGCCGGTACCAGCGGGCGCTTTTTGCTCGGTCATTGGTAATCATTCTGTCATAGAACGCAAGCCCGTGGTTCCGCGCAAAAGAATGGAAGACGGAAAAACATCACGCCCCTTGTCCGCAACGAAACCGCCCTTATTATAGGATACACATTCCGCTCCGGGAGATACCGCACCGAACACGGGGTACAAAAAAGCCCCGGACAAACCGGGGCCTTTTTCATCGTGTCAGGATCGCCTAAGCGTTAGGCTTTCTTGGCAATGACGGGCTTGACTACAGCACCGGAGCGGATGCAACGGGTGCATACGCTAATGCGCTTCACTTCACCGGTGGCAAGCTGATGCCGTACCGACTGAAGGTTGGGCATAAAACGACGCTTAGTCTTGATATTGGAGTGGGAAACCTGATTGCCCGTCTGGGGCTTCTTACCGCAAATTGCGCATTCTTTGGACATGGCGATCCTCCGTATATGATGAAAACATCTGAATATTCAGTCATCACAGGTGGCCCGTAAATCCATGGAGCAGCACGGCTACAAAGGGCGTCCCTGCAAAGAGAGGGGAGTATTATACCTTTGAAGCTAAAATGGCAACCCTTTTCTGAAACCCTTTCCTTGACAAAAAGAGCGGGTGGCATGTAGAAATCGCCTTCCGCAAGGATAGCATACTATGACACAAATTTGGATACCATTAAAAGACATTCCCGCAGAAGGCGGCGACATCACAGTGGCTGAACAAGCCATCTGGTTGGAACCTATCGGGGAATTTCGTTTGCCCTACCGCGTACAGAGTGCGCTTTCCGCCACTTTGCACATCACTCCTCAGGAAGACGGGTGCCTCGTGCACGGTCATCTCACGGGTGGCATTGCCATACCGTGCGACCGATGCGCTGAGGAATCGCTTGTCACTGTGGACCAACGGTTCTCCGAACTGTTTTCCACCCACGAGGAGCTGCGCGAGCCGGGGCAGGAAGCCACCATCCGCGCCGCTGCGGACGGTCAGGGAATGGAGATTGAGGTTGCCGCCCTTTTGTGGGAAGAATTCCTTATCTCGCTTCCCGTGAAGCCGCTGTGCAAAGAAGATTGCAAGGGCCTGTGCCCCATCTGCGGCGCTGACAGGAACAAGGAACAGTGTGATTGTAAGGACGACTCCGCAGACCCGCGTCTCGCCGTCCTGCAAAACCTGAAAATAACCAGATAAGTACTATCCCCTGCTCCGCGTCCGCGCGGAAGGGAAACAAGGAGAGGGTCAGTCATGGCTGTATCACAGACCAAAAAATCCAAGTCCAAAAAGGGCATGCGTCGTTCCCATCACCGTGTGGCCGTTCCCACCGTTGTGTTCTGCCAGTGCGGCGAACCGGCGCTGCCCCACCGCGTGTGCACTGCTTGCGGCGCTTACAATGGCCGCCAGATGCTGAAGGAAAATGCATAACCCCCCTGTTATTGCCGTTGACGTAATGGGCGGGGACCACGGCCCCGCCGTCAACATTCCCGGCGCCATGGAGGCTGCTCTCCTGCACGGGGTCAGCCTCATTCTTGTTGGCGACGAGACACAAATACGGGCAGAACTGGTCAAGCTTCCCACCAGCACCTCCGGCAAAGTAGCCCATGAGATCGTCCACACCGACGAAGTGGCTGGCATGGACGAAAAGCCCTCTGACATTTTGCGCCGCAAAAAAAACGCGTCCATTCAGGTCGCCTGTCGGCTGGTTCGGGACGGCAAGGCGGACGGTGTGGTAAGCGCGGGTAACTCCGGTGCCACTGTGGCGTGCGGCATGTTCATCATGGGCCGCATTACCGGAGTGGACCGCCCTGCCCTTGCCAGCGTTATGCCTACGGAAAAAAAGCCCATTGTCCTGCTGGATGTGGGAGCCAATGTGGACTGCAAGCCCCACCATCTGTTTCAGTTCGGCCTCATGGCTGACGCCTATGCGCGCGACCTGCTCAACTATGCGGAGCCGCGCATCGGGCTGCTCTCCATAGGCGAGGAAGAGGGCAAGGGAAATTCGCAGGTGAAAGAGGCCTATGACCTCTTTAAGATGGCCCGGAACATCCGTTTCGTCGGCAATGTGGAAGGGCGCGATCTGTTCACCGGCGATGTGGACGTCGTCGTCTGCGACGGTTTTGTGGGCAACGTGGCGCTCAAACTCAGCGAGGGACTCAGTTCTTCCATGAGCCGCATTCTCAAACGCGAACTGTTGTCCAGCCTGCTGGCTAAACTGGGTACCCTGCTCGCCCGCAACGCGTTCCGGCGCTTCGCCCGCATGGTGGACTACGCCGAATACGGCGGTGCCCCCGTGCTGGGACTGAAGGGCATCGCTATCGTATGCCATGGAGCGTCCAACGCCAAGGCTATCGCCAGTGCCGTTCGCATGGCGGCAACCTTCGTGGAAAAACGAACCAATGAACGCCTTGTGGAAGCTATCAGCGCCAATCAGGAACTGACGAGCTTCAGTAAAGCGATCAAGAACTAAGCACGCGTGGCGGGACGGAACCAACAGCCCGGCTCCGCGTGTTTTGGATATCTGCCATGACACAGCACTACTTTATTCGCGGGTTTGGCTCCCATGTGCCCGCGAAAACGCTGAGCAACCACGATCTTGAAAAGATTGTGGACACCAGCGACGAATGGATCAAAAGCCGCACCGGCATAGAGCTGCGCCACGTGACGGAACCGGGCCAGACCACTTCCGACCTCGCCGCTCAGGCCGCCCGCAATGCGCTGGCGGATGCCGCCATGGAGCCGGAAGCGCTGAGTCATATCCTTGTCGCCACGTGCACTCCCGACACATACTGCCCCAACACCGCCTGCATTGTGGAAGACAAGCTTGGTGTCCGCGGCCTGATGGCGCTTGATCTCAATGCGGCCTGCTCCGGCTTCGTGTATGGCCTTTCCGTGGCACGCGGGCTTGCCGCCACGCACGAGGATGCCACTATTCTGCTGGCGGGAGCGGAGGTTATGACCAGTCGCACAAACTGGGAAGACCGCAACACCTGCGTGCTGTTCGGTGATGGAGCCGGTGCTGTGGTCATATCCCGTACCCCCGGCCCCGGCAGCGCGGAACTGGTGGACATTGAACTCTCTTCCGACGGTTCTTTGCGCGACCTGCTCACCATTGCGGGGGGAGGCTCCGCCGTTCCCTACACGCTGCATCAGCCCGTTCCAGCGGAACATTTTGTTATTATGCAGGGCCGCGAGGTCTTCAAACACGCCGTTCGCAGCATGGCAAGCGTGTGCGAGACAGTGCTGGAACGCAACGGAATGACTGCCGCGGACGTGGATATGCTCATTCCCCATCAGGCCAACATGCGTATTATCGAGGCCGTGGGCAAAAAGCTGGATGTTCCCGTTGAGCGAGTTTTTGTGAACCTGCCCACGCACGGCAACACCTCTGCCGCATCTATCCCCCTCGCGCTGGCTGACGCACGGCAGCAAGGGGCGGTGCGCCCCGGCATGAACGTGCTGCTGACCACGTTTGGCGGAGGATTCACGTGGGGCGCGGCACTTCTGCGCTTCTGAGTGGCCAGAGGCGAGATCGGGGCGAGATCAGGGGCGGCGTCAGGGCACAACAGGGCCACAGCCTCCTCTGAAATTCGCAAAGTATTCCAGATTGTTGCTCATGCAACAAACAACGTGTTTTTGGGAATTGAAGTTGTACTTTCTTTGGGGTATAAGGCAGTGCTTTTTCGTAGCAACCCCAAACCAGTGAAGCGACTATGACTGAACAACGTTCCACTGCTCTGGTAACCGGAGGGTCCCGAGGGATAGGACTCGCCATTGCCCAAACATTGGGCAGTGCCGGTTTCCATGTGTGCCTCACCTATGCTTCCCGCTCTGAGGAAGCGCAGGACGTGGTGCGCAGCATTACAGACGCAGGTGGCAGTGCCGCCGCGTATCGCCTGAATGTGGGCGATGCCGAAGAAATTGCCGGATTCTTCAAAGATGAAATCCGGGACAAAGTGCGCCTTGATGTGCTTGTGAACAATGCGGGCATCACCAAGGACGGCCTTGTCCTGCGCATGAAGGACGAAGATTTCGACAGCGTCATTGGCATTAATTTACGCGGAGCCTTCATCACCGCGCGTGAAGCTGCTAAGATTATGACCAAACAGCGCTATGGTCGCATTGTAAACATTACCTCCGTTGTGGGGCAAATGGGCAATGCAGGTCAGGCCAACTATGCCGCCGCCAAGGCCGGTCTTATCGGACTGACCAAATCGCTCGGCAAAGAACTTGCTTCCCGTAACGTCACGGTGAACGCCGTGGCACCCGGTTTCATTGAAACCGACATGACACGGGCGCTTTCCGATGCCGTGCGCGGCGAGTACCAAAACGCCATTCCCATGAAACGGTTCGGCAGCGTGGAAGACGTGGCCCAAGCGGTAGCCTTTCTCGCCTCTGAAAAGGCAGGCTACATCACGGGGCAGGTGCTGGCGGTAAATGGCGGCATGTACTGCTGATTCCGCCTCAGGGCGGCACTTTTCCAGAACACCATCCCGCAACATTGCGGTACAAACGAAGAAAAACGATCCGTTGGAGGAATTATTTATGTCTACTGAAGCCAAAGTGAAGCAAATCATCATCGACCAGTTGGGTGTTTCCGCCGAAGAAGTGAAGCCCGAAGCCTCTTTCGTGGAAGATCTCGGCGCAGACTCTCTGGACCTCACCGAACTCATCATGGCTATGGAAGAAGAGTTCGGCATCGAAATCGACGATGATGACGCCCAGAAGATGCTCAAGGTTCAGGACGCCATAACCTATATCACCAGCAAGCAGTAGACGGCGACCAACCACGATATATCACGGGCGTCTTATGGCAGCATAAGACGCCTGACCCGTTTCTTCCGGCCGCGTCCCGGCCGCCCGCGCCCCGTCGCGAAACGCCCTAACAGTGATGCCCGGCGCACCGCTGTGCCCCGGACTGCGCCGCAAGCCTCAAGGAACGCATAATGACAAGAAAACGAGTTGTTGTTACCGGTCTTGCGACCCTGAACCCGCTGGGCAATGACGTAGAGACCAGTTGGGCGAACCTTATTGCCGGTAAATCCGGCATTGGTCCTATCACCCATTTCGATGCCTCCGAATTCGCTTCCCGCATCGCGGGCGAAGTGAAGGGCTTTGATCCCACCGATTTCATGCCCGTTAAGGAAGCCCGCCGCATGGACCGTTTTGTCCAGTTAGCCGTGGCTACCGGGAAGATGCTGGTGGAGCATAGCGGCCTTGCCATCACCGACGAAAACGCCGAACGCATTGGCGTTATGCTTGGTGTCGGGTTGGGCGGTCTGGACACCATCGAAGTATTCCACTCCCGGTTAGTGGACGCTGGTCCCAATAAAGTCAGCCCATTCATGATTCCCATGCTCATTTCCAACATGGCACCGGGACAGGTGGCTATCTTCACCGGAGCCAAAGGCCCCAACGTAGTCTTCACCACTGCGTGCGCCTCCGGGACTCACGCCATCGGTCACGCCTTCACGGAAATAATCATGGGCCGTTGCGATGCCGTCATAACTGGCGGCGTGGAAGCCACAGTTACTCCCATGGGAGTTTCCGGCTTCACCTCGCTGAAGGCTCTGTGCAGTAACCGTAATGACGAGCCGGAAATCGCTTCCCGTCCCTTTGACGCGAACCGCTCCGGCTTTGTCGTTGGTGAAGGCTCCGGCTTCCTCATGGTAGAATCGCTGGAACACGCCAAGGCGCGCGGTGCGCAGATTTACGCGGAAATTGTGGGCTTTGGCTCCACCTGCGATGCCTATCACATGACCGCTCCGCGTGAAGACGCTGAAGGTATGGCAAACTCCATGAAGGCCGCCATGGCTGACGCGGGAGTCTCCCCCGACGCTGTGGACGCTGTAAATGCCCACGGCACCTCCACCGGCCTGAATGACAAAGCTGAAACGCTGGGCATGAAACGTGCTTTCGGCGACCATGCGTATGCGCTGCGCATCTCGGCTAATAAGTCCCAGACCGGGCATTTGCTCGGAGCGGCTGGCGGGTTGGAAGGGGTGTTCTCCTGCCTTACCTTGCACAGGGGGGTGGTGCCCGGCACCATCAACCACACAACACCGGACCCCGACTGTGACCTGAATTACATGGTCAATGGTCCTGAACAGTATCAGGCCAACTATGTGCTCAGTAACAACTTCGGCTTCGGCGGCACCAACGCAAGCGTGCTGTTTAAGCGATACGAAGACTAACACGTTCCGGGTCCGCACGGACCCGGACGTTTTTTCGGTCTGCGGACGCGCCATCAGGGTCCGCAGACCACATTCAACCAGCATACCGGCGGGCAGACACGCCGCGCCAAAGACCGGAAGGTGGAACATGGACGAACTGTTCTTGCAAGACCCGGAAGTAGCACGGGCAATGTACCTTGAAGTGGAACGCCAGACCGGCGGACTGGAACTGATCGCATCCGAGAACTTCGTCTCCTCCGCCGTGCGCCAGGCACAAGGCAGCATCATGACCCACAAGTATGCCGAAGGATACCCCGGAAAGCGGTATTACGGCGGTTGTGAGTATGTGGACATTGCTGAAAATCTGGCTATTACCCGCGCACAACAAATTTTCGGCGCAGAATATGCCAATGTGCAGCCGCATTCCGGCAGTCAGGCCAACATGGCGGCCTATTTTGCCATTGCCAAACCGGGAGACACCATTCTCGGCATGGACCTTTCCCACGGCGGGCACCTCACCCACGGCAGCCCCGTGAACTTTTCCGGTCGGTTCTTCACGGTGGCTTCCTACGGTGTTGAAAAAGAAACTGGTCGCATCGATTACGATCAGGTTCTTGCCAAAGCCAAGGAACACAAACCCACCGTTATTGTAGCCGGTGCGAGCGCCTACCCCCGCGAAATTGATTTCGCCAAGTTCCGCGCCATCGCCGATGAAGTCGGTGCCAAGCTCCTCGTGGACATGGCTCATATCGCCGGACTGGTAGCGGCTGGCATCCACAACTCTCCCGTGCCGCACGCTCACATCACCACCACGACCACGCATAAAACGCTGCGCGGCCCTCGCGGTGGCATGATTCTCAGCACGGAAGACATGGGAAAATCGCTGAACAGCCAAATTTTCCCCGGCATTCAGGGTGGTCCGCTCATGCACGTCATCGCCGCCAAGGCCGTTGCCTTTGGTGAGGCGCTGCGTCCCACGTTCGCGGAATATCAGAAGCAGGTGGTCAAAAACGCTCAGACCATGGCTTCCTGCCTGACCGATCAGGGCTTCCAGCTTGTTTCCGGCGGTACGGACAACCACCTTCTGCTGGTGGATCTCACCAACAAAGACATCACCGGTAAAGACGCCCAACTGGCACTGGACGAAGCGGGCATCACTGTGAACAAAAACACGGTGCCCTTTGAAACCCGCAGCCCCTTTGTGACCTCCGGCGTGCGCGTCGGCACCCCCGCGCTGACCACGCGTGGCATGAAAGAAAAGGAAATGGAGCAGGTTTCCGCATGGATTATCGATGCACTTGGTAGCATCGGAAACACCTCCCGGCTCAAAGAAATCCGCAAGGAAGTTCAGGCTTTCTCGCGAGAATTCCCCCTCTTCGCCTGGTAGCCGCAACCGGCATCGCCTTTCGGGACGCGCTGCGCGGGCGGACTGGCCTTCGCAGCGCGTCCGTATTATATACGGAAACCGATTCTCCCGAAAAAAGGAAACGCCATGCACGACCGTCTCCCCTGGCCCCAGTATTTCATGGATATCACCTACATGGTGGCCGAACGTTCCACCTGCACCAGACGCAAGGTAGGTGCCGTGGCCGTTAAGGACAAACGCATCCTCGCCACCGGCTATAACGGCGCCCCCGCCAATGTCTCCCACTGTCTTGATACGGGCTGCTTGCGGGAACAAATGGGCATTCCTTCCGGTCAGCGGCACGAGATTTGCCGGGGGCTGCACGCCGAACAAAATGTTATCATTCAGGCCGCCGTGCATGGCGTATCGTTAGTTGGCGCGGAAATATACTGCACCACCATGCCCTGCCTCATCTGCACGAAAATGCTGCTCAACTGCGGTGTGAGTGCCGTCTATTATGTGGAAGGCTACGATGATCCGCTGGCCTCAGCCATGGTGGCGGAGGCAGGTGTTCCCTTCCAAAAACTTGAGTATACGAGACGGAACTGCTGATATGCCCGATTCCTTTGAACCGTTCATGCACGAGGCCATAGCGCTGGCCAGACGGGGGCGCTGGCACACAGCCCCTAATCCCATGGTGGGCGCGGTGTTAGTTCGCGACGGGCATGTCGTGGCACGCGGGTGGCACACGGCACACGGCATGCCGCACGCCGAGGTGGAATGCCTGCGGGACGCCGCCGCGCACGGAGTGAATCCCGCGGAATGCGTGCTGGTGGTGACGCTCGAACCATGCAATCATCACGGGAACACCCCCCCTTGCAGCCATGCCGTGTTTGAAGCAGGCATCCGCCATGTCGTGGTCGGCCTTGCCGATCCCAATCCGGTGGCGGCAGGCGGCGCAGCGTTTTTACGTGACAAGGGAATACGCGTGGACATGGGTGTGCTGGAACAGGAGTGCCGCGACCTCGTGGCGGACTTTCTCACATGGACCACCACCCCGCTCCCCTATACCATCCTCAAACTAGCCGCCACATTGGACGGAAAAATCGCCACCCGCACAGGCAATTCGCGCTGGATCAGCGGCCCGGAATCCCGCGCCCGTGTGCATGAATTGCGGCGCAATGTGGGGGCGGTCATCGTAGGGGGCACCACGTTCCGTAAGGACAATCCGCAGCTCACCTGCCGGTTGGACGGCAACATCAAGCAGCCGCTGGCGGTTATTCTTACGTCACAGCTTCCTAATGTCCCGGAAGCATTCATTTTGCTGACAGAGCGGCCTCAGCAGACCATTTTCTGGACCACGGAAGATGAGGCGCAAAGCGAAGCCGCAGACGGTCTGCGCCATCACGGCTGCACTGTCATGGCGTTACCACCCACGGCAGACGCGACGCATGGTACCACCAACATTGCCCATGGATTAGAGTGGTTACGCCGCGAACACGGCTGTGCGTACACCCTTTGCGAAGGCGGCGGAAAGCTGGCGCTGACCATGCTGGAATTGGGGTTGGCGCAGGAATTTCAACTCCATCTGGCTCCCAAAATTATGGCGGACGCCAAGGCCCCCGGCCTTTTTGACGGTCGAAACCCCGCCACCATGGACGACGTGCTCGGTCTGCGCATGACCGGCACACAGAAAAGCGGCGAGGACATTATCATCACCTTCCGCCGCCGGGAAAACTAACCATGTTTACAGGAATTGTGCTGGGACAGGGAGAGGTCCGCTCCGTGCAGGCCATGGGGCGTGAAACACGTCTGACCATCCGTCCCATGTTTCCCCTCAGCGACTATGTGACCGGCGAATCCATCGCGGTAAACGGCACCTGCCTAACCGTGGAATCCTTTGGGGCGGACGGATTTTCCGCTTACGCCTCTGGGGAAAGCATGCGCCTGACCAATCTGGGCGCGCTCCGTACAGGAAGCCGGGTCAACTTGGAACGTGCGCTGGCCATGGGGGACAGGCTTGGCGGGCATATCGTCAGCGGACACGTAGACGGCATGGCACGGGTGGTTGCCGTGCGTTCAGCCGGGCTTTCCCGTATTTACCGGCTTCAGTTTTCCCCGGAATTTCAAGGGCAAATCATCCCTAAAGGCTCCGTAGCTCTTGACGGCATCAGCCTTACGGTCAATGATTGCGGCCCCGATTTTCTGGAGGTTAACGTCATCCCGGAAACACAGAAGGTAACCACTATTGCTCAATGGAGTCCCGGCTATTCTGTGAATATGGAAACTGACGTCATAGGCAAATACGTGCGGAGCATGCTGGCCCCATGGCAGGGGGACAGTGCCGCCAGCTCCGCAAAACAATCGGGAAGCGCAGGAACCATTACTGAAGAATTTTTGCGTAGGCACGGGTTCTAGCCCGGCCTGCGTCTTGTCCGTCCAGCGCCTGCCGCAGCGCCCGCACGCAACTCGGCAGGTTTTCCGGGGCTGACAACACGGATTGGCATTACGCATCGGAGAAAGCAGGCATATGCCGGAGAAAAACCACTTCGGCATCGGCCTCTCCCGCGCGCCTCTTCCGCAAAAGGTGAACACCGTAACCAAGATGTAGGTATGACCATGCCCATTTGTTCCGCTGAAGAAGCCATTGAGGAAATCCGCAACGGTCGGATGCTCATTCTGGTAGACGACGAAGACCGGGAAAACGAAGGCGACTTGACCATCGCCGCCCAGCATGTGACCCCGGAGATTATTAATTTCATGGCCGTGCACGGGCGCGGACTGATCTGCCTTGCCCTTGCGCCGGAGTGGGTGGACAAGCTGCAACTTCCGCTCATGACACGTCGCAACGGCTCAAAATTTGGCACCAATTTTACGGTTTCCATAGAAGCGCGTCAGGGCGTGACCACTGGTATTTCCGCTGCGGACCGCGCCACAACCATCCTCACCGCCGTTGAAGACGATGTGAAACCGGAAGATATTGTCACGCCCGGTCACATCTTCCCGCTGCGCGCGCAAAAGGGCGGCGTGCTCGTGCGCGCCGGGCAGACTGAAGGCTCTGTGGACCTGGCCCGCCTCGCCGGTCTTAAGCCCGCTGCCGTCATTTGCGAGATTATGAAAGATGATGGCGAAATGGCCCGCATGCCCGATCTGCTGGAATTCGCGGAAAAGCACAATATGAAAATCGCCACCATCCGCGACCTCATCCGCTACCGCATGAAGCCCGATCAACTCTCCGTCAAACGCGTTGCCGAAGCCAAGTTGCCCACCAAATACGGCGAGTTTACGGTCATCGCCTATGAAAACGAGTTGGAACCGGCAACACATCTGGCCTTGGTCAAGGGCGATCTCAAAGGCGACGATCCCGTTATGGTGCGCGTGCACAGCGAATGCCTTACCGGTGATGTGCTTGGTTCCCTGCGGTGCGACTGCGGCGACCAGCTTGCTAACGCCATGTGCGCCATTGCTAACGAAGGGCGTGGCGTGGTGCTCTATATGCGGCAGGAAGGCCGCGGCATTGGCCTTGCCAACAAAATTAAAGCCTATGCCTTACAGGATCAAGGTTACGACACGGTGGAAGCCAACCGCAAACTGGGCTTTAAAGCAGACTTGCGCGATTATGGCATTGGTGCGCAGATGCTGGTGGACCTTGGCATCCGAAAGATGCGCATGATGACCAACAATCCCAAAAAGATTGTGGGGATAGAAGGCTACGGCATTGAAGTAGTGGAACGTATTCCCATAGAAATGCACGCCTGCAAGTTTAATGCGGAGTACCTGCGTACGAAGAAAGAAAAAATGGGCCATATGTTGGAACACCTTGACGAAGACGCAGAAGATTAGGGATACCTCGTCCGCGCGTACTCCCCGTCTGGTCCCAACCGTAAGGGTGACTCCGTTCGGCAAGGGTGAGCACGACCCGGTTTAGTGCCCTGCCCCATTTGATCTCTGGTCTGGTCTAGTGCTCCGTTGGCCCGGTCGGGTCCGGTACAGCCCGTGTTGTCCGGCATACCGTGGCACCACGCGGCCTGGCTCGCCAGCACTGGTTCGCATGAGTTTCCGGCTCCCCGCCCCCCCCGTTTCCACGTTGCAGGGACGGGGAGCTTGTTCTATACGTATTTGATTGACGATTCCCGGAGCGTGTCAAAGCCCCGCAACCGGCAGGCAGTAGTGGACCTCGGCAGACAAAGAACGTGTATCCGGCTTTGCAAGGTACCGGCAAAATAGCGTAGTCTTCCGAAAAACTGCTTAGTTGTGAGGCGGAAAGCAAAACGTCAGAGCCAGTCCGCGCACGGCCCATGTACCGCTTGCAACAGACCCGTTCCGTACCATTTTTGAAGGAGCAGAAAGCGCATGATGCACATTACGACCATTGAAGGACAGTTCGACGCCAAAGGACTGAAAGTGGCAATTATCGCCACCCGGTTCAACGACTTTATTGTGGATCGCCTTGTGGGCGGCGCGGTGGACTATCTGGCCCGCCACGGCGCGAGCAAAGACGATATGACCATCGTTCGCCTGCCCGGCGCATTTGAAATGCCCATTGCCGCCAAGAAGCTCGCCGCTTCCGGCAAATTTGACGGCGTGGTCGCGCTGGGTGCCGTTATTCGCGGCGCAACTCCCCACTTTGACTTTGTTTGCAACGAAGCCGCCAAAGGGCTGGCGCAGGTTTCTCTGGAAACAGGTGTGCCCGTGGGTTTTGGGCTGCTAACCTGTGACACGCTGGACCAAGCCATTGAACGCGCAGGTTCCAAGGGTGGCAACAAGGGTGTGGAAGCCGCAGCCGCCATGCTTGAAACCTTCCGTGTGCTGGAGCAGATATAACCCATGAGCAGGGAAAAAACGCCGCCCCGCCGTCTGGCGCGGGCACATGCCTTCCAGATATTGTACGGCCTGAATTTCTCCCCAGTGCAAACGCTGGAGGCACTGGGCGAAGTATACGCCGCTTCGCCCGATAACGCAGATAAAAACATCGACCCCGCCCACCCCGAAGGCTTCGCGTGGGAACTGATCGAAGGTGTGTGGAGTAACAGACTCGCGCTGGACGAAGTGATCGCCCGCTTCGCTAAAAACTGGCGCGTGGAACGTATAGGCAAAATAGAAATCACCCTTCTGCGTCTGGCCGTCTATGAAATGCTCTTCCGCGAGGATGTGCCGCCCAAGGTAGCCATTAACGAGGCCATTGAACTTTCCAAACAGTTTGGTGACGAAAAATCCCGCAGCTTTGTGAACGGTATTTTGGACTCCACAGCCAAGGCACTGGAAGACGGTTCACTTCTCCACCGCGAGGCGTAGTACCGCTTTCCCGACAGCGGCTGCGCGCGCAGAAAAATCCACGGTGGCACTTCCCGTTCCGCCGTTGGATGCAGACAGATGCCGTCGGATACCGCAGGATGTTTACGGATATTGACGGCACTGACGGGTGCCACCGGATGTTGTCGGGCGCTAGCGGATACTGGCAAATACTGGTTAGACGCTGCCAGATACTGATGGGCGCGCAGCAGGTGAAAACGCAACCAGCCGCCCCCGTTGGAAAAAACGGTGAAAAAAGCAGTCAGGCTTGCTGAACCCGGCCCCTTGCGGTAAGCAGAGCTGTCAAGAGACTGCCAGCCCGTTACGTATGCGGAGCCTCGCTTTCGCAACTACCATAGATATTCCCACGCCGCGGTGTTGCGGCGGACACGAGCAACAGAAAGGACCCTTGGGATGAAGTACGATCCGCAGGCCATAGAAACCAAATGGCAGCGTATTTGGGATGAAAACGGTGATTTTCACACCGATCACATGTCGGACAAGGAAAAGTACTACGTGCTGGAAATGTTCCCCTATCCTTCCGGGAACATCCACATGGGGCACGTGCGCAACTACTCTATCGGCGACGTGGTAGCACGCTTCAAGCGCATGCAGGGACTCAACGTGCTCCATCCCATGGGCTGGGACGCCTTCGGGCTACCTGCGGAAAACGCCGCTATTAAGCACGGCATTCATCCCGCCAAATGGACATATGCCAATATCGCCAACATGCGGGACCAGCTCAAGCGCCTTGGGTATTCCTATGACTGGCGGCGCGAACTGGCGACCTGCGACAAGGAATACTACCGCTGGGAACAGTTGTTCATCCTGAAATTCTACGAAAAAGGGCTGCTCTACCGTAAAAAGCAACCGCAAAACTGGTGCCCCACCTGCCATACCGTGCTCGCCAATGAGCAAGTGGAAGACGGGCTTTGCTGGCGGTGTGATTCCGTGGTGGAGCAGAAGGAACTGGCCCAATGGTTCCTGCGCATCACCGACTACGCGGAAGAGCTGCTCGCCGATCTGGAAACGCTGAAAGGCGGCTGGCCCGAACGCGTTATTTCCATGCAGGAAAACTGGATAGGCAAGTCCGTAGGCGCGGAAATTGTTTTTGATCTGGAAGGACTTGACGACTCCATTACCGTATTCACCACCCGCCCCGACACCGTGTTTGGTGCCACGTTCATGAGTCTTGCCCCGGAGCATCCACTGGTGGAGCGCCTTATCGCTGGCAAACCGCAGGCTGCCGAGGTTCGCGCGTTTGTGGAACGCATCCGCAACATGGACCGCATAGAGCGCACGTCTGACACTCTGGAAAAAGAAGGCGTGTTCACCGGCGCGTATTGCGTCAACCCGCTGAACGGTGAGCGTGTTCCCGTCTACGTAGCCAATTTTGTGTTGGCAGGGTACGGGACAGGCGCGGTTATGGCTGTGCCCGCGCACGATCAGCGCGACTTTGAGTTCGCCCGCAAATACGCCATGCCTCTCAAGGTGGTCATCCAGCCCGAAAACGCGGCACCGCTGGACCCCGCCACCATGAAAGAAGCGTACTCCGCTTCCGGCACTATGGCGAATTCTGGACAGTTCAACGGATTGCCTAATGAAGAAGGCAAGGCCCGCGTCGCAGACTGGTTGCAGGAAAACAACCGGGGCAAACGCACCACCAACTACCGCCTGCGCGATTGGAATATTTCGCGCCAGCGTTACTGGGGCGCGCCCATTCCCATGGTATACTGCGACACCTGCGGCATTGTGCCGGAAAAAGAAGAAAACTTGCCCATCGTGCTGCCACTGGATATCCAGACACACGAAGATGGTCGCTCTCCTCTTGGTGACTCACCCGAATTTTACGCGTGCACCTGCCCGCAGTGCGGTCGCCCCGCGCGGCGTGAAACAGATACCATGGACACCTTTGTCGAATCCTCATGGTACTTCGCCCGATATACGGACGCTCGGCAAGATGCGGCCCCCTTCACGAAAGAAGCCGCACGCTACTGGACACCTGTGGACCAATATATCGGCGGTGTGGAACACGCCATTTTGCATCTGCTGTACTCGCGCTTCTTCATTAAGGCGTTGCGTGACTGTGGGTATCTGGAAATTGGCGAACCGTTCCGCAACCTGCTCACGCAGGGCATGGTACTTATGGATGGCAGTAAGATGTCAAAATCCAAGGGGAACGTGGTGGACCCCACGGAGATGATTGCCCGCTACGGAGCGGACACCGTGCGCCTGTTCTGCCTATTCGCCGCCCCCCCGGAACGCGATTTCGATTGGTCTGAATCTGGCATCGAAGGTGCCAACCGCTTCGTCAAGCGCATTTGGCGTCTGGTGGAAGACCTTGAGGACGTCCTGTCTCCTGCGGCTCCCTGCTCCTCCACGGCGGCGCAATGCACCTCGCCGGAAGCCGGACACATCCGCAATCGTGAACACCTTACGGCAAAAAAAGCGGGCGAAGACATCGCGCTACGCTTCCAGTTCAACACTGCCATCTCCGCCGCCATGGAATTGGTAAACGACCTGTATCTCGCCAAGGAAGCCCTGCGCGGCGACGAAAACGGACGAGCCGTACTTTCTTCCGCCATTGCCACGGTCATTGCGGTTATGTCGCCCATCACTCCTCATTTGTGCGAAGAACTGTGGCTGCTCACCGGGCACGATTCCCGCTTGGTTTCCGCCCCATGGCCCGCATATAGTGAGGAAGCACTGCAAACTGAAATGGTTACGGTAGTCATACAGGTGAACGGCAAAGTGCGCAGCCGGTTTGAAGTGCCCGCCTCCGCAAGCGAAGACACGGTAAAAGAACTGGCGCTGAACGAAGAAAATGTCACCAAACATCTGGAAGGGTTAACGGTGCGCAAAGTCATCGTCATCCCGGGGAAACTCGTCAATGTGGTTGCCAACTAAGCATCCCGCGCGGCCCCTCCGGCGGGAACCATGGCGCTCCCTCGCGGAAACGCCACGTATTCCGGCGGCAGTACTGCCTGTTCTCCTCATTGTGCTGCTGACGAGCCTGCTCGCCGGGTGCGGCTATCAGTTTGCCGCCAAAGAACCGAGCATCTTTGGTGACACGCGCCCCACACTCCGGTTGACCGAGGTGGAAAACCCCACCATGGAAACATGGCTGCCGTATACACTGCGGTCTGCCATGCGGGACGAGGTAAACCGGAGAAAGTTGGCGAGTTGGGTCGATTCCGCTCCGTCAGATTACACCATGCGGATACACATCCAGCAGTTTACCGTGCGGAGCGCAGCCAGCGACTCCAAGGACAACACACTGCTCTACTCCGCCACGCTTGCCTTTGAGGTGATCATTTATACGGCATCCACCAACAATGTTTTCTGGCGCTCCGGGGAAGAACGGCTTTCCCGCACGTACGATTCCCGCAGTGACGAACTGGCGGGAAAAGAGGCAGCCAAGCTGCTTGTGCAGCGTGTGTGCGACAGAATGCGTTACACGTTCTGATCACGAAGGGAGAACCGCAGCCTCCGCATTTTCAGAAGGGATGCGGACTCCGGTCTGGACCCCCTTCAATGCATTGTATACGATATGGCCTGAAAGTTCGCTTTCAGGCCATTTTTATATGGATACCGCCCGAACAAGGATCACACGCCCCATGCCCAGACCCGGATTCACGCTATGCGCCTGCCCCGATTCGCAGCTTATCAAAGACCATATCGACGCCCAACTTGACGCGTATGATTCTGGACAAGGGGCATGGCAACGCCACGTATTCTGGGGAGAAGAAGGTCTTCCGCCCACCTTTTGGGAGGCGCTGACCTTACAGGGATTATTTGCCACTCCCAAGGCTCTTGTGGTGCGTAATGCCCAAAACCTTTCCACCGATGACTGGAAAACGCTCAGTCAGGCTCTGGGCAGCGTCAACCCGCTGGCGTGGCCCTTTCTCTGCCTTGAAGTACCGTTTGAAAAAGGTGCCCCTAAGCTCCCCAAAGCCACGACCAGCCTCCGGTGCTGGGCGTTTGCGGAAAAAAACGGCTGGCTGTGGAAATCGGAAGGACTCTCCCCCCGCGACATGCGCGACTTTGTTTCCCGGTGGGGCACCCGGCACGGCGCGGTTATTCCCCCGCCCGCCTTGGACGCTTTGGCGCGCAACCTGCCGTCCGACGCCATGGCAGCCACTCGCGAACTGGAAAAACTTTCCCTCGCTGCGGAAGATGGAAAAACCATTTCACCAGAATTAGCCGCCACTATTGTCCGGGAAACTGAGCTGGATATTTTTGCCTTCATCTCCGCGCTTCAGCGCGGCAATGCTCCCGATAAGGTATGGAACAAGGTGGTACGCGGACACGAAAGTGACGACGGAATATTCCGGTTTCTCGCCATGCTGCTCCGCGAAGCCCGAATCCTCTGGCAACTGCTTGCGGGAGAATCTGTGTATCTGCCGGGGCAGGTCCGGCAAAGTAAAGAGCAGCTTGCTCGCTCCATGGGCCGGGCACGTGTAGCGCGGCTGTGGGATTTAGCGCTCGAAGCTGAAAAAGGCATAAAAACAGGCGAACGCATACCGGAACAGGCCATGGAAATGCTTGTGGCGGGGCTGATGTCCCTTTTCGGCGGTGCGTCTGCCGCGAAAAGCGGCGGTGCCCGCCCCGGTTCATCACGGTTCACCCGATAACAGCACTATTTTTCGTGTAGATTCTGTGTAAATAGCATCATCTCCCTCATTTTCTCCGTGTAAGGCCCTTTTTTTCTCGAACTTCTGCTTGCTTCACGCTACGTACTGCTTATTATGGAGAGCAAACCGCATTATCATGGTCATCGGGACCGCCTGCGCGAAAAATTACGCGCCGACCCTACCCAGCTTGCCGACTATGAGGTGCTGGAACTGGTGCTCGGCACGGTGCTGCTTCGGCGAGATACCAAACCGCTGGCCAAGGAGCTGCTGTCCCAGTTCGGAACCCTGCATGCCGTTTTGCATGCCCGTCCGACGGAACTGCGAGCGGTGAGCGGCTTCGGCCCGGCCTTGGAGGCGCACTGGCTTTTGCTCCGCGAATTCTTTGCCCGGTGTCTGGAATCTCCGGTGCGGGAACGTGCAGTGCTTTCCGGTCCCACTGATATTGCGGAAATGGCGCGTTGGCGCCTAGGCAGCTTGCCGCATGAAGAATTCTGGGCCGCGTTTCTGGACACCCAAAACCGGCTGCTAGCATGGGAGCGCATCAGCGCGGGCACAGTGAATACCACCATGATCTACCCACGGGAACTCATGGAGCAGGCATTGCGCCACAAAGCCAGTTCGTTGGTTATCGTGCATAATCACCCCGGCGGAAGCCCGTTTCCTTCCTCGGCGGATGTGGAGATAACCCGGCAGGTAATGCAGTCTGGCAAAGCACTGGGGATTCGGGTTCTGGACCACATTATTGTGACGGACGAAACCCATTACAGCCTGCGGGATGAAGGCCATATGTAACCCTCGCGGCACGGCCACACACACGCGAATTTCCGGCACACGCCGATCCATAACGGAGCATTTGTATGACGAATGACGAGGCTGTTGAAACTGAACTGCTGACGGCGGATTCCCCACACGACGATACCGCTACGGAAACCGTTGCGGAAGAAATGGACGGCGCACTGCCGGAGTTTCCTTCCGAACTGCCCGTATTGCCCGTTCGGGATATCGTGGTCTTCAACTATATGATCCTGCCCCTGTTCGTGGGACGGGAAAAATCCGTACAGGCAGTGGATGCCGCATTAAACGGCAGCCGCTACCTCATGATCACCACCCAGAAAGACGAAACTACTGAAGATCCGGGACCAGACGACCTGCACACCACCGGAACCGTGGTGATGATTATGCGCATGCTCAAAATGCCCGACGGCAGGCTCAAGGTGCTGGTGCAGGGTATCAGCCGTGCGGTAATCAACCGTTTTGTCTCGGAAGACCCCTTTATGCTGGCTGAAGTGGAGGCCGTGCCTGAACCCGAAGTGAACCCGCTGGATGTGGAACAGGAAGCTATGATGCGGACTGCGCGAGAGCAGAGCGAGCGCATTCTCTCCCTCCGCGGCGTTTCCACCTCGGACATCATGACCGTGCTTAACAGCGTGGATGATCCCGGTCGCCTTGCAGACCTCATCGCCGCCAACCTGCGCATGAAAGTGCAGGACGCGCAAAAAATTCTGGAATGCACAGACCCGCTCGAACGCCTGCAACTGGTCAACACCCAGTTAGTCAAAGAAACCGAAGTCGCCGCCATGCAGGCCAAAATCCAGAACATGGCGCGTGAAGGCATGGATAAGGCCCAAAAAGATTACTACCTGCGCGAACAGCTAAAAGCCATCCGCCGCGAACTGGGCGAAGGTGAATCGGGAGATGAGGACATTGAAGATCTCGCCCGCATGCTGGACAAGGCCGGGCTGCCCAAGGATGTGCGTAAAGAGGCGGACAAACAGCTTCGCCGTCTTGCCTCCATGCACCCGGAATCGTCGGAAGCCTCGGTAGTCCGCACATATCTAGAATGGTTGGCTGAACTGCCGTGGAAAAAGCTGTCCCGTGATCGCATTGATATCCCCATGGCGGAAACCATCCTCAATGAAGACCACTACGGGCTGGATAAAGTAAAAGACCGCATCCTCGAATACCTTTCGGTACGCAAGCTCAACCCGAAGTCCAAAGGGCCTATCCTGTGCTTTGCTGGCCCTCCCGGCGTGGGCAAGACCTCGCTGGGCCGTTCCATAGCCCGTGCTCTCGGTCGCAAATTCGCCCGCGTTTCGCTGGGTGGCATGCGGGATGAGGCCGAAATTCGCGGGCACCGGCGCACCTATATAGGAGCTATGCCCGGTCGCATTATCCAGATTCTCAAGCAGTTGGGAACGCGCAATCCGGTTATCATGCTGGACGAAATTGATAAGCTCGGTTCCGATTTCAGGGGTGACCCCTCCTCTGCCTTGCTGGAAGTGCTGGACCCGGAACAGAACTTCTCGTTCTCCGACCACTATCTGAATGTGCCGTTCGACCTTTCCAAGGTCATGTTTATCTGCACTGCCAACCAGTTGGAGACTATCCCCGCGCCGCTACGCGACCGCATGGAAATTATCCGCATCCCCGGCTATACAATGCAGGAAAAGGCCAGCATCGCCAAACGCTACCTTGTTCCCCGCCAGACGGAAGAAAATGGCCTGAAGCCAGATGAAGTGGTCATCCCCGATGGGGTTGTCACCAAAATTATCAGCGAATACACACGCGAGGCCGGGCTGCGCAACTTAGAACGGGAGCTTGGTTCCATCTGTCGCAAGCTCGCACGCAAAAAGGCGGAAGGCGCGGAGGGACCGTTCCGGGTTTCCGCCAAAACATTGCCCAAATTTTTGGGCATACCGCGCTTCCTCGACGAAGAACAAGAAAAGGAACTCCTTCCCGGTGTAGCTATGGGGCTGGCATGGACGCCTTTTGGCGGCGAGATTCTGCATATCGAAGTCACCACCATGAAAGGCAAGGGCAAACTCACCCTGACGGGACAGTTGGGCGATGTGATGAAGGAATCCGCCCAAGCCGCACTCAGCTATGCCCGCGCCCATGCTGATACCTTGGATATTGATCCTGATTTCTTGGAAAAATTGGATATTCACATCCACGTGCCCGCGGGCGCCACCCCCAAAGACGGTCCTTCCGCCGGGGTGACGCTGGTTGTGGCGCTCATTTCCGCACTCACAGGACGCCCGGTAAACGGCGACTTATGCATGACCGGCGAAATCACCCTGCGTGGTCGCGTCATGCCCGTGGGCGGAATCAAGGAAAAAATCCTCGCTGGGGTTACCCGCGGGCTGGGGCACGTTATTATCCCCAAACAAAATGTGAAGGATCTGGAAGACGTTCCCGCCGAGTTACTCAAAAAAATCAGCGTACACACGGCGGAACGCATAGACGACCTGTTGCCCGTGGCCTTTAGCTCTGCGGACAAAAAATAGCAGAGCCGAAAGTCTGGGGCCAATGGTAATTCGCACCAAACCGGCAAGTTAGCCCGTCGTAAAACGGCTGTTCTGACATGGTGACACGAGCGGCTGCGTCCTCCGGGGCAGCGTACCCATAGCCCTTTAAGCCCATATCTGCCACGCCTCCGATCATGCATCGGAGGCGTGTTTTTTCTGTTTTTCCCTCTCATTTTCATAAAATGCCGCCCCGCAAACTCCAGCCACGCGGCACCAGTTTCCGGTTGTTCTCACGCAGAACGGTGCCACTCAGGCCGAGACACGCCTCTCCTCACCCTAGCACGGGCCGTCACACCGGCAGAAACCCTTTATACAAGGGGAATGGGGGGATCGGCTGGCCTCGCCGGCATTTTGCTGCTACACTAATCAAGAAGGCTGGTGCCGTTCCCGTCTGCGAGGAGGAAATCCCCCACGGGGGGGCACGAGCTGATTCCCGTTACCGATTTGCACTGCTCCCGCACCGTTGCTCCGCAATTGATCCGCAGTGTTACAGGTCCGGTACCGCCGCGTCTCGCGCTATACGTCTTGACGGAAGGACACAAATACAGCATGAGAACACGCACTTTCCATCCCACCCCGGCACTATGCCGCAGCAATCATCCAATTTTACGCCGTACCTCGGTTCGGAATCTGACGCAGCCAGCCCGTACCGCCTGTTTTTCCTTACAACCCACAGCCTTTTCGGAAGCCGTTTGATATGAATCGCGACATTACCTACTCCGTTCCGTGGAACCTCATGCTGATAACGATAGGATCATGCATCTACGCCATCAGCATAAAATCCATCGCTTACGTACACGGGTTTATTCCCGGCGGCATATTCGGCCTCGCCTCGCTGTTGTTTTACCAGACGGGCCTTATGGACCCTGGCAACTGGTATTTCTTGCTCAATCTGCCCCTCTTTCTCCTCGGCTGGTTCAAAATCAGCAAACGGTTCTGTCTGTACAGTCTATACGCCATCTGTGTCTCCACGCTGGCCTACAAGCTGCTGAACATTCCCATCGTCATCGCCAATGAATTTTACGCCACCGTTGCCAGCGGGGTGCTCGCCGGTATGGGCAGCGGATTGGTGCTGCGCTCTCTGGGGTCCGGCGGAGGTATGGATATTGTCGCCGTCTACCTGAATCAAAAATTCAATATCGGCGTGGGGAAAACCTTTTTTACCTTCAACGCCCTTCTGTTTACCCTGTCACTATCCATACTCAGCACAGATCTTGTGGTCGCTTCTGTTATCAATGTATTTATCGCCGCCACCACCATCGACTCTGTGCTGTCTCTTTTTAACCAACGCAAGGTCGTGTTTATTATCTCCGAGCACAGTCATGACATTGCCAAAGCGATCACCAACGAACTCCACCGGGGCTGTACATTCCTGAAAGGCAAAGGCGCATACACGGGCCATGACCTGAACGTACTCATGACCGTTATCAACAACATTCAGCTGAAAAAACTGGAAGAAGTTGCCTTTACCCGCGATCCTAACGCTTTCTTCATCGTTGAAAACACCTTCTCTGTCATGGGACAAGGCTTTTCCCGACGAAAAACGTACTGACGCCCCTGCTACTGTGACGCACCATACGAAACGGCTCCGGCGGACTATTCCACCGGAGCCGTTTCGCGTGGCAGGCGAGGCAGGCGGGCCAGCCTCCGTGAATCACGAAGCCACCCCGGTCCCCTCTGTCTGAAAGCTGTTTACGAGCACGCGCCGCCCCGACAGGCCCGCCATCTGAGCGGATTGGAAAAAGAACATAAAAAAGGCCCCTTTCGACAAGGGGCCTTTGTACAGACATTCTACGGTCCGCCAAGAGCGGGCCAAGCCAGTGCTACCGCGTTGTGGGGGGCGCGACATCGCCGCTATCCAGCGGCATTATCCACTGCATGAGCAGACGCACTTCATCAGGAGAAAGGTCAAACTGCGTGCGGCTGCACAAGTCTTTAACATTGCGCATAAACGCTTTGGCTACATCTTTAATGTTTATTGAGTCTTGATCCGCCAGCGGATACCCGCCGCGTGTGACGCCGACCAGAACGAAGTTCACATGCGCCCTGCCCACAGGAAGACCGCGTTCCACGCAGATATCCCGCACATTGCGCGAAGTGGTGGTGAGGAAGAAACCGTTGGTGTTCACCTCTGCCACAATTACGCCAAGCAGTTCACGGTAGTGTTCCGGCATCAGCAAGGGCACATCCGTCAGGCGGTGGATACGCAACGCCAGCTCGTACAGTTCGGGATAGCGTTCCCGAAATTCTGTTCGGGCCGAGGTTTCTTCCGGCTCATCATGGCGGGAGGGATCATACACATACCCCGGCACCACATTGGAAATTTCCAGCCGGTCTAGATCCAGAGCTTCCAGATAATCCCGGAACCGACCATAGCCAAACCAGTCCTGCCCGGCATCCAACTCCTTCTGCAGGCTGTGCGAAAGCTGCGCCAGCGGCACTGGGATGGCGGAATCCGCCACCATGCGCTTGACGAGTTGCGCCCCGCGCTCCATCTCCTCACCTTCCGTGCGCACGGGACGCCCACTGCGGGGTATGACCACGGAGGCCGAAGGTTCTTCCTCCGCAGGACGCTCTTCCAACGCCTGCTGCACAAACCAATCTTCACGGATACGCCATGAGCTGGCAGCCGTGTAAGCCGGGGAAGCATAGCCCACGGAAAGGACAAGGGTACGGCGGGCGTGTTCCTGCAACCGAATGAGCAGGGGGGTGAAGTCCGCATCGCCGGACAAGATAATGAATTCGTCAAACATTGTCTTATGGCTCAGCGTGTCCATGGCATCCATGACCAAATGGATATCCGCGCTGGTCTTGCCCTGATTCGTCAGCGGGGGACAGTCAATAACATTAAATGCCGCGCGGATAAAAAAGGGACGGTACTGGTGATACCACTGCGGGTTCATGTAGCAACACCGCTTGAGGATACGCCGCCGCACGCCATCACCGTAGAGCATGCGCACCGCGTGCGTTTCCAACCACCGCAGCCACCGGTGCGGATTAAACCCAAAGGCACGGGCAGCAGCTGGAGAAATCTCGTCCAAACGGGTAAAAATATTATCAAAATCTACAAATAACGCGCTATATACCTCATCAAACCCATTTCCTCGAGACTGTCTTCTTTCAATCATGCGTAATCCATATCGTGTTGTATTGTCTTCACTATGGCGTCACAGTAAAAAGGGCGCTCTCTACCGAGTGGTACGAGTATGCCGCTCCCTTTCCAAAAACGCGCCTGTTACCGATTGCGGGTCGGCAATAATTTCTTCAGGAGTGCCGGAAGAAACAATTCTGCCGCCGTTTTCACCACCACCGGGACCAAGATCGATCACATAGTCCGAAGCGAGAATCACGTCTGTATTGTGCTCGATAACGATTACGGTGGCACCCTTGTCCACGAGTTGGTGCAGCACCCGGATAAGCTTACCCACCTCATGCATATGCAGACCGGTGGTGGGTTCATCCAAAATATACAGAGTGCCGGGAAGACTACGCTTGCCCAGTTCCCGCGATATTTTAATGCGCTGCGCCTCGCCGCCGGAAAGTGTTGTAGCGGGCTGCCCAAGGCGCAAATATTCCAGTCCTACATCTTCCAATACAGCAAGGCGGCGTTCAAGGACAGGGTAATTTTCAAAAAAAGCTTTTGCCTGCCGCACCGTCATGCCCAGCACTTCGGCGATATTTTTGCCTTTGTACCGCACTTCCAGAGTTTCATGGTTATACCGCATGCCCTTGCAGACGTCGCATGTGACATATACGTCCGGCAAAAAGTGCATTTCCACACGAATCTGCCCGTCGCCTCCGCACGCTTCGCACCGGCCTCCCCGCACGTTAAAGCTGAAACGTCCCGGCTTGTAACCACGTTTTTTCGCATCGGGCGACATGGCGAAAATTGTACGAATTTCGTCGAACACCTTGGTGTAGGTGGCGGGGTTGGAGCGCGGAGTTCTGCCGATGGGGGTCTGATCTATGGAAACGATGCGCTCTATATGCTCCAATCCGGCTATACCCTGAATTTGACCGGGGCTATCTACCTTGATGGACTGGTGCAGCGCCACATGCTTATACAGCGAATCCACCACCAATGAGCTTTTGCCGGAACCGGACGGTCCGGTCACGCAGGTAAGCGCCCCCAGCGGAATACTCACGTCCACATTACGCAGGTTATTGGTACTTACTCCCTTAAGTTCGAGAAAACGCTCTCCCCGCCTGCGCTGTTCAGGCAAATCGATAACCATTTCCCCGCGGAGGTACTTGGCTGTCAGCGAATCTGAATGACTCAGCAAATCGCACACCGGCCCATTGAACATAATCTCCCCGCCCAGCATGCCGGAACCGGGACCAAGTTCGATAACGGTATCCGCCTCACGGATGGTCGCCTCATCATGTTCCACAACCAACACGGTGTTTCCTCGACGTTGCAGGCTGCGCAGCGTTGTGATGAGCCGCTCGTTATCGCGAGGGTGCAACCCAATGGACGGTTCGTCCAGAACATAGGTTACCCCCACCAGACCGGACCCCAATTGTGAGGCAAGGCGAATGCGCTGGGCCTCCCCCCCGGACAGGGTGGACATGTTGCGCCCCAGTGAAATGTAATCCAGTCCCACGTTGACCATAAAGCTGAGGCGGTGCGTAAGCTCTTTGAGCAACGGCTCGGCGATAATCGCCAGCGAACGGTCGAATTTTCGGTCCCGCAGCCATTCCAAAGCCCGCCCCACGGAAAGGGAGCAGAAGCCGAATATGGACAAGTCGTCCACCCGCACGGCAAGCGCCTCATCGCGCAGCCGCGCTCCGTGGCACTGCGGGCAAGGACGGCTCTGACGGAAACGGGAAAGCTCATCGCGCCACGTCTGACCAAACTCCATTCCCCGTTCCAAAATAGAGGTAACACCCTCCCATCCCGTAGGCGCGTGCCCGTGGAACAAGGCATCCCACGCCGCATCGGGATATTGCTTAAACGGTGTATTCAGCGAGATATCAAAAGCCGCGCACAACGCCTTCAGGCCCGCTTCATAGCGACTCATCACCTTGGGATTTTTCCACGGCAACAAGCCCCCCCCGGCAAGCGAAAGCCCCCGGTTGGGGGCCAGCAGCGCCGGCTCGAAATATTCCACGGTGCCCAGCCCCGAACAAACGGGACAGGCACCTTGCGGGCTATTGAACGAAAAAAGCTGGGGAGAAGGCTTAGGCAGGCTTATCTTACACGTGGGGCACACGGATTCTGTGGAGTGAATGGTTTCGCGCGTGCTCGCTTCTTCCATCACAGCCACCACCAGTCTCCCCTCGCCGTACTTGAGGGCAAGTTCCACAGAATCCGCAAGTCTGCCGCGCAGGCCCTCTTTTATAACCAAACGGTCGATGACCAGTTCTATGGTATGCTTCCGATTTTTTTCCAAGGCGGGCACATCGTCCACCCCCAACACCTCGCCATTAACACGCACGCGTACAAAGCCTTCCGCCTTCAGCTTTTTCAGCCGGTCCGCGTGAGTGCCTTTCTGGTGTTCCACCAGCGGGGCCAACAACATGAACTTTGTTCCGGCAGGCAGAGCCAAAATATCGGCGATAATCTCATCCGCAGCGCGAGCCGCAATGGGCTTGCCGCATTTCGGGCAATACATAATGCCCAGCCGCGCATAAAACACGCGCAGGAAATCGTAAATTTCTGTCACTGTGCCCACAGTGGAACGGGGATTGCGCGAAGAGGCCTGTTGCTCCAACGAAATAGCTGGCGAAAGCCCCTCTATTTTATCCACTTCCGGCTTATCCATCTGCGGAAGAAACTGACGTGCATAGGCGGAGAGCGATTCCACATACCGCCGCTGGCCTTCCGCGTAAACGATATCAAACGCCAGCGTGGACTTGCCCGACCCGGAAGGACCGCAAATCACCACCAGTTCGTCGCGGGGAATGTCCAGAGTGAGATTTTTCAGATTATGCTGGCGGGCGCCTTCGATATGGATACAGTTCTGCTGGCTCATCGGTTGCTCGTAGCCTACTCGTGCACGCCGTGCACGGCGTGGCGAAAACGTTATGGTGAAGGGAACGTGTCGTGCCGAAATACCGGGCACGCTGGAGAACTTACGAGTTTGCGCCGGACCTCGCCCGGAGAAGAACACTCTGCCCAGCCCTACCCCGAAAGGTATAGCATAAGGCATCGTTCGCAGAGCGCAAGCCCATGACGGAGTTATCGCCGCAAAAACTGTTTACTCAAACAGTCCCAACTAAGCAAGCAACCATGCCAGCACCGGGGCATATATCAGCGCGGGTAGCATGTTGGAGAGTGGTATCTTGCGCAATTCCATAAGATTTATGCTGATGCCGATAATAAGCGCTCCGCCAGTGGCGGTAAGCTCCGTCATCATGGCGTCGGACAGCAACGGGTGTAACACGGTGGCAAATTCTGTCAGCGTTCCCTGATAGAGCAGCACCGGCACGGCGGAAAACAAAACCCCCACGCCGTAACTCGCGGCAAAAGCCACGGCGGCAAATCCGTCCAGAATGGACTTGGTAAACAAGATGGTGTGATCACCACGCAGCCCTTCGTCAAACGAGCCGAGAATAGCCATGGAACCTATGCAAAACAGCACAGAAGCGGAAACAAAACCCTCCGTAAAGCGCTCATTGCTTCCCTTCAGCCGCATCTTCAACCAATCGCCCATGGAGGTGATGCGCGATTCCAACCGCAGCAACTCGCCTGTGATTGCCCCCAGCAAAATACTGAACACTAAAACCAACGGATTTTGCGTCTTCAGGCCCATCTGCATGCCAATAATGAGCGTGCACAAGCCCAGCCCGGTAAAGACAATGGCCCGCACCCGTTCCGGCAAACGCCCGCCAAGCATCAGCCCCACTGCGCCGCCCAGTACAATGCAGAAAAAATTAAAAATCGACCCTGTAGGAAAGACCATCTCCGCTCCCCCTCAAAACAAGTACGCACAATTCAATTGCATTTGGAAAACGGATACGTATCCTAGGGATAGCCCGTTGTTAAGCGATTTTCTGGCAAACACGTTTCCAACGGCACTTTCCACTGCGGGAACACCCCGGCGTGATGCTCAGGACATTCTCGCGCGAGCCTTCACCCCGAATCTTATGGTTGGCAATATAGCACGATCATTACAATTTTACTGCGCCATGCTTGGTTTTACGTTTATATACACAAACAGAGTTGACAATTGCACGCCATTTACCCTATCTAGTCCTCCTCACCTGCCGGGGTGGTGGAATTGGTAGACGCAGCGGATTCAAAATCCGCCGGTGGCAACACCTTGCGAGTTCGAGTCTCGCCCTCGGTACCATGAAATAAAACAGCGGGCTATTTCGCATCAAATACCATGCGAACTAGCCCGCTGTTTTTCTCTTTTTTATACCCCATTCGCGCTTAAATCTAACGCTTCCCGTTTTAGCGTAGCTGCGCCTTCAACCCCTCGCTGGGCGAAGGGATTACCACATGACTGAGCACAGGCCCGGAATCTCCCACGCCAGCCACGCCCGCCTGCACCGACGATTCCACAGAAGCCACATCGCCCGTCATGACAACAAACGCTTTGCCCGCCAGCCCGGCAGCGATGCGAATTTCCATAAGTGAAACTAATCCCGACTTCGCGGCGGCGTCTGCCGCAAGAATGCACGATGCGGCGGTACAGGTTTCGATAATCCCCAACGCGTCTATCCGGGAAATCAACGTGGTGCCATGTAAGGCGGGAATAACGTCCGGGTGCACACTGGGGATGGTAAACCAATCCACAAGCATGCTTCCGCTCACGCCCCGCCCCGCTTCCACTGAGCTTGTAACAGCCCCTGTGTCTCCGGTGACAATGACAAAATATCGTCCCGGACAGGTAGGCCGCGCCACCACCAATTCAACTTCCGCAGCCTTCACCATGGCGTCTGCCGCCTGCATGCCCAGAGCCACACTATTTAATTCCACACAACCAATTGTACGTAACTGCATACTGTTCCCTTAGTTCCAGATAACGCCTAGCCTTAGGCCCTGATGGTTACCACGCCGGAGTCAATGGCCGTTACCGTGCCGACAATGCTCGCATGCACAGAGGCTCCCATGGCCTTGTCCGGTATTTCACCAATAAGGTCGCCCCGCCTGACCCGATCCCCCTCCGCAACCACACACCGGGCCGGAGCGCCGATGTGTTGGGCGAGGCGCACATGCACTTCTGTGGGGGTAAAGATGCCTGCGTATTCCGCATGGACGGCGTATTTTTCCAAGTCCAACCGCTGGATGAGCCGGGAGGTGGGTACCTTGCGAGCGGACCGGAAAGGATTGCTCACGCATTCGCTTCCGTCAGATTCCCACTTCACCCCCTCGCGCAGTAACGTCTTTTTAATTTGCGCGTTAACCTCGCGGGGAGAAACCATCATAGGGCATGCGAACTTCTCGCAGATGCCACACTCGGAACATAATAACGCCTCACGCGCGGACGGGCTGGACGCAATCAGAGATGCTGGAATGCGCATGAGTTTGTGGGGATGTAACGAATGGCCCAGCAGATTACGCGGGCACAGGTCGGTACACCGGGTGCACTGGCAACACACGGAATTAGTAATGCGGTATACCCGCTCCGGGTCCATACTCTTGCCGGAGACAACAGTATGATCAGGCGGCAGCACCAGCAGGCCGCTCGTGGTCTTCGTCACGGACTGATATACGTCCGGCAGAACACGCCCCATCATGGGACCACCGTCCACTACCCGGAATTCAGAGAGAGTTGGCCCACCCGCGAAAGCCAGCACGTCAGAAACCAACGTGCCCACCGGAACCTTAACCACCATGGGATGTACCACTTCGCCCGCCACAGTGAGATAGCGGTGTGTTACCGGAACACCATCCATGGCCAACGCGATGTTGAAGAGCGACTCCACATTGCTCACCACCGCCCCTATTTGCAGGGGAATACCCCGTTCGGGAACGGTTTTTCCCAGCACTTCGTGCACCAGCACATGCTCGTCGCCCGCCGGATAAAAATCTTCCAATTCAAAAACAGACAATCCGGCCCCGGTATGACGGGCTACAGCCGCCCGCACCGCGCTCATTGCCTTGCCATGTTTACCCTTAAGGCAAATGATTCCGCGTGCGGCATGCGTGCACTCCATCATCACCATAAGCCCCCGGATAACCATTTCAATTTCGGCTTCCAAAAGGTACGGATCACTCATGAGCAACGGCTCGCATGAAGCCCCGTTCACCAAAACCGCATCCACCGTGGCGGCTGCTTTCACATGCGTGGGAAGTCCGGCACCTCCGGCACCCACCACCCCAGCTTTCCGTATACATTCAATAATGCGTTCTTCCACCACATCACCCTTTCGTGCCCTTGCGGCCTCTGATTACTGCCCTGCCCAAACGCTATGCACTATAGCCAACCCCGAAAGGCGGCTGCGCATCTTACCGGAAGAAGGCCCCTTCACGTGCGTTATTCCATGAGATTGGAAACACGGGGAATGCACCAAGTGCCCCCTCTGACAGTACGCTGATACCGAAAGCTACGCGCCACATTTGGGCAACAGCATTTCCACTTCTTCATGCGGACGGGGGATAACATGCACGCTCAGTAGTTCTCCCACGCGATTGGCTGCGGCGGCTCCGGCGTCGGTGGCGGCTTTAACAGCGCCCACGTCACCACGCACCAAAACAGTGACTAATCCACCCCCTACCTGCTCACGTCCCACCAGCGTCACGTTAGCGGCCTTGACCATGGCGTCCGCAGCTTCCACAGCGCCAACCAACCCTTTCGTTTCAACCATACCCAACGCTTTCATCATGCTCTTCTCCTTGTATATCGTGGCATTTCACATCAGTCTGCTGACGAAACGCACACAGCCTATTCTTTCCCGCACAGTGCGTTGACCACGGAGCAACTGATGGTTTTCAGTGCCTCCGGGTCATCCACCCCGAAATTTTTTTTTGCAATGGCAGCCACTCCCAAGAGCAACGCCTCTACGTCCGCACTCGCATGTTCCGCACATGCCCGCGAAGCACCGGGAGCGGGACTATTAACAATCGGAATGCCCCTTCTGCGTAGCTCGTCCCGCGCCCCGGGCGTAAAAAGTATTGATCCATCAACGTGGATAGAACCTGTTTCCTTGCAAATGCGGGCGTCTATTCCGTCTTTCTCAATGAGTTGCTTCTTCATGAATACCTCGCGCGCTGCCTGTCAAAGCGTTGATTACCGAGGCGGCGGGACGGGGAATCACCACCGCCTCGACAAGATGTCGGCCAAGAACGTCTCGTGCCGCTTCCGCAGCTTCCTCAACGGAAGCCACATCCCCACTGAGCACAAAATAGGATTTGCCGTGTATGCCCTGCCCCGCAACCAGCCGGGCCAGCTGCACTGCGGAACGCTTCACCGCACGGTCTGCGGCGAGTATTCCCGAAGAAACAGTACGGCATTCTATGATACCCAGAGCCGGACCTTCCGCAGGCGCACTCCTGCGCAACGCCCCAAGTACGACCTGAGAAATATTGGAAATTACAAAACTCCCGGAAAGAACTCGACCGGATTGCCGGGCTGTTTCCACCGCCGTTTCCACGGCCTGTCTATCTCCCGTCACAAAAATGAGGTACCGCCCGGAACAGATGGTGGCAGCCCGCGCCAGTTCCACCTGCGCAACTTTGACCATGACGTCCGCCAGTGCGACCCCGGCAGCTATGCTCCGGCTTTCCACCACCCCCAGAGTATCCACGGTTTTCACGGTTACTCCTTCGCCTCATCGATGATGCCGACAATTGACGCATCCACGGGAGATTCAGAGACGTCGAGAGCCTTCCGCGCGGAACTGCCAAAGGCCACCAAAACCTTTTCACCGGCACCGGCCCCCACACAGTCCACCGCCACAAAGTTCTCAAGCGGATCGCCGCTCAGAGCGTCTAACCGCTGCACGATCAGTAATTTGAGGCCGCTCAACTCTTCTTTTTTGCGGGTGGCCCACACGTTGCCCACAACTCTGCCGAGTATCATGCCCGTGCTCCTTTATGTCTCTCTGCAAATGGTGATATGCGAGGCACCTGCCGCTTCCTTGGCAAGCGGGGTCACAACTGTCATAGCCGGAACAATCAACGTCTGCGCCCCCCGTTCCCGCGCCTCTGCCACATCCCTTTCTGTTACCAGCCGCGCATGGAACCGCACGGCATCGGGCCGTTTGCGCCGAAATTCTGTAACGCCGAATCCCACCAGAGTTTTTTCATACCCCTGATACAGATGCCAGAGGGAACAGGATGCCGTTTGCTCATAGGCTTTATAGCCAAACTCCAAGACTTCTACCGGCACTCCAGAGAGGATCAGACGCAACACTTCTGTCATCAGCGAACCGGAAGCTCGGCCCAATGCGAGGTCCGCCATGGCGGAAGGACACAGATGCGGCAGAATGTAACGACATGGAGTGCGGTTCCCGGCAGGTTCCATAAAAAAAAGAAAGTCCACTTCCTCATCGCAATGCGCCCGCACGGCAGACGCGACCTTGGCATCACGGGCACCCAAAATCATAACGCACGGTCTGGGTGACGCAGAGGACGGTACGCCCATTTTTCCAGCCTCCGAACCTTCCGCCTGTAGCTGTCGCGCCACTTCCCGCGCTATGCTAACCGCTAGTTTTTGAATGTCTCCGGGCAAATTCATTACGCCTCCCCCGTGTGACAGTTCAGAGCTATACCCAAGGGGGTCACCAGTAGCGGGTTCGCAGGCTTACGCACGGGCTTTCCGGTATCCGCGGCAATGATAGCTTCCATTTCCGGCAAGCAGCAGGTACCGCCCACAAGATAGATGACAGGCACATCATATCCCCGCACATGCTTGGCAATGATGGTGGCCATTTTTTGAATAACGGGCCGCACCACAGCGAGAACCTCGTTCTGCCGCCCCGGTTGCTTTTTCAGCGCTTCTGCCTCGTCAAACGAAATGCCGTAGCTCCCGGAGAGAACCAGACTGACATGCGTTCCCCCCGTGGCTTCGTCCGCCACGTAAACAACCTTGCCGTCCTTAAAAACGGAAAGCCCCGTGGTGCCGCCGCCGATGTCCACAATGGCACCATTGGCGACCCCAAGCACGGCGTTGGCTGCGGTGGGTTCATCCAGCACGGTTGTTACCTCCAGCCCCGCGCCTTCCACCACGTGGCGGTGCGTGGCGCAATCCTTCACGCCGGTTCCGGGCGGCACGGCTATGGCGGCATGCACAAGCTTACGCCCCAGCCGCGCTTCCAACTGCTGCACCAGAGCGCGGACCACACGCGTCGCTCCTATGAAATCTACCACAAGTCCATCTTTAATGACTCTGGTGAATTCCATGGCGCAGGCTACCGGCTCTTTAACGCTATTCAGAACCACCACAACAATATACGCGGTGCCAAGATCCACACCTACATGAAGGACTTCATCCTTCCCCACGAGAACAGTGTCTGTAAGACAGCGTTCAACCGCGGTTATTTTACTATTAATGACCGCGTCCATGATCGACCCCATGCTTGCGGCACACGATAGTTCCGGTAACAGAGGAATTCCATCCCGAACTGTTTCCCTCGTCAGGATCAATATGCATGGCTAACCGGAATTGCCCGTGCACGCGTACCAGCACATCCTCAAGAATAACCGGGCGGTCGCCATCAATGCGCACGCTAACCAGATCATTATCAGCCACGCGAAACCGCATCGCGTCCTCCGGCGACATGTGAATGTGGCGGGAGGCCACAATAAGCCCTTCTTCCAATCCCACTATGCCCGTCTGAGAGGCGAGAATAATTCCCGGAGTACCGTCCGTGTCACCAGACTGGCGCACGAGGGCGTCCGTACCCAAAATACGGGCGTCAGTCTTAGAAATTTCCACCTGCGACGCGCTGCGCACCGGTCCCAGCACCGCCACATTGTCAATAACGCCTTTGGGACCAATGAGACGCACTCGCTCTTTGGCAAGGAACTGGCCGGGCTGGGAAAGATCACGCGCATGGGTCAGCGAAGCGCCAAACAACGCCACCGCGTCCTTTTCGCTCAAATGGACATGACGCCCGGAAAGTTCCACAGGAATGGGTCCGTCCGCGTTCGCACCGGCGGGAATCTCCGCTCGTGTTCCGCATGATCCGTGTGGTTGGGCCTTGCCCGCTTCCGCCGAGCTGGCGGACATCATTTCCAGTTGTGGCAGAACGCTTTTCAGCACGCCTTCCACAATATTCCTGATGGCTCCCTCATCCATATGCGCTCCCATTCACCCTTTTTTCTCCATGTACACCAAGACCATCCCATCACAGTATATGATGGCAACCACCTAACACGGCGCGAGCATCGTTAGCATTTCCCCAACGCGGTTGCGTGCCGGTATATGGAGGAGGGAAGCCCCTCCTCCATATATGCCACCACAAAACACAGTCGCTCCGTATCTGCCCGGAGCTTCCGGCGGACCGTCCTCGCCCGCATGAAGCGTTAGCCCACCTTGGGAAGAATAAGCTCCACCTCACCATGGGGACGGGGGATAACGTGAACACTAACCAATTCACCCACATGCTTGGCTGCGGCTGCCCCCGCATCGGTAGCGGCCTTAACAGCGCCCACGTCGCCACGGACCATAACAGTGACTAAACCGCCACCAACCTGTGTGCGCCCGATAAGCGTTACGTTTGCGGCTTTAACCATGGCGTCAGCGGCTTCAATGGCGCCTACAAGACCTTTGGTTTCAATCATGCCCAGTGCGTTAGTGGAAGACATAGGAATCTCCTTACATACTAAAGTTGTTATACGGTTATCGGCGGCTCTTTCCCCTCTGCCCGGCTACCGCGCCACCATTGCGTGCATGTCGGAAGGGTCAGTATCCATTCAGCCAAACCATAGCTGGCCGTGTCACCAGATCAGGCCCGGTTCGCTCCCGTCACCGGGAAGCGGATCAGGCCATTTGTTTCAGTTGTTCAACGATCATGGCGGTGATGGCCTTGATGTCTAGCCCTTCGTCGGCCTTGGCAGCCTCCGGTTGCTGGCAGCAGGCAGAGCCGCCCAAGTCATACGCGACACGCCGGATATTCAGCAGGTTCATGGGAGTTACGTTGTCCGAAGTGGAACTGCCGCCCACGGCGCCGCAGCCAAGGGTGAATGAGGGGAACAGACTAGTGGAAAGTCCCACAGCACCATGGGTGGACGGGGTGTTTACCAACAAGCGGGAGACGGGTTTTTTCAGGCCAAACTCACGAATTACCGCTTCGTTATGGGAGTGGATGGCAAGGGAATGACCTATGCCACCGTTTTTGAGCAGCGCGTGGCACAGTTCGCAGGCTTCCTTCCAGTCTTCGACAACGTAAAACCCCAGAAGCGCAGTGAGCTTTTCCTTGGAAAACGGGAACCGTGGTCCCACTCCTTTTTCGTCGGAAACCAGCAGACGTGTGCCGACAGGCACATCAATGCCCGCGAGTTTGGCAATGGTAATAGCATCGCGGCCCACAATACCCGGATTCATGGAACCGTTGCCGCGTTCCATGACACGTTTCACCTTTTCCAGCTTTTCGCCTTCAAGGAAGTAGCCGCCCTGTGCGATAAGCGTGGCTTTTACTTTATCTGCGACAACCGCATCCGTCACGATGGATTGCTCAGAGGCACATACCGTGCCGTTATCAAAGGTTTTGCTGGCAAGGATTTTGGTAACGGCATCCTCAATATTCGCGCTGCGTTCAATATACGCGGGAACATTACCCGCTCCCACTCCCAGTGCTGGGGTTCCAGAGCTATATGCGGCTTTGACCATGCCGGGGCCGCCGGTAGCCAAAATAAGATCAACCTGACGCATCAGTTCGCCGCTTCCTTCAAGAGTGGGCACGCTCATGACGCTGACCAAATCCTCACACACGCCGCAGTCATGCAATACCCCGCGAATCATCTCCACGGTTTTGGCAATGCAGTTCTTGGCGCTGGGATGGGGAGTAAAAACAATGGCGTTCCCCGCTTTCAGCGCGATCATGGATTTGTAGATGGTGGTTGAGGTGGGGTTAGTGGAAGGGACAATCCCCGCGATAACTCCCATGGGCACGGCAATTTCCACCAGCTTCCGCACGGGGTCGTCCAGAACCACGCCAATAGTCTTCATTTCTTTTATGGCGGCGTAGAGTTTTTCACTGGCTAGCAGGTTTTTAGTTTTCTTGTCCTGCACCTTGCCGAATCCGGTTTCCTCCACCGCCATAGCCGCAAGTGTTTCCGCATGGGCCGCCGCTGTATCGGCGATGGCTTTTACCAACGCGTCCACTTTCGCCTGATCCAGCAGAGCATATTCGGCCTGCGCTTTACGCGCGGCGCGCACCAAGGCTCTGGCTTCCTGAATGGACAGTAAATCCTTATCTACCATGGAACTACTCCTCTATCTGCCTGTAGACATGTATGATTGCATCCAGCAGGTCTTTTTTCCTCGCGGTCTTCACCTCTTCACCGCTAAGGGAAAGGCCGGGCATTGCACGGGCAATTGGGCGCAATTTGTTCACGTTCATCGTTTTCAGTTGGGCAAGGTTATACCGTCCCTGTCCCGTTCCTGATGCCCTGCCTTTGGCAAGCCCGGCAGGCTTGGCATGGCGTTCCGCGCTGACCGGGGCAGCACGAACCGGGGCATCTGTGGTCGTTTCTTCAATCTCCCGCAAATCCACGGGGGAATCCGGGGAAGCCAAATCCGCCGTCCGGTTAGCGGAAGAAGCGGTTACGGTGGCCTCGCAGCAACACATGGGTTCATCCACACCTGAAGCCAAACGCGGCTCTAGAGCCAGAATTTTCCCCACTTCCACGTCCGGGCGCGCTATCACATGCGCAGAAACCAACGTCGCCCCTGCGATTCGGGCCACAGAAGAAACTGCGGCTGCCACGGCGGCCTGTACGGCGGCGACTTCTCCGGTCACGGTCACGGTGACTAAGCCCCCACCCACGTAGTTTTCTTCCAGCAAACGAACATCCGCCGCCTTAAGCATGGCGTCCGCCGCGTCCACTGCGGAAAGAAGTCCCCGCGTTTCAATGAGTCCCAGTGCCTTCATGCGTAGTTTCTCCTGTCAGAACCAGTAGCTCCGTCCGTACTAGTGACGCACCACAGAAACCGGAAAACGGTAATGGCGCAGGCTGCCCTCAATTCGCGTGAGGTCCGCGTCGTCCAACTCCGGGTTGTCGGCAACGGGATATTCCCAACGCAATTGACTGTATTTCCCCACTCCCATCTTGTGGTAGGGGAGCAATTCTATTCCCTTAAAATTTCGATATTCTTTGTACGGATTTAGAAACTCCACCAAGTGCGAAAGATTTTGTTCATCGTCGTTCACGCCTTTCAGCAGAGGAACCCGCACCATCACATTGCTGCGATTTTCCAGCAGGCACGTGAGGTTGTTCAATATTCCTTCGTTGTGCACGCCGGTCTGGGCGTAGTGGCGTTCAGAATCCATAAGTTTCACGTCATACAGGAACAGGTCTGTGAATTCCGCCGCGCGCATCACCACGGCGGGTTGCGCGTAGCCGCAGGTTTCTATGGCGGTATGGATGCCCCGCTGCCTGCACGTCATAAGCAAACTGGTCGCAGCCTCAGGCTGCATGAGTACCTCACCACCGCCCAGCGTGACGCCGCCACCGGAAAGCTCATAAAACGGTCTATCCTCTTCAATTACATCCATTAGCTCGGCGATGGTTTTTTGCTCTCCCGCCACTGCGAGCGCCTTGGCGTTACAGGCGCTTTCACACTTGCGGCAACCCACGCATTCCGCTGTTTCCATAAACTCGTGTCTTCCCTCCGCGCTCATACGGTGCACCCCTGTGGGACACACAGAAACGCATGCCCCACAGTGGATGCAGGAAGACTGGCGATAGAGCACCTGAAACTGCCGCAGTTGCCCTTCAGGGTTTGAGCACCATTTACAGCGCAAGGGGCATCCTTTAAAAAACACAATAGTCCGCACGCCGGGACCGTCGTACATATTGTATTTTTGTATATTAAAGATACGCGCTTTGCGTTGAATCACGGACATTGCTCTTTTCTCTTTTATAAAGCAGCGCGTGCTGCCTTTTTTATGTATCGTACATCACATTTTTAGTTTTCAAACAGAGTTTTCGTCATATTGAATGCAGTACTGTCCGGCTTATAATCTCATCCTGAACATCCTTGCACAGTTCTACAAAGAAGGCGCTGTATCCCGCCACACGCACGACCAAATCACGATATTTTTCAGGGTGCTTCTGTGCGTCCAGCAACACCTCGTTATCCAGATAGTTGAATTGCATTTCCCCGTTGCCCAACATGCAGGCTGTGCGGATAAGCGTGATGATGCCGTTTTCGCCTTCCGGGGTGTCCAGCAACCCTGCCATGAGCTTAAAGTTGTGAACCATGCCTATATTCATGTAATCATTTGCCATTTTCGAAACGGACTTAATGATTGCCGTAGGCCCTTTGTAATCCGCCCCCTGCGTGGGGCTTATCCCGTCGGAAAGCGGCATCCACGCTTCCCGCCCGTTGGCGGAAGCGCCCAGCAATTGGCCGAAAGGCGTGTTGTTGGATATGGAAAGCGTGCCATGACTAAGCACTGAATAGAGCGTGCGGTATTTGCGATGCTCCACTTCGGTGAAGTGAACCAGATCCGCCGCAATGAGATCCGCGTAATCTTCATCATTCCCGTATTTAGGAGCGGCAAGGCAGTCTGCCTTAATCTGCGGATACCCTTCAAAGTTTGCTTTGAGCGCTTCATTCATCTGCGCGAGGGTGTATTTTTTCTCGTCAAAAACAAGCCGCTTGATGGCAGCCATGGAATCCACATAGGTGGCAAGACCACTCCAGACCACTCCCGGCCCAAAGTTATACATGGCCCCGCCAGCGGACACGTCGCGGCCCGATTCCATGCACCCTTCGTACATCAGAGACATTAACGGCTTGGGCGCGTATTCCCTATGCACCCGCTGGGTAATAACGGTAGCCACGCTGGACCACTTGGTGATGTAGCGAATTTGTTCCTTTACCGCGTGCTCAAATTTCTCATAGCTGTCGAACTGCTCCAACGGTCCCATATCGGGGGTAACCTGCTTGCCAAACCACTGCGGCACACCATGGTTGAGCACCAACTCTATGCAGATGGGCCATTGCGTGTAGGCAGTGGATGTCCACTGATACAGACGACCGGACTTCTGAGGTTCCACGCATCCCATCAAGCAGTAGTCGCGGGCGTCTTCCATGGAAACGCCCTTGGAAAGCATCATCTTAATATGAGAATCGTCAAAGTGCACAGCGGGGAAGCCCATGCCGGAACGGATAACGTCCACAATTTTCTTCAGATACTTCTGCGGCGACTTGTTATGCACGCGGGTCGCCAGTGACGGCTGATAAATACGCACATGGCGTACCGCATCCATAAGAAGATAGGTCAGGTCATTCGTCGCGTCGCGTCCTTCACGGGTAACGCCCCCCACGCACATATTCACAAACGGCTGATAGCCTGCAAAAAATTTCGAGCCACCTTCGCTGGTTATCCACATCATTTCCGACATTTTGATGAGCATGCAGCCCGCAAGGTCAAAAGCCTCATATTCCGTCATCCGCCCGGCATCAATGTCCGCGCGGTAGAAGGGGTACATGTACTGATCCACACGCCCGATGGACATACCGGTCTGGTTTTCTTCCACCACAAGGAGGGACTCTACGGTCCATACTGCCTGAATGGCTTCCCAAAAAGTTTCTGGAGCATGTGCGGGAACGCGGGCATTTACCTCGGCAATCTTCACCAGTTCCGCCTTGCGTCTGGAGTCCGTTTCCTTGGCGGCAAGCTCTGCGGCGTGCTGGGACAGCCGTTTGGCGTAAATCATCACGCCCTCGGCAGTATCAATAATCGACCGGTAAAAATAAATTTTATCAATATCTTCAGGATGTTCATACTCTAGCCGTGCAAGGTGTTCCTCGGCCTCACGCTGGATATCGAGCATGCCCTTCTTCATAAGCACCACATCGTAGCCGGGGTTGGAGTCCCCGCCACCATTCAGCGCGTGGTACGAGCAATCCGACACAAAGGATTCCGCAGAAAGGGTCCATAATCCGGCCTCGCGGAACTGCCCTTCGCAATATTCATCCACGGATTTACCTTCCCAGAAGGGAAACAGCTCTTCGCGCAAAATTGTTTTATCTGCATCAGAAATATGGAAGGGGTCTTGCGGGCGGGTGCCAATGGTATCTATTTCGTCCCGAAGCCAACGCCACGCGATATCAGGAGAAAATGCTCCAGCACGCGGAGCGCCATTGGGCGCACCTACGATAAGCTCATGGTCCTGAATGACCAACGGCGCGGTTTCGCAGCACAGGCGGAAACTCTTGGCCCGCTGCAACGCTCTGGGCATGCCCGGATTTTCCCGAAACACGTTGGTGATCACGCGGGCGCGATGCGTGGTAATGCTGGGAACCTGCTTGAGAAACGTTTCTTTCAGCTTCACATGGCGCTCAGTTGGCCCGTCTGGCACGCCGCGTTCCGCATGCGCCGAATTTGCTGGAACAACCACGGAACCGGCCTTGTGCAACAGCTCTGCGGAAACTCCCTCAAATATTTTTTTCAAAGAAGCGCGTTCCTCAGCGGTTAGGTTTCGCGTTGCCGCTGCAAGTTTGGTCGAAAAATCATGAAGATCCACAGTGCTTCCTCCGTTTATCTGTCCGCAGGGTCATCCATGACTTTGATGGCTTCCATCAAGACACGGTGCAGATCATGAATTATGTGTTGGGGATGTTTGTGAGTATCTCCTCCCCCGACAGGGGAGGGTGTTGTGCAAACCGAAGAGAGCTGGTCAAAGCAGCCAAGCTGCCCGTAGCCCACTTTCCGGGTGTAGGTGAGATTTCGCGGCGACACGTTGTCCGCGGTAATGCCGCTGCCCACAGAGCCGCTGCCCAAAATTAGGGACGGGAACAGATCTGTGGCCGCCCCCATGCCGCCCAGTGAAGCGGGGGCGTTGACCAGCACGCGGGCGACAGGTTTTTTCAGCACAAACTGGCGGATAACCGCGTCGTCGGTGGAATGAATGACAAGCGTATGGGACTTGCGTTCATGCAGGAGCAGCTCAATGCATTTTTCACAGGCCCCCTGCCAGTCGTCCTCGATATACAGGGCCAGCACCGGGCAAAGCAGCTCCCGCGAATACGGGTCTTCGCCAGAAACATGGTTCCGTTCCGCCACTAGCACTCTTGTGCCATCCGGCACCGCAAACCCGGCTCTGCGCGCCAGAGCATCGGCACTTACGCCAACCATTCCCGCGCGATGTCGTCCGTCGATACAAAAAAGGAGCTCCCCCAGCCGCGCCATTTCGTCCCCGGACAGGAAATACGCGCCCTGCTCGCACAATGCTTGCCGCACGCGTTCAGCCACACAGGAATCCACAACAACAGACTGCTCGGCAGAAGGCGCGATGCCGTGGTCAAAGGTCTTGCTGCGTATAATGTTCGCGACGGCCTGACGGATATCCGCACTGCGTTCAATAAATGCGGGGCCATTGCCGGTATCCCCATAGATAAGCGGCTTACCGGCTTCCTGCGCCGCACGGAGCATTCCCGGCACACCGGAGATAAGCACAAGCGATACAGCGGGGTGGTGCAAAAGCTCCCGCGTGCCGCTGGCGGCGACAGTGCGCAGATAGCCAAGGCTTCCTTCCGGTAGTCCATGCGTCACTGCCGCCCCCGCCATAATATCCATAACCCGCGCAATGCTACGCACCGCGTGAGGATGCGGGGAAACAACCATTGCGTTGCCGGATTTAATGGCGATAAGGGCCGCATTGATGGTAGTGGATACTGGGCTTGTGGAGGGGCACAGCACCGCGATAACGCCCACGGGAACGCCCACTTCCACTATCCGGTTTGCGTGGTCCAGCCCCGTAACGCCCACACAGCGCATGTTCCGTAGCTGTTCGGGTATCCGGCGGCAGGCGAATAAATTTTTGGTTAGCTTATCCTGCCATCTGCCGTAGCCTGTTTCTTCGTGCGACATGAGCGCGAGCGACTGCGCATGCTCTTCCACAGCCGCCGCCATAGCTTCCACCATAGCATCCAGCCGTTCTTGCGGGAGCGCGGACAACACGCGTTGGGCCGCTTGCGCGTTTTCCGCCAGTATCCTCGCTTGCTGTACGGAGAGCAGGTCATTGTCTACGATCATGGCTGTGTCCTTTGCCCAGTTGCCTGTGGTTACGTATAGTCGTGCGCTTGTTGCTGCCAGCCCTGTCGGCTAGGGCAGCAGGCTATCCAACTCGTACCGCTCGGTAATACGAACCAGTGCCGGGTGTGGGGTAGGAATAACTACGGAGCTGTACACACTGGCTCCCATGGCAGACACGGCCTGCACTCCCGCAGCCACCGCCGCGGTGCACGCCGCCACGTCTCCCTGCACAAGAACGGAAACATACCCGGAGGCTACGTTCTCGTAGCCAATAAGTTCCACGTCCGCCGTCTTCATCATGGCGTCAGCCGCTTCCAGCACGAAGACGATGCCGAAGGTTTCTATAAGCCCCATGGCGCGGGGGCGCGGCCCCTGAAAGGCGTTGGAAACGACTGTTTTCACCCCGTGTACGGAGACAATTTTCCCAACACCGACAACGGGGCGCGGCATAACATTAGCGGCGGTCATTTTGCCGATTTCAGTTGCGGCGATCCGCCCAGCACTCACGGATGCCTCAACAGCCGCCACATCTCCCTTGACCATGACGGTCACAAGCGTTGAACCAACATTTTCATACGAAATCAGTTCCACGTTGGCAGCCTTCAGCATCTTGTCGGCAGCGTGAATGGCTGGAACCATGCCCAGTGTTTCAACAAGGCCCAGCGCCTCTTCTCCGGTATACCTCGTATACTCTCCCATCCGTCCTTCCGCCTTGTGGCCATCTGTACTGTGTGTTGCCCATCGCCCTGGCGGGCATTCAAATACGTACCCTGTTCATGAACCTATGGGACCACTTTAGGGCTTCCACGATGCGGGAATGTCAACCCCCCTCAGAGACTTTTCTCGATATTATGAAATTATTTATATTGTGTTTAAATACAGAATATTGTAGCAACAACGTCCCGATCAGCCTCACGCGCGTCCCCCTTTCACTTCCGCCTTTTCCCGTGGTGGGGGATGCCTTTCTCCGTCAGAAATGTCGCGTATGCTTCTCCCGTTGACCAAACGAATGTCCGCCCGCTCACGGGCAGTTAGCTCACGCATTTTTTCTGGAACCATCCTCTACGCGAAGCCAATTTCCCCACGCTGCGGGGAAAAGCACCGCATAGGGAAAAAGACCGTTTATCCCAACCTGACCGAAGCACAAAAAAGCCCCCCAAACGGGAGGCGACAGGGGCATGCAACAAGGCGACGTATGTGTCGCCTTATGCTATGGCGCGTGAAAACATTCCCCCATGGGGCAAGCTTATCCCCTTTGTCCATCTCAAAGAAAACAACCACAACCATGTCCTGAACACCGCGCAGAATCTATTAATACACTATAATAAAACAATATATCCTGAATGATGAAATTCCCTCTCGCGCTTCCCCGCATCCAAGACAAAGCCTCCCATCCGGGAGGCTTTGTCTTGGAACACCGCGTGCAATACTCGGAAAAACCGCGAGGCCGGGCCGCATGCGCGATCCAGCACAAAGGGGAATACGTTCCCATGTCCCCTCCGAACCGGACAGCCATTACACCGGACAGCACGAGGCACAGATGAAAAACAACGTAAAGTACTCCATTGGCGATGTAAGCCGCATCTGCAACATCTCCAAAAAAGCGCTGCGTTACTATGATGATATCAATATTATCAGTTCCCAGCGGCAGGAATATAACAACTACCGCTATTACACGCATGACGCTTTGCTGGCTGTTCCGGTTATCAAATATTACAAGCAGATGGGATTTAAGCTGGATGAAATGCGCAGCTTCATAGAAGAACGAGAGATTTCATGCGTCTACCGAGAACTAAAGGCAACATTTCGGGGGAAGATAGAAGAGCTTGAATTATTGCAGGAGCATATCGGGAGGCAATATGTCTCTATCAAAGACTGGTATGATCTTATCGCCGAAGCGGAGATGGTAATTGAAAACGGTATCCGTGAAGTCTCTATAAAGTATGTGGATGCCGCGGAATACCTGTTTCAGGAACAGACATATGAAGCGGACCTTAAAAGCGCCATAATCAACATAGACTGGACCAACTACGTGAATAGCCTGAGCAATGAGGTAACCGGCCCCATTATCCTCAACTTCACTTCACGGGACCGGCGCATGCGGGATGAATCACAACCCATGCGCATACTGCAAAAAACCCTGAAGCCAGCTTCAGCCAATACCCGCATGCCCTTTGGCGGCGGGATGATGGCCTCATGCTACCATATTGGCCCGCACCACACGATAAGAGAAACTTACGCCCGCCTCTGCCGGTGGGCGGACAGACACGGATACCTCCTCGCCGGGGAAACATTTGAACGGTACGTGACAGATTACTGGACCACCCGTAACGATGCGCAGTTTGTCACAGAAATTCTCATAACCGCATCACGGCATAAAGCCACGTAGCAGTAAGCGGCTCCCACCTTCGCTCAAACGAGAACACCGTTGCGCCCCCCCCCGGCAAAGACCCGGCTAATAGCTTTTGCGTTTGGCGATTTTACCACCCAGCACGCTGAAGGTATTTTCCACCACCAACACGGCGTCCGGGTCCACGGTGAACACCAGTTCCTCCAGTGCCCGCAACCGCAGGTTATCGGTAATGGAGTACACCATGTCTATGGGAGTACCGGAAAACCCGCCACGCGCGGGAATAACCGTGGCGTGAAATTTATTCGTTTCCGTAAGTTGGCGGACAATTTCATCCGCTTTGCGGGTAATAACTCGCACCGCTTTGCGTTGGTTGAAAAGCGACAGCACGTATTCGGTGACGACAGAGCTAATGAACAGCATGACCAATGAGGAAACAATGGTATCAGGAGAAAACCGATACAACGCCAGCAGCATCACCGCGCCGTTGACGATAAAATAAAACACGCCAAACCGCAGGCCATATTTGCGGTTAAGAATCACAGCGAGCACATCCAGCCCGCCACCGCCGCCATAGGAACGCAAAATAATACCGCTGCCCGCACCCATGATAGCTCCTGCGGCAATAGCCGCATTCATGCCATCGCGTATGCCTAGGTCCAAGTGCACATACGAGGTCATGAGGGCAATGGCCCCCATCGTCAGCAAGTTCAGAAAAAAGAACCGGCGGCTCACCCCCGTCCATGCTGCGGCAAAAAGTGGAATATTAAATAGCAAATACCACTTAGAAAGTGGCACAGATGGCACCGCGTCCTGCGCCACTACGGCAAGGCCGTATAATGCCCCGGGCACAAAACTATAGTGAGCCGCAATGCCGTTATACCCGACAATAAAGACAAAAGCCCCCAACATCAGCAGAAAGGTATTCCAAACGAGAGAATTACTGAATGGTCTCAACGCGCTGCTCACTAAATTCGTATAGGTTTCCGGGGCTGAATGGACACAGTAACATAAAGCGCAACCACAATGCCCGCAAGAATAATGAGCCCGCTCAGTAACTGATTGGCGCTAACGGTTTCCCCCAGCACTATCCAAGCCACAAGGCCGCTCGCAGGCGGGATGGTATAATAGAACATAGTGGTCTTGGTCGCACCAAGAATTTCCACCGCCATATTCCAAAACAGATAACACAGCAGCGACGCGAAAATTGACAGATACACAAGTGCCCACACCAGCGTAGGCGTCATAACAGGCAGCACGATACGCCCCCCTCCTTCCCATAGCGCCACTGGGACAAGGTATGCGGTGCCAAATACACAGCAGGCCATCAGCAGCGCGGTTTGGCTGATCCGGCTGGTCACCGCTTTGATTGTCAGATTATAGGCTGCGCTCATCACGGCGGTTATGAGAATAAGAAAATCACCCGGCGCAAATGTCACGCCGCCCAGTTGCCACAGGTTCCCGTTCGTCACCAAAAGACAGACCCCCAGCGAGCTTATGCCTATCCCCACATACATGCGGGCGGGGAGATGCTGACGCAAAAAAAATTGAGCCGCAAGCGCCGTCAGGAGAGGCGACAGCGTAGAGATAAGAGACATATTTACTGCTGCGGAGGAATGTCCCGCCAAAAAGATTAGTGTATCGTAAAGCGAGATCCCGCAAAGAGCGATAACCGATAACGGCCAGAACAGGCGACCTATCTCTTGCCGCTCTCGCCAAAAAGCCCGCGCCCCAAACGGAAGAAACAGCAGCGTGGCCAATCCCCAGCGCAGCAGGTTTAGCGTTCCAGGCTCTCCCGCCTCGGCAAGTCCTCTGGAAGCGACAAAGTTGCCGCTCCAGTTGATGATACTGAGCGTAATGAAAAGATAGCCCGCAGTCTGTGTTCTTTTAACCGTCTTCCACTCCACGTTACTATCCTTATGGCCTCGCCAGCCTTGAGCCTCTTGCCTGCAAAGGCTCTGTTTGCGAAGGGATGCCTGCTTGCCGCACCATTGCGGCGTTGTAAAAAAGCGTGGAGGAGACACCGGGCAGACAGAGCAGGAACCCACGCCAAACATTCCTAACCGGACAAAGCACACGCCGCGCCAATCACTTATCCTGTTGAATTTCCTATACAGAACAGAACACCGCATCTATGCGGCACCACTTTCAGCGACACAGATGTCGCCATACAACTTTTTAAAAGGCCATGACGCCTACTGCCACGCTATTTCACATGCGACATAAATGACGCACCCCAAAACAACAAAACGGGACAATACAAAAAGGCGACTTCCCGCATTGGGAAATCGCCTTTTGCATCGGTCCCCCCACAGGAGGGTGGGTCCAGCCTATGGGTGAATCCGGGAGACCTGAGAGTACACTCTATCCGAGTTGGGCTTCGTACTGTTCAGGGGTCAGTAATTGTGATCTATCAGCGCCTTCCGCCACCGTAATGCGCAGCATCCAGCCTTCTTCATACGGAGACGTATTCACCTGCGAGGGGTCCAGCGCGTCGTTCACTTCAGTGACCACGCCGGTAATGGGCATGTGCAGACTGCTGACGGCCTTGATGGATTCCACTGTGCCGAATTCCATTCCCGCTTCAAATTGCGCTCCCGCTGAGGGCAAGTCCACAAAAGCCACTTCGCCCAGTTGTTCCTGCGCGAAGTCGGTAATTCCCACAAGGGCCGTGCCGTCAGCGGCAAGGCGTACCCATGTGTGCTCAGGGTGATACAACAGGCCGTTAGGAAAAGTCAGTTCACTCATACTATCATCCTTGTGCCCACACTCTTCGCGCGGGATTAAAGGCGGTTTCTACCCGCGCAGCCACCCTTCAGCTACTTCGTACACCCCTTCCGCCAGTGTGGGGTGAGCATGGATGGTGTGGGCAATATCCGCTGCGGTAAGCCCCTGCTGCATAGCCAACGCGACTTCCGCGATAAGGTCCGTGGCGTGCGCCCCAGCAATATGGGCACCCACCACCTTGCCACTCTGCTTTTCGCAGATAAGTTTGAACATGCCCGGCAGTTCGCCCATAGCCTGCGCCTTGCCCAGTTCCCGGAACTGGAAAATCTGCGCGCGCACGGCGATACCCTGCTTTTCGGCCTCTGCTTCCGAGAGTCCCACCGTACCGATTTCCGGCGAGGTGAAAATGCCTGCGGGAATCACGCCATAGTCCAGACTGCGGTCTTCACCAAAACAATTCGCCACGGCGCACAGCCCTTCGGCAGATGCCACGTGGGCCAGCATGACGCGTGCCGGTCCCAGCGCATCGCCTATAGCGTACACGCCTTCCGCCGCGGTGCGCATGCCCTGATCGGCCTGTATCCAGCCCCGCGCGTCGGTGCTCACTCCGGCTTCGGCTAACTTCAGGCCGTCACTATTGGGCACGCGGCCCACAGCGACAAGGACCACATCCGTCTCAAGGGAGGTGTCGGCACCTGTCGCTCCCGGCACAAATGGAGAAGGGCCTAATACGCAGGTTACTTTCCCTTCCTGCACGCTAGCGCTTTTCACGGTTTTAGCCAGTTCCACACGTATGCCATGCTTTTTAGCTTCGCGCTGGAGCAGACGGCTCATCTCCTCGTCCACGGAAGGAATAGGCAAAAGTCGGTTCAGGCCTTCCACAACAGTCACATCTGCTCCGAAGGCACGGAAAATAAAGGCCAGCTCACAGCCGATAACGCCACCGCCGACAATAATCATCCGCGCGGGCACGTGGGATAAATTCAACGCATCGTCACTATTGATAATGTACTGGTGGTCCACGGGTAACGAAGGAAGATCAAGCGTTTTGGAGCCAGTGGCGATAATGACCGCGTCGCCTGCGATCTCCTCTGTTCCCTCTCCAGTATGCACACGCACGGTACGTCCGGGTGCCAATTCCGCAGCACCGCGAACGAGCCGTATCTTCAGCGTAGCGCACGTTTTTTCCAACCCGCCGCACAGCACTTTCCGCACCCGTTCCTTACGGGCCACAATCGCGGGCATATCCGCCTGAAAACGGGTCTGCCCGCCTTCCGCCGTGACAATGCCAAATTCGGCAAGGCGCCCCGCAGTTTCCAGCGCCTCGGCGGAAGCCTTAATGGTCTTGGTGGGAATACACCCGGAATTCAGGCAGGTACCGCCAATTCCGGCCTTTTCAACCAATGTGACAGCAGCGCCACGGCGAGCCGCGTCAAACGCGGCAATGTAACCGCCCGGCCCCGCACCTATGATCGTAATAGATGGCATTGCTTCTCCAGTTTGCTTACTCGGTTCGTAATGCGCCATAACGCCTATTAGTATTCGTGATGCAGCTTGTACGTGACCGGGAAGGCGGCATGCAACGAAGCGGTGACAAGGCAGCCCTGCTGCATAATTTTTTCCACACGGTCAAAAATAAACTCAAATTCCTCGTCCATAACCACCGTCACATCCAAGGCAATGCCAATCACGCGGGCGCGTTTTTTTTCATCCAGCCCGGTTTCAAGCGTAGCCGTCCCGGAAATACGTTCGTACTTCGCGCCACGGGTTTCCAGTGCCTTCCCCAACGCTCCGCAGAAACAGTACAGCGCGGAAGATGCCAACAGCTGCTTGGCTGTGCCCCCGCGCTCTTCCTCTGGAACTCCGTCATAGTTAATATCAAGTTCACCCAAAATGGACGAGCCTGTGTGAATAGTCTGCTTTTCACCTTCGCGGTCATAGCTAACATTGATTGTGGCCATGGATATCTCCCTCGTGAATATTTGGACATGCCTGCCCATGCCCCGCCAAAAAGCACGCTCTGTACCAACAAATAAAAATACAACAAAAACAAAATATTATAATAAAATATAACATTTGTCCTTGACCCAAATAAGATAAAACTCCATCTGAAACGACACGTCTGTCGCAAGGTTTCCCACGGGGATGATATTGCCAACTACGCGGACCCCAATTATGAATATATAGCGACACCCATGTCGTGATTTTCTTCTCATTTGCAGTTTGCCCTTTACACCCCGGAGTGTTCCGCAACACACGAACCATTGTTATATCAGCGGGTTACCAAAGTGACAAAGCTGTCACGCAAAAGGCGCGTTATATGCATGTCGTGTTTGCAGACCAATCTACTAGGGGGAACCACGTGGAACAAAAAACATACGAAAACCTGAAGCAACGCCTTACAGAAGTGGAAGCAAGCCACAGCCGGTTGCTGAACCATCTGCCGGGAATGGCCTATCGCTGCATGGTGGAGGGCAATAACGAATTCCAGATGGTATTCACGAGCAAGGGTTGTGAAAAAATTCTCGGTATGACGGTGGATGAAGTCATGAGCAACCCCACGAATATCGTGGAGCGCATGACCTATGAAGAGGACTTGGCGTCTATGCGCAAAGTCATCCACGAAGCCATTGCCCAGCATAAAAGCTATGAAATGTTTTACCGGGTACGCCTGCCTTCCGACGAAATCCGCTGGATTTGGGATCAGGGAGAAGGCGCATTTGACAAAGACGGGAACTGTGTTTTCGTGGAGGGCATCATAATGGATGTGACTGCCCAAAAGTCTAAAGAAATACGCCTGAAGCAGGAAAACAACCTTCTGCGTCCCGCCCCTTCCTGCCCTACCGGACTAAGCCGTATTATTGGAACCAGCGAGGCCATGCAGAAAGTGTATGGCCTTATGATCAAAGCGGCTAAAACCGACATGAGCGTTATCTTGTACGGCGAGACGGGGGTAGGCAAAGATCTTGCGGCCCAAACGATACATGAAATGTCCTGCGTGAAGGGGCGGTATATCCCCGTCAACTGCGCGGCAATCCCGGATCAGCTACTGGAAAGTGAATTTTTCGGACATATTAAAGGAGCTTTTTCTGGAGCCACCTCCAGTCGGCCGGGGTATCTTGCCGCTGCGGACGACGGCACCCTGTTTCTAGATGAAATAGCCGACCTCCCCCTCAATCTTCAAGTAAAGCTCCTGCGTGCGCTGGAAGGAAAGTCGTACACCCCTGTGGGGTCCAACGAGGTGCGAACCTCCAACTTTCGGCTTATTTCAGCCACCAATCAGAATTTAAGTGATCTGGTAAAAAAGAAAGCCATGCGTGCGGACTTCTTTTATCGCATCCACGTGCTCCCCATAGTGCTTCCCCCACTACGCGAACGCCGGGAAGATATCCCCTTACTGGTTGATGACTATGCGAGACGCAAGGGCATTTCCAAACAGCTTCCTAAAACGGTAATGCAAAAACTCATCAAACACTGTTGGCCCGGCAACGTGCGCGAACTGCAAAACACGCTTGAAAACTATTGGGCTTTTGGCGAGCTAGTGCTGGGAACAAGGCCCTCCTGCCCGGACATCTTCGACTTTATGCCCATGGCCCCTTCCATGGACGAAAACTCCACCTCACAACCTCTCGTGGTTGACCCCCAAGCGCATCCTCAAACGGCGAGCACCCGGCAAAACCCAGTATACGGGCACTTGCTTTCGGACGCCTCGCTCGCAGATGCTAAAGATAAAATTGAACGCCAACGAATTCTACTCGCTTTGGAACAAAATAACTGGAAGAAAGGTCAAACAGCGTCCGTACTTGGTGTTACTATCCGCACGTTGCAACGGAAGCTAAAAAAATACAGCATAGGCCGCCATCCGCGCGCTTGAGAAATTGTTCCGAACTGGCTACCGCCTTCCCCCCGGATAAATGTTATGGAAAAGGGTATGCTTGGTGCCACAAATCCGCTGCGCCCGCGCATTCCGAGCTTCCCCCATATTCACCAGCAGATTCGCAAAAAAATTATCCGCAAAAGCGCATTAGCAAAGAAACAGGGCCGATACGGTGATCCACCATATCGGCCCTTTTACTTACCTCAGAACATTTCAGCGCTACGCCCCGTCCAAAGGACCGGAAACCGCTCCCCCAGCGGGACTTCGCGTTTCATTAGTCATTGGAAGAGCAGAGATGCTTAAGCGCCTTGTCTTCACGCACCATTTTGAACCATGCCAGCACCACAAAGGCGATGGGAATGAGCATAAGCGCGCCAGAGAAATTGGCGAACACACGCACAGGCCCAAGCCCGCCCATAGTGATAGCGGCAAGGGCCAGCCCCGCCTGAATAGCCGCCCAATAGAAGCGGTGAGCGCATGTCGGTTCGGACCCCGGAGCCAGACGCGTCGTTGCCGAGCAGGAAATAACATACGCGCACGAGTCCACACTGGTAGCGAGGAACACCGTGGAGAATATGCAGTATCCCACGAGCACCAGATGCCCCGCCGGCAGTGAATTCAGCACGGCGACCAATGCGGCGGGACCACCACTTGCATTCAGTATGCCCACGGCATCCACCACGCCGTTCAACTGAGCGAAAAGGGTGTATCCGCCGAACACAGCGTGGATCATGTACGACCCGGCAATGCCGCCAGCCAGCCCCATACCCACAACCTGACGCACGGTGCGTCCACGGGAAATACGGGCGATAAACAAGCCCATGAACGGACCATACGAGGCCATCCACAAAGCATAAAAGATGGTCCAGTCCTGAGGGAAGGAGCCCTTGGTGTACGGGTCGGTCCAGAAAATCATACCGAAGAAGTTGTTCAGCATGTGCCCGAAAGAACTTGTGAAGTTATCCACGATGAACACGGTGGGACCAACAACAAAACAAAAGGCAACCATGGATAATGCGATAACCACATTGGCATCGGACAGAATCTTAATACCTTTTTTCAACCCCAGAGAAACAGACGTGGTGAAGATTATCGCACTCACACCCAATACGATTAATTCTATTGTAAAACTCGGCTCAATGCCCAGAGTGGCTGCAAGGGCGTGGTTCACGATAGGAACGGAAACTCCCATAACAGCGGCATTGGAGAACATAAGGCCGACAATAAAGAAGACTTCGATAGCTTTACCCAAACCACCATTGGCACGATGCCCTAAAATCGGTTCCGCAGCCGTGCTGATGCGCAGCACGGGTTTTTTCCGCTTATAAAACATATAACAGATCGGCAAAGCGGTTACCATATACCACGGCCATGTCACTGGTCCCCAGTGCAGCAGCACATACGACATGGCCCACTCATACGATTCCCGCGAAAGCGACTCCGCAAACATGGGGGGATACGCCAAGTTAAACAGCGGTTCCACGATGGACCAGAACATCACCGCGCCAGCAACACCGGAGCAGAACATCATGGCTATCCAAGAATAGTTGTTAAACTCTGGTTTTTCGTCAGGTTCGCCGAATTTAATTTCCCCATAGCGACTGAGCATAAAATACACGGAGAGGAACATCATGAGAACAGTTACCCACAAATACCACGTTCCCGTGGTGTGGGTGAAAACAGCGTACGTCGCAGCCAAAACCTGCTCGCACGTTTTCGTAAACAGAATGGAGCAGGCAATAATAACAATCAGAATTACTGTTGCAGGGATAAGAATTTTTTTATCAGGGCGGAGATCAGCTTTTTGATCCGTATGTGTCGTAGGCATACGTGTCAGCTCCTCAAGTAAGGATTGTTCGGGGGGCTGTCCGTTTTTGGCGGCGTAAACATCTATAAGTAAAAGCCGCCATAGTCGGCTCGCATCTTCCTCAGGGTTGCTCAGCTGGACGAACGTCTCCTGCGATGCTGCTCCCTCTGTGCACGATTTGTGCCGTTATTCACAAATACCACCACAATCCCTACTCTCCCGCCATAGTGGCACCACCGCGTTGCGAATATGGCACACGCAACGCACTCATAACGTCAGCGATGTCGCCTCCCGATTACCGAAGCCCGCCTGATGCGGCAAGGAATTATCCAGTGTTACGGCGCTTCATATGACAAGGCCACATGCCGCCGTTTCCTCTCTGGTGTGATACGCCTTAAAACACCCGCTTCACGCAGTCATCCCTCTTGTGGCTCTCTTCACAAGCCAACTGTATGTTTCATCTGCCGCACAAGATTGCAACATCGCACGGAACCATTCTGAAACGATGTGCGACGTGCGACTTCCAACGCATCTCCGCAGCTTCCCGGAGGATCAAGCCGTTTTCTGACCGCAAACGTCAGAGATGTCGCAGTGTGCGCAACGTCCTATCTCACTATGAAAGCTGGTTTTATAAAGAGAAAATATTCACAAAACAGGTGGAAAAACGGAAAAAACACGACGCACAGGACAACCGTGTCGCCTCTTTCATCCACTCCCGCCATGTGCAATTCGTCACCCGCATAACAAAACCCGCACCAATGTGAGAATGGCACCGTTTTTGTAACTCTCCGTGCAGCTGGACGTGCGCTCAGGCGCTTTTTCATAACCAGAGAGGAGTCAGAACATGACTGTCAAAGCCAAGCGCGCTGCCCTTTTGGGGTTCGACTGCGCCATTCCCAAACGCCTTGAAGCTCTTATCGCTGAAGGCGCTCTGCCCAACTTTAAAAAGTTTATGGAATCGGGCAGCTATATGACTGAGGGCTATAACCTGCCCACTGTCACCCCGCCTTCATGGGCGACCATCTGCACCGGTGCCTACCCGCGCACCCATGGTGTGGAAGACTATTACTACTATGTTGAAGGCAGAAGCCTTGAACACAAGAAAACAGTGCAAGCCTTTGGTTCCGAAATCCTTACCGCCCAAACCATTTGGGACAGGTGGGACAAGGACGGAAAAAAGTGCGTTGTCGTGAACTACCCCATGGCATGGCCCAGCAAAATGAAGCATGGCGTCATGGTCATGGGCGAAGGCATTTCCCCCGCGGAAACCCGCTGGATGGAAGAAGGTAACGCGCATCGTGAATTTCTGGCTTCCGAAAGCGTTATCTCCAACGACTTCTTCCCCATGGGCGTGCAGGCCAGTTTCGACAAGGCCCGCGACTGGAAAAACCTTCCAGAGTGCGATGAGCCGCTGGAATTTGTTGTGGACATGCCCTTCAAGGAATCTATGTTCCCCCTGTCTAACCAGACATGGTACGGTCTGTGTTGGGAAAGCGGCGACGATGGGTTTGATACCTTTGCCCTGTGCCCGGAAAAAGACTACTCCAAGGCATTTTTCACCCTCACCAAAGGACAGTGGAGCGCCCCCGTTGTCCACACGTTTACGGTGAAGGAAGACGGTCGCAACGAAAAAGGCACCTTCCGTTGCAAGCTTATCGAGCTTTCGGATGATGCCGAAGAGTTCAAACTGTACGTAACCGGAATTTCAGGACATCGCGGATTCATAGCGCCCGCCGAGGCAGCCAGTGACATTGACTTTTCCAACGATGTCATCGCTAACGATATCGGCCTGGTGGGCTTCATGCACGGCATTCTGGATATGGACAGCGTGGTGGAACTGGCCCAGTTCCATTCCGACTGGCTCATCCGTGTAGCTTCCAGCCTGCTCAAAGCAAACGCCGACTGGGAACTCTTCTACATGCACTCCCATCCCATTGACTGGTTCTACCACGGCTGGCTGGGAGAAATGGACAGCAAGAACGAGGAAGTCCGCCGCCGCGCCTTTGATATGGAACGAAAAATCTACCAGATCGAAGACCGCATGCTTGGGAAAATGATGGAAATCTTTGGCGATGAGACTCTCGTCTGCCTGTGCTCCGACCACGGGGCAACTCCCATCGGTCCCATCCTGAATACCGCAGAAGCGCTAAAGGCCAAAGGGCTGTGCCATTACGAGCCTAAGACCAGCGACAATTACTGGGAAATATACGAAGAATCCGAAGGCTACAACTACGTGCTGGACGTATCCAAGTCTTTGGCTGTTCCCCAGCGCTACATGTTCGTTTACGTGAACCTCAAAGACCGCTACCCCGGCGGCATTGTGGAAGCCGAAGACTATGAAAAAGTGCGCGATCAAATTATCGACGCTCTGCTCGACTACAAGCACCCCGAAACCGGAGAACGGCCCGTTCTTCTCGCCGTGCGCAAAGAAGACGCAACCGTCTTCGGCATGGGCGGCGCACAGGCAGGTGACGTTGTGTACGCGCTGAAGCCCGAATACATGGCGGAACATGGATACGGCTTCCCCACAGGCGAATCGGGATGCGGTAGCCTGAAGAACATTCTCCTGTTCCATGGTCCCAACATCAAAAAGAACTTCAAGTACGAACGCCCGCGCTGGTTGGCGGACATAGTGCCCACCATTTGCTACGCCACAGGGAATCCCATTCCCGACGACGCCGAAGGCGGCATCATGTACCAAATTCTGGAAAACCCCAACCTCGTAGACTAACAGTAACCTTCCCTTCCGCACGGCATGCCCGGCATGCCGTGCGGAAGATGCACACAAGGATAGAATCATGGCTGAGAAAAAAGCTCTTATCGTCCTCGCCCCCGCAGCCGAACTCGGAGCGGGCACGTCTATTGAAAAGCTGCTCAAAAAGGGTGCCCTGTTCTCCTCCTATGCCGCCGGCACCGTGGTGGAAAACGATGTGCTCGCGGAAGCCGCCAAAGAATTACAACCGCAGGACATCGCTGCCGCTATCGAAGAAGGTATCGCCCTTGGCGTAGTGAACCTTAGCACCGCAAACACCGCCGCGCTGGACGCAGCCCTCGCCCTTATCCTCGACGGTGCTGACCGTAAAACAGTTATCGCTGTCGTCGCACAAAACGGCCTCGTACTGCACGGCACCGGCATCAACGGCAAAGCTGGCAGTATCGCACGCCCTGCCGCTGCGAAAGACATTGTTCCCACACTGGCCTACATCACCGACTTTGCCATCACGCAAGCCTGCACCGGCGCAATTCTGTATCAGGCCCTCAAAAGCCCCAATATGAAGCTGGACGAAACAACCAAGCTGAAAGAAGCCATTATCCGCATGGAAGGCGCACTGGCACGTGATAACCGTGAACCGTGGGACAAGCACGACTGCGCGTAACCCCACCACGCGTTGCCGGGTGGCTGGTACCCGGCAGGACAGATAAGCGGGAGAAATCCCGCTTTTTCTTTTCCCAGTCCCCTTTCTTGAAAATAGGTTGTTATGGGAAAAAGCCCTTTTGAAAAAAAAGGCCTCTCACGCGCATTCTCCACCAAAAGTTTTCATAAAGACTTCTGCACGGCGTGGTGCTTCCCCAACCTGAGTTTTTCAGAGACGCCTCCCCCAAGCCGCCAGCGGCAGACCGCACGCCGAACCTTTCCATATACAAAAGCGCCGGAATTGCTCCCGGCGCTTTGAGTCTTGGGTTAATGCCACCCGTTGGTATCAGATGTCGCGATTACCCGCGAGGGTCGTCGTGGTCGGCATCGTGTTCATGCCGTCCTGAGATCATACCACGGATAAGGCTCAACGGGGTAGCCCCGGTAGTGGACAGGTATATGTGGCCCACAAAGAACAGGGCGAAACCGATAACGATAACCACATGCGCTCCCACTAGGAATGTCCGGGGACCAATGCCCGCCGAAATGCTTTCCGGCAAGAGCAGAAGCAACCCGGAAAGGAGCAGCACAGGCATGCCGCACAAGAATACCAGCAAGTAGGCCACCCGTTGGAGCGGGTTGAAGCGGCGCTGGGGGGTAACCGGGAAGGGATGTGGCTCGCCCCGGAATATGCCGTAGCAATAGTACCGGGCCTGAAGCAGCAACGGACGCAGGCCGCCGTCACCGTCGGGCAGGTACTGCCGGATGTCACCGGTGAGCACTGCCCGGACAACATAGGCAAGGAAGTTCAGGCACAGTAACACCCCGCAAACGTTATGAATGCGTGTGGCGGCTTCCAAGCCAAGAGTCCACGATGCCTCGGTAAACCGCACGCTTAGTCCGGTATACCCCAACAGCACAAAGAGCAGCGCATTGATCCAGTGTGTCACTCGTACAAAGGCGGGGTACACATATTCCGAAACCAACCGCACGGCTCCGCGGCGTCCTGCGGAAACAGTACGTCCCAAACCATGGAGCAGGACGAGCGCGAACACGCCCAACACGGAGAGGCCCCCCACGGCAGAGAGTACCGGAGCCACCGGAATGGGCGGGAAATATCCCGCCGTAATAGCCGCGGACCCTTCCACGTGCACATCGGCCCGTTTCACGATCAACGAACCATCCGAGGTGTGGCAGGTGGCGCAATCACGCACTGCCGTTTCCTTGGTGCCGACAAGATGCACGGCAGACGGATCAACCGTTTGATCCACCGGGGTATGGCACTCCACGCACATAACCTTTTTGCTATGCGCGTCCCAGTTGGTAAGGAAGCTGTGGGCTTTGTTGGCGTTTGGCACCGGCTTGCCAGCCAGTTCCTGCAAACGGTCGGCATTGCCATGGCAAGCAAGACAACTGGAGTTATAGCGTTCAGCCAACGAAGCGTAGGGTACCTGAGCCGGGTCCTTGGGTTGGGCATGCGGCGTATGGCAGCTGTCGCAGGAGACTTTGTCCTTCAGCGCCTGTGCATGCGAGCTTTGCCCAAACGCCTTCACCTGATGGTTCAAGCTAAGGTTATGGCAAGACAAGCACGTATTGTTGTCAGGTCGCGCCACTGCGTGCGGTACCAACTGAAAACTTTCCTCGCCCTGCTTGCCCGTATGGCATGTTGCGCAAGGAATGTTGGCATGTGTGCCGTGCAGGTAGTCATTCACGTCCACATGCAAATTCAAAGTCGCACCCCGCTCCGTGACCGGAGAAGGCGGCGTGTCCGCCCCATGGCAAGACAGGCAGGCCGTACTCTGCGCCGTGGCACCTTGCCTGCCGGTGAGCAGTTCCGCCTTGGCGGCGTCATCACCGGTAAACGCGGTGGCGATAACAGTGCCCATGGCATCCGTGGAGGTCACGGCGTTGGACGTCACTTTGCGATGGCAAAAGGAACAGTCCCGCGAGGCAGTCATCGGGTCGGTTTCGTACTTATTGTTATGGCACCGAAAGCAGGCTTTGTCCGTAAAGTGGTCAGCCATAGTAATATGGGCCACTTTGCGCGTCTCAAAAAGCTCGGAGTGACAGTCGTTGCACCGGAAGCCCTTGGACGCGTGGAGCCTGCCGTCAAACATGACGGTCCCCTGACCACCCCCGCCATACCGCAGGGATTTCCCACCATCGACAGCCAGGGCGGTTCCCGGCAGCAACAGAAGGAAGGTCAGGAGCAGAAGACTCCACGTTCGTGTCATGCCCGTCCTCCGTTCGCAAGCACCTTCGGAGAAACTCGTTTTGTATTGGCAACGCCGGTCAACGTCATGGCTACGGTAAGTTCCTGCTTCATGATTTCCATCATGAGCGCCACGCCTTCCCGACCACCACCATGTGCGCCACGCACCAAGGGACGTCCGCAAAGGCACAGGTCCGCACCAAGCGCCAGATACTTAAGCACGTCCTGCCCGCGCCGCACCGCGCCGTCCACCAGCACAGGCACACGGCCCTTCACGGCAGCGACGATTCCCGGCAGTACCGAAACCGTAGCCGGCGTATAATCCAGCACACGGCCTCCATGGTTGGAGACGGCAATGCCGCCAGCCCCCACTTCCACCGCTATCCGGGCTTCCTCAGGAGTCATGATGCCTTTGATAATGAAGGGCAATTTTGTTGATTTAGCAAGTTCTTCAAGCTGTTTGGGCGTCTTGGGTTCCACCGTCTGGCCCGGCACGGCACGTGCGGCACGACCAGCGGAGTCAATATCAATAGCCACGGCAATACCGCCAGCCTCTTCCACCATATGGAAACGCTTGATAATTTCAGGATTGGTTTTGGGCTTGATGGTTACAATGGCCCGACCCGCGAAATGTTCCTTCAACACGGCAATGCGGCGTTCAAACACGTCCATCTGGTCGCCGATGCCGTCCGCCACCCAGCCAAGGGTGCCCGCGTCCAGACAACCACCCAAAATGGCGGTGACGTATTCTTCTTCCTTCATCTTGCCGCCCATGTTGTAGGTCACACCACCGGTCACAGCGGAGGTCACGGGCATGGAAAGCTTATAGCCGAAAATTTCTGTGGTAAGGTCCGGCTTCTTCACATCGTGGAAGGTGCGCATGACCAATTCAACTTTTTTCAACTCGTCGTAGTTGTTCTTAAAAGCCTGACCAGACCCAATTCCGCCCATGCCGGGAACTTCGCCCGCGCAGGCAACGCCGTCACATTCGGGACAGACGCGGCAGATCGGATACAACTTTTCGCGGGCCACGCGCAGCACGTCGCCAATCTTCAGTTTAGGCACTCCCGCAGTTGGGGCCGCTGCGGCAGGGGCTTCCGTGGCGGCCTGCGCACTGTTTACGAGAAGTGGAGAAATAAATGCGCCAACACCGGCTACCATACCGGCTTTGATGAAATTGCGCCGGGCTTCCAGATCCTTATCCTGCTCTTGCATGTCAGAACTCCTCCTAATGCCGTACGTGATTTTTACGCGCACAACGCGCGGAACATATAGATCGGCAGATAGCAACAACTATAGTATGACTGATAGAAAGAAAAAATGCACTGCGCCCAGACAACAAACTAACTCGTCCGCCAATTCGTCCGCAATTCGCCTGTCTGGTCGCATGCGCAAACACCACACCCTTTCATCCTCTTCACACCATAGAGCAGCCGCTGCCCCCAATATCCTGACCGGAACTCCGCGTCACAACACGCCATTTCCGATCAAGACACCCCTCCTAGAGCAGGAGCGATGCCAAAACGGGCGACATTCCTAACCAAGTAGAAATAAATATTTTTTATGGAAACAATGAAAAAAAGTGAGGGCGAAGAGGTATGCCAATCGGCAACCCTCTGCATACAAGCGCTGAAAAACACGACAGGCCAACACCTGTACCGGATATGCCCACAGGCATATCTTTCCATTTGGCATATCCCTTCGCAAACGATGCGGGAGAAAGACAGGGAATGAAAGCGGAGTTATTCTTTGTTCTGTCGCAGCACCTTCAGGCGTTTGGACAAGGCCGACTGCGTAACGCCAAGAAGGCGCGCCGCCAGAGTTTGACGCCCCCCGGAGCGTGACATAGCTTCCGTCAGCAGCAATTTTTCCGCCTCGGCAAAGCTCGGCAGGGCTGGCAACGCGGCAAAGGGATTGTCCCCCTCTTCCGCCACGGAAAGCACCTCTGTCACACCAATATGCCGCTTGAAGCTCTCCATGGAAAGCATGCGCCCGGAATGCAGGCTCACGGCATCGTATACCATGGCGGAAAGCTCGCGCACATTACCCGGAAACGGATATGTCGCCAACAAAGCCGCCAGCTCCGGCGGCGGTGTGGGTTTGCGCTTGCCTAATGTCGTGGCGGCTTCCGCGAGGAAATGCTCCAGAAGCGGGGCAATGTCTTCTGGACGTTCACGCAACGGAGGAATTGTCACATGGTGCGTCCTGAGACGGAAAAACAGATCGCGCCGGAAGCTCCCTTCCCGCTCCCGGACAGCCAGATCCGCGTGCGTGGCGGCGATGACTCGTGCGCACAGGCGCTTCGGCACATCGCTGCCGAGTGGATAATATTCGCCTTCCTGTAGTAATCTCAAAAGTTTAACTTGTGAGACGAGAGAAAGGTCGCCTATCTCATCCAGAAATAACGTGCCGCCCGTGGCCTCTTCCACCAACCCTTTACGCGAGGCATCCGCTCCGGTGAACGCCCCCCGGACATGACCAAACAGGGTATCCGCAAAGGCGGTATCGTCCAGCCCCGCCACATTAAGCGATACGAGCGCACCGGCCCTGCCACTCAGCGCGTGGGCAGCGCGTACCAGTCCTTCTTTGCCTACCCCGGATTCTCCGGTAACAAGCAGTGGACGCGGGCTTTTTGCCACAGCTTCAATATAGGCAAAAAGAGCATGCATGGCAGAGCTTTTGGTATGAATGTCCGCGAAGGCTTCCGGGTGAGACAGCTCGCCGGAAACCAAACGGCTGGCTACCTCGCGGTTTTCTTCCCGGAGTTCGCACATCTGCATGGCCCGCATGATCCCGCTAAGAATACGGTCTTCGTCGTCTGTTTTCACATAGTAATCGTAGGCTCCAAGCTTCATGCACTCCACAGCCACGGCAAGTTGATTCATGCCGGACAGCACGATGCACACCACATCCGGGTGCCTCTCCACAACAGCTGCGAGGAGTTCGGTGCCGGACACGTGGGGCATGGTCAGATCAAGCAGCACAAGGCCGATGCCACCCTGATCCAGAATATCCAACACATTGCGGCTATCCCGGCAGGTTTGCACATGCTGTAGCCCGGCGGAAAGTTCCAGCAAGAGCGCCATGGATTCCAGCCAATCCGGTTCATCATCCACCAGCAAAATGCCGGGCTGTGGGGAAGCACAGTAGCTCATGGTCATGCGGCTCCGGGAGGTACATTAGAGGAGGAAGGGGGAGGGGTACCCGGCCCGCCCGAACCACTCGGTTCACTCAGACCACTCAGACCACTCGGTTCACCCGGATCAACTGCCGAATTGCCCGAAACAACGTCGCGGAGTTCATCCGCATTCTTTACCGGCAAATACAATCGCACGAGAGTGCCCTTGCCCAAATCCGACACAAACTCCAGTCTGCCTCCGTGTTCCTGCACAATGCCCGCAGAAACGGAAAGTCCCAAACCTGTGCCGCCATTTGTCCGCTTCGTGGTAAAAAACGGGTCCGTAAGGCGCGACAGATGCTCCGGGGCAATACCCACGCCCTCGTCCGCCACGCTCACTATCACACTCTTTCCGTCTAAGGAAACCTGCACCCGCACAAGAATGGCCTGCGTGGATGCGGAAAGCGCCTGACAAGCGTTGAGCAGCAGGTTCACCACCACCTGCTCCAGCCGGGTGGGGTTGCCCCATACAGACGGCAGCCTTTCCTCGCAGGCAAGGGAAAAATGCTCCGTGGTCTTCTGAATGGTGCCCCCCACAAGACGCGCGGCCTTGTGCGCCACCTCGCATACGCTTACCTCCCGGTAGTCCGCAGCAGGAGCGACACGGGAAAAATTCCGCAAGTCATCCACTATATTGCGAATGCGGTGGGCGCTCTCTTCCATCACTTCCACAATACGGGGTAACCTGTCGCGCAACCGCGCGTAGGCACTCCCCCCCAACGGGAAATCTCCTTTTTCGCGATACACGTCATCCAGAACACGCAAGACCTCAACATTGAGTTTCTTAAGAATGGGCACATTCAGCAAAATAACTCCGGTGGGGTTATTTATTTCATGCGCCACACCAGAAACCAGCACACCAAGCGCGGCCATTTTATCCGCTTGCACAAGCTGCTGCTGATTCTCACGCAACTGTTCCAGTGCATGGGACAGTGATCGGGTCCGTTGGTCCACCTGTCTTTTAAGCGACCGTGTCCACAACGCGGCCCCGCCCAACAGAAGCAGGAGCGGTCCCAGCACCACCGCCGCGTAGCGCAGCACCATCTGCATAGAAATAGCGGCAGGGTCCATAACGCCAAACCACTTACGCCGTAATTCCTGATATCGCCCGGACTGTTTCACCAGCGCCAGCCCCTCGCTTAATAAGGCGAGCGTCGTATCGTCGTTACGGCGCACCGCATATCCATATGACTGACTGGTTACGCTTCGGGCCACAACCCGCAGGTTATCCAGCCGGTCGCGCTCCATAGCGAACACGCCGGGCAACAACGCGACCACCGCGTAATCGCCCTCTCCTCTGGATAAACGGTGCAGCCCCCCTACCGGGGTTTTGGAGAAAAGAAGATCTTTTTCAAAGCCAAGCCCCCCCAAGAGGTCATTAAGACTCCCGCCGGGGTGAACGATGACCTTTCTGCCTACCAATTCTTCCAGCGACTGCACCTCAGGCGTCCCCTTGCGGGCAAAGATGGCGTGATTAATCGTGGTGTGCGGTGGCGACAACTCGGCCTCGCGCAACCATAGATTGGAATACGGAGCACGCTGGAGCGCATCCACAGTGCCGTTGGCCAATGCCTCGTGCAGCAAGGACCAATCCATCAGGACAAAGCGGATATCAATCCCCATGGCCACGCCCACCGCGCGGGAAAGATCCACGTCGAATCCGGCAGGACGGCCCTGTTGATCCAGATATTCATACGGAGGGTAATGCTTGTCTCCCCCGATAATGACCGTGCGCCGCGCCCCTGCCGGTTCAGCCCCCCCCAGAGCGGGAAGCGTGCCCGTAATGCCCACCAAGACACACAGCAAAAGGGATGTCGCGGTCACCCGCCAACATCCCCTACGGAGCCATAGCCCCCATCGTCTCATTTTTTGCTGCATTGTGTAAGCATACGAGCTTCGCCCCTACCCCGTCAATGCACGCTAATACACAATGATATAACAATAAGTTACTTCAAACAGGGGCACTGGCTCTGCCAGCACCCCCGATAACGCGCATACTCTTACGCCTGTGCGGTAAAGGCCCGGTGACGACTAAATGGGCGGGGCAATGGTCACCAGCACCGTCATGTCCGTGCCCGCCTGTATCCCATGCGGCTCCCGGATACGCGCAATCAAAACATCTCCGGGTTCCGCAGGCAGGGTCACTCCCTCCGCGCCAAGGAATTCTCCCCGCCCCGCCAGAACAGTTATGGTCAGTTCTCCGTCTAAATCGTGGCTATGCAGCGGCAGCGACTGACCGGCGCGAAAGGTGAAGCTAAGAACCTTGAGGTTCTCGGATTCATGAATATTCTGCATAAAAAAACCGGTGTCCTTATACTGGAGCATGGTTTCGTGTCTGGCTACTCGCATGGAATCCTCCTTATTGGTACCGCAGTCTAAGCGGGTACGCTGTCTGTGTGTCTGTGCCTGTATGGTATGAATAGGCATCGCGGATAAGAACGGATGTGACGAACGTCACACCCGCCCAAGTTTTTTCGCAGCATCCTCGTTGCCCGCATCCGCCGTCCTCCGGTGATCCCCCCTGCCATGGTCCGAATCCGGCTTGAAAGGCGCTCCGCAGACGGGCTGGATACGGAGCAGATACAAACTGAGTCTGTACTGAATCCACGCGAAATCCGCGCTGAATCCACATTGACAAGCAGTCCCCGCCGCGCTAGCGAAAGCCAACCAATCGCGGGGGAATGGAAAACCGGACTCGGAGCGCCCGGTCAGCCGCTTGCACATATTGCTGAAGGAGAATCTCATGTTTGTGGAAGTGGGTTGTATCGTCGCCGGCATCCCGGTGGGGCTGGCTGTACGGCGGAGTGCAACCATTGTCCGGGCGGTGGACCGGCTGACCATGTGGGCTATTTACTGCCTGCTTTTTTTACTCGGTGCCGCACTAGGGTCTGATGCGAACCTCATGGCACAAATTCAATCCATAGGCTTGCGGGCCGCCGTTATCAGCGTGTGCTGTCTGCTGGGGAGCGCCTCGGCGGTCTGGCTGCTGGATACCTTCATCCTGCGGGGGAGCCTTGATGAGCGGTAGCCTGAAAATTTTAGCGTTTTTTCTCGCGGGCTGCCTGTTGGGCAACGCAGGGGTGCTTCCCGCATGGCTCATGCGTGGTGAAACGTCCACGTACACATTATATTGTCTGCTTCTACTCGTGGGCATGTCCATAGGGTTTGATACCCGCTGCTGGCGGATTCTGCGCGAAATGCACATTAAGGTGCTTTTGGTGCCGCTCACCGTGTGCGTGGGCACATTTGGCGGTGCAATATGCGCGTTTTTCCTTTTGGACGATATGTCCCTGCGCGACGTGCTGGGCGTGGGAGCCGGATTCGGCTATTATTCCCTCTCCAGTGTCATGATCTCCCAGTTAGCCAGCCCCATGCTGGGGTCGGTAGCGCTTCTTTCCAATGTAATACGGGAAATAGTTACGCTGCTCAGTGCCCCGCTGCTGGTACGCGTGTTCGGCAAGCTAGGCCCCATCGCTACGGGTGGCGCGGCAGCCATGGATACCACGCTCCCTATCATTGTGCGGTTTACCAGCGAACGCTACGGCATTGTCGCCGTATTCAGCGGCATGTGCCTGACCGTGGCGGTTCCCTTGCTGGTTTCCTTCATCTTCCGCTGACAGACTGCAACATTCCGCTGCATACGGTTTTGTATGGTAGTCTCTTTGCAGACTACGCTTTTCAAACGCTTTTGTGATGAAGTATCGAATTCCGCTCATCTGCATGAAATTTTATTGACAATTTGCCAATTTGCATACAACAACCTTGGATACGCGATCCCAAAAACCACGAGCTTGAGGAGAGACGAGGATGGTTAAGAAGACCCTGCTGGCCCTGTTGGCCCTGCTGATGACCGCTTCCGTGGCAATGGCTGAAAAAGTTGTCGTCATTGCCCATGACGCCACATGGCCGCCCATGGAATTTGTGGACAAGGACAAAAACATCGTCGGCTATTCCGTTGACTACATGGACGCCATTGCCAAAGAAACCGGCATCACCGTCAAACACGAAAACGTGGCATGGGACGGCATCTTCGCTGGTTTGGCTGCCGGAAAGTACGACATGATCGCCTCTTCCGTCTCCATCACTGAAGAACGCAAAAAGAAATTTGACTTTTCCGCTCCCTACTTTGAAGTAAAGCAAGGCGTTATCGTGCCCGCAGACAGCACCGCCACCAGCTTGGCTGACCTGAAAGGCCAGACTGTGGGCGGTCAGCTTGGCACCACGGGCGTCTTCGTGGCGAAGAAAGACGGCGGCGTGGTAAGCAAAGAATTCGACGAAGTGGGCCACGCTGTGGAAGCCCTGTACACAGGCCGCATTGGCGCCGTTATCTGCGACGACATTACGGCATTTGACTACGTGCTGAATAACGAAAAGTATTCCAGCAAGCTGAAAGTTGGTTTCATCGTGGAAGCCGAAGAGAAAGAATACTACGGCTTTGTCGTCAAAAAGGGGAACACCGAACTACTGGATATCCTGAACAAGGGTATTGAGGCTGTTCGCTCGAAGGGCATAGAAAAGGAACTCCGCGAAAAGTGGGTTGGCAAATAGCCCGCTAACAACACAACAATATCCGGGACTGGCACCCTTCGTGCCAGTCCCTTGCTTTTCTTAGACCACAAGGCACCAGAGCGAGTTCATGAGCAGAGAAAAAAAAGAGGTCCGCATAGCGATAACGGATGGCATGATCATCCCCTCCAGCAAGGATAAAGGCTTTATATCCGCGTGGACCATATCCCTATGCATTGCCTTTGGCACAATCCTGTATCTGTGCTTCACCAGACCTGACCCCTACTACACAATTCTTACCTTCCTTCCCGATGGCATCCTTGTTACCTTTCAGGTAACTATTTTTTCCATCTTGGTTACCATTCCCATCGGCCTGCTGACGGGGTTGGGACGCCTTTCCAAGAATAAAACCATTAATCTGGTGGCTTCCACATATGTGGAAATTATTCGCGGCATCCCACTGCTGGTGCAGCTGTTTTTCATCTACTATGCGCTGGGGGAATTCGTGCAGTTGCCCGATGTGGCCTCTGCCGTTATTGCCATGAGCGTTTGCTACGGCGCGTACATGGGCGAAGTCTTTCGCGCGGGCATAGATGCCATAGACAGAGGGCAGACAGAGGCATCCCGCTCCCTTGGCTTCAACGCGCGGCAAACCATGTTCTTGGTTGTTCTGCCTCAGGCGTGGCGCACCATTCTTCCCCCTGTGGGCAACGAGTTCATCGCCCTGCTGAAAGACTCTTCTCTAGTCTCCATTCTGGCAGTGTCGGAACTCTTCCGCCGGGGACGCGAATACGCCTCAGTCACTTTTGAATATTTTGAGGCGTACCTGATGGTGGCCCTCATTTATCTTCTTATCACACTGTTGCTGTCCAAGGCTGTCAGCATCATGGAAGCCAAGTTGAACTATTATGACGAACACGAATGATCCCATCATCCGCATCCAGAATGTCTACAAATTCTTCGGTCAGCTCACCGCGCTTAATGACGTGAGTGTGAGCGTGCAGCCCGGAGAGCGAGTGGTTATTATTGGTCCTTCCGGTTCTGGAAAATCCACCCTGCTTCGTTCCATCAACCGGTTGGAAACCATTAATAAAGGGACCATTGAGGTAGACGGGCAGGATATCAATGCCCCGGAATGCGACATAAACGTGGTGCGGCAGAATCTGGGAATGGTCTTCCAGTCTTTTAACCTCTTTCCGCATAAAACGGTTATGGGCAATCTGACCATGGCTCCCCTGCGCCTGAAAAAAATCAGCAAAGACGAAGCCGAAGCTACGGCCCTGAGCTTGCTGAAAAAGGTAGGCATCTCCGACAAGGCGCATGTCTACCCGGCAAAGCTCTCCGGGGGACAGAAGCAGCGTGTGGCTATCGCCCGCGCACTTGCCATGAACCCGAAGATTATGCTTTTTGACGAGCCGACCTCCGCTCTGGACCCGGAAATGATTGGTGAAGTGCTGGATGTAATGACCAATCTTGCCAAAGAAGGCATGACCATGGTGTGCGTAACCCACGAAATGGGGTTTGCCCGCGAAGTGGCAGACCGCATCATATTTATGGACCACGGGCAGATTTTGGAAGAAGGCACGCCTGAGCATTTCTTCACCTCACCCGATCATCCCCGGCTGCAAAAATTTTTAGAGCAGATTCTGTAGCCATCCATCCCGCAATTAAATAATCGGGCCGGTTCGCCACTTGGCGAACCGGCCCGATTACTTATGGGCTATTTTCCGGGTGCATGCCCCGGTCGATACGTTTTTTCTAGGGAGCTAACGCACCACCAGCTTCAATTGCTCCGGCGCAGTCTTTTCCACATCAAAGGCGTGTTTGGTATTCCCCGTAAGGTCCAGCACCACCCGAATACCGTTTTCCCGCCAGCCCACCCGAACGTCACTGACCAGCGAGTTCTCCCGCAGCACCGGCTTGGGAAGCGCGGTGAAGTGGCCCAAAACGTCCACAACTATCCGCTGCGGCTGAGGCAGAGCAAAGGTTTTGTACTCAAAAGGCTCTTTAGCAACAATGCGCAACACGCCTTCCCGCCCGGAAGGAGCGAAGGTGAGTGCGGTAAGCGTGTTGGTAACGGCTGTCTTCGCTTCCGGCTTGGGTGTGTCTTGCGCCACAGCACGTGAAGCTTCCGGGGCGGAAGATGCGCCCGTTTTGGAAGAGGCCGTCGCTGCTGCGGGAGCCGTTGCCGGTGCAGACCCGTCTGCCGGGGCCAAAGGACGCTTGTCCTCCGGTTGCGTGCCGGAAACGGAACCAGTTGCCAGTGCGCCAGTTCCAGCGCCGGTTTGCGCCTCTGGCTGAACGGCCTTCTCCCCATCCTGCCGCGCGGGACCACCCGGCGCGTTCGCCACAGGCAACGCGTCCTCCGGGGAAGGGGTGACAAATCCGGCGGGTGCTCCTTCCACGGGGATGCGCACCTTGGAGACACCTCCTGACGGTCCGGCGATCTCATCCGATTCTGGAACGGTGATCCTTGGTGATTTTTTCAAAATATCCGCGAATTCCGCCGCCCGTTCACGCTGCACCTCCGCCGGGCCAAAGGCCCACTGGTTCAGCACAATCAGAATCATAGCCAGCAACACCACAGACAGGAGCAGCATGGCGATATTCTTATTCATCCCAGCCTCTTACTAGAGCATTTGTATGTTATCAAAATAGGCGCGGGGAGATATTTCACTCCGCCCCGTGCCTCGCTACAGCGCACCGGTCCCGTGTCCATGCCGGAGCATCATATCACAGGCCGGTCATGGCTTCGCCGTTGACGCCGCCGAATATATCGCAAAAACCGTTCGGAAACGTCCAAAGACGGATTAAGTTCCAAAGATTTACGCAAATAGCGTGTGGCGTTCAGCATATCGCCCAGTTCATAATAAATACGGGCGACATTGTGGTAGGCGTTTTCATCCACGCCCCCCAACTCCGCCGCTTTTAGATGATGGCGTAGCGCCATATCCAGCAGTCTGCTCTTGCGCAGACTGATGCCAAAGTCAGTAAACATATGCTTGTGCCGTTCCACCAAACCGGATTCGGTGGGCAGCACCTCAAATATCCGCATAGCCTTGCGGGGGTTACCCTGCCGCAAAAAAACCAACCCCATGCCAAAATCGGCCCGCATGGATCGTTCTTTTTCCTCAGCGGCCAATTCCACATTGCGGTCCGCCTCCCGTGCGGCCTTTGCGGACACGCTTTCCTGATGCAGGGAAAACGCTTCGCCGGGGGTCAGGCGGCTTCTTTCAGCATCGTCCGTCCCATGTCCGGCGGGCAGGCGATATTCCGGGCGCAGCAGCATCACGTCGTCTTCCTCGTGCTCTGCCCCACGCCCCTCCCCGGTACTCCGGGGAGTTGCGGAAACGGTGGAATCTCCTCCCGGCCCACGCGAAGCAATTGACGCGGGAACCAGCCCCGGCTCAGGGGTGAACCGCTGTGAAAATTCCTCTCCGGGGAAAATGCGTTTGGCACCAGTGGGTTCCAAGGAAGCGGAAAGCGGCTGCACCGTCACCGTGGTATCCTCATTCCGCCAAACCAGCCAGTAGCGTTTGCGTCCTCGGTTGATACCCGGAACCTGCCCGGCCCGGTCAGTCTCCTGTGTGGAGAATACTCCACGAAACGTATCAATATCCACGCTACTGCCTCCATCCGTTGTCAGGGGCTACCGTTACCGTATACGCTTTCACGCGGGCACATCCCGCAGGGCTGACCGACCCACCCACCACCGGTTTACCCGGAACTGCCAGCGACATCTGGCGTGGCAGGGGACGTGGGACGGGCACTCTCGACTTCGGAAGAATCCCGCGCAGAGGTTGCCTTGCCCGACCGCAACAAAAACGCCAAAAATTGCTGAGACGGAACAAGCTCCGGGTTTATTTCCAGCGACTGTTCCAACCACTGCCTGCACTCATCAAATTTTCCCTGCTCGTAATATACACGAGCAATGTTATGATGCAAATTCTCATCCGCAGGTGCCAGTTCCAGTGCACGCAGATAATGCCGGAGAGCCACATCCAGCAGGCGGTTTTTTCGCAGTCCCGTGCCGAACTCACAAAACATATGCTTATGGTGCGGCTGCCAAATGGCCTTGCGTTCCACAAGGCTGGCAAACACCTCCAGCGCCCGGCGCGTGTCCCCCTGTTCCAGCAACCCCATGCCTTCTTCAAAATCCGCACGAGCGGCCCGTTCGAGCACATCGGAAACACCGGCTTCATCGCCCGGTGTGCAGGGCGCACTTTCTGGAGAAACCTGAACAGGCGGCGGAGCGTCCTGTACCTCTCCGGTACCGTTTCCCGCTTTGGCTCCACCTCGTGTGCCGGAACGCACGGAGGACGATTTTTTCGCCCACGCGGAGTCTGGCCTTTGCGCTTGCGGCATCAACGAAATAATGCGGACTTCATCCACATAAAAATCCGTTTCAGGCACAAAGGTTTCCTGAAACTCCCGTGCGGAAACGTCCCGTGGCGTTCCCGCCGGAATCATGGTGCCCGTCAAAGGCTGCACACGAAATTTTCCATCGGGCAGGGCAAAGGCGAACCAATATCGCTTTGCCACAACTTTCCGTTTGGTCATGCCCGAACCAATCCACGCCTTGCCCGTGGTGGAATAAATACCCTTTTCTCCGCGTTCTTTCATACGCCCCCCTCGGCAATCGTTACGCGGTGTGCTCCCATACCTGCTTCCCCCCCCAATCCCCCCAGACGACACAATCTGATTCATGGCACTATCGGTAACGCATAGCATACTCACAGCGCAATGCCAATTAACTAGAAGCACTTCCCTTTTCCTTCTATGTGGCTAGACGAGCGGGCTATTTTCCAGTAGGTTGCCGCCATGCACGAAATGGCCATAGCATCCAGTCTGATAGACATCATTAAAGAGGAACTCGCTAAGCACGGCGCACGAAAGCTGCTGCTCGCGCGTGTCTGCTACGGCAGGCTTACCAACGTGGTGCCAGACGCTCTACAGTTCGCGTTTGAGGTGCAGGTGCAAGAAACGCCTCTCGCCGGAGCAACGCTGGAGCTAAAGGAAATTCCGGTCACCGTGGCCTGTGGCGACTGCGGTAAAGAATTTACGCCGGAGCACCCAGACCTCTTCTACATGCCCTGCCCGCACTGCGGAAGAGAATTCGCGCATGAAGTCCTGACAGGCAAGGAACTATATTTAGAGCATCTGGAAGCCGAATAAGGGAGCGCCTAGCATGGAAATTCCTGTTGTCCGCAACATACTGGAAGCCAACGAAAAAGTGGCTGATCAACTGAGAGAAATGTTCGCCCGGCGCGGCATATTGGTTCTTAACCTGATCAGTTCCCCCGGTGCGGGCAAAACCTCATTGCTGGAACGCACCTTGGCTGACCTTAAAGACGAGTTCCATATGGCTGTTATCGAAGGGGACTGCCAAACCGATAACGACGCCCGCCGCGTAGCCGCCACCGGCGCGCAGGCCGTACAGATAAACACCGATGGCGGATGCCACCTGAACAGCGCCATGATCGGCGCCGCGCTGGAAAAGCTGGACATGGACAAGGTAGACATTCTGTTTGTGGAAAACGTGGGAAATCTTGTCTGTCCGGTAGAATTCGACTGCGGCGAAGACGGCAAGGTTGCGCTGCTCAGTGTGCCGGAAGGCGACGACAAACCGGAAAAGTATCCGGCTTTGTTTGAAAAATCCTCCGCCATGGTGCTGAACAAAAGCGACTTGCTGCCCTATGTTGACTTTGACGTGGACCGCGCCAAACGCTTTGCCACACACCTAAACAAAGCCTTACCCGTATTTCTTACCTCATGCCGCACCGGCGAAGGGCTGGACGCGTGGTATGACTGGCTGCGGGCTGCGCGGCAGGCAAAGAAACACTAGCGATCTCTCCGTTGCGGAGGAACCTCTTGCGCACGCTATGGGAGGCACCCCATGCCGTTACCCGGTCATATTCCCTGCGAAGCCATCATGCAATCCATTGCGGACGGCGTTTTCACGGTGGACCGGGAATGGAATGTCACCTTCTTCAATAAGGCGGCGGAGTCCATTACCGGCATTCCGGCTTCCGAAGCGTTAGGCCGCAAATGCTGGGAAGTATTCCGCTCCAGTTTGTGCGACGGAAACTGCGCACTGGAAGAGTGCATAGGCCACTCCCTTACCATCAGCGGCAAATCAATCTTTATCGTCCGTGCGGACGGTACCCGCGTTCCCGTATCCATTAGCGCCGCCCCCCTGCGCTCCGCATCTGGAGAACTTATCGGCGGCGTGGAAACCTTCCGCGACCTTACAGATATCACCCTGCTGCGCAAAGAGGTGGAATCCACCTACTCCTTTGAAGACATCATCGGTAAAAGTCCGGCACTTTCCCGCCTTTTTGCCATTCTGCCCCAGATAGCGCAGAGCAACGCCACAGTGCTCATCACTGGCGAATCCGGCACCGGGAAAGAACGCATCGCCCGCGCGCTGCACCATCTGGGCACCCGGTCTGACGCCCCATTCACCGCCGTCAACTGCGGGGCACTCCCGGAATCGCTGCTGGAATCGGAACTGTTCGGATACAAGGCCGGAGCGTTCACCGATGCGAAACGAGACAAACCCGGTCGTTTCCGGCTGGCACAAGGCGGCACCATCTTTCTGGATGAAATAGGCGACCTACCCCACGCAGTGCAGGTAAAACTGTTGCGCGTACTTCAGGAGCGCACCTACGAACCTCTGGGATCGGTTGCCCCAGAGCACACAGACGCCCGCATCATCGCCGCCACCAATGCCGACCTTGAAGCCCGTGTGCGCGACGAACGCTTCCGGCAAGATCTGTTTTATCGCTTAAATGTGGTACGCCTGCATTTGCCTCCCCTGCGGGAACGCACGGGAGATATTCCCCTGCTCATCACCCACTTCATCCGCAAACTGAATACGCTACAGGATAAGGCCATTCTCGGCGTATCCGAAGATGTGCTGGCGGTGCTCATGCGCCACGACTTTCCCGGCAACGTCCGCGAATTGGAAAACATCATTGAATTCGCATTCATTCTCTGCGGTTCCGGTTTCATCCAGATGGAACACCTGCCAGACTCGCTGCTCCGCGCTACGCATGGCCCGCTCTTCGACACCCCCGCCGGTGCGGATGCCCGCAGCGACGCATCCGCTCTCTCACCAGTCCAAACGCTGGAGCAGGCCAAATACCGGGCCGTTCAATCCGCTCTGGCCCGGCACGATGGCAAACGCATGGCTGCCTGTCGTGAATTGGGCATAACCAAAGACACGTTGCGGAATATTCTCCGCCGCTGCGAAGCCAAGACAACACCGCATCCCTAATTACGGCAGTTCAGCTACCTATCTGCCGTATATTTTCCCGCATTCCACGCGACAGGTTTTTAGTCAGCCGGCCTGTCCCATCATCTTCCGACATCCTGTCGGGCTATTTTTTAGCCCGACATTGCCACATAGGGCTATTTTTTAGCCATTTTTTCAGCATGTCATTCCAGTAACCGACTGATTTTATAGCCATACCCGTTTGGCATGCTTTCTGCCTTAGCTTAAGCAAGTCTGTAACCGCGCAAACTGGAAGGTATGCCATGCTCGTCAGCCTTGCCCTCTTCCACAACCGACTTGCCGCCGTATTCACCTCGGCGGACACGTTCGCCCTCTATCAAGTGCAGGATATGCAGGCCTGCCACCTTACCACGTTGCCCGCTGCCCCCGGCGGCATTGCCGAGCAGGCAGAAGTCTTGCGCGAAAATGGCGTCACCTTACTGGTCTGTGGTGCTTTGTGCGGGTGTGACCGCCGTGTGCTGAGGCAAGCGGGCATTGAGGTCGTGGCGTGGATATGCGGCGCAACGCAGGACGTAGTGCAGGCTCTGTGCCTTGACCAACTGGAGTCGTTGCGTATGCCGGGCTGTGCCCCGCAGCATTGCAGAAATGCCGGGTACGGATTCGCACAAGACTCCGAGCCGACCACACAGGAAAATGCGGAACAACACCAAGCGCCGCTTCGGCACGGCGGACCGGGAGCAAAGCGGAGACGGTACACGATGGGCGGCGCGTATGGCACTCCCAGCGTTCTCCAAGCCAACGAACACTCCGCAGAAAAAACGCTGCACCCCACTACCCCGGCGTCCCTTAGCGTCGTAATCCAGCCACCCCCGGCACGCGCCGGTGAAAACACTCCTTCCGTCCCCCCGCCCGCCAAGCAGCCCTCCCCCGCCCCTTTGCGGGAACACCCTCTCACTGTTCACGGAGATGAATCATGAAAATTGCCATAACCACGCAAGGACAGGAACTTTCCAGTCCGCTTGATCCCCGGTTTGGTCGCGCCGCTGGCTTCCTCATCATTGACGACGCCACCGGAAGCCATGAGTACCGGGATAATGCGCAAAACCTCAACCTACCGCAGGGCGCTGGCATACAGGCTGCCATGAACGTGGCGGATATGGGTGCCCAAGCCGTTATCACCGGGCATGTGGGTCCGAAAGCATTCGCAGCCCTGCATAAAGGAAATATAACGGTCTACTACACGGAGCTTTCCACCGTGGCTGACGCGCTGAACGCCTACCGCAGTGGAACACTTACCAAAGCCACCGGGGCAGACAGAGACGGACACTGGTAACCAGCACCGAAACCACAGGAGACGAAAACAATGCATTCCAGAAACAGGCAGTGTGGGGGTATGGGCCACGGTCGCATGCTAGCGCCAATGGATGACACGGACAACGTGTCGTTTGGCAACACAAACCACCAGAACCGTGGAAACGGACAAGGCCGGGGGAGAAATGTCCACGGCAAGGCGGATATTTCCTCCCACATGCCCCTCGGTCAGTGCGCCGGGGTCGGGCATGGTCCGCGTAACGGAGCTGGCTGCGGGCAACAGAATGGCGATGTCCGCAGACGGCGCGACGGCAGTTGCCTTACGGAAAATGATCTTTCCGCCATGAGCGCCACCCCGCATACCGATGCGGATGCCAACACGGATATTGGCAGCGCACCGGGTGCCGGTATGGGGCAGCGAGCACCGCAAGGACGGAGAGCGGGCCGGGGCATGGGCCAGCGGTACGGCGTGAAGAGCTGACCGTCACCCCCGGAAGGACCAACGCCGCGCAGCGGTAAGAAACGCAAGCACTACCGGGGAATGACCGGGCATTCTCCGGTCCCCGTTTTACATTGTCTTGCCATATCTTGCCTTGCCTATCTTACAGCACGGACAACAACAGGACCACACATGCAGATCGCCATTGCCAGCGGAAAAGGCGGTACCGGAAAAACCACGGTATCCGTAAACCTTGCCGCTCATCTTGCCAAAACGGGGCACCATCTCCTGCTCGCCGACTGCGATGTGGAAGAGCCTAACGCGCACGTTTTTCTCTCCCCGCGCTGGCTTTCCACTCGTGAGGCGCATTTTCCCGTGCCCCGTGTTATTCCAGAACGCTGTCTCGGAGAATCCTGCCGCATCTGCGTGCGGGAATGCCGGTTCAAAGCATTGGCATGGATGGGCGAGGTTATGACCTTCCCGGAACTTTGCCACGGCTGTGGCCTCTGCACAGAAGCCTGCCCGGTGTCAGCCATAGGGGAAACACATCGTGTCATGGGTATACTGAGGCAAGGCACGCCCGGCAAGGCAACCCTGCGAAATCTCACGCTCGTTTCCGCCACCCTCGCCATCGGAGAAGCCATGTCTCCCCCTCTTATTCGAATGGTGGTTGAACATGCCGAATCATGCGGCTCCGCCCTCTCCATATCCGCGCCGCTCATCCTTCGGGACTGTCCTCCCGGCACTTCCTGCCCGGTTATCACTTCTCTGGAAGGGGCAGACTACGCGGTGCTGGTTACAGAGCCTACGCCCTTCGGGCTGCACGACCTCACACTCGCTGTGGAAACCTTGCGCACGTTGGGAATCCCCTTCGGCGTGGTCATCAACCGCGACGGCATGGGCGATAGCCGCACGGAACGCTGGTTGCAAGCCGAAGGCATCTCCATACTGGCCCGCCTGCCCCACAGCGCGGAAGCCGCCGGAGCCTGTGCCGCGGGCAATCTGCTTATCGACTCCGTGCCCGGCATGACGGACCTCTTCGCCCAACTCTGGCAGGCCATACGCGAAGACCTGCCCGCCGGAGTGACCGCATCCGCCTCTGAAGCCCGGCCTATGACGGAGACATCATATGTATGAACTGCTCGTTATCAGCGGCAAAGGCGGTACCGGAAAAACATCCATCACGGCAGCGCTGGCTTCCACCGGCCCTTGCAAAGTTCTGGCGGACTGCGATGTGGATGCGGCAGACCTTCACCTTGTCGCTGCGCCCACTCAGTCTGAAACCACCCCCTTTCATAGCGGGCAACGCGCCGTAATTGTGCCGGAACTGTGCATTCAGTGTGGTCGCTGCCGTGAAAAATGCCGGTTTAACGCCGTAGATGCCACCTTCCACCTGCGTTCCGAACTGTGCGAAGGTTGCGGGGTATGCGCGTTTGTCTGCCCCACACAAGCCATACAGATGACCGAACGTTTGTGCGGACATTGGTATCGGTCGCAAACCCGTTTCGGCCCTATGATACATGCCGCGCTGGGTATCGGAGAAGAAAATTCGGGCAAGCTTGTCACCACGGTGCGCAAAGAGTCCGGCGTTACGGCGCGCGCCCAAGGAATAGAGGTCATCCTTACCGATGGTCCTCCCGGTATTGGCTGTCCTGTCATCGCGTCCTTGACAAACACCTCCATGGCCCTTTTAGTGACGGAGCCTACCCTTTCCGCCTTGCACGATCTGGAGCGGATAGTGAAGCTGACCCGCCACTTCCGGGTTCCCGTGGCTGCCGTGTTAAACAAGGCGGACATACACCCCGCGCTGGCAGACGAGGTGCGCGCGTGGTGCGCTGCGGAAGCGGTTCCCGTGCTGGCGGAATTCCACTGGACCGCAGACTTCACCCAGGCACAGGTGCGAGGCTGTTCCGTGGTGGAATATCGTCCCGATAGCTGGCAGTCCCAATTCGAGGCCCTGTGGGAAGCCGTGCTGTACCGCATGGGAGCTCCCACCCGTGACCCGCAATAAACGGACAAACGGCTACCGGGCGGACGCCTCATGAGAGGTAGGTTCGCAACATTTTGGTTTGTATTACCCATCACGCCGCTGCACAGGCACCCGGCGACAGAGCAAGGAGAATGGCACCATGAGTGAAAAAGCATGCGGCTGCACAAATAGCGACTGCGCAGGTTCTGAGGCACAGGGAGGATGTGGTTCCGGCTGCGGCGACCACGGTGGTTGCGGCGGACATCAGGAGCTTTCCCCCGAACAGGACCGAATGAACCGGACGCTGCGCCGTGTACGCCATAAAATTGTGGTCATGTCTGGCAAGGGAGGCGTGGGGAAGAGCACCGTGGCTACCAATCTCGCGCTGGGGCTTGCGCAAGCGGGGAAAAAGGTGGGGCTGCTGGACGTGGACGTGCACGGTCCCAGCGTACCACGCCTTCTGAGCCTGCGCGATGCCAAGGTGCATATAGACGCTAACCATATTGACCCCGTGCCCTACAACGAAAACCTTTTCGTTATGTCGCTGGGCTTCCTGTTGCCCAATCCCTACCAGCCCGTCATCTGGCGTGGGCCGGTTAAGCAAGGATTCATCCAGCAGCTCATAGCCGATGTGGCCTGGGGCGATCTGGATTACATGGTGGTGGACTGCCCTCCCGGAACGGGCGATGAACCTCTTTCCGTGTTGCAGCTTCTGGGGGCGGACGCCAAGGCCGTCATTGTCACCACACCACAAGGCGTGGCGGTGGACGATGTACGCCGTTCCGTTACCTTTGTGGGCGACGTGGGGAACTCGGTACTGGGGATTGTGGAAAATATGAGTGGTATTGTCTGCTCCCAATGCGGGCACGTGGAAAACATCTTCGGCAAGGGCGGCGGTATGCGCCTTGCGCAGGAGACGGGGGTGCGGTTCCTCGGTGAAATTCCGCTGGACCCGGAAATCGTCCGGTCCGGCGACGAAGGATACAGCTTCCTCACCGTACAGCAGGAAAGCCCCACCGCCAAAGCCATACAAAAAATCATCAAACCCATCTTGCTGCTTACGGATGAACCGTCAGCCGTTTCCCCAAAGGAGCAGGTTACGGAAGCTGTCGCGGCACCCACATTTTCCGGCATTGTCAAGCTTGCCGTACCGTTAGCGAAGGGCCTGTTGACCCAGCACTTCGGTCACTGCGAGCAACTGGCAGTTATCACGGTGGACGCCGGTGCCCGCGAAATACTGGGCAGCGAACTCGTTACCCCGCCTCCGCATGAGCCGAGCGTCATGCCCGCTTTCGTGGAACGGCTGGGCGTAACCGTGGTGCTAGCCGGGGGTATGGGACAAAAAGCACGCGATCTCTTCACCGAAAAAGGTATTACGGTCGTCTGCGGTGCGCAGACCGGAGAAGGGGAGAGCGGTGCCCCGGCCGACGTGGTGCGACGCTATTTGGACGGTAAGTTACGCGTAGGAGCAAACACCTGTGACCACTAGTCTTGCGGATGCGTAACGCCGCGGCGCCCTTTCACAATCAACTGCGGGTAATCAGAAAACGGCAGTGTATTGTCGTCCGATAACGCCCTGCTTCGCCCCTCAATATATCAACAGCCACGGCTCCGGCATGCTCCGGGACCGTGGCTGCTGCATTCGTCAGCTCATATACATCGTCGGACTCCGCTTACAGCCAGATGCCGAGCAGCACTCCGATGTACAACGCCACAGACACGTATCCGTTCAACGTAAAAAAGGCCATGTTCACCCGGCTCATGTCTTCCGCACTGATAATCGAGTGCTCCCAGAGCAACACGCCGGATACGCCAAGCCAGACGAGGAAATAGGGCCACCCCAGCCCGGCTGACCAACCGCCCATGAGAAACATGACGGCGGTAATCGCATGGCAGAAGGCGGAAAGCACAAGCGCTGTCGGCAGTCCGAAGCGGACAGGGACAGAGTGCAATCCCACAGAGATGTCAAAGGCGGTATCTTGACAGGAATAGATAATATCAAACCCGGCCACCCAGAAAACGATGCCCCATGCGAACAGTGCGGCGGTGACCGTGAATTGCGGGTCCACCGCCAGCCAGCCAGCCAGCGGAGACAGGGCCAGCACTCCGCCGAGCCAAAAATGGCACAGCCACGTAAACCGCTTCAGCAAGCTGTATACAGCAGCCACACACAGAGCCAGCGGGGACAGGGCGAAGCAAAGGGAATTCAGCCCCCAGCAGGCAGCTACAAATATGGCAGCCATGATGAAAATGAATGCCCAAGTCTGGGCACGGGAAATTTCGCCCGTCACCAGTGGACGTTGCTGTGTGCGGGGATTTTGTGCGTCATACCGCAGGTCCACCACCCGGTTGACTGCCATGGCAAAGGAGCGCACGCCCACCATGGCGAGGGTGAGCAATACCATTGAATACAAGCCGGGCCATCCGTTCGCAGCCAAAAAAGCGCCAATATACGCAAAAGGCAGCGCGAAGACCGAGTGCTCTATCTTAATCATGCGGCAAACCGCACCAAACTTGGCAAAAGGATTCATCGTACTCCACACACCGGTAGCAGGGTTAATACCACTCAGACAGGAAAAGCCGCTCTCTTCCGCCGCTACGGGACAGCCTGTAAGCCCCCCACGCATTTCCTGAAACGGACGAAACCACAGCCCACACACTCCTCGCGAAGCAGCCACGGAAAGATACATCTCCCATTCTCACGCAACGCAGGCCGGAACTTCGTCCTTTTTAAGCACCAGAGAAAACTGTTCAAACTCATCCTGCGCGATATCTTGTTCATACTGCCGCAGCCGGTTAACGAACGGCAGGAACTCCAGAAGGAGAGAGGTCAGTTTGGCGTCCAGTTGCTCCGCGTCCACAAGCGAGCGTAGCAGAGTTTGCATCTGATCCACCCGCATGCCCGTCCTGTAAGGCCGGTCTTCGGCAATGGCGGTAAAAACATCCGCCACTTGTAAAACACGTGCTTCCACTGAAAGGGCGTCCGCCCGGTATCCCTGAGGATAGCCCGACCCGTCCAAGCGCTCATGATGCTGCGCCGCCCATTCGCACACTTTTTCCAGTCCCGGAACACCGTCCAAAATTGTTTTGGTAACCTGCGCGTGCGTTCTGACGGTGGCAAACTCCGCATCGTCCAGCGGACCTTTTTTCTCCAGCAAGACGGTGGGCACAGCCAGTTTTCCCAAGTCGTGCAGCAGGCCCGCGACATACAGATCGAGCTGCGTTTCCTGTGAAAGGCCGGACAGGCGAGCCAAGACCTGAGCCACCACAGCTACCCCCCGCGAGTGGGTTGCGGTGAAGCGGCTCCGAAAATCAATAACCTGTGCAAATGGCGCACACAGCCGTGTGATGTCGTAAACACGCAGGTGCTGTTCTTCCGGGCGTGACACCGTGTCCGTGTACAGGTGCTTCGCGGCTTCGCCAAGCCCCGCAAGACCTTCCGGCTCTGTTGCCATGTCCGCGAAAAGAGCCACACACTCAGGATTAAGCAAACGCCCCGATTCGCCGTAGGCGGCGGCAAGAACAGGCCCCAGTTGCGGTGCCAGCGGAGCGTCCCGCCGCAAGCGCACATCAATAAAATCAGCGCAAGTTATGATGGACGCGGCCATGGCGAGTTCCGCATCCGCAGACCCGCGTACCCCCTGAACAGCCCCCGCGAGCACGTCCTGCCACGGAGCGTGGTGCAGCCCGATAAGCGTGGCAACCCGCTCCATGCCCGCGCACTGTGCGAACAAGTGTTCGCCAGCCCGCGCGTGCAAAAAAAGATCGCGCTCAAAGCCAAGAGTTTCCAGTGCGGTATGCAAGGCCACGGCACCAGCGTCGTGCAGCATGGCGGCGATAAGCACATCCCGCTGCAAAACGGCCCGCAGCCCCATACGCCCCGCCAAACGCGCGGCTAAATATCCTACCCTAGCGTGGTGGCTGCCCAGTGTGCTGGACATAAGGTCCAGCGCCCGCGACAGCACTCCCATGAGATCAATGAGTCTCACCTGCATGCAAACCCCCAAAACAACATCCGGCACGCAGCGTATACGGAATCCCTTCGGTCCCTTCGCATTTCCCGCCGCACGCGGGTGCCTGCCATTACAAACGGTGCAAACGTGACAGGGGCGCACCAACCCCGTTCACGCCACTAGCCACCACAGCTTGTGTCGTCTCCTTGCAGCTTTGCCACCGCGTGGGCCACGGCGGGCAACACCGCTTCCAAATTTTCCGCCACGGCCTTGCGACTTCCCGGCAACGTTATAAGGAGCGAACGTCCCAGTGTTCCCGCCACGGCTCTCGACAACATTGCGTGAGGTGTCTTGCTCAAGCTAGCGGTCATCATGGCCTGTTCAAATCCGTACAGCCGTTTTTCCAACAGCCCGGACACAGCCTCCGGCGTGGTATCACGCGGGCCTAGCCCGGTTCCGCCTGTGGTAAATATGACGTCATATTCCTGCGTTAACGCCAGATCCACAACAAGCGCCTTCAGTTCCGCCACGTTGTCCGGTAGCAAATACCCCTGCGTGTACCCCACGGCAAGCGTCTCGCGGGCCAGACGGGCGATCAACGGGCCGCTGGCGTCTTCCCTCTGTCCCACAGAACCTTTGTCCGAAAGTGTCACCCATGCGATACTCAGGCCGGTTTTGGCGGCAGAGAGCGTAATGCCGTCTCCGGCTGTATCGCACATATCAGCCAGTGCACGCAGCCAGCACCCCATTACGGCGTGTGGCAGACCGGGCCACGGCATCACTCCGTTACCGACAGCAAGGAAAAGGGGCCGATCTCCGTCGCACAGCAGGGAGCCTACAGGCAGCCGGGGCCGTCCCCCCATTCCGTCAATGCAGCCTGCGAAAGCTTGGCTTTCTGCAAATTCCGGTGCGCAGAAAAACCGCGCATCCCCGTTCTGGATGGACGAAATGGATACTCTTAGAGAAGGGCAAGACATGGTCCTCTCTCCTTACCTGCGGCTTATGGTGTCTTTTCCATGGCCAGACGCACTCCGAAGGCCACCATAAGTCCTCCAGTAACTGTTTCCAGTCTGCGCTTGAAGGCCGGGCGGAGCAAGATATGCCGCACACTGCCAAGGCACAGGGAAAGTAACGAAAGGTAGCCCGCGCCAATAACGAACTGGAAGCCCAAAAAAAATACGGTGTCGTGCAAAATACGCTCTGGAGCGCCAATGACCTGCGGCAGCACGGCAAAATAGAACACCACGACCTTGGGGTTAAGCACGTTGCTCATAAAGCCTTCCCCCCACGCCCGGCGCACCTGTTGCAGCGAACCACGCAAAAGCGGAGCGCCCTCGCAGGATGGAGCGCTCTCCGCTCCGTGCCCGTGCCACGCGCTCCACAAAGAACGTGCGCCCAGATAGACAAGGTAGCACGCGCCCAATATTTTGAGCACGGCAAAGGCCGTGGAGGAATACAGCAGAATAGCCGACAGGCCGCACACAGAAAGCGTGGCATGGACAAACAGCCCGCAGCACGCGCCAAGAGCGGTGGCTATACCGGCGAACCGACCGCGCAGCATAACATTGCGCAACACCAGCATAGTGTCGGGACCGGGGGTGATAACTAACAAGAAGGCAAGCCCAAGCAGGGTCCACATCGAACTGTCCACAGTTCTCTCCTGAACGCGTCCGGGACTCTGGTTCCGGGCGGGCTAAAATGGAATGGGGGCATCCTAGCGGGAAGCCCTCGTGGACGCAAGCGCCATGCGCGTGTCTCTCTTCTTCCGAAAAATACTTTCGGTCCCCGTGGGCATAGTATATGTTTGCGTATATTGCGGGTGGTCCACGGGACGCGGCCTGTCGGACAATTCCCGGTCAAAATACGCCGGGGCCGATTCCACTGCATCCACAGGCGGCACCATTTCTGTACGTGCTCCAACAACCTAATCGTCGGGTAAGTATTCATGGCAGACGCTTCCATCGCCCCCGCCACTGTGCTGTGGAAACCATCGGTCAATCCATGGTTTATCGCCATGTCCGTCATGTTAGCCACTGTGCTGGAAGTGCTGGATTCCTCCGTAGCCAACGTGGCCTTACCCCACATGGCGGGAAACCTTTCCGTAAGCACCGACGAAGCCACATGGGTTCTCACCAGCTATCTGGTTTCCAACGCCATTGTGCTGCCTATGACCGGCTGGCTTTCCGTAACTTTTGGGCGCAAGCGCTTTCTCATGTCGTGCGTGGCGGTTTTTATTTTCGCCTCCGGCATCTGCGGCGCAGCGCCATCTCTTGACGTGCTCATCGCAGCCCGCATTTTGCAAGGGGCGGCGGGGGGCGCACTGCAACCGCTGTCTCAAGCCATACTGTTGGAGAGTTTTCCTCCCGCCAAACGGGGAGTAGCCATGGCGGTATTCGGGCTGGGCGTGGTAGTGGCCCCCATCATCGGCCCTACTCTTGGCGGCTGGATTACCGATAACTATTCATGGCGATGGATATTTTACATCAACCTTCCCATTGGAATCATGGCGCTTCTCATGTGCCATGCGTTTATTCAAGACCCGCCGTACCTCGCGGCGGATAAAGAGCGTCAGTGCAGTTCCATGGACTATGTTGGATTCGGTTTCCTGTGCCTCGGCCTTTCCACTCTGCAAATCATCCTTGACCAGGGGCAGCAGGTAGACTGGTTTTCCGCCATATGGATACGTTGGTTCACCGCCATCTGCGTATTTTCCCTTATCGCCTTTGTCGTATGGGAACTCCGTGTGGAAAATCCCGTTGTGGACTTGCGCGTATTAAAAAATATTAACTTTTCCATGGGAACGCTCCTCGTGTTCACCGTGGGCGTGGTGTTGTACAGCACGGTAACCCTGCTTCCCCTTTTCCTGCAAAATCTTCTGGGCTACCCCGCGTTACAAAGCGGTATGGCGCTTTCTCCCCGCGGGATGGGGGCCGTGCTTTCCATGATTGTGGTGGGGCAACTCATTGGCAGGGTAGATTCCCGCATGCTCATCGGGGTGGGTTTCGGGCTGCTGGCGGCAGGTTCACTCATGTTCGCCAGCTTGAATCTACAAATAAGCATGGCAGACATCGCCATTCCCAACATAGTCATCGGACTGGGCATGGGGTTTGTCTTCGTGCCATTGGCCACCATTTCCATGGCAAGCCTTCCCGTAACCCAAATGGGCAACGCGGCGGGCATTTTCAATCTTATGCGTAATATCGGCGGCGGGGTCGGCATTTCCATGGTTACCACCATGCTCGCACGCGGCACCCAGCGGCATCAGGCAACGCTTTCCGCGCATGCGTCACCATATAATCCCATATTTCAAGACTACGTGCACGAACTGCAAAGCAGTTTCAGCACACAGGTACCCGCAGAAACTGCCTTGCAACAGGCATACGCAAAAATATACGCGCTGATGCAACAACAGGCAGCCATGCTCGCCTATGTGGACATTTTCCACTGGCTTGCCGCAGCATGCGGGCTGTGCATCATTTTAGTATTCATTCTGCGCAAGGAAAAAGCCGGAGGCAAACCCGCCTCATTGCATTAACCCCGGCAACGCAGTTCCCTACCCATGCGCCGTTCCGCGCCACAGGAAGGGTATACCCCATTAACCGGGCATTGTTTCCCGACAGGAAGACATCATGGACAACACGCCTCAGCATTCCCCCTCCCCCACAGGCAACGTGGGGGAAACCAGTCAGCCCAACGGCACAGGCATGGCTACGAGCGATTCTTCCGCCCACCGCAAGCCCGCTGCCGCCCTTTTGCACGAGACAATTTCGCTGCGCAACGCATCGCGCCGGAAAAAACTCATTATGGGTGCTCTGGTGTGTCTGCTTGTCCTTGCCGGGATATACCTGTGGATCACGTGGTACGAGGAAGAAACAGACGATGCCTATGTAGATGGTCACGTCTACACCATAACGCCCCGTGTCGCCGGCTATGTGGATGCCGTGCTTGTGGAGAACAACCAACTGGTAGGCGCGGGGCAACTTTTGGCAAAACTGGACCCCACGGACTTTGAAGTGGCGTTGGCAAAGGCCAAAGCCGACCTTTCCACCGCCGAAAGCCAACTCGCCGCGCTGGAGTTGCAAACGCCATTGACCCTGAGCCAGACCGACTCCCGCGTGGCACAGGCCAACGCGCAACTTGCCGTCCAATATAAAAATCTGGAACAGGCCGCGGCGGAAGAAGAGGCCGCCCGGCAGAGCGTGGTGCAAGCCAGAGCACAGGAGCAATTGGCCTTGCTGGATATGCGCCGTTTTTCCGCACTGCTCGCGGATGGAGCCGTGGCGCAATCCGCCTATGATAACGCCCAGACGGCACTGGCTACCACCAGAGCGCAACTCAAATCGGCACAGGCTCAGTTAAACGCGCAGGCGCGCAGGCAAGAGTCGTTACAGCAGGACATTGCCCGCCTCAAAGCGGATATTCGACTGGCGGCAACAGGGCACGACGAAGCGCACATCAACGAAAAACAGGCACAGGCACAGCTAGCCAAAGTAACGTTAGCACAGGAGCAGGTACGACAGGCGGAACTGGACCTTTCCTACACCCGCATACTTTCTCCCGTCGCCGGGTTTGTGACCAACCGCAGTGTGGAGCCGGGCAAACAGGTTGCCGAGGGCCAAACTCTGCTTGCCGTGGTGCCGCTGAATCTTGATGAACTGTGGATTACCGCCAACTACAAAGAAACCCAGCTTACCCACATGCGCCCCGGTCAGCCCGTTTCCGTTCGGGTGGATACGTATCCCGGCACCCGGATTACCGGTCGGGTGGATTCCATTATGGCTGGCACCGGAGCGGCGTTTTCTCTTTTCCCGCCGGAAAACGCCTCTGGTAATTTCGTAAAGGTGGTGCAGCGCATTCCCGTAAAAATCGTGCTGGAGGCCAGCCCCACCTTACCAGAACTGCGCATTGGCATGAGCGCCGTGGTTACGGTGCACACAGATGAGCCAGCACAGTTGCGTACCGAAGGGTCTGCCCCTTCCGCCAGCGGACAGGAAGCCGGCTCCGGGGAGGAATCGCCGGAATCTCCCAAAACGGAAGAGGAGCAGCCTGCGGCTGCGCCCCAGTAACGGCTCTCTGGCGCACCAAAGCAGACACCAGATACCTGTGAGGGAGCGCAACGCGGCGTTGGTTGAAAAAAGACGCCCGCACGTAACGGCAACGCAGTCAATTTTTTGATTACAAGAGACGCCCTGCGCGTAGCGAGAAGGCAGCCAATCTTTGGGGGGTACTCTCAACGGCAACGCCACCGCGCCCGATAACGGACGCAAAGGCAACGGGCGAACTGCGTGTTCGCCCGTTGCCATGATTTCCTGCGCCGGGTATGCTCCCCCCTCATCCCCGCAAACTTTCCTGAATGGTTGCGGTATTTTTTATACTCACCGGAGGCCCGTATGCACGACAAGCCCTTCACTCTGGACCGCATCACCCGTCTTGTGCTCTGGGCCGGGTTGGCGTGGGGCATTGTGGCCGTGGTGAGTTATCTGAGCGATGTGCTCATCCCCTTCGTGGTGGCGCTCATTCTCGCCTACCTGCTGCATCCGCTGACGTCTTGGCTGGAGCGGTTTGTACGCAAACGCGAGTTGGCAGTTCCCCTGAGTCTTTTTATCATTTTCTCTCTCAGCATTCTGCTCGCCGCCACCTTGCTGCCCATGATTATGGCGGAAATACAACACATGGGGCGTCTTATCTCCGAGGTGGCAAGCAACTCCGAACTTGCAGCCAAAGCGGCCCGGCAACTGCCCAAAGAACTCTGGGCTATTATCCGGGACGTCCTCTCTCAAAGTGACCTGAAAGAGTTTTTCACATCCTCACAGGGTCTGGACATCGTGCGTGCCGTGGCAAACAAGGCGTTGCCGGGCCTGTGGGGGGCAGTACAGGGTGCGCGGGATTTGATATTGGGAATAGTCGGCCTGCTTATTATCGCGCTGTACACGCTCTTTCTGCTGCTGGACTTCCAGAAACTACAGGCCAACTGGAAAAGAGTATTGCCGCCGGCATGGCGGGCACCCGCGGAAATGTTCCTGAGCGACTTTGAGGCAGGCATGAACCGCTATTTTCGCGCACAGGCGCTGGTTTCTCTCATCACAGGCGTTCTGTGCGCCATTGGCTTTTCCCTTATCGGGCTGCCATTGGCTGTCGTACTTGGGCTACTCTGCGGCCTGCTGAACATGATTCCCTATCTGCAAATTTTGGCGGCGGTGCCAGCCCTGTTTCTGGGCATCATTCACTGGCTGGAAACCGACATTAGCCTTATGCTGGTCCTTTTGCTTATTCTCGCCGTTTTTACGGTGGTGCAGATTATCCAAGACGCTGTGCTGGTTCCTCGGATTATGGGCCAAGCCATGGGCCTTTCTCCATGGATGATGCTGCTCTCCCTTTCCATATGGGGAAAATTACTCGGATTGTTGGGGCTGCTTATCGCCTTGCCGTTGACGGTGCTTTGTCTTTCCTACTACCGCAGACTCATTGAGCGGGAAGGCGCGGCATCCGCTGACACCGAAGAAGACGTTCTGGCTCCCCACCCGTAAACTACGAAAATGTAAAACGTGGTAGTATTCGGATAGTTCTGCTCATCCCTGTAAAATTGTAAACAAATTTTCAAAACACGCTACACCGCAACGGCAATTTGCCTCTGTTTTCAGAATTTGCCGTCTGTTTCCATCATATTTATGTAAAATTTTAATAAACTCCGCACAATTCCCCACAGCAATTGCAGGATTGCTTTTCCTCAAAGGGGGAATTGAACTTTTTTGTTATTTCCCGTATGCAACAGAAACAGGACACGCGAGCATGCCGCGTCCTGCCCGTCTCTTTCTGGTGACCGTCGTGGCAAAGCGTATTTTCCACCATGAAACTCTTTGCGGACACTCATGGTTGCCACAACCCGCCCCAAACAGGGACGCCTAAGAGATAGTACGGGAAATGGCTGAGGAATTGGAACCGAATCGCATGCTTGAAACGGCTACTGGGGATTTCGCCCTCTCACCATAGTGTCGTGCCACGCTGTGCCTGCGGCACCGCCGCCCCGTGGCACGTTGACCTCGGAGGATATCGTGAAAATCGACAAGCTGAGCTTTCAAATAGCGGGGCAACTGCTTGACGGGCGCAAGTCCTACAGAGAAATCGCGCAGGAGCTTTCCGTTGCGGAAAACACTGTGCGGTCGCGCATCAACAAAATGCAGTCCGACGGAGTAATGGATATCGTGGGGCGTCTGGATGTTGAAAAACTTCCCGGTCATACCATTGTATATACCGGCGTCCGCCTGAGTGAACGCGACCTCTTCTTCAAATGTCAGGAACTAAGCGAGTTGAAGGGAGTCATTTCCGCAGCGGTGGTGACAGGACGATTCGACATCATCCTCACGCTGCTGCTCCGCGAAGGATTTGGTCTGCTCGAATTTTATTCCAATGAAATGTCTAAGGTAGAAGGAATTCTCTCCGTGGAAAGCTTTGTGGTCTACAAGGGCACTCGCATGATGGCCCCGTATATCCTAGACCCGAATACGCTGCCGGAATAACCTTTTCCCCTGACGCAACGTAACAGGGCCAAGATGAGAATCTTGGCCCTGTTCTTTTCGTCAGAAGTACCGCCGGGCATGCGCCCTGCGGCGGTAGCTTCCCCTAGTATCCGGTTTCTTCCACCCACGCCTGCATGTCCCGCATCAGGCCCGGCAGATACGGAGGAAATCCCATGCCCGGTTCCATGGGCGGCAGTCCCGCTCCCGGCATGGCGATGGGTTCGCGCGGTCCGCAAAATCCCAATCTGCCCACCGGCCTTCCCGCTTTCCGGGGGGGAGCCATTTCCGCGCCATCGGCTAGGGCCTCTTCGTGCCGTTTCCGGGCCTGCTCCATGCGTGCCTGTATTTTCTCACGGACGGAATCCAACTGATTGCGTTGCGTATCCGTCAAAATAGCACGGAATGCCGCCATGAATCGGGCACCTTCCTGCAGACGTTTTTCCAGCCGGGCAGACATAGACCGCGCCAGTGTGGTCACGGCATCCACATCACCGCGTGCTGTGGCATCCTGAAGGGCACGTCCTTCTTCCCGCCGTGCTTGCGCTTCTTCCCCCGCCGGGTCCGGGAAATCCGCCAATTTAGCTTTGAACAGCTCGCTCACCTGCTTTTTTTGAGCGTCAGAAAGATCAAGCCAGTACAAAACTTCCAGTAAGGCACCGGGGCGCCCTACAGCGCAACCGGGTTCGCCGCCAAAGGGAGGAAGTTCGCCGCCATACGAAAAACTTGTCGCGCAGAACCACAAAATAACCGTGGTAACGAGTACTTTCTTCATTATCATACGCTCCTTGCGATTGCATTATACAGACTCCGCCGTAGTATCAGGCCAGCGGAAGGCCCCATACCGTATACGCCTGTTCACTACTATTGACGGATTCCTCTAGCGCAGGGATACATTAAGACTCTGTAATTTTTGTAATTTACATTTTGCAATTTGCATAGAAAAAGCCACCGAGGACGATGGCATGGGGAGAAAGAATGCATAAGCATTCCCCATCGTACTCGGCGGCTTTCTTATATTGACGGACGTAAGGTGCTGGCGGTTACACGGCTGATCGCAGCGTATTATCCAATTTCTATATCATCCGTAGTCCGCCGTATCTCGTTCCACCGTAGTCCGCTGTACGCGTCTTTGCGTCTGGTAACACGGGATACGGGCGATAGGAAAAACACGGATGAGGACGAAGGTAACATTCGTCTGCATTTCCAGTAGGGTCCATCAGATTCAGCAGGGCTGGTCTATCTGGCGGAACTGGCAAAGCTGGCGAAACGGGTAGAGTTGGTGGCGCTGGCAGCTTTGGTCACCTCCGCAGTACCGGAGCGCCCGGATATCCGGGGAGCCTATTGCGGAGGTGGGGGAGCATCTCCAAAGAGTGGGGGAGGAGGCGGACCGTCAAAATCTTTGCGCCGTTCTTCCATCCGTTTGCGGAGAGCGTCTAGCCGCTCCTGTTGTTCCGGGGTAAGATGCACACGCATACGCTTTTCCGTTTCAGCGAATATGGCCTGAATTTCCGGCTCCACGGTTCGGCGGATTTCATCCCCCCGCTTCCATGCGCTGTCAAACTCCGGTTGAATAAGAGCGATCTGGTCCGCAGTGAGTTCCAGCTCTTTTTCAAAATGCTGCCAAATACGCGCTTTAAAGACATCGGGCGGCGGCGGAAAGCCCACGCCTTGCGTGCGCATCCATACATGAGAGCCAAACACTCCCACCACAATGCCGGAAAGCAAAAGAGCCACAGCCGCCAGATATCTCTGCAGGGAAAATCGAGAAGAAAAACGCATAGTCGGCCTCATCAAAATTCCAGATAGTACAGGGCAAACAGCCCGGCGGGATCTTCCAGCAAGCCGGAAATGGCCCGTTCCACAAAAGTTCCCTGCCCTAACGTGCCGGAAACTAAAAACAACACCGCCGCCGCCATGCAGGCCATAGCCGAAAAAGAATACGCGGTTTTCGCAAAGCCACGCCAGCCGTCTTCCAGTGATGCAAAGAACACGTCGTCCATCACCGCATTCACCAAACTCGTGTTAGGCGCGGCTACCATGCGAATTGTGGCTTCCTCACACCGGACGGCGTAGGCATACCGCAACAATGTCATTATGCGCAAAAAACCGTCATTCATATTCTGCCTCCCTAATGCCGTCCTTGCTAAGAATAGCTTTAAGCTTTCTTCTGGCGCGCAAGGCGCGGACTTTCACATTCACTTTGGACCAGCCGAGCAGTTCTGCCGCCTCAGCCACGCTTTTTTCTTCCAGCGCGGTGAGCGTGAGCACCATACGGTCTTCAGGGGAAAGCTGCGCCATGGCCCATGTCAGCACTTCCTGTGCCTCGGAACGCCGGGCGGCCTCCTGATAAAAATCCATGGCGGTATCAGACATCAGACCGTCCACAAACTCCGCCCCGGCGTCGGAAAGAGTAACGGTGACAGCTTCCCGGTTCCTTTGCCAGTCCCGCCAGAAATCATAGCAACAGCGCACTGCGATACGAGACATCCAGTTAGGAAAACGCTCTCCCCCGCGATAGGTATTTAACCCACGGTACGCATTAACAAAGGTATCGTGCGTCACTTCATCTATCTTATCATAGGGCACGTGACCAGCCACTATGCGCGCGACGTAATGGCGGTGCCGTGTCACCAGCGCTTCAAAGGCATTCACGTCGCCACTCAATACGGTCTTTACAATGGCATCATCAGAGATGGGCAACGAGGCATCCTCAGCTTCGGTCTGTCTGTTCTTCGCACTAGTTCCGGCAGTACCGCGCAATCCATGCGGCACCGTATACCCATTATGACGGGGCTACTCTTTGCCCGGTTACATGGCCCACCGTATAACGGCGAAACGCCCCGCATGCACAGGCAAACGGGGCGTTGGTACGACAAAAGAACCGACTTATGCCAGCATCTCAGTCAACACATGCAGGATGCCCTTCTTGTCTATGCCCAGCAGAGCGCGCAATTCTTTTTGGCTGCCCTGCTCCACAAATGTATCTGGAACGCCAAGTCGGCGCACAATAAGCCCTTGTAACGCTCCCTTGTCAGAAAGCAATTCCAGCACGCCGGAAGAAAACCCGCCCACCAGCGTATTTTCTTCCAACAGCAGAAGTTGCCTGTGACTGGCGGCAAGTTCCAGAAGCTGCGCTTCGGGAAGAGGCTTCACGCAGCGGGCGTTAAACACAGTCACCCGCTTGCCTGTTTCCTGTTCCAACCGCCGGGCCGCCTCCAGCGCGGGATGCACGCGCGATCCGACCGCCACAAGAGCTATCTCTTCCCCTTGCTGGAGTATCTCGCCGGTGGCAATGGTAAAGGGACGTGCCTCTGGACGCAGAGGAACGCCATACCCCGCCCCGCGCGGGTAGCGGATAGCCACAGGACCATCGTGCGCCAGTGCGGTAGCCATACAGTCCGGCAGTTCAGCCTCGCTGCCGGGAACCAGTATTGTGATGTTGGGAATATGCCGTAAAAAACTCAGATCGAACACACCGTGGTGTGTGGGACCGTCTTCCCCCACCAGACCTCCCCGGTCCAGACAGAAGACGACAGGCAGATTCTGCAAACACACGTCATGTACTATCTGATCATACGAGCGCTGTAAAAATGTGGAATAAATAGCCACAAACGGACGCAGCCCCTGAGTAGCCAGCCCGGCGGCAAAGGTTACGGCGTGCTGCTCGCATATGCCCACATCCACAAAGCGATCGGGAAATTGCTCTGCAAAACAGGCGGTGCCTGTTCCTTCCGGCATGGCGGCGGTGATGGCAAAAATGCGAGAATCTTCTCGCGCCATACGGCACAGAGCGGACCCAAATACGTCGGTATAGGTGGGCAAATTACCCAGCGCGGCAACCTGCCGTGCCTGTCCAGTTTCCGGCTCAAAACATCCCACACCGTGGAAATGTACCGGATTGGACTCCGCTGGAGCATAGCCTTTGCCCTTCTTGGTGAGCACGTGCAATAGCACAGGCTCGTCCAGATCTTTGCAAAGCGTGAAAGCCTTTTGCAAGTCTTTGATATTATGCCCGTTAACCGGACCGAGGTAGTTAAATTGAAACGCCTCAAACAGCATGCCGGGGGTGAAGAAACTTTTAAGGCTGTGCTCACTGCGCTTGGCGTAATTAAGCATTTCCTCGCCAATTCCGGGAACGGAACCCAGCACGGTTTCCACGTCCCGTTTAAACCGCCGGACCCACCGCGAGGAAAGATTCCGCGACAAAAAGTGCGACATGGCTCCCACATTGCGGGAAATGGACATTTCATTATCGTTGAGGATGACCAAGAGCTTGCGGTCCATGTGCCCGGCCTGATTAAGCCCTTCAAACGCCAAACCACCCGTCATGGAGCCATCGCCGATCACAGCCATGACTTCATGCTTCTTACCCGCGAGATCACGAGCCACTGCCATACCCAGCGCCGCTGATATGGATGTGGAGGAATGCCCCACCCCGAAATGATCGTAAGGACTTTCCGAGCGTTTGGGAAAGCCGCTTATGCCGCCTTTCGTCCGCAGGGTGGCAAAGGCGTCCTGCCTCCCGGTGAGCAGTTTCCACGCATAGGCTTGATGCCCCACGTCCCATACGACCTTATCTTCTTCAAAATCAAAGCTGGAGAACATGGCGACGGCAAGTTCCACCACCCCTAATGAGGGGGCGAGGTGCCCGCCATTTTTTGATACTGTGGTGATGATGGCCTGCCGCAGCTCCGCTGCCAGCATTTCAAGCTGGGGGAGACTAAGGCCGTGAACATCGCGCGGGGAGCGGATGCTCCCCAGCAACCCCTGCTGCGTTTCCGGTTCAGACATGCATGTTCCCTAACGGTTACGGCGACCACAGACAGCCGCCAACAGAGCGGCAGGATACGCCGCACGTATAAATTTATCCTCTTATGACACTCTGTCAACAATGTACTGTGCCAGAGCGCGGAGGAACTTGGCATATTCGCCCGTGTACGGCGCTATCTGCGCTACCGCCACATCAACATGCTGTTGCGCCAGCTCACGGCTGCGTTCCAGTCCCAGCAAACTTGGGTAGGTGGTTTTGCCCTGCGCCTGATCGCTCCCCACCGGTTTACCCAACTGGGCTTCATCGCCCACTTCATCAAGAATATCGTCCACAATCTGAAATGCGGCGCCTATGCGTTCGCCATATCCACGCAGACGGGAAATATCTTCGGCTTCCGCCCCGGCGAGAATGGCCCCGGACAGACAGGAAGCGCGGATAAGCGCACCTGTTTTCATGGCGTGCATGGTGCGCAGCTCTTCATAACTCACGGCATCACGGGCGGTGTAACGCATATCCAGTTCCTGCCCGCCCACCATTCCCCCGGCCCCGGAGGCGGAAGCCATTTCCGCCAAGGCGCGCAGTACCCGGTCTGCGGGCAGACCTTCGCCCGCGGCAAACGGTTCCGCCACGGAGGTCATGTAGGAAAACGCTTCCGTGAGCAGGGCGTCTCCTGCCAGAATTGCCGTGGCTTCGCCAAACATTTTGTGGTTGGACGGCTTGCCGCGGCGCATATCATCGTCGTCCATGGCGGGCAGATCGTCGTGAATAAGCGAATAGGTGTGGATGCACTCAATGCCGCAGGCAAAAGGAAGCACCTTGCGCGGCGAAAGCCCCAGCAGGCCCGCAGCAGCCAGACACAATACAGGTCGCAGCCGCTTGCCGCCTGCCATCAGGCTGTATTCCATGGCTTCCACTAACGAACGCGGGGCACCGCAACCGTGGGTGCAGCCGGGCATGCATTCGGAAACCAACGCGGGCAGCGACTCCGCCAGATGCTCTTCCACCATCCGCCCCAATGCTGCCAGTTGCGCTTTCATTTCTTGCGGTGTCATCAATCGTTCTCCTCGCCGTTATCCATGCCACCCGTACCGCCGGGTTCTTCTGCCGCTTCATCGGACACGGCAAACGGCTGCACAGCTCCGTCCGCCAATATTGTCACCTCGGAACGCGCCAGTTCCAACTGTTCACGACACGCCCGGGCCAGTTCAATCCCTTCTTTATATAAGGCCACACTGGCTTCCAGCGGCACATCACCGCGCTCCAATTCATCCACCACTGCCTGCAACCGCTTAAGCTGTTCCTCGAACGGCATTTGTTCTGCTGCCATAGGTTCTCTCCCGCCCTATTCAGGACGTATTACCGGTCCGCCAAAAGCGGCGAGGGGTCCACAAGCTCGCCCTGCACGGCTAATCCCCAATGCAGGTGCGGTCCTGTCACGCGGCCCGTGCTCCCCACTGTACCCAGCACATCGCCCCGGCGCACGGTCTGCCCCGGCTTTACCGCGATATCGCGCATATGGAAATACATGGTTACCACTCCTTGCCCGTGATCAAGATAGACCGAGTTTCCCGCAAAAAAATGTTCTTCCGCCAAGGCCACTATGCCATCGGCACAGGCACGGATAGGCGTTCCCGCCGCTCCCCTCAGGTCTAATCCTTTATGCGGATTGCGCGGCTTGCCATTAAAAAATCGTGTCAGCCCGTATTCACTGGAAACCGACCCGGATACGGGGCGCAGAAAGGGCACCGACCACAGGCGTTCCGCACGCATGCTGCCAAGTGCCGCCACCACGCGCTTGCGTTCCTGAGCGTGTCTGTCCAGATTTTCACGGGCCACGTCTACATATTTATTCTTTACCGTGAGGTGCTGTTCTGGATAGACCCGCTCCCGCAGTGTCAACTCCCGCTCATAGACATTGTGCCCCGCCGGGGAAACCGTGGTCACCCGCACGGACAACGAGTCCCCTTTTTGTTCATAGGGCACGCCTAAGAGCACCTCGCCACGCCATTCACCGCCCTGCCCCGGTGAGTTTGGCGAACCCGGCGAACCCGGCGAAACTGACGAATCGGGCGAATCGGGCGGTTCCGGCGCGTTCGTCTGACCGGGCTGAACGGCTGGACGAATTTCCCGCATAGGCACAGGGATAGACTTTCCGTTCCACTCCACCAGCACATCACCCACCGGCGCATCCGTGACTATCCGTGCCATAAACGGTTGACCGGGAAACACCTGCTCCGGCAACTCCAGCCGCGTCTGCGCCCAAACCATGCCCGGCAACAGTAACAACGCCACCACACCCAGCAGATATTTATACGGATTCCACATATATTCCTCTTTCCCCTTCCCGGTACTAGAAAGGGCGGGCTTATGCCCCGTTCCGGGGGCTGACGCTCCACACCAGCCAATCGGCCTCGTCACCCGGACGCCGGACCAGCCGGACCAGCCGGACCAGCGGACTTCCATCACCGTGCGGCTACGTCGGTGAATCCGGTGCATCCGATGATCTTGGCGCACCTGCCAAATCAGTGTCATCACCGCCATCGGGAGCCGCGACATCCAGTCCCGTAACATCAGCCCGCACCACGCCATCCGCCACGGCAAGACGCAAAGGTTCTCCCACCCGCACATCCGCCACGCTCCGTACAATGGAACCGTCTTCCCGGCGGACCAGACTATACCCGCGTTCCAGCGGAGCCATGGGATTCAGCGCGGCAAGACGTAATGCGAGCCGTTCGCAGCTCTGTTCCTGACGGGTGAACATCCGTTCCGCACCCCATGTCAGGCGTTCGGTTATCATGGCAAGCCGCTGGGCGTGTCCGGTTAACCGTTGTGGTCCCATAGCCCGGCTCAATTGCTCCGAAAGACGCGTAAGGCGGGTTTCAGCACGAGAGAATATCACGTTCCACGCCGTTCCCATACGGGCGGAGGCAGCCCCCAACCGCTCTTCCCACCGCTGGACCCGTTGCGCGGGAGAGAGCCATTGCAGACCGCGCGCCAAAACAGCCAGTTGCTGTTCCCGCGTCCGAAATTCCGCTGCCACGCACCGGGTAAGGCGCAAGGCGCATTCGTCCACCATTTGTGTGACAGTGGCCCGTTCCGGCCATAAAACCTGAGCCGCATGGCTGGGGGTGGCGGCGCGCACGTCTGCCACCATGTCGGTAATCGTCACGTCCACTTCATGCCCCACGCCAGAAAGCACGGGAGTGGATGAGGCGATCACGGCCTCCGCCACACGGATGTCGTTAAACGCCCACAAATCTTCAAGAGAGCCACCACCGCGCACCAAAACCACAACCTGTGCCCACTTGTCCGCGTTAGCCCGTTCAATGGCCTGTACAAGCTGTCCCGGAGCGGCTTCTCCCTGCACCAGCGAGGGGTAAATGCGAATTTCCTTGTCCCAGCCGCGCTCCCCCGCGATACGAATAAAATCGCGAATAGCGGCTCCCGTAGCGGCGGTAACCACCGCCACCCGTGTCGGATGATATGGCAAGGGGCGTTTGCGCTCCGCATCGAAATAGCCTTTGGCGGCTAGCGAGCGCTTGAGTTCCTCAAATTGCTGATACAGGCGGCCTAGTCCCGCGTCCTGCGCGAGTTCTACCACCATCTGGTACGTGCCGCGAGGCGGATACACATTCAGACGCCCCGCGCACATAATTTCCATGCCGTCGCGCAGAGTCCGGGCAAGGCCGGGACGAGGCCCGTCCTCAAAGACTTCGCCGGTAAGCGGGTCGAACGTCTCTTCTCCCCGCTGGCTGCCGCGAAACCACACACAGCCGAGCACGGCGTCCGCGTCTTTAAGGGAAAAATAGACATGCCCGGAAGCGGCCCGCGTCACCCCGGAAACCTGTCCCTTGACCCACACAAAGGGAAAGCCGCCTTCCAGCGCGCGCTTCACAGCGTCGGTGAGTTCCCGGACTGAGTAGATGTGGCTCATGCCGCGCGTCCTCAGACTATCCTGCGGAAAAAAATTCATTCATCATACAAAAACGCTCCTGCCGCCCCTACGGGCAACAGGAGCGCGTTCTCGTCATATGCCAGACGAACTTACCGTCCGATACCCCACCCCGCGTACACGGTATTCTTCCATGCCGCAAAGGCATCGGCGAATCCGTCCACGGGCAGTTCGGTCTTCTCGCCTGTACGGCGGTCTTTGGCTTCCACCACGCCGCGCGACAGACTTTTGCCTCCCACCACAAGCTGCATAGGCATGCCGATAAGGTCCGCATCCTTGAATTTCACGCCGGGGCGTTCTTCACGGTCGTCCACCAGCACATCCAGCCCCTGCGCGGAAAGCAGTGCCTCTATCTCGTCCACCTTGGCGCACACATCGTCAGCACGCGTGTCCAGATTAAGCAGCAGCACTTCAAAAGGCGCGATGGGCGGCGGGAACTTAATGCCGTCTTTGTCGTGGTTCTGCTCAATGCAAGAAGCCACCACGCGGGAGACACCTATTCCGTAACATCCCATAATCATGGGCTGTTCCTTGCCTTGCTCGTCCACAAAATTACAACTCATGGCCTCGGAGTATTTGGTGCCCAGTTTGAACACATGGCCTACTTCAATGCCCTTGGTAATACTAATGTGTCCGCCGCAACGGGGGCAGGGGTCCGCCTCGGTAATGCTGCGCAAGTCCGCGAACTGTTCCACTTTGGCGTCCCGGCTCAGAGAGACATGCCGCAAGTGTGTGTCCGCCGCATTGCCGCCAGCAACCCAGTCTGAACCGCAGGCCAGTTCACTGTCCGCGACAATGCGGGGAACCGCCAGCCCAACCGGACCGGCAAAGCCCACAGGCGCACCCGTCCATTTCTGGACCTGTTCCGGTGAAGCCATTTCCAGCGTATCCGCGCCCAACAGGTTCTTGAGCTTCACTTCGTTCAATTCGCGATCTCCGCGCACCAACGCGGCGACAGGCTGCCCGTCTGCCACAAAGAGCAGGGTTTTCACCAGTGCTGCGGCGGGCACGTTCAGGAAGGCGGTTACCTCGTCCACGGTTCCCTTTGCGGGAGTGGACACGGGTTCGTATGGCGGGCATTCGGCAGAAGCCGGTGCGGAAGCGGCGGCAATTTCCGCACGCTCTATGTTGGCAGCGTAAGCGCATTCGCGACAAACCACCACAAAGTCCTCACCCGTTTCAGCCAGCACCATAAACTCATGGGAAAAGCTGCCGCCTATGGAACCGCTATCCGCTTCCACCGGACGGAAATCCAACGCCATGCGCGAGAATATTGCCATATAGGCATCGTACATAGCCTTGTAGCTATTATCCAAGCCTTCCTGCGTGGTATCGAAGGAATACGCATCCTTCATGATGAATTCACGCCCGCGCATCAAGCCGAAGCGGGGGCGTATCTCATCCCGGAACTTCGTCTGTATTTGGTACAGGTTCATGGGCAACTGGCGGTAAGACCGCACTTCGCCGCGAACCAAATCGGTAATCACTTCCTCATGCGTGGGGCCAAGACAGCAATCACGCTGATGACGGTCCTTGAAGCGCAACAGTTCGGGACCATAAAAATCCCACCGGCCGGATTGCTGCCAGAGGTCGGCGGGCTGCACCATGGGCATGCTCACCTCGTTGGCTCCCGCCCTGTCCATTTCCTCCCGCACGATACTGGCGGCCTTGGAAATGGCCCGCAAGCCCAGTGGCATATACGTATACACCCCGGAGGTCAGTTTGCGGATCATGCCCGCGCGGGTAAGCAGCTTATGGCTGACCACTTCCGCGTCACTGGGGGCTTCCTTAAGGGTGGGAATATAAAAACGACTCCAACGCATCGGTTATCCTTTGTCTGCTCCCTGCGCAGCGCGCTCCGCAAGGAACGAATCGAGTTCTTGCATAAAGGCTTCGAGCAACTGCGCTCCGCCCTTGACCGTTTTAACGATTTCTCCCTTACGGAAGATGATACCCTTGTCCCTGCCGCCCGCCACGCCGATGTCCGCCTCGCGGGCCTCGCCGGGACCGTTGACCACACAGCCCATAACAGCCACTTTAAAAGAATCGGTCACGCCTTCTAAACGGCGTTCCACTTCTTCCGCGAGGTTGATGAGGCCTATTTCGGTTCTGCCGCAGGTCGGGCAAGAGACAATTTCCGGGCCGCGGGTACGCAACCCAAGAGCGCGTAGCAGTTCCCACGCCACGGGAATTTCCCGGACGGGATCGTCCGTCAGGGAGATGCGCAACGTATCACCAATGCCCTGCCAGAGCAATATGCCCAGTCCCACGGAGGACTTGACCGCACCACGCATGAATGTGCCCGCCTCAGTTACGCCAATGTGCAACGGATAGTCACACCGTTCCGCCAACATGCGATAGGCGTCTATGGTGTCCAGCACCGACGAGGATTTAATGGAAATTTTGGTATCGTAAAATCCGCGTTCTTCCAAAAGCCGCACATGCCCAAGCGCGCTTTCCACCATGGCCTGCGGAGTAGGCCCGCCATACTTGTCCAGCAGCGCGGTTTCCACAGAGCCGCTGTTCACCCCCACCCGGATAACGGCACCGTGCGACCGCGCCGCGTCCACTACCATATCCACCTGCTTGCGCCCCCCGATATTACCGGGGTTTATGCGCAACGCATCCACGCCCGCCTCCAAAGCGGCAATAGCCAGACGATGATCAAAGTGGATGTCGGCGATGAGCGGAATGCGCACCTGCCCGCGAATTTTTCCAATGGCCCACGCCGCTCCTTCATTGAGCACCGCGACCCGCACAATCTCACAACCCACCTCAGCCAGTTGATGAATCTGCTCTACGGTTGCTTCCACGTCGCGCGTATCCGTGTTGGTCATGCTCTGCACCACCACGGGATTGTCTCCCCCGATGCGAACAGCCCCCACTTGAATTTCACGAGACTTCCTGCGTTGCATACCCATGTGGTCTTCCTTCCCTATCTGGACACCCCTTCCGGCACCGCCCATACCCTCACAACCCATGCGGCAACCGTTCAGCAACAAAGGGTGCGTTAGACGCAGCTTGCGGCGTAGCCGCCGCGCCACAGCAATACGTTATTTCTCCGGGTAAGCCAAGCGTCCAGCATGTTGCTTTCTCAAACTATGCCACCATCCATTTCGATCATTGACAAGCGTTCTCAACAGCGGCATAGACTATGCAACCGAGTTGCACATGGCGGCATATGTCCAGCACGCCAACCGCATCGTGCCCAGCCCTTACCAAGGAGTACCTCATGCCACTGCGTACCGTTTCCCTTCTTTCGATCATCCCGCCAGCACAGTTTCGCACCGCCCTGTCCGCCAGTACCCGGCGCTTGCTACTGGTCTTTTTTGTTCTTATGGTCCTGCCCGGTTTTCTGGGCATAGCGCAGGCTCAACCGCTCCCCATTGTTGTCAGCATTGTTCCCCAGCAATATTTTGTGGAACGGCTGGGGGGAGAGCATGTGGCGGTTTCCGTCATGGTCCCGCCCGGAGCCAGCCCGGCTACCTATGAGCCTAAACCCAGCCAGATGGCGGCCCTTGCCAACGCCCGGTTATACCTTGCCATAGATGTTCCCTTTGAGAAGGCGTGGCTGCCCCGTATCGCCTCGGCAAATCCATCCATGCGCGTGGCGCACACCGACAAGGGTATAGAGAAGCTCCCCATGGCGGCCCATCACCACCATGACGGTGACGAAGAGCACAACGAACACGCCCATGACTCCGCAACGACCGGTCATGACGCGGAGCACGACGAACACGCGGAACATGGTCATGAGCACGGCGGGGTGGACCCGCACATCTGGCTTGGCCCCGCGCAGGCCAGACACATGGTCGAAAGTATGCTACAGGAGCTTGTCCGGGCAGACCCGGACCATGCGGATGTCTTTCGTGCCAACTACGCCGCGCTGGACAACGAACTGACGGCTCTGGACAACGAGATTAACGCTATTTTTTCCCCTATCCCGGAAGAAAAACGAGTTTTCATGGTCTTCCATCCGTCGTGGGGCTATTTTGCCAAGAACTATAAGCTAGAGCAGATTCCCATTGAATACGAGGGCAAAGAACCTACCCCCCGCATTCTTGCGGAACTGATGAGCAAAGCCCGTGAGCATGGCATACGGACCATCTTCATCCAGCCACAGTTTCCGCGCAGAAGCGCGGAGGCCATAGCGAGACAGATTGACGGCACCGTAGTGACCGCCGACCCGCTGGCCTATGACTGGTTTGACAACCTGCGCACGGTGGCGCAAAGTCTCGCGGCCTCATTCACGCGGTAAGGCGCAGGCTGACAGATGACAGACCCTGCGGCGGAGATTCTCCGCCGCAGACAGGAACACCATGACCGAAGAAATTCTTTCCCTTCGCGATCTCCGTTTCGCCTACCCCGATGGCGAAGTTGTACTGGACGACGTATCCCTTTCGGTACACCGGGGAGATTACGTAGCGGTGCTTGGTCCCAATGGGGGCGGTAAGACCACTCTCATGAAATGCATTCTGGGAATGCTGCGCCCACAGGGCGGCGCCGTGCAGGTTTTCGGTGGCGCACCGGATGCCGCCCGCGCCCGCGTGGGCTACGTGCCCCAATGTGTGACCGCCCGCGAAGCGTTTCCCCTCTCTGTTTTAGATGCTGTGCTGCTGGGGGGCGTGCACGGTGCGGGAACGGTATTTTCCTCCGGCTGGCGGCGCACCCGCGAGACAGTGCAGAAAGCCCGGCAGGCTCTGTCCATGGTGGGCTTGGAAGGAGTGGACACACGCCGTTTCTGCGACCTTTCCGGCGGACAACGGCAGCGGGTGGTCGTGGCCCGCGCCCTGATGGGCGACCCGGAACTCCTGTTACTGGACGAGCCGACGGCAAACATTGATCCGCAAGGGAAATTCTGCTTTTACGAATTTCTGGCATCCCTGCCAAATAGCATTACCACCATAGTGGTAAGCCACGATCTTTCCATCACGGCTTCGCCATTTTCCGGCATTGCCATTGTCAACCGCACGCTGCGGTACACGCCGGGCAATACACTTAGCCCCGACCAACTGACCATGCTCTATGGCACCCACGAACCCAACTGCCCCATGGGCAGTTTCATTACGTCGGTATCACATCTGTTTCCGGGCCTTGCTGGCCTGCACGCACCAACCGCGCAGCCTGCCGAGCCACGCCATGGGCGACAAGCCGTGCGTGTTCACGCAGAGCCGTCCGCAAAAACGGCCCCTGAGAACCCGGTGGAATTGCCGGAACCGGCAGGACAAGCTGAGGCCGGGCACTCTGAACTGACTATGCAACCTCAACGAACAGACAGGGCAGGACAATCCCCACAACCGGGCAGGGATGCCGGCTCCCCCGCAACCGCGGCGCCTCATTCCCCGGACGCCCCCGCGACAGGAGAAAACGCCTGATGGACACGCTCATGAACATGCTTGGATTCGATTTCATGCGCCACGCCATTGCGGCAGGTTTGCTGGCTTCCATCGCCTGTGGCGTGGTGGGCACGCTTGTGGTGGTCAACCGGCTGGTCTTTCTGGCGGGCGGCGTGGCCCATGCCGCTTACGGAGGCGTGGGCTTGGCTTTTTATATGGGCTTCCCCGTGTTGCCCTGTGCGGCAGGGTTCTCACTGGCCTCATCCCTTGCCATGGCGGGAGTTTCCCTGCGGTACAAGGAAAAGGCGGACACGGCTATCGGCGTTATGTGGGCTGCGGGCATGGCCTTTGGTATCATACTCGTCGACCTCACTCCCGGATATAACGTGGACCTGATGAGCTTCCTCTTCGGCTCCATTCTCGCCGTGCCTGTGGAAGATTTATGGCTCATGGCGGCGTTGGACGTGCTGGTGCTCGTACTGACCATCGTATTCTACCCCGGTTTGTTGCTGCTGTCGTTCGATAGCGAATTCGCGGCGGCACGCGGGCTGCCCGTGGCGGCGCTGCACTGCCTCATGGTTGGCATGGCTGCCCTTTCGGTCGTGATGATTATTCGCGTGGTGGGTCTTATTCTCGTTATCGCTCTGCTGACAATTCCGCCGTTCATGGCACAACGGCATGCCCGGTCACTAGCCAGCATGATGTTCTCCGCAGTGGGCTGGAGCATGCTCTTCTGCCTTGGCGGACTTGCGCTTTCCTACCGGTTCGACCTAACCTCCGGCGCGTCTATTATCGCAGTGGCGGCAGGATGCTTCTTTCTCGCTCTGGGGCAGGATGCGTTGCGAGGCGTTCTTCGGCGCAAAACCAATATCCTGAAGCCCGCCTGATTCCGGCCCTATCGGGCATGGCGTCTGTTTGCTTCCAACCTGACGCATAGCCAACGCCAACAAAGGGCTGACAAATGCCCGGCAAAGGACTGGTAATGGCGGGGCAGGAAAGCCCCACACCAACACAGGCAGCTAAAACAACTCCCGCACACCGGGAAACGTACCGGAGAAGACAGCATGCGCACTCCTCCCCACTCCACAAGCAGCCGTCCCACCTCTAGCGGGTCCGCCAATGACCAGCATGTCCAGACCTTACATGACGCGGGGCTGGACCCCACAGAGGCGAGACTGCGTATCCTCTCCGCCTTCCCCGACGCGCCCCGCGCCGTTAGCGCACCCGAATTGCTGGAGCACCTGCGCAAATCCGGCCCATTTGATAAAGTAACGCTCTACCGCACTCTGGACAGCTTTGCGGAAAAGGGGGTGGTCCAGCGCCACAACGCGGCAGACCGCACGTTCCGGTATTGCGTACCGCCGGAAGGAAACAACGTGCACGGACACTTCTTCTGTACCCAATGCGGGGCAATGGAATGCCTGCTCACAAATATGCCCCCGCTCTCCGCAACAGCATTGCTGGACGCCATAGCAAAGCTGGGATCGCAGCTTGCCATTACAACAGATTCTCCCCGGCGCAACAGTGCCCCGTGTGCCAGCAGCGCACACACCACGCCCCAAGCGCCCTCTCCGGCAGCCGGACCGGGAACAGCCGACCGCCACACTCGCAGGATTGATTCTGTGGAACTGCTTCTTAGCGGCGTCTGCGCCCGCTGTCTCTCGCGAAAATAACCTCACGCACTCGCCCATATGCCGCCAGAATCCTGACGCGCGACCCTTTTCCGCGACTCTTTTCATTAAAAAAACAAGCAATGTCCGCGTGATACTGTTATGGCGCGATCATTGCTTTATTCCTGTCGTTCCCGGCTCCATCAGCACATCACACAGGAGAACGACCATGAAAACGGAAACACCAAGCATCACAGAACGGTTTGACAGACAGGAACGCCGCCGAAAACAACGGGCCGCGCAATCGCCGCCTGCTGATGACCGCCAACTCCGCGACGCAATGATTGTGGAATATCACCAGATGGCCTCTTCCGCTCTGCAATTATTGAAAATGCTGGAAGAACAGCAATTTGTGTTTGCCCTGCCAGAGAAGCAACTGCACGAATATGAAGGCATTTTACTGCGTCTGGTTCAATCCGCGACCCAGTGCCAAGACTTTGTGGACGCATCACGCCAGTTAGACGAGCAAGCGCTGTTGGCTGCGCTTCCTGCCGCTCCCCGCATTAATTAAGACCGCGCTTACTGCGAAGGGGCGGCAGCAAGGCATCGTCAGGCGCAGTCAGGCATAGCCATGCATCGTCAATAGGGGCCGGGTCGGAGCCGGATCGGGGCCGAGTCAGAACCGAGTCAGAACTGGGGTAGACTGCACCATATGGGACCGGACAAAACCGGCTCTCCATGGACACACTTACAAGACAGACGCTAAAAACGCCGCCGCACGCAAATCAGACCAATACAACCCGTCCGCGGCACGGCGCACAAAGCCCACATGCCCCCCGGTGGAAGGCATTTCCAAAAACAACGCGTCACTCCGTTCGGCCACAGCCACCGGGAAGCACGAGGGGCTGAGGAAAGGATCATTCTTCGCGTTCACCAGCAAAGCGGGCACGCGGATACGTGAAAGAAACTGCCCGCAACCGCTGCGTTGCCAATAATCCCGCGCATCGCGAAATCCATACAGGGGCGCGGTGAACCGGGTGTCGAATTCCTCAAAACTCCGAATAGTGTCCAGCCCGTCAATATTCAACTGGGGATATCGTTGGTGCTTCTCCCGTATTTTCTCCCGCAGAGTGCGCATAAAATACCGCATGTAGATACCGTTAGCCGGTTTATCCAGCACCACGGCGGCTCCCACCAGATCGCACGGCACCGAAAAGGTCACCGCTGCCACAACGGCGGGATGCACGGCAGCCGGGTTTGTGCCCAGATAAGTAAGAATCTGGTTCCCCCCCATGCTGAATCCCGCCAGCACTATACGCTGATACCCCAGCAGGGCGCAGTGCGTGATAACCGTATGCAAATCACCAATTTCGCCACTGTGATAGAGCCGCATGGTCCGATTCGGCTCACCGCTGCATCCACGAAAATTCCACGCGCAAACGTCATAGCCTTGCCGCATGAGGCTATGTGCCATCCCCAGCACGTATTTACGCCGTGAATTGCCCTCCAGACCATGGGAAATGATCGCCAGAGGCCGCTTTTTCGGCGCACCGTCGTGTAGCGCGTCCGCCTCCTCAGCGAACAGAAAGTCCAGATCAAGAAAGTCGCCGTCCGGCGTGTCTATGCGCACGCGGTGTGCGGGTATGGGAACCACCTTGCGAAAGAGCGGCGGGAACATGGTCTGTACATGACCATTGGAAAACGGAAACGGCATGCTATAGTCAGAAGCGGAAACAAGCGGCATGATAACACTCCGGTAAAAACAAACTACGGGTCAGGCTCCCGCGCTTTTCACGAATAGCCGGGGGAGTTGGTCCACACGGCAACGCCGCGCAACCGCGCAGGCGCATGGACAAAACAGACGGAACACGCTACCTGTGCCCGGCGAGACAGGCTACGCTAATTACAGGCCCGGCGAACTGTATCCGCCCGCCGTCCTCTATGTCCAGTCCCGGTCTTCTTGCAGAACACCTCAACCATAAACAGTGCGACTCCGCGACTCCACACTATGAACAGCGTTGACGTCCTCATCCTCGGTGCGGGAGCCTCCGGTCTTTGGTGCGCCAAAACAGCGGCTTCCCAAGGGCTTTCCGTTTGCCTTGTGGACCACGCGGCAAAGCCGGGGAAAAAATTACGCATCGCCGGGGGCGGCAAGGGCAACGTGACCAACCTGCACGTCTCCCCCGCCGACTATGTGTGCGCCAATTCGCATTTCTGCAAATCCGCGCTCGCCCGTTTTTCCCCGTGGGACATGGTGGAATATCTCGCCACGCATTCCCTCGGCTGGGAAGAGCGCGACCATGGACAAATATTCTGCACGCACAGCGCGGATGAGCTTGTCCATGCGCTGGAGACGGACTGCGCCGCACAGGGCGTAACGTGGCGTCTGCGCCACGCCGTACAGGAAGTAACCCACGCGGAAGGCCTGTACACAGTGCGGACTGACAAAGACGTTCTTCACGCGCCTGCTGTCGTTGTAGCGTTGGGCGGCCCGGCATGGCCGCAGGTGGGAGCCACCGACATGGGACACCGGCTGGCTAAACGGTTCGGACATCGTGTTATTGCCCCGCGCCCCGCACTGGTTCCCCTTGCCATGCCCGCCCAATGGGTGCTGGCAGGGCTTTCCGGCATTGCTGTTCCCGCCACCATTTCCTGCGGGGGAAAACAATTTACGGAAAATATACTCGTCACCCACACAGGGATAAGCGGCCCCGCAACGCTGCACGCCTCTTGCCACTGGCAACCGGGTGAACCGCTGGAGATTAATTTTTTGCCTTCCACGCATGTGGAAACGCTGCTCCGCGAAGCTGGCGGCAAACCGCTGGTACGCACTGCCCTGTCCCGAATGTTGCCGGACAGGCTTGTTGCGGCGCTGCTCGGCGCTGCCCCCTCTTCAGATGCCGCCCAGCACACCGCGCGGCACATAGTTGGCGGAGCCGAAGAACAGGCGCATGGTCAGCCCATACGCAAAGAGCGGAACCGCCCGGCTCCCGCCGGATTAGGGGAGCGGCAGATAGCCCAACTTTCCACACCTGAGCGCGAATTGCTTACCCGCCAAGTGCACCATGTTGTGGTCACCCCCACACGCACGGAGGGCATGCGCCGGGCTGAAGTCACGGGTGGCGGCGTGGCTACCGACCACGTTTCGTCTAAAACCATGGAGAGCACGCGACATCCGGGCCTGTATTTTATCGGGGAAGTTCTGGATGTGACAGGGCAGTTGGGCGGATTCAACCTCCACTGGGCGTGGGCTTCCGCACAGGCCGCGGGCATAGCGCTGGCCTCCGGCTCCCGTGCGGAGAAACCTTCCGTCTAAGGAAAACCTCTTCCCCGCCGAAGGTCTTTAATGACCCGTCCGTCAGGCACCACAACGGTCAAAAAACACGCACGATAACCGCCATCCCCCACAGGCAGACAGCACAGGCCACTGCAGCGTTGCGGACATGGCACAGCAACGCATCCAGCCCTTCCGCGTCCCACACCTTCATGGCGTCCGTCGTATTGGCACGCGGTCCCAGCACCGGTTTGTTTTTTACCGCGCCGAAATACATGGTCGGCCCGCCCATGCGTCTGCCATGTGTCCACGCGGCAGCCGCCATAGGCCATCCCGCGTTGGGGCTGTCCATAGTACGGGCGTCATGCGATACCTGCCGCCACAGAAGCCAAAAGTTCCGCAACGCTCCCTGTCCCGGATACCGCGTTTCCTTCAATTCCCAAGATTCCCGTGGTGCGGAAAGCAGCAAGGCCGCCGCTGCCAACCGCGCGGGCACAAAGGCCAATACATCGTCCAGCCGCGCCCCGGCCCAGCCCAACAGACGCCATTTCGGCGTCGTGTATCCCCACATAGAGTCCATGGTGGAGACGGCCTTATACATCCAAAGTCCCACCGGCCCGCCAAGCAGCAGCCAAAAAAACGGGGCGACAACCCCGTCATTCATATTCTCCGCCAGCGTTTCCGCCAACGCGCGATACAATTCTGGCTGGGAAGCTTGTGACACATCCCGGCTGACCAGCATCCCCACGGCACACCGCGCTTCCGCCAACGCGGTTTCCCCGGAAAGGGAACTTTCAGAGGCCGCCACCAACTGCGCCGCAGTGCCACATTCGCGCAGCAAACTTCCTAGTGCCAACCCTGACCATGCAAGCCAGACTGCGCTCACCATGCCGAACCACGGTACTGAAAGCAATAATATGCCTGCCACCCCCACCACACTCAGCAAACATACCAGACATACCACACCGGCAAACCGGGAGGTACCCGCACTACGTGCCCGCACTTCCAGACGGTCAAGCGACCAGCCGATGGCCTGTACAGGATGAGGCAAAGAGCGGGGATCGCCCATAACCATGTCCAACCCAAGGGCGACAGGGGGCAGCCACAGGGGGCACGCCAAGAGCGCCGCCAGTTCCATCAGCGCCCCTCCAGCAGGCCCGTGGCAGCGTACGCCTGATACAACACAATACCTGTAGCAGTGGAAAGGTTCAGGCTGCGCACTTCACCCCATATGGGAATGCGCACATGGTGCGGACTGCTCTCGGTCAGCTCAGGGGGTAACCCCCGCGTTTCCGGCCCGAAGACCAGCGCATCCTGTTCGGAAAAGGCAAAGCGGTGCACGGCATCGCCCCGCCGGGCACTGGTCATAACCAGCCGCATGCCCACGCCCGCGCCACGCAGATAGCTCTCCCAATCAGGCCACACGGAAAGTGGCACATGGGGCCAATAGTCCAGTCCCGCGCGCTTGAGGTAGCGGTCATCAAGGCTGAAACCCAGCGGTTCGATAAGATGCAGCGGGGTTTGTGTGGCGGCGCACAGACGGGCCACGTTGCCCGTGTTGGGCGGTATTTCCGGTTGGTACAAAACAATATGCATACGAATCTCCTACCATACAAAAGGCCGGTTCAGGAATGCACCTGAACCGGCCCCATGGCAAGCATTTGCCGGGAATTAGAAGCGGTACCCCACGGTAACGCCATAGATGTTCGTGCGACCATTTTCCGCGCGGGAGTCGGCATACACGCCGTTCTGACCGTCTGGAACCGTGTCGAAGTCGCGCCCCTTCACCCACAGGTAGGAGTAGGAAACGTCAAGCGTCCATGCTTCCCATGCAAAGCCAACACCCAAGCTGAATATCTGCCGGTCGTTGGCCGGGACCAGATAGTCCAGCGTAGACTTGTTGAGGGGCGACTCATCATACACGTAGCCAGCGCGCAGGGTAAGCCAATCTTTGGCCTGATATTCCACCCCGATGTTGTAGCGCCATACGTCGTGCCATTCTTTATTGGTGTTGCTCTGGGACTGCCCTGCCACCGGAGTGTCGAAATTGAAACACAACTGACGGTAGGTGGACCAGCGAGTGTACACCGCGCCCACTTCCACGCTCAGATCTTTTCTCGGATAATAGGCCACGCCAAAGTTGATCATGTCCGGCAATACCACCGAACCATAGGCGTGCGTGCTGGGGAATCCCCCTGCCAGCGGGCTGGCGACATCGTGGAAACTCTGATCTCCGCTGGCGTCCACCTTGGCTTCGCTGTGGTAGCCCACGCCAAACCGCCATTGGTCGTTAGGCTTATAATGCACACCGGCGGTCAATGCGTAGCCGTCGCCGCGCACCTTAGAGTGGCTTTCCGCATCGGGAGCGCCGTAGGACGACAGATTTATTTTTTTATGGATGTCCAGTAGCGCATGAACATATTCCACCCCCAAGGCCACAGATAATTCATCCGTAACCTTGAACGCCACATTGGGATTGATGGAGTAGCTCTGGATGTGCGCTTTGGTCAGATTATAGCGTCCCGCCCAGTCTTCGTCGAACTCTGTGCCCAGCCCGAAGCGGCTGTATTCGGCAATACCCACGGACCAGCGGTCGTTAATTTTATGCGTAAGATAAAAATGCGGCGGCAGCCACACGTTAGTTTCGCCGGGAGTGGTGTCACCGTTAATTTTCACATCCAGTTCGGGCCGGATGGCGGAAAACCCCACGGCAACCTGTGTGCCTTCCAACTGAGTGATACCCGCAGGATTGAACACCAGCGCGGAAGGATCGTCCGCGCGGGCCACTACGGCACCACCCAACGCGTTGCCGCGAGCGCTATATTCATACAACCCATACCCTGCGGCATGACCGGGAACAGTGCCCCACAACAACAAACACACAACAGCGGCAACGACAAGAGCACGTCGCTTCATGATAACCCCTTAGTTTCCTGTCCAAAGCGCACGGCTTTTTTAGAGAGGCGGGCATGCCCTGCCCCGTCGCTTGCGCACAGAACACCGCACTCCGTCAGTGCCACAGGAAGCCCGTGACACAAACGGCTCGGAAAACGGCGCGCAAACCGCCAGCCTTCCCCTATGAGCATCGGACAGCAGATTTCCGGCTCTGTGCGTCTGGTCCCTCGTTAGCTGGCAATACAGCGGACGCACACAGCCCTTTCGTGAATAACGGACTAGGTGGGGGTTATAATAGGAACACTCTCACCAAGCAACCGAAAAAAAGTGGGATTTTGAACTTTTTTACAGTGACTCACATAAAAAAGTGAGAGTTACACCTAACGAATAGCAAGCACTCGCTCTATAACGTGAACCAATTGTGCAAAATCTACAGGTTTGGAGATGTATTCGTTCATACCTGCCTCAAGAAACCGCTCCCGATCTCCTTTCATGGCATGTGCAGTCATGGCGACTATAGGTATGGCCCTGTTTACATTGGGATGCCTTGAACCTCTGATGGCTCTGGTGGCCTGCACTCCGTCCATGTCGGGCATTTGAATATCCATGAGTACGAGGTCAAACGCCCACGAGGCCAGTGCCTCCAGCGCTGCAAGGCCGTTATCGACACACTGTACCGTGTGGCCCTGTTTCTCAAAAAAATAGAGTGCGAGTTTACGGTTTACCACATCATCCTCGGCAAGCAGAATATGCAGCGGTCTGTCAGTGGCGGCGATAAGGCAGGACGCGCAGTGTCGCTCACAATCGCGGTCTGCGGTTTCCACCCGCCCAAACCATGCGGTAGCGGTAAACAGGCTCCCCTGCCCGCTCTCACTTTTCAAGACGATATCGCCCCCCATCTTGCGTGTGATTTCCCGCGAGATAGCCAACCCTAAACCCGCCCCGCCATACTTTTTGGTCATGAAGCTTTCAGCGAGTGAAAATGGCTCGAACACCGCAGCGAGCTTATCCGGCGGGATTCCCACCCCAGTGTCCTGCACCTCCACGGCAAGGCAGATGCTTGTCACCGGGGAATTGCCACGGGAAGAAAGGGGAGAAAGAAACGACGGACCGCAGGGGGCAGCCGAGGAACCGCAATGCAGCCGCACCCGCACGCTGATTCCCCCTTGCTGTGTATATTTGATGGCGTTGACCACCAAATTGCTGATAACCTGTTTGAGTCTTCCCGCGTCGCCGCTGACAACCTTCGGGACGTCCAGATCCACGGTGTGGTGCAGCCAGAGATTCTTCCAGCGGGCCTGTACGTCCAGCACGCCAAGCACTTCGGCAAGACAATCCCGTACGGAGAACTGAGCATCGCGCAAAACGAGGCGGCCCACTTCTATGCTGGACATATCCAACAAATTATTCACGATAACGAGCAGTTCACTGCCGGACTGCTTTATCATCTGCAAATAGTCCGCTTGCTCAGGCGATGTGGGACCGCCCAGCAGAAGATCTGTCAGGCCGATAATGCCATTCAGCGGGGTCCGCAATTCGTGGCTCATGTTCGCCAAAAACTGTGTTTTCGCCTGACTCGCGGATTCCGCAATATCGCGCGCCTGTTCCAGCTCCAGCGTGCGCCTGTCTACCTCGCATTCAAGATGCTCGCGGTACTGGCGGCGCTCCCGCAGCAGCCTCCCCTGAAGCAGCGCCTTTTCCACAATGTGACCCAAAAAATCGAAATCATGGATGGGCTTAATGATATAATCCCACGCTCCCCGGCGCAACGCCTCCACAGCGTCACGCGTGGTGCCTGTGCCCGAAACGACCACTAACGGCGTTTCCGGTGCCAGTTCCGCCAGCGAAACAAGGACTTCCAACCCGTTCATGCCCGGCATTCGCAGATCTACCAGAACAAGATCGGGATTTTGTTGCCTGAAAAGCGCCACGCCCTCTTCACCGCTGGCAGCCTGCCACACCACATAGTCGCAATCCTCAAGGAAAGTGGCCATGCTTTCCCGGACGATCGCGTCGTCGTCAATGACCAGAATGCTTCCCTTGCTGCAAGATGGCATATGGCTACTCGGTGCGCTTTACGTGACGAAGAATCGCAACCACAAGGTCGCCCATGTTCTGAACGGGTTTGATGAACACATCGTCAGGCGTCACACCGGACGCCCGCACGTCATTGGGGAGTCGATAGTCGGTGGAGCCTGTGTGTACGAGATACGCGAGATCGGGGTATAATGCATGAGCCTGAACAATGAAATCGTTTCCACTCATGCCGGGAAGCCGCATATCGATAATGCTGGCCTGCGGAGTTTCGTACGCCAACAGGTCCAACGCTTCCTCAGCGCTGGATGCAGTAATTACGCGAAAACCCTCATCTTCAAGATATGCCTGAAGATTTTCACGCACCATTTCCTCGTCATCCACAACGAGGACAACGACTGCTTCCTGTAGCATTGCCACTCCCGGTACGGTACTGTTTAAACACTCGCATGTAGCCACCCGATTTACAGTGTGCTACAGAAGTATGCACCGGCACAGACTTTAGTGTATCCTAGGAACAAACGTATTGCAAATCCTGTAATGCAGTACGCGATAAAAAAGACCTATTATCGTTTACGCACAATTCCGTTTTCTTTGCGGAGGATGCACCAACTGGGGCGCTCGGCCTCATCCCACAGGGGGCGGCCCTTTGGCGTGGCAATGGTGCATCGCCTGATGTCTGTCTCGTAGGAAAAGGGACACTCACGACAGACGCGCACCCCAACCTCTCTGCGCCCGGCAACAGGAGGACAAAGGGGCTGATCCGGGGACGGACAGACTGGTGGACCTGAGAACGAGCCGGAGGCATCGTCACGGGGTACCTCAACTGGGAGCTTTGCGAAAGCATCCTTCCCCGATGCCGATGACGCTGATGTGAGAAGCTCCCGCACCCGGATGCTCCCCGTTTCCAGCGGGCACCACGGCGGACACCACGAGGTTTCCCCCGCGCCCCGGTCAGAAGAGAAAACCTCCCTCCCCTCCGCAGCACCACAACGTCCCACACCGTCTTCCCCAAAAAACGGACACTGCGCACATGCGCTCACAGCCCATATCATGCCTGACTCCCCTGATATTCCATCACAACGCCACACCTGTCACACCACCCAACACACCTGAAACCCTGCGAATCACGAGACAATCACGTCCGGTGTATTCCGCTGTGCTGCCTCACAGCATATTCACCGGGTCCACATCCAAAGCCAGCCGTAACTGTCCTCCTCTGGGAGCGGCAGTGCGCATGGCGTGAAACACCGCGCGGATGGCTGTCCATTCCTGTCCCTTAAACGCCCATTGAAAACGCTTACGCCCCCGCAGGAGGGGCAATGGCGACGGAGTATGGCCCAGCACGGTTACACCGCAAGCCCGCCCTTTTTCCCGCGCCAAGCGGGTAAGCGACTCCACCCACTCCATGCCCGGAGCCCAGTCTACCGGATAACTGGCCCGGACCAGTGCCAGACGCACAAAAGGCGGATACCGGCGCTGCTCCCGGCGTCGAATTTCTTCCTTAAAGAAACCATCATAGTCAGCAGTGCGCACAAAACGCCAGCAATAGTGCGCCGGGTCGCGGGTTTGGATGAACACTCTGCCCGCTTTTTCTCCCCGCCCCGCCCGGCCCGATGCCTGCACAAGCAACTGAAAGGTGCGTTCCGCAGCGCGGTAGTCCGGCATGTTCAGCCCCAAATCTCCGTCCGCCACCACTGCCAGCGTGACATTGGGAAAATGGTGGCCCTTTGACAGCATCTGGGTGCCCACCAGCACCTGCGCTTCTTGCCGGGCAAACGCTTCCAGTATGGCCTCCATGCGCCCCGGCCTGCGGGTGGAGTCTCTATCCAGCCGCAAAATTCCCGTTCCGGGGGGCAGAAGGTGCGCCAACCCTTCCTCCAGTTTTTCCGTTCCCTCTCCCATGGGCAAGTAATGCAGCCCCTTGCACGAAGGACAGACAGCGGGAAATGGTGTGCTATAGCCGCAGTAATGGCAGATAAGCCGTTCCCGCCCCTTGTGGTAGGTAAGCCCTATCTCACAATGTGGGCACCGCGCCACCGCGCCACAGTCCAGACAATACATCAATGGCGCATAGCCACGCCGGTTCAGCAGGATAACGGCTTGTTCTCCCCGTCCCACCACCTCCCGCAGGGCGGCAAGGCTTTGCGGTGCGAGAATGCCCTCTGTGGGAGACAAATTTTTGATGTCCACCAATTCCACATCGGGCAGGGTTCCCCCGCCCACGCGGTCCGCCAGACGAGCCACGGGAATATGTCCCTGCTGCACGGCATAAAACGTTTTCACATCCGGGGTGGCGGACCCCAGCACCAGCAGCCCTTTTCCCTGCTGCATGCGGAAATGCGCAACTTCCTTGGCCTGATATACCAAGCCCTCATCCTGCTTGAACGAGGTATCGTGCTCCTCGTCCAGAACAATGGCGCCCAGTTGCGGGACGGGCAGAAACAGAGCGGAGCGGGTGCCCACCACAAGACACGGCTCAGTGCGGCTTGCCAAGGCCCGAAAGGTCTTTTCCCGCTCGGTAGCGGACTGATAGCCGTGGAAAAGGAAACAGGCCAACCCAGCAAATTGCTGCCGCACGGCCCGCTCCATCTTGCAGGCCAGCGCCACTTCAGGAGCAAGCAGCATGGCGGACCGACCACTTCGCACGCAATGCGCGGCTAATTCCAGATAAACAGCGGTCTTCCCGCTGCCAGTAATACCGTAGAGAAGACGAGTTTCGGGAAACGGAGCATCCAAAGCGCGGGTAAACTCCGCCACAGCCTCATGCTGCGCGTCCGTGAGCGCGAAGTCTGATCTAAAAAGGACATCCTCGCAGGTGGCATCAAAGGTATCGCAGGGGGGGCAAACCGCCACATCCGCTTTCCGGCCTTCTTCCCGCGGATTCGCATCCGCTGTGGCATGTGCCCCGGTTCCGTGCTGGGGCGGTCCCACGAAAACAAGCCCCCGTTCCGCCAGTGCGTTCAACGTCTGCCCTGCGGTTCCGCCCAGATCCTTCACGAGCCGCGTGCGCCCCACCGCCCCTTTTTCCCACAGGTATTCCAGCAATTCCAGTTGTCGCCGCGCGGAAGGCCGCACAGGCCACGGCGGATCCTGTGTGACGGTGCACATCTCTTGGGCGTCCGTATTAAAGGCCGCGTCCAGCACCTCCACGTTGCCCCGCGCCCACGCATCCCCAAGGCGAACACGTTCTTCAAGGCCAAGGCCGGACACCGCTTTCAGTCGCAGGGTTCGCGGCTTGCCATCTCCCAGAACCCGTAGCCGGATGGTTGTTGTGCGCAGACCGGCGGGCAGCAGACTGCCCAAAATGGCTCCCGGCGTGGACAAGTGGCGCACCGCCAGTTGCCGGACCATTTCCAGATACTCTCCAGAAAGCAGCGGGGTCCGCTCCAGAGGCCAAAGCGCTTCCTTTATTACCACACCCTCAGGAACATCCTCGGCACCCACCGCCAAAACCACCCCCACGCGCAAGGTTCCGCTTTTTCCCAGCGGCACAGCCACGCGCATGCCGGGTTCCCATAGTGACGCGGGCAGCCACTCCGACGCTGCGTAATGCAAGCTGCCATAGGGTGGGCTTAACAACGCCACAGAGAACGTCAGGGGAGCCGGAGCGGCGGAAGGTTCAGGAATTGGCGGGGTGGACATGGATAACACCAAGTTGCGGTGAACAGAAAACGGGCGGCCATGGCCGCCCTTTACCGAAAAACAAGACCCACAATATTCCGCCATGGGCGGAACACACGCGGACCGGACAGACTATCCCTTCCACGGCAGCAGCGGTTTGAGTTGCTTCACAAGGTCGTCCCGAATTTCCTCATCCTGCAAGGCGAAATAGATATTTGCCGTAAGGTACTCTGCCCAGTCGCCCACGTCAAAGCGCATACCGCGTATTTTCACAGCCAGCAGTCCCCGACCGGACACCAGTTCCTTCAACGCGTCGGTAAGCTGAATCTCTCCTCCCGCGCCGGGGGTGGTTTTTTCCAGCGCAGGAAAAATATCCTGCGTCAGCACATACCGACCCACAATGGCAAGCCGGGACGGTGCCTTATTCGCAGCGGGTTTTTCCACAAGGTCCGTGACCCGGTAAGTTCCGGGAGCAATCTCTTCCCCCGCCACGATACCGTAGCGACTGACCTTGTCCGGCTCCACTTCCATAACGCCTACCACGGGCAGACGCTCGGCCCGGGCCACATCAATAAGCTGCTTAAGCCCCGGCTCCATGCCGAACATAAGGTCGTCGCCCACCATCACGCCAAACGCTTCCTCAGTCATCACGTGCTTGGCGCAGAGCACGGCGTGCCCAAGCCCAAGCTGCTGCTTTTGACGAATGGAAATAATATTTACCATGCTCGCCACGCGCTGCACGATTTCGAGCATTTGCGTTTTGCCCGCTCGCTCCAGAATGGCTTCCAACTGCAAGTTGTGGTCAAAGTGATCTTCAATAATTTTTTTGTCACGGTTGGTGACAAAGACCACATCTTCCAGCCCAGAGGCAATGGCTTCTTCCACAACGTACTGAACAGCGGGCTTGTTATAAACGGGCAGCATTTCCTTGGGAATGTTCTTGGTTGCGGGAAGAGACCGCGTTCCCCATCCTGCCACGGGAATGACTACCTTACGAATATTCATGCAGCATGCTCCTTATCGTGTACTGACGCGCGTTATTTCAGATGAATTTGTGCCACTTCCGCTAAATTGGCGGCAAGACGGGCCACATGGTCCGCATGTTCGCCTTCCACCATAACCCGGCAAACGGCCTCTGTCCCCGAATAGCGGAGCAGCACCCGCCCCCTATCGCCCAACTCGGCTTCCGCCTTCCGTTTGGCTTCCAACAGAGCAGGGCATTCCTCAAACGGAATTTTCCGGCGGACGTGCACATTGATCAATTCCTGCGGGAACAGAGAAAGCAACCCCGCCAATTCCGAAAGCGGCTTTCCCTTTTCTTTCATGATGCGCAGCAGTTGCAGGGCCGCCAGCAGACCATCGCCTGTGGTACTGTATGGCATGAATATCAGGTGCCCCGACTGTTCGCCGCCCATGGTTGCGCCCTCGCGCCGCATGGCTTCCACCACATACCGGTCGCCCACCGCTGTGCGCAGCAGACTGCCGCCATGCTCTTTCATAAATACTTCCAGCGCCATATTACTCATGACCGTAGATACCAGCGTGCGCCCCGGCAACTCATCGCGCTCCATGAGATCCAGCGCACAGATAGCCATAATCTGATCGCCGTCCAGCACCTGCCCTTTTTCGTCCACAACAATCAACCTGTCGGCGTCGCCATCCAGCGCAAGGCCGATATCCGCGCCGTGCTCCAACACCTTTTCAGCCGCAACACCGGGATACAGCGACCCGCATTGCTGGTTGATATTCAGTCCGTCTGGAGAAACCCCTATGCGCACCACCTCTGCTCCCAGTTCTTCCAGTGCGAGGGGGGCTACACGGTAGTTGGCTCCGTGGGCGCAGTCCAAAACGATACGCAGACCTTCCAGCGTGAGGTGCGTGGGAAAACTGTTTTTCAGATACACAATATACCGCCCCGGCGCATCATTTATGCGCAAGGCACGGCCCACCCTCTCCGGCGCGGGATAGTCCCACTCGTGTGAGGTATCCAGCACCATCGCGGTAATGTCGTCTTCCACGGCATCGGCTAATTTAAAGCCTTGATTGTCGAAAAATTTTATGCCGTTATCCATAAACGGATTATGCGATGCAGAAATCACCACTCCCAAATCCGCCCGCATGTTACGGGTCAAAAACGCAATAGCCGGGGTGGGCAGCGGCCCCACCAAAAAAACGTCCATGCCAGCGGCGCACAAGCCCGAAGTAAGAGCCGATTCAAAGATATACCCGGAAAGACGCGTATCCTTTCCGATAACCACCCTGTGCCGCTTTGTACCATTCCGAAAAAACGTTCCGGCGGCAAGGCCCAGCCGCAGCGCCACATCCGGCACCATGGGATAGATATTGACCTGCCCGCGCAGACCGTCCGTTCCAAACAGACGCTTAGCCATCCATATTCCTCGTTCTTTCCCCATCAACCCAATAAATACGGTGGGTACGATAGGTTATGTTATTTACGGATTGTCACTGTCAGCGTATTCGGTTTAGCCGATTTAAGCCAGACACCATCCGGCAGATGCACCCGGTATGGTAATGCGTGGGTGCCCGGCTCAATGTTCTGCGGCACATCCAATTCCGCCCGCACCTCGTCCAGCACGGCATCATCTCCACTCCGCGACTCTGGCAATTCCAGTTGCAGGGTAACTTTACGTGACCGCGCTTTCACCGAAACGCCATCCGGTTCCACAATCTCCACTTCCCGGACCACGCTTTTGTTTACGGTCTTCAAGCCCAGCGTGAAGGCGACACGCACCTGCGCCGGTGCGGCTTCCAGACCGTCCGGCACACTGACCGGACTGGAAACTTCTGTCAGGCCCGGTTCTGTGGAGGTGGGCACGGTTACGGGCACCACCACCGACTCCACGGTTTTCACCAGCGAAGACGCTCCGCGAACCAGCACCGTTTCCGGTACAGGCTTCGCGTCGATAATTTTCATATCCACAGCCAATTCCCCCTGCGGCTTCACCGTTACCGGCACTTCGCGGGTTTCAATGGAATCGACCTCCAGCGTCAGGCGCGAGGGGCGCACTTCCACCACCTTATAGGCGCTCCCCAACGGAATTTGTTCTGGATGAACGGGAATGACGTTTTCGCCCGGTGTCAGAGCCGACAGGTTTAGCGAATAGGCCAGCGGGCGTTCCGACAGACTGCGCAGCAAGCCCTTGGGGGCGCGCACCCGAATGTCCACCTGCGGTTCCAGACCGCTCATCACGATCAGGTCCGGCGGCATACCTTTCATCTCAATGCGCATCCGAACCCATGCTTCCACTTCTTCACGACCGGAAACCATGAACCACAGACTGCTTGCCATGAGAAAGGCCAGAATAAAATATTGCCAGTTCGCGCGCATGGCTATCGCTCCAATGCGTTGCGTAACACGCGTTTAAGCCGCGTGGCGTCCAGAGCCGTGGTCAGTCGTCCGCCAATGGAAACCGTCACTGCCCCGCGCTCCTCGGAAACCACTATGGCAACGGCATCGCTTTCTTCAGTGATCCCCATAGCGGCGCGGTGCCGGGTACCATAGCCCGGACGATCTTGCGGAGCCACAGCCAGAGGGAGAATACAGCCCGCTGCGCTCAACCGCCCGCCGCGGACGACAACCGCTCCGTCATGCAACGGCGTAGTGGTTTGAAATATGGCGATAAGGAGTTCCTTGGTCACTTTGGCATCCAAAGGCACTCCGCGTTCCATGGTATCCCCCAGCGGAACATTTCGCTCCAGCACGATAAGCGCTCCCACTCTACGCTGGGCAAGACTCAGCACCGCCGCGACCATTTCATTGAGCAGGTCGTCCTGCACAACCGGTTTTCGCCAGAACCCACGCGCCCCCATTTCCGTGAGCGCACGCCGGATATCCTTCTGGAACAAAACGATAATGACGAGGAAAATGGAACCAAGGAAGTTGCCCAACAGCCAATGCAGGGTATACAGGCCCACTTCTTCCGCGATGAAATACACCAGCAGAATAAACAGCAGTCCATAAATGGCGGAAACCGCACGGGTTCCCTTCACCATAAGGATTATGCGATAAAACAGCAGAGTAACCAGCGCGATATCAAGCGCGTCCCGCCATCCTATGCTTATATTCGCGATTTGCAGCATTCCCTGCGACTCCGTATCGCCTTACCGTTCCCGAATCCATTTCTGCCAAGCGTAATCCAAGGGGTTACGCAGTCAGCGCGTTTGCCACCACAAGGGTTTGCACAGTCAACGCCACATCATGCACCCGGTGCGCGTAGACACCGCGTGCCGCCAGAATGGCGGTGGCGGCCTGAGTGGCGGTGGCCCGCTCCCCCACGGGAAGTCCGCATAGCCCGCCAAACATTGACTTATTGGACAACGCCGCCATAACCGGCAAACCAAACTGCGCGAACCTGTGCATATTCTTCAAGATTGCCACGTTATGTTCAACCGTTTTCCCAAATCCGATACCGGGATCAAGCATAATCCGTTCTTCCGGCATCCCGGCCGCGACCAATTCTTTCAGCTTTTTCTCAAAAAAGTCCAGAATTTCCTCTACCACATCCGCATATCGGGGAGCTTTTTGCATCTCTGTGGGTTTGCCCTGACTGTGCATGAGCACATACCCCGGCTGATACTCGCCCAATACATCCAATAATTCCGGGTCAAAAGAAAATGCGGAAATATCGTTGATAATATCAGCTCCGGCAGCCAGCACAGCAGCCGCGGTCGCCGCCTTATACGTGTCCACGGAAATGGCCCACGGCAACCCGTTTTCCCCGCGATGTCCCCGCAGGCCATCAACAACGGGCAGCACCCGGTCCAACTCGGCGGCAAGAGGTACAGGGTCCGCGAAAGGGCGGGAGGATTCTCCCCCCACGTCGAGCACGTGCGCTCCCTCTTCCGCCAGTCGCACAGCGTGGGCAAGACCAGTCACCGCTTCGGCATGTTGCCCACCGTCATGAAACGAATCCGGCGTCACGTTGACGATGCCGAAAATAAGAAAAGGGGCAGGGTCCAATGCCCTGCCCCCTCGTACATGCCATATGGTCGGGGAAACCATTACCGCTCTCCCCCGTCCTCTGGGTCTTTACCACCAAAGCGACCACTCAGGCGGCTGCCGGTCTGGGATGCCGGAGGGGTCTGAGCCTCCCCAGCGGACTCATCGGGTGCACCGATCGAGTCGGCAGGCGGGGTATTCGTCGCGTCAGAATCGCTCTTCGCCCCTTCTCCGTCTGCGGAGTCCGCAGCGGGTGCCGTCTCCGGCGCATCCGCTTTTTCTAGTACAAAGTCACCACCGTCCGCACTGTCAGCTTGGGCTGAAGGAGCCGCGGAATCAGGTTCAGCCGGTTCGGAAGCAGTCGCCGCCTGCTGCCCGCGATACGCCGCAGCGGCTTTGGCAACATCGTCTTTTTCATTCTCACCCGCGCCGGAAGGCGTATTGACCATCTCGGCGGGGGGTAGCGGCTTTCCTTCCAAAATCAACTGAATGTCCGCGCCGCTGATTGTTTCGCGTTCCAGCAGAGCTTCCGCGATGGTGTGCAACACCTTGCTGTTTTCTTCCAGAATCTCACGGGCCCGCTGGCGGGCACCTTCCATGATGCGTTTAACTTCAGCGTCCACCAGCCGGGCGGTTTCTTCACTGTAATTGCGGGAATGCGCCCACTCACGACCAATGAAGACTTCCTCGCCCTGTTCGCCAATATTCATGGGACCAATGGCGTCGGACATGCCCCATTCGCAGACCATCTTCCGCGCCATCTTGGTGGCCCGTTCTATGTCGTTGCCTGCGCCGGTGGTAATTTCATCAAAGATAAGCTCTTCCGCCACTCGCCCACCCAGAAAGACCACAAGGCTGTTTTCCAGATAGGTACGCGAATACCCGTGCCGGTCGCCTTCTGGCAACTGCATGGTCACGCCCAGCGCACGCCCGCGGGGGATAATGGACACCTTGTGAATGGGGTCAGTCTCCGGCAGCATGACTGCGGTAAGCGCGTGCCCGGCCTCATGATACGCGGTGACACGCTTCTCGTGTTCGCTCATCACAAGGCTACGCCGCTCCTTACCCATAAGGATTTTGTCCTTAGCCATCTCAAAGTCAAACATGTTGACCTGATCCTTGTTACTCTTGGCAGCCTGCAGGGCAGCCTCGTTTACAAGGTTTTCAAGGTCCGCACCGGAGAAACCGGGCGTTCCTTTAGCCAGAACTTCCATGTTTACGTCTTTGGCGAGGGGGGTACGCTTGGCGTGTACTTCCAGAATATGCTTTCTGCCCTTCAGGTCGGGGGTGGGCACCACCACCTGCCGGTCAAACCGACCGGGGCGCAGCAAGGCGGGGTCCAGCACGTCGGGACGGTTCGTGGCAGCGATGAGAATAACCCCTTCGTTGGATTCGAACCCGTCCATTTCCACCAACAACTGGTTCAACGTTTGTTCGCGCTCGTCATGCCCGCCGCCAAGTCCGGCTCCGCGCTGACGGCCCACCGCGTCAATTTCATCAATAAAGATAAGACAGGGGGCGTTTTTTTTGCCCTGCATAAACAAGTCGCGCACGCGGGAAGCCCCAACGCCCACAAACATTTCCACAAAGTCAGAACCGGAAATGGAAAAGAACGGCACACCGGCTTCCCCCGCCACAGCGCGGGCCAGCAGGGTTTTCCCCGTGCCGGGAGGGCCAACAAGCAACACGCCTTTGGGAATGCGTCCGCCAAGTCGTGTGAACTTTTTGGGGTTGGACAAAAAATCCACCACTTCAGTCAGTTCTTCCTTGGCTTCGTCCACGCCTGCCACGTCATCGAAGGTGATGCGCGTCTGCTCCTGCGAGATAAGGCGTGCCCGCGAGCGACCAAACGACATGGCCTTTCCACCACCACCCTGCATCTGGCGCATGAAGAAAATCCACACACCAATGAGCAGCAGCATGGGGAACCATGACACCAGCAGGGTCATGTACCAAGGCGCGTCTTCCGGCGGCTGAGCGTTCACCCGCACACCTTTACTGATAAGGCGCTGCACCAGTTGCGGGTCTTCCGGCGCGAAGGTGGCCACAGAGGAACCATCCGGGCGGTGAGCGGTGAGCTTCTGCCCTTGGATGTCCACTTCAGTTACCTGACCATTATCCACCATCTGCAAAAACTCGGTATAGCTGAGCTTACCCGGCTGATTTTGCGGCTGGCTGAAGAGATTAAACAAGACCACCATCAGCACGGAGATGACGGCCCAAAGAACGAGGTTCCGGGATATCTGATTCAAGAGAGCATGCCTCCGAGATACGGTTCGGATTATTTCTGTACTTGGATTGTTAGTATTAAGGCGTTGAGGGCCTTTTGACAATGACAAGCTGACGGAAAAGTCCGATTTTCATCACTTCCGCGCAGGAACGCCCTATTGGTAAGGAAATTCGCCCAAGCATCTTGCCCGTCATTATGAAAGCTGCTAGATATCTTCCGTTGTTACGCGATTCATCTATCGCACTGTGCCTCTACGTCTTGCGCACATGGTGGCGGTCACGCTGTCCCTGCCGCTTCGCGCGGCTTTCTGCCCAGTGTAAGGTGGGTAAGCCGCGACGAAATGCGCCTCCAGTTCTAGAGACGCCCTGCGGCAACCTATCGCTCCCCAGCGCCCTCAAGGCCTGCGAGGAGGGGCCTGCGCAGACAACACAAAATTCAGGTCACACGACCTATGGAAGCGTTTCGTCACCGGTGTGGCGCCCGGTCTTCAAAACCGGTGGGGTGGCAGAGATGTCCCCGGTAGGTTCGACTCCTATACGCTTCCGCCAGATTCGGCCTTGCCCCCCCCCACGCACATGGCTCCTTCTTTCCCGTACTCTGGCCCCTCCTCCCCGATGTGGACGTGGGCACATCGCGTGACGTCCTTTTTGCGCGAGGAAAAAACTCAGCACAACAAATCGCAAAAACATCCGCTCCAGCAGAGATTGCCAAAACAGTCGGTTCTGCTGGCAGATGCCCATTGCGCACAAAAAAAGCCTCCGCAGAGCAGAGGCTTCGTGATTGCTTTCGATACGTGCGCTTAGTAGCGGGGACGGCTCGGACGGCTCTCACGGGGCTGAGCTTCGTTTACTTTAAGGTCACGACCGCCCACAGCCTTGCCGTTCAGAGCCTGAATGGCCTGAGCTGCGCCGGCGTCGTCCATTTCAACGAAGCCGAAGCCACGGGAACGCCCGGTTTCACGATCTTCGATGACACGAGCGGAAAGCACTTCGCCGTATTCGGCGAACAGGTTGCGCAGATCCGAGTCAGTGGTGGACCAAGCCAGATTGCCGACGTAGATGTTCTTGGACAAGTTAATCAACTCCAAAATAAAAGGGAAGGGATGTGCCACCACGTCGAGAGCCAACTCACAAAATGGCAGCACCGCTATCGTTTACGTCCGTTCCCTATAGCCCTATGTTTAGCGCGGCGTCAATATTTTTTTGTAGAAAATATATTTTTTTTTTGCCACTTCAACCCGGCATAATCTATAGTAAATCACTCCACTTTCGTCCATCACTCCTTTCCGCTTTCTGCCCTTTTCGCCATTTTTGCCATATTTACTGCCAATTCTGTCATTTCCGCCCCCACTCCCCATTGACAAATCCCCGCGCAAGCGGAAAGGTAAAAACCCTGCGCGCACCACCCGCAACCGGTACGCGACGCGGCTTTATCCGCATGCGCTTCATAGCCGCCAGTGCTTTCAACGGCATTGGCGGTATTGTTTCCGGTTTCGGCGGCGATTTTTTTTAGATAACGGCATAGTAAAAGGGATGGACAATGGAAATCTCACTCAATCTGCTGCCACAATCCGCACGGCAGCATTCTGTTCTCCAAGGCATGAACTCGTTGCCTTTTGGCAAACTGCGCTGCGACCATATGTTTCTTATGGATTACGCCAACGGGGAGTGGTCGAACGCCCGCATTGTCCCCTACGGCAATTTTTCTATTCCCCCCGGAGCCATGACGCTGCATTATGGTCAGTCGGCTTTTGAAGGTGCTAAGGCTTTCCGCCACGCAGACGGTGAGATTTACGCATTTCGCTTCGACAAGAACGCGGCTCGCCTGAATATTTCCGCAGAAATTCTCTGCATGCCGCACATTCCCGCTGAAATGCAGATTGAAGGCTGCATGCGTCTGCTTGATGTGGAGCGCGAATGGTGCCCCACCCTGCCGGAGTCGTCACTCTACATCCGTCCTTTTGTGTTTGCCACAGAAGACGCTCTGGGTGTGCACCCCAGCTCTACCTACACATACTGTATCATGCTCTCGCCCAGCGGGGCGTACTACCCCGGCGGCTTCAATAAAACAGTAACGCTGCTCATTACCGAGCGTTTTCACCGCGCGGCCCCCGGCGGAACCGGCGCAGCCAAAGCTCCCGGCAACTACGCCGCCTCGTTGCGTGCCCAGCTCTTTGCCGAAAAACGCGGTGCGGCGCAGGTGCTCTATCTGGACACCAGCAACACGTATCTGGAAGAGGCTGGTGCCATGAACCACTTCCACGTACTTAAAGACGGCTCCGTCATCATCCCGGAATTTACTGATACCGTCCTGCGTTCCATCACTTCGGAATCCATGCTGGAAATGGTACCGCAAGCCCGGCTGGAGCGCATCCGGCTCACCGATTTTCTGGAAATGATCCAGTCCGGCGATATTGTGGAAGCGGGCGGGTTCGGCACCGCAGCCGTTATCACTCCTGTAGGCCATTACATCACCGATGACGGAAAATCCTACACGGTGGGCGATGGGAACATTGGCCCTATCACCCGCCGGTTGTATGAAACCTACACGGGAATCCAGCACGGTGACATTTCCGATACGCAAAACTGGCTGACCAAGGTTCCCCGCTACTAACAAAAGCTTCCCGCGCCTTCTACGCGAGGCATTGCGGGAATACGATCTCTGAAAAAAGGGGATCTCTTCTGCCCCCCCAAAGCGCCTCTTCACGAGGCGCTTTTTACGTGGTCCCGGAGTCCGAAATATCTGCGGGGCAGCGTTGAAATCATAAAAGACAGCAGGTTGTGTGAAGCGTAGATAAAGGCCGGATGCGCTTGTGCGCAAGTTTAGGCGCGTCTGTACGGCAAGTTTGAACGCAAATCCGGGTGCAAGTCTGACGCAATCTGGCGCAGGGAAAACGTTTCTTCGCATGAAAAAGGCGAAACTTCTCCCGCAGAACGCCTTCCTTTCTTCACTCCGCCGCGAGGTGGCTATGCTCCCCGAATCCTGCTATACCCGCTACGAAGATCTCCCACAAAAAACCGCCGGAAGTCATAGACTTCCGGCGGCAGACAACCGAGTCGAAAAATATTGCGCCAGTCAGGACAGCGGTTTCAGCCCGGTCATTCCGCTTAGTAGCGGGGACGACGTTCGCGGGGCTGCGCTTCATTCACGCGCAGGTCGCGTCCCTGAAAATTTTGTCCGTTCAGAGCTTCAATAGCCTGCACGGCATCGGATGCGTCCATTTCCACAAAACCAAAACCGCGCGAACGACCGGTTTCCCGATCTTCAACGACTTTGGCGGAAAGCACGTTACCGTAGGTTGCGAACAGGGAGCGCAGGTCTTCGTCAGTTGCAGACCAGGACAGATTGCCGACATAAATGTTCTTGGACATGCCTAAAAACTCCATACAAAAAAGATGATAGGGTTCGTGTTGTGCAACCTGTCCGAACAGGGAAAACTCTGAAAACAATTCAAAACATCTTCACGGTGTCTTCAAGGATGCCGTAACACACGCGGTGGAAATCCCCCTCCTCACAGGGGAGCGGGGCAATCCGCTTTTCCAAACAGTGCACGAGTAGCTGAGTTTTCCAAAGAGTGTCAATCGTTTTATAGCAATTTTTATAACTCTATCACGTGATACTTCGGAATATACACCTTCTCCCATGGCAAAACCGGAATATGAATTTCTACAGTCTATATTTTCAACCTTGACAGTATGAATCGGCTGGTGTCTTTTCCTCTATACTATTACTTTCCATACCGGGTGTAATTATGCATACAGAATTTTCCACCGCCAATTCTCCCCCCGGCTCCACCGTCTCTCCCTCTTTTGCCGCTCTGGCAGACAACATAGCCCATCGCGCCTTGCGGGGCACGCATCCGACAAAAGAGGAACTTGTCGCGTTGTTCGCTGTTTCCCCCCATTCCCCTGAGGCCGCGTGGTTAGGGCACACAGCGCGAAAAATGGCCTCTCATGTGGCGGGAAATGTCGGTCGCGTCTGGAGCGCCATAGGCGTGGACTGCCGCCCCTGTTCCATGAACTGCCAATTCTGCTCGTTCGGGGAACAATGGGGAATCATCACCACGCCATACGAATGGTCCTCAGAGCGAATCGTCAGCACCGCACGCCGCTTCGTAGCGCAAGGGGCCAGATGGGTTACGTTGCGCACCACAGAATTCTATAGTCTCGACTCCCTGCTCGCTCTGGTCCGCCAACTGCGTCACGACGTACCGGGAACATATGATGTGGTAGTCAACACCGGGGAGTTTGGCCCAGAAGAAACCGCCGCCATGAAAGCAGCGGGTGTAACGACTGTCTATCATTCCCTCAGGCTAGGTGAAGGGACCACCACCTGCTTCCGCGTGGAAGAACGGCTTGCCACGCTCGCTGCCGTGCGCGATTCCGAACTGGATTTGGCCCATCTCGTGGAACCCGTGGGACCGGAGCACAGCAATGAAGAATTGGCAGATGTTCTGCTGACCGCGTTGCGCCATGCCGCCGCCCTGTGCGGCGTAATGGCTCGCGTAAACGTGCGGGGAACCCCGTGCGGCGACGCGGCGCAGCAGGAACTTGATCCCCTGCGTCTCGCCCAGATAGCGGCAGTTACCCGACTGGCGGGCGGTAGCCAGACCCCCGATATCTGTGTGCATCCCCCCACACCACAAGCGCTTGCGTGGGGGGCCAATGTTCTTGTTGTGGAAACGGGCGCCATCCCCCGCGCAAAACAAGAAAGTAATGAAGAATGGCGGGCCTTCACCGTAGAGGACGCCCAAACCATGCTGCAACAGGCAGGGTACGCCGTCTGAAGGCTGACCCCGCGAATGCTTCTGGCTTTAAACGACCGCGCACGCGCGGTCGCACATGAGGAGTCTCCATGCCCGGTCATCTATTTTCTCCGCTCCCCTCAGCCACGCTCATGCTCCGGCGGAACATACCGCTATCCCGCAGTTCCGCTATCCCACGAACCGCAAAGCCTTCTTGCGTGGAACACAGCAGATGCGCCGCTTTTCTTCTTCCGCTCCGGCTCTTCTCCGGGATTATCTTTTGCCTCACACTCAGCTTGGCTCAAACCAGCACCGCCGCTGAAGCGTGGCGGGTAGGCACATGGAAGACCGCGCAAACCATACAGCCGTTCCTGTACCAACACTACGCGGCACCTTTCGCGCCGGACACGACAGTGACCGTGCTTCCCTTCACAAATCCGGCAGATCAGAAAGCGGCACTGCTGGCGGGCAGTCTGGACATGACGGGCACCACGCTGGCTCTTGCCATTCAGGCCGCCTCGCGTGGGGAGCCCGTCCGGCTGGTAGCCGCGCTGGTTAACAAATGTTCCGCGCTGGTGGTGCGCAAAGACGGTCCCATCCTTTCCTCTGCGGACCTGAAAGGGAAACGTATCGCCTATGTACCCGGCACAATGCACGAGATCTTGCTGCGTGAAGTCCTGCACAGGGAAGGTATTGACGCTGACCGGGACGTATCACTCATGCGTATCGACTTCTTTGACATGGGCACAGCGCTTGCCAAAAATGATGTGGACGCCTTTCTTTCTGGAGAACCATTCCCCACGCAGGCGGTCCAGCAGGGATATGGGCGCATACTGGCATACCCATACTTTGGTGACAGCATCGGCACTATTAACGCTGGCATGCTCATGCGCAGCGATTTCATAGCGGAACACCCGGAGCAGGCTATGCGCATGGTTGCCACGCATAAAGCTGTCACCGAGGCCTTGCGGTCAGATATTTCGCTATGGTTAGACACTGCCGCTTCGTTATTCGGCGTAGATAAAGCGGTGCTGAAAGCAGCCGCGCCGAATATGGAATTGGCGTGGGACATGGACGACGCCTTTGTGCAGCAGGTGGCGGCGCTTGGGAAACGAATGAAGGAACTGGGTATCATTCAGAAGGAACCAGACTACGCCACGCTGGTGGACCGGACCTTTGTGGACGCCTTACGCGCGGGGAAAAGAACATTGCATGAGTAGGAGACTCCTTCGCGCCATGCTGCCGTGGTACCTTCCCTGCTCACTGCTGGGAATATGGTGGGGCATTTCCGCAGGAGAATATGCCCCGGCATGGTTGCTTCCGCCCCCCGCACAGGTGGCCCGCACCATATGGATATATGTTACGGGGTGGGGTTCCGACCCATACGCGGGACGTTTTTTCGGTGATGCCACAGCAAGCCTGAGCCGGGTGGCCTGTGGCTATGCGCTGGCAAGTATTCCCGGAATCATTCTTGGCATGTGGTCGGGAAGAAATGCCACCATTGCCCGGCTGCTTGGCCCCACCATTAACGGCATCAAGGCCGTACCGGGGATAAGTTGGTTGCCACTGGCTCTCATCTGGCTTGGAGTGGGCATGCTCACCACTATTTTCCTCATAGCGTTGGCGGGATTTTTCCCTGTCTATTTCAGCGCGGCAGCGGCGGCGGCCTCCACACCGCCCCGTCTGCTACAGGCAGGGCAGATGCTCGGGCTTTCCCGCAAAAAAATATTCACGCAGGTGGTACTCCCGTGGTCCATGCCACAGCTTTGCGCGGGACTCCGTGTGGCGCTTGGCATGAGCTTCGCGTACCTTGTGCTGGGTGAACTAACCGGCGTGGCAGACGGACTGGGAGCGCTTATCATGGATGCCCGGATGAATGGGCGGGTGGACATTCTTCTTAGTGGTATTCTGCTTATTGCCCTTCTCGGCTTCCTATGTGACGCCGTACTGACCCGTTTTTTAGATCTCCTGCCGGGGACTACCCGATGACCGCATTCCTTACCTGCCGGAATGTCTGCAAATGGTACGGGGACCACTGTGTGCTGCCCGGCATTTCCCTTTCCCTCTCCAAGGGGAGCATCACCGCGCTTATCGGGGCAAGCGGTTGCGGTAAAAGCACCTTGCTGCATCTGCTAGCAGGCTTTTCTTCCCCGGATTCAGGGGCTATCCGCCTCGCGGGGGTTCCCTGTACCACTCCCGGACCCGATAGGGTCATGGTCTTTCAGGATGACGCACTGTTCCCATGGCTCTCTGTGGAGGAAAACGTGGCGTTAGGGCTGAAAACAACCGGCGTGCCCGCAGCCGCGTGCCGGGAGCAGGTGAACGACATGCTGTGCCGCGTGGGGCTGGCGGACCGGGGTTCCGCGCTTCCGTCTGCGGTATCCGGGGGCATGCGACAACGCGTGGCATTGGCCCGTGCGCTCGTGCTGCGCCCAAACCTGCTCCTGCTCGACGAACCTTTCGCCGCGCTGGACGCCATAACCCGTGCACGGATGCAATCACTTCTTGTCCGGCTCCAGCGGGATACAGGGGTCACCGTGCTTATGGTCACCCATGACGTGGCGGAGGCGTGTCTGCTGGCGGATACGGTTCTTTTGCTGGAAACCGGAGCTGGCATTACCCACTCCCTGTCTATTCCGCTTCCGCGTCCCAGGGACCCGGAAGACCCCGCGCTGGCTCCACTACGCCAGCAGCTACGGCGGCAACTGGGGGAAACCATGCTGCAAAATGCCCTGCCTGCGGGTTAACCTTGCCCTGCGCTTGCCTCATTCTGCCTAATTCTGATTCTGCCCGATTTTTCCTGATTCTGCCTGCCAGTGTCTGATGAGGATCGCTGTGCGTTGATTCAGCTTGCTACAATGTCCCTGCGCAGTTCACCCCGCTGTACAAAAAGCCATTACGCACCACACCAAGGTTGTCCGTGCTCATTAAAACCCAGCGCGCGCCACAGCAAAACAGACAACGCGGGGTGCGGAATTGCCTCCGCGCCCCGCGTTCGTGCGTACCCAAAAAATCCCGATCTACCGCAGCCAGTCAGTCAGTTCCGCCAACTGGGCACGGACAGAATCCGGGCCGGTTCCACCGGGCATGTTGCGTCTCGCCACTGCGGCTTCGTGCGCCAGCACAGCATACACGTCGTCGCCTATGGAGGACGACAGGCTCTGGAACTCCGCCAGCGTCAGTTCTTCCAGCGTCTTGCCACCGTCTTCCGCCAGTGCAACTGCCGCCCCGGTAATGTGGTGCGCTTCCCGGAAGGGAATACCTTTCCCCACCAGATAGTCCGCCAGTTCCGTGGCGTTCAGGAAGCCGGACCGCAAAGCCGCCGCCATACGCGTGGTGTTGAAACGCAGTTCCGAAAGCATGCCCGCCATAAGCGCAAGCGAGGTGGAAACCGTCTTGTCCGCATCCATGAACGGCTCTTTGTCTTCCTGCAGGTCGCGGTTGTATGTCATGGGCAGCCCTTTCACGGTGGTAAGCAGAGTCATGAGTGCGCCGTACACCCGGCCCACCTTGCCACGCATGATCTCCGCCACATCCGGGTTCTTTTTCTGCGGCATGATGCTGGAGCCAGTAGCGTAGGCGTCCGGCAAAAAGATGTAGCCGAAATTAGGGTTGGCCCAGAGGATAAGTTCTTCGCACAGACGCGAGAGATGCGCCATAACCAGCGAAGCGCAGAACAGCGATTCCATGACAAAATCCCTGTCGGACACGGCATCCATAGAGTTCCGAAAGGTGCCATACATGCCCAGTTCTTCCGCTACGGATGCGGGGTCCAGCGGATACGTGGTACCCGCCAGCGCGGAAGCGCCAAGCGGGCACACTCGCGCGCGCCTGTCGCAGTCTTCCATACGGGAAACATCGCGGTGGAGCATCCACGCATAGGCCAGCAGATGATGTCCCAGCGAAACAGGTTGGGCGGGTTGCATATGGGTGCAGCCGGGCAGCAGCGTATCCACGTGCTGCTGCGCCTGCCGGACCAGTTCTCCCACCACTCCGCGAGCCAATTCGCGCCACTCGCGTAGCGCATCCGACACATAAAGACGAAAATCCAGCGCCACCTGATCATTTCGTGACCGCCCGGTGTGCAGCCGCTTGCCTGCGTCACCCACTAGTTCCGAAAGACGGTTTTCAATATTCATGTGCACGTCTTCCAGTTCTGTACGCCACTGGAATGCACCGGATTCAATGTCTTCCTGAATGCGTGTCAGGCCGTCCACAATGGCGGTCGCATCCGCCGAGGAAAGCACACCCTGCCGGGCGAGCATGCGCGCGTGCGCCTTGGAGCCGGCAATGTCCTGCCGGTACATCAGTCGGTCATAGGAAACTGACTGGGTATATTCCTCAACTTGCGCCGCCGTCTTCTGGCGAAAACGACCGCCCCACATTTTCTTCTCTGCCATGTTGACTCCTCGTTGACTCCCAAATGGCTCCGGCAGTTCCCTTCGCCTGTCGCACTGGCTGAAAAGGCGCTTTCACCGTGGTGACAGCGCCTCAAAAAAGAAAAAGAACTCTCTGCGGGGAGGCTTGTATCCATAAACGGGGAACGCCCCGCACCCGCACAAAGCCTGTTCCCATTCCTGTGCGGGCGTGCCCGCACAGGAATGGGGTAAAAACATTTACTTTTTGTAGCCGAGCAAACGGAGGCCCTGCAAACGGATAAAGCCCGCCGCGTCAGCCTGATTATATACCTCGTCTTCCTCAAAGGTTGCGAGGTCCATACGATACAGCGAATGAGGCGACTTGCGGCCCACGGGAACAGCCTGCCCCTTATAGAGCTTCACGCGCACGGTGCCGGACACGTTCTTCTGGGTGTCATCAATGAATTTCTGAAGCGATTCCCGTTCCGGTGCGAACCAGAACCCGTTGTACACAGCTTCCGCGTAACGGGGGATGAGGGAATCGCGCAGGTGCATCGTCTCGCGATCAAGGCAAATACCTTCCAAATCGCGGTGTGCCACGTGTATGATAGTACCGCCGGGCGTTTCGTACACGCCACGCGACTTAATGCCCACGAACCGGTTTTCCACCATGTCCAGCCGTCCGATGCCGTGCTTACCGCCCAACACGTTCAGCGCCTTCAGCATTGCCGCCGGGCTGAGACGTTCGCCGTTCAGCGCGACCGGGTCGCCATTCAGGTACTCAAGTTCAATATATTCCGGCGTATCAGGGGCCTGCTCCACCGGCACAGCCATGATGTACGATCCTTCAAGAGGTTCGCTCCACGGGTCTTCCAGTTCGCCGCCCTCAAACGAGCAATGCAGCATATTGCGGTCCATGCTGTACTGCTTGCGTGCAGCAGCCACGGGCAATGGAATTCCGTTTTCTTCCGCGAACCGGTTCAGGTCTGTGCGGGAACGGAAGGTCCACTCGCGCCACGGGGCGATCACTTTCAGCGACGGGTCCAGCGCCATGGAAGCCAGTTCAAAACGAACCTGATCATTCCCCTTACCGGTAGCACCGTGTGCCACAGCCTGTGCGCCTTCCTGATGTGCGATCTCAACCAGACGTTTGGTAATGAGCGGACGAGCAATGGAGGTGCCTAACAGATAGCGGCCTTCATACACCGCGTTGGCACGCATCATGGGAAAAATGAAGTCGCGGGCAAACTCTTCACGCAAATCTTCCACGTAGGCGCGGGTAGCACCAGTGGCAAGCGCCTTGGCGTCCACGCCGTCCAAATCTTCTTCCTGCCCCAGATCCGCCGTCAGCGTGACCACTTCGCAATTGTATGTCTGGGCAATCCACTTCAGAATCACCGAGGTATCAAGCCCGCCGGAGTAGGCGAGCACTACTTTCCGTATATCCTTGCTCATTATCGTTCCTTGAATTCGCCAGCATGTTTCCGGGACCATTGCCCCGCGCCCTTTCCCGCACTCTCTCCCGCATAGACCGGTCAGCTATATCTGTTCTGCCGCGCTAAGAGAAAATCCACTCCAAAATGGCCTTCTGCATATGCAGACGGTTTTCCGCCTGATCGAAAACGATAGAGGCGGGGCCTTCAAAAACCGCTTCACTCACTTCCTCCCCACGGTGCGCGGGCAGGCAGTGCATAAATTTTGCGTCGGGTGCCGCAAGGCTCATGAGCTTTTCGTCCACCAGATACCCTGCGAACGCCTTTTCCCGCCGGGCCTGCTCCGCTTCTTGTCCCATGGAAGCCCACACGTCGGTATTAACGTAGTGCGCGCCTTCAATGGCTTGTTTGGGGTCGCGGGTGCAGAATATCTTCGCGCCTGCCTGAAGAGCAAGGGCAAGCAATTCCCTGTCCGGGTCGTATCCTTCGGGAAAAGCCATGAATAGCTCAAAGGGGAAATACATGGCGGCTTCTATCCACGAATTCGCCATGTTGTTTCCATCGCCTATCCAGCAAACACGTACCGACGACAGGTCAGGGGTGCGCTCATACATGGTGAGCACATCACTCATCACTTGGCAGGGATGCCCCTGGTCCGTCAGTGCGTTTACCACGGGAATGGACCCATAACGAACCAGCTCGTCAATCTTTTCCTGCCCAAACGTACGCACCACCATGCAGTCATTGTAGCGGGACAGCACTCGTGCAGTATCTTTAAGCGGCTCACTGCGACCAAGCTGGCTTTCAGCAGGCGTCATGAATACCGTTTTCGCACCCAGATGAAATAGTGCCGTTTCAAAGGAAACGCGAGTTCGGGTGGAGGCTTTCTCGAATATCAGAATAGCGGACTTTCCTTTCATAAGGTCGCTGCGGAAGTCCGTATCTTTCATTTCCTTGGCACGCGCCAGCAACGTGTGCGCGCTTTCACAGCCAAGATCCCTGATGCGTGTGAAATGCTTGGTCATTCGGGAACCTCTTTTACTAAATGATCCGTCCATAGGTGGTCCGTATGCGATGGGAAAAGAGTGTTTTTAGGCTCAAAGCTTCCTATTTGTAAACCCGCCCCATCGATAAGGCGCGCATATTTTCCCTGCCGCACGGGTTTGCCATGATTCCGCTTCATCTGGTATGCAGCCTCCAGACCGGAATCTTTCGTAAAAACGGACGCTCGTTACCATGCTCACACCCGCACTTCCGGTCGCTTTTCCATTATCCAACCCGGACGCCCGCGCTTCCGCTTTTTCAGAGGAAACTATGCCCACGCCTCCGCACCCCAAAGTGGCTTTATGCGTTAAGACGTTTTCCCGTTACGGCGGTGTGGAGCTGTTTTGTTACCGCTTTAGCAAATACCTGAAGCGCAACGGATATGCGGTTCAGGTGTTTTGCGGTGAGGATGCAACGGATGAAGCCAAACAGGGACGTCCGCTCCCTGAAGTGACCGTGCTGGGCATGCTGCGACCAGGGCGGTTTCTAAAAAATCTCAGTTTGTTCCGCAGAATGAAACGACAGGTCTGCGCCCTTCCTCCCCAGACCATTTCCGTATCTTTCGGCAACTTCACCGCCTGCACCATCTACCGGTCCGGTGGGCCGCATCTGGATTTTCTCCGCCGCAGTCTGCGCGCCCAACGCTCGCCCCTGCGCAAGTTGAGCAAAACCATCCGGCGGGCCTTCTCCCCCGTCAACTGGCTTATGCCTCTGCTGGATATGGACATTCACACCAACCCGCGCACCCGATGTCTGCTTGCCATTTCCGAAAAAGTTCGGGAGGCCATGGCGACTCAGTTCCCCTCCACACGAGACAAAATCGCCGTCATCCCCAATGGAGTGGATACTTCGCGCTACAATGCGCAGACATTCGCAGCCCTGCGCAAAGACGCCCGCATCTGGTATTCTCTTCGCGAAGGCCAGCGGGCCATTGGATTTTGCTCCACCAATTTTGAACTAAAAGGGCTGGACCGGCTCATCCGGGCACTCGCCTTGCTGCCCCCCTCCTGCATCCTCATTGCCGTGGGAGGGCGGAACCACGCCAAGTACATTGCCTACGCCCGCTCTCTCGGAGTGGCGGACCGCGTATTTTTTCCGGGCCGGGTGGACGACATGCCCCGGTTTTACGCCGCGCTGGACGTATTCTGCCACCCGTCCTTTTATGACACCTTTGGCAGCGTTGTCGCGGAAGCGCTAGCCATGGGCGTGCCCGCCATAACCACGCGCGATGTGGGTGCCTGTGATCTTATTTCCAACGGAAAAAACGGAATGATTGTGCCGGAACCGACGCCGGAAGCGCTGGCTGCCGCCATTCAGGATACTGCCACCATTCTGCCGGGACAGGACTTCGGCTGCGTGCCGGATGATGAAGCCGTCTTTGCCAGCTACCGCGCCCTCATCGATAAATTCGCGCACCCCACAGAGAACGCCTAGCCTCAGCCGTTTTTACGGCATGCGGGCGCAAAGGACATGCGGGCGCTGCGGCAAGCCATTTTCATGGAAATGACAACAAACTGCCGTAAACTGAACCGGGCTGGTTGCCTTTCCCGTGCGGACGCGCTATGGCCCCCGGCATGAAGAACGCAGTCTACCTTAGCCCGTTGCGCCATTACCGGCGGCAATACACTCGTCACGCCGGAGAGCATGCCTTTCAGGTCGTGGTGGAAGAGACGGATCTCCATGTGACCGCCTCGCGTGATCTTTCCCATGAAATACAGCAATATGTCAGTGCGCTACGCGGTCAGCTCAAGGCATATATCATGCTGCACCCGGAATTTCGCGACAGCTATGTGCCTGTTCCGGTGGCACCCGGCGCGGCCTCCATAGTCCGGCGCATGGCCGGGGCCGCCACGCTGGCGGACGTCGGTCCCATGGCGGCGGTGGCGGGCACCATCTCACAAATGGTCTGCGAAGAATTCGCCCCCATTTGTTCAGAACTTATCGTGGAAAACGGGGGCGACGTGTATATGCGCTCTTCCCGCGACCGGGTGGCGGGGCTTCTCCCCGATCCGCACAGCGAATCCACCGTGGGTATTGTCATCCGCGCCGATGAATTTCCCGTAAGCCTGTGCTCGTCTTCATCAACCATAGGGCACTCTTTGAGCCTTGGAACCGGAGAATTAGTGGCGGTGCGCTCCCGCGACGGCAGTTTGGCTGACGCCTGTGCCACAGCCTTCTGCAACATGCTCACCAGTCCCGAAGAGCTGGATAAGGTGACGGAACGCGCCGCGGAACTACAGGCGCAGGGTGTAGACGGCGTCTTCGCACAATGTGGCGGGCGGGTTGCCATATGGGGAAAAATGGAATTAGCCGTGGTGTAGCCGCCGGGACGCGTGCCCGCGCTCCCCGTCAGTCCCTCCCCACTTCGGTCTGCACGCGGCTAGTGCTCCAGCCCTTCCCGAATATTTTTAAATAAAAAGAGCGCGAGCTTGTCCGGCACGGTTTCGCCGTCCACAGCCATGGTTTCCAGCACAGTTACCGCATTGCCGCTGGGTGTTATCGTGGGGCAGACCCGCAGCAGATACTCCCGGTGCCCTCCTTCATTGTCCTGCGTATGGATGCGCAACCACCAGCGGGTGTCTTCGTTGGTCCACCGCATCTCGCGGACTTTTTGCGATCCGGCGTTACGCTGCACAAGATGAAGCAAGTCGTCCAAGGCAAATGGTTTATTGCGCCCCGCGACCCCTAAAAACTCCGCTCCCACCGGCACCACCAGCGGACGGGACAAGAGTAAGGCATCCGGCTCGCGAACTGGCGGAACTGCCACGGATTCTCCGTTCCGAGTTGCTGTCCCGGCAACTGTCTCGGCATTGGTCGCATCTCCGACTCCACGAGTCTCTCCATCTCCGCTCCGCCAATGGCCCGCGTTTGCTAGATGATCACGCAAGCTTCTGTATTCCTGACGAAAACGTGTCAGTTCGGCATCCAGTCCCGCCATGGCAACCTCATAGCGGCGCAGCATCGCATCCTTTTCATGGCGGAGTTGCGCCAGTTCCACCCGCACGGCCTTTAGTTCCCGATCCCACAGCAAATCCCTGTGCTGTTCCGCCGCAGTCGCCGTGCGCTCTTCCTCGCCATCCTGCGGCATACTTTCCGACCATCCCGCGCCCGGCCACGCCGCGTCTGATCGTTCCGCGCCCGGCATGCTCCCGGAGGCCATTCCCTGTAATGTGGCAAGCCGCTCCTCAACCAATTCCGCCGACCAATTGTTGGTGAACATTTGCCTGATCTCCTTGAAAAGCCTCACAGCCTCGGCGGGATATCGCACCCGCCTCCCTTGCCCGCAGGCCACGGGGATGAACCGCGCGAACCTGTCGCGATAGTAGGCGATGGTCGAGGGCGGCACGTCCAGCCGTCTACCAATCTCCCGCAGGCTGTAAGATTTTCTTTCCATAGTTGCGTTATTGTTGGTCAGTTGGTGATACGATACTCCACTGAATTTTCCGCTAAATCTGCATGAGGGACCATACTGTGTCGTAAAAAACCAACAGTCGAACAACAAGTATATTTTTACGCCTATGCGCGAAGAGGCAACTCAAAGACGCATGGCCCTTGCCGCAACGCCAACGCCCTTCTCTCCTGTCTGAATGTCTAACCTCCCTGCCCGCACAAAATCCCTCCAATTCTCCACCCCACGAAACTTCTTCGCAGCCGGCAGGGAAGTTTGGGGGGCATCTCCCATGCTTCCCCCCATTTTGCCCTGCGGTATACGCCAATTACCCACAAGCGAAGCGGTCAAGACATGGTGCCCCCGCGCAAGTCCGCGCGGGGACAGACCGGCGGCTCCCCACTCCTTCACGCAAACCCGCCAAAACTGCTTGACGCTCGCAGGCCGTGGCGCTATAAGCCTGTCTCCATTCGCCGGAAGGAATTGTCATAAGAGCCAAATCTTGGCATCTTACACAAACAAACTTGCGGTGGGCAGGGATAAAAATTTTTGGAATTTTAGATAGTTGCCGCCTTGGCTCAGTTGGTAGAGCGACTGATTCGTAATAGACCAGCTTGTCAACTGGCTAAAAGTAGAAAGTCACAGTAAAAGTGACGAAAAAAGTTTTACAAAACAGGTATTTGCCAGCTTAGCTCACTTGGTAGAGCAGCTGATTCGTAACAACTAGCAACTCGAACTTTTGGGTTTTTTATAGAAATTGGGGATTTTTCCCCGAAAGCGTTGGGACACAACGCTACGCCAGCTTGGCTCAGTTGGTAGAGCAGTCGATTCGTAATCGACAGGTCATCAGTTCAAATCTGATAGCTGGCTCCACTTTCCGGGGATTTTCGCACTCAAAAAGTGTGAAAATCCCCGTTCCGTTTTTTAGGGGTTCATCCTACCCTTATCCTACCCTGGAGCGTGGGGGCATCATCCTACCCCACATCCTACCTTTTTACGGGGTAGGAAAACCGGAGGCGCAAAATGACGCTCTCCGGTAATCGTTGCGGGCATGACCCGAAGAATCCGAACCTTTCTCCAGCCAAACCCATCAGAAAAGGTAAAGGCGGCTTGCCGCGCATCCTCTCGCTTGCCGCTGAACGCGCAAAGGCATGGTACTACCATCCAAAGAAGTGCAAGCTGCTCCAGTCGCACCCGCACCGGAAAACGCGATCAGAGCGCCGGGAGGCTTGCCAGATCGTTATAGAAACAATCCTCTCCCATCTTGACCTTGCCTCTCTTTGCCTTGGAACGCCCACCCTAGAGAATGGCTTCATCGACATAGACATGCGTACCATCGTCCGTGACTCCGGCATCGGCCAGCGGCGTTGTGAGCGAGCCATAGCCTTGCTGAAAGAGGCTGGCTTTATGAAGGTGCAGCAGCCCCGCGCCATCAACGACCAGGGCGACTATGTGGGCCTTCGGGCAATCCGCGTTGTAACCACGCTCTTTTTTGAATTTCTGAACCTTGGGCCGATGCTCCAAAGGGAAAGAGCCAGAGCCAGCCGCAGCTTACAGCGCAAAGCCATGAAAGCTAACCGTAAAGCAGCAGACTTCATGCGCCGCATTACTCAAGGGCTTCGCAATTCATTCAGATTTAAGCCTCAACGCTCACGCGCAGACCTAGAAAAGCGCGAGGAAGAAACGCGGCTCTGGAACACGACGTGCGCGAAATACATGATCGCCAATCTCGATCCAGATGAGTGCCGAAGGCGAACAAACGCAGAACTCGGATTGCCCGCCGACTACAGCCCCGGCAGATACGCATAGCAGAGCTTGCGTGTCTGGTCGCATGGGGTTTTTCTGATATTTGCCCCCCCATGGCCTATTTACTCCCTCAAAAATCGACATAACCGGCCCGGATTTACCACAGATGGGAATTTCTCCCCTGCCATGCCAGGATAGCAAAAAATAAGTGTCGCATAGTTGGCCCATAAGTGTCGCGCATAAAGATCAAGAGACAAAAAATTAAAAAAAGACTGTAGCAAACTGGCCGGATAGATTTGACTCACTTGAGTGAGTGGGTAATTATAGGCCAGCCTGAACAGCTTACTCTATTGATAGGTATATTCCACAGGGGGCAGATGTGTATTTATCAAAGTTAAAAATATCGGGATTCCGCAAGCTAAACAACAGTGAGTTGGAGTTTCGTCAAGGTCTGAATATTCTTGTCGGCCCCAATAATATTGGGAAAACCACAATCATTGACGCATTGCGCGCCCTTTTGGCCACCGAGGACGGAACTCTGCGGCTGACAGAGGATGACCTTCACGTTGTACCGGACGGCTCCACAAAAGCTAGCACCATCATCTTTCAATATACTTTCAGTGGGCTTTCGCAGCAGGATGAAGCTGACTTTTACCATGCCTTATCACCGCTTCCAATTGAGAAAGACAAGCCGCAGCAGTACGAGGTTATTCTCAACATCAGTTATACGCCATCCCAATTTGGTGGCCGTCTTAGGGCTAGACGTTGGTGTAGCGATAATGAGGAAGTTCCAATCTCCAATGAAATGTTGGAAAATTTACGGGCAATATATCTACAGCCACTACGCGACCCGGAACAAGGTCTTCGCCCTGGCAGGAGTAGCCAGCTCTCTAAATTGATCCACATACTTTCTGATGATGCCGGGCAAAAGGCAATTTCTGACGCCGTTGAGAACTTGGATACCATCTTGCAGACTCAACCCCCGATTGCAGATACTCAAAAAGCAGTAACCATTCAACATACAAGCATGGTTGGCTCACAGCTTAGCCAAAATATTAAAGTCGGGCTGACTCAAAACGATTTTAAGAAAATAGCCTCTCGCCTTTCAATGCTTATTGATAACCTAGATGTCTATCAAAATGGCTTGGGCTTTAATAACCTTATCTATATGGCTGTTTCTCTTGGAGAATTGGCGGCTGATTCTAGTGTGGCCTATAAAGGGCTTATCATTGAAGAGCCAGAAGCCCATTTGCATCCTCAACTTCAAGCTATCCTTTTGCGATACCTAGAAGAGCTTGAAGCGAAAAATAATGGCGTACAAGTGTTTGTTACAAGCCATTCTCCAAATTTTGCAAGCATCGCAAAAATAGAAAGCCTTATCGCGCTATATAAGAATTCAAAAGAAATAAAAGTTTCATTGCCGAGATTGGCAGGCTTAGATCCCTCTAAGAAATTAAAACTCGAAAGGTATCTGGACGCTACGAAGGCTGAGTTCTTTTTTGCAGACAAGATAATATTCGTTGAGGGGATCGCAGAGTTGCTTATCATTCCCGTGATCGCGAAAAGGCTAGGACTCCCCCTGCGAGATCATGCTGTAAGTGTTATTAGCGTTGACGGGTTAAACTTTGATTCCTTTTTGCCTCTTTTTGGGGCTTCTGCCTTAGATATTCCAGTTGCGGCCTTAACAGATTGTGACCCAGGCAAGACCTGTTACCCCAAGAAAAATGACCCACTACAGCCATCTAGCACAGCACAGAGTATAAAGAAGCTCGAAAGCGGCAATCTAAAGGTCTTTCTATCTCAAAGGACATTTGAGTATGACCTGTGCTTAATTAAGGAAAACCATTCTATATTGCTTGAGGCTCTTAAAAGCATACACCCTCAAGTTGCTCCCGCTTTGACGGCAGAGATTGCAGCAGAAGCCTGCGAACACACTCAATGCGTGAAACTGTTTCAGCAGTTACTTTCGTCAACTAAAAAGGGAGAGTTCGCCCAAAGTCTCGCTACCTTGATTGAAGACCCCAAAAAACAATTTATTGCCCCATCATATATTGAGAATGCAATAAAGCATGTATGCTCACATTAACATGGCCACACTATGATACAACTCACAGATGAACAAAAAGAGGTTTGTAGCGTAGAATGTCTTGACGACATAGGCCATATGTCAATTATAGCTTGTGCAGGGAGCGGAAAAACACTGACAGCTACTCGGCGGCTATTTGAAATATACAAACTTCTTGGGCATAAAGAATCTATAGCTCTTTTTTCTTACTCAAACATTGCTGTTTCAACTTTTTATAACGAACTCAAAACAATATTATCGGTCAGAAAAGATAATCCAATTCATATCTCGACATTTGATTCTTTTTTGACCGAATTCATTGTGACCCCACATGGCAAACGGAGAATGGGTTGTGTTTGTTCTCCATTTTTGATTTCTGGGGCTGAATCATTTCTCGAATGGACGAACTATAAAATTTATGCAGAGGCGAACATTCAAGGACGGTTGAGAAAAATACCGTTTAAGATCGATGAACTATGCATAAAACCTAATGGAGATAAAATTGCGTTTTATGTTAGGAAGGGAAATGCAGTTTATGACATTGAACAGAAAGAGGCGTATGCAAAAATTGCACTTGCTGGGAAATTAGGTGGATACACCCACCCATTAAGAAGCCTTTGGGCCGCACAGATTCTTGACCTGCCCTGGAAAAACTGGTCCAGGCCCAATGTTAGGGGTACTGAGACCGCAGGAGGTTTTCCATGGGCAAGAAGAAGCACGCTCCTGAGCAGATCATCGGCAAGCTGAGAGAGGCCGAGGTAC
>JAEWQB010000013.1 GCA_023460395.1 Pseudomonadota bacterium | reverse complement strand
TGCACCCTGTGTTGGGGAGGCCCCTTGGCTGCCGGAGGCGTCTTCCCACGCCACTCACCTCCCAGACTCACCGCCGGTTCCTTCTCAACCCCGGAGGCATCTCCTCACGCCGCAGGATATTAATCCTTACACACGCTCGGCGACAGGATGAGGCATATAAAAACAGGCGCTGGAGTTACTCCAACGCCTGTTCTGTTAGCCGCTATCGGGGAAAAGCTGTGATGCGCGTTTGCGGTGTTATCCACAGTGAACCCTCCGCTATGGAACCCCGTTCAGTTGCGCGTGGAATACATCCCCCGCACGTTACGTGGGGTCCGGGGAGGTCACCTCCCCGGCTGCCGGAGGCGTCTTCTTACGCCACTCACCTCCCACACTCACCCCCGGAGGCGTCTTCCCACGCCACAGGACATTGGCATTGGGTGGTTAGTCTTCGGTCGAGGCGAGTTGCCGCATTTCGGTGAGGCTTTGATCGAGCTGGCACGGTTCTGTGACGGCTTGCTGAAGGAAGTGATTGATGCGCGGCACCATGGCTATGGCGTGATCGATATCCGGGTTGGAGCCTTGTGCATACGCTCCGATGTTGATCATGTCTTCCACGCGTTTGAAGGTGGCGAGGTGTCGGGTGAGGATTCGCCCGGCGCGGACGTCTTCTGGTGAGCAGACGTCGGAGCGTAGGCGGGATATGGAGCGGAGCACATCAATAGCGGGATAGTGGCCTTGATCTGCAAGGTCGCGGGTTAGTACGATATGTCCGTCGAGAATGGAGCGGGTAGCGTCGGCGATGGGTTCATTAAAGTCATCGCCGTCCACCAGTACGGTGTATATGCCGGTGATGGTGCCGTTTTCGTTGCGCCCGGCGCGTTCCAGCAATTTGGGCAGTTGGGCGAATACGGTGGGGGTGTAGCCTTTGGTTGTGGGCGGCTCTCCCACGGCGAGGCCTATTTCGCGCGCTGCCATGGCGAAGCGGGTAACGGAATCCATCATGAGCAGAACGTCTTTACCCTTGTCGCGGAAATATTCGGCAACTGCGGTTGCCGCGTAGGCGGCCCGCATGCGCAATAGGGGTGACTGGTCAGACGTGGCGATGATGAGCACGGAGCGGGCCATGCCCTCTGGTCCCAAATCTTTTTCCATGAACTCCACAACTTCGCGTCCTCGTTCGCCGATAAGACCTATGACGTTCACGTCTGCCCCGGTGTAGCGGGCCATCATGCCCATGAGGGTGGATTTGCCCACACCGGAGCCTGCCATAATGCCCACGCGCTGCCCTTTGCCGAGGGTGAGCAGACTATTTATGGCCCGCACGCCTACGTCCAGCGGGGCGTCTATACGGGGGCGCAGCAGCGGGTTGGGAGGATCGGTGTAGAGGGGGGTGTAGGCTTCGGTGAGGATGGGAGAGGTATTGCCGGAGCTGAGTTCCGCACCGAATGCGTCGAATGCTTTACCGAGCAGATCGTCGCCCACGGGAAAGACCGGGGGAAGGCTGGAGTTGCGGATAAGCGAACCGGGGCTGATGCCGCGCATGTCACCGTAGGGCATAAAAAGCAGACTGCCGTCGCGAAAGCCCACTACCTCTGCGGGAATGGGCGATTCGTTATCTCCGGGGAGTATTTGGCAGACGGAGCCGAGCGGGGCCTTTATGCCACAGCCTTCGGCTACCAGTCCTACTACTTTGCTGACCTTGCCGTAAGACTGCGCAGGCTTGAGGCTGTGTAGCATATCCAGCGCGCCACGGGGGTCTATCATACTCCCTCTCCGGGAATGGTGATTTGTTTGAGTATTTGGTCCACCAGCGCGTAGCGGGTTTCGAGGGTATTATCGACCATGCCGTCTCGGCTTTCCACCACCAGCCCGCCGGGACCGATAGCCGGGTCTGCCTTGACGGACCATGCTTCCAGACCGGGGTACCGCTGTTGGGTTGCGGTCAGAATATCCGCTACGGCCTGCTCGTCTTCCGGGTTTACGCGAACGGTCAGCATCCGCTGGCTATCGAGTGTTTCCACGGCATTGACCAGCAAGTTTTCCAGTATGACGGCGCGTTCTTCGGAAATTTCCAGTTCCACTGCGCGTTGCACGGCGGCACGCAGTAAGGTGACAATATCTTGACGCCAACGGGAGAAGATACCGGAACACTGGCCTTGGATGGCGGAAAGTACGCCAGAGACGGACTCGCTCATGGTGGCCTGAAAGGTTTCCAATTCCCGCTGGGCTTGTGCCAGCCCGGCGTCGTAGCCTTCCTGCATGGCTTTGGCCCGCAGTTCCTCGGCTTCCTGCCGTGCCTGTTCCATAATTTCGGCAGCATGTTGTGTGGCACGGACGCGCACGCGTTCCATGTAGGCGGCTTCGGTGGCCTCGTCCCATTGCATGGAGCGCGCGCCTTCCACCTGGTGGAGTTGGCGTTCATCCGTCCGGGAGGGGCCCATGAAAATGGTGCCCCACCGTTCATCCTGCGCTGCTGGCTTAGATGAAGACATCGCCGCCTCCGCGTCCGATGGCTATGCGGCCTTCTGCTTCCAGTCGGCGAACCACCTTGACGATATTTTGCTGTGCGCCTTCCACATCGGCAAGGCGAGTTGGTCCCATTATTTCCAAGTCTTCGCGGATCATGGTGGCGGCGCGTTCGGACATATTTTTGTAGAAACGGTCTTTCAGGTCGTCCGACGCTCCGCGCAGGGCCATGGTGAGATCTTCGTTGGAGATTTCCTTCAACAGTTCGCGGACAGCGCGGTCGTCCAGAGCGGACACGTCTTCGAACACAAACATGAGGTTGCGGATATCTTCTGCCATCTGGGCGGATTCTTCTTCGATTTCGGAGAGAACCTCTTCCTCGGTGGCGCGATCCACTGCGTTGAGTATTTCGGCAACAGCGCCGACACCGCCAACCTTTTTGCCTTCTTTGCCGCCCATGGCGATGAGCTGGCTTTGCAGCACCTTATCGACTTCCATGAGCATATCCTCCGGCACGGCCTCCAGTTTGGCGAGGCGCATGAGGATTTCGGGGCGCACTCCGGCTGGCAGGTTGGTAAGCAGTTCCGCCGCTTGATCAGAGTGCAGGTGGCCTAAAATAAGGGCCAGTGTCTGCGGGTGCTCATTGCGTAGTATCTGGGCGAGAATGCGCGGGCTGACGTTTTCCAGTTCTCTGAACGGGGCAGGCCCGGTTTCCAGATTCAGCGCATCCATGATGTACTTGGCGGTTTCGCTGTCCAAGTTTTTCATGAGCAGCCGTTTTACGGTGTCCGCGCCGCCGGAAATCATTTCCTGACCGGTGACGAGGGCGCGGTGGAATTCGCGCAGGACCTCTTCCACCAGTTCTTTGGGAACGGATTCCAGTTCAACCATGGCCTTGGATATCTGCGCGATTTCCGAGCGATCCATGCGTTTGAACGTTTCAGCCGTGAACTTGTCGCCCAAGGCGAGAAGAAGGATGGCGGTCTTTGACGCGCCGCTAAGCTTGTCCGCCACTGCGCGCTCCTTCAGGCTGCTTCAGCCAGCTCTTGAGAATGCCCACGGCCTGTTCCATATTTTGTTCGGCAAGCTGCATAGCGTGTGCCTTGATGTCTTCTATTTTTTTCAGGGCGTCCAAGGCGTCCATGTCCTCGTCGCCTTCGATGAGAGCCAAGCGCTCCTCGCCGGAGGGCAGCCCCTCAAGACCTTCGACCACATCGCTCGCATGCACTTTGGGACGGATCATGGCGAGGATGACGGGCCGGACGATCATTATCAGGAAGAGGAAGATCAGCAGGGCGTTAAGCAGTGGTTTGCCGAGGCGCAGAGCGTAGTCCATGACCACTTCGGTAAGGCTTGGCTCTGGCAGTACGTCGGGACCGCCGAACGAGATGCTGGAAACCTCTATGGTGTCTCCCCGTGCCGAATCAAAACCCACGGCGTTGGACACCAACTGGCGGATGCGGGCCAGCTCTTCCTCGCTGCGGGGAGTGAACACAAATTCTCCGGTATCCGCGTTCTTTTCATACGTGCCGTCCACGATAACCGCAACAGAAAGTCGCTGTATTTCGCCCACCTGAGCGATAATGTTTTGCTCTTCCTTGTTGATTTCGAAGTTGGAGGTACGGGTTTCGCGGGCGGATTCCTGTGTGCTCAGACCACCGGTAATGCCATCGCCACGGAAATTGGGGTCCGGGCTGCCAGCGTTAAGGTTGGATTCACCACGGGTTGTTTCTTCGCTCCGTTGTTCGGAACGCAATACCTGACTATCCGGGTCGAACAGTTCCTTGCGGATGGTGCGCTGGGAGAAGTCGAGGTCGGCGTTTACTTTGGAAATAACGCGGCCCGCGCCAATGACGGGGAAGAGCATTTCCTGAATGCGGCGCTCTATGTCGCGCTGCATGGTCATTTTGTGATCCAGTTGGGTCGTGGTCATGCCCTGCAACGAATTTTCGTCGCTGGGGTAATACAAAATTTCGCCTCTGGTGTCGTTAACGGCAATGCGGCTTTTGTCCAAGCCCTCAACGGACATGGAAATAAGGTTCACAATGGCCATTACGTCTTTTTCTGTCATTTTTTTGCCATCAGCGAGCGTAAGCACCACCGAGGCAGAGGGCTTTTGTTCCTCTTCAATAAACAGACTGCGATGGGGCACCACCAGATGGACACGGGCGCTTTCCACATTGGGAAATTCGCCGATGGTACGCGCTAATTCTCCTTGGAGGGCGCGCTGGTAATTTATTTTTTGTACGAATTCGGTTTGGCCCACTTTGATTTCATCGAAGATTTCAAAGCCGACGCCTTGTCCTACAATGCTGCCTTCGCCGGCTACCCGCAGACGAAGGTCGTATACCCGGTCAGCGGCGACCAGAATGGTGCTGCCGTCGTTTTGAAGTTTGTAGGTAACCTTATCGTTGTCCAGCACCTTCACCACACGGTTAGCGTCTTCGAGACTCAGATTGGAGTAGAGCACGCGGTAGTCCGGCTGGTTGATCCAGAAGATAAGGGCGAAAAACACGCCGATAACGGCAAGGGCAAGGCCGCCGATAAAGACGCGCTGGGAGAGGCTTATCTGGGTCCAGAACATTTTGGACTTTTCTACGGCATCGGAAAGAAAGGACGACATGATCTGCTCCGTGTGGTGTCAGTGTGGGCGAGTGCGGAACCTAGAAGCTGATGCGGCTCAATTCTTTGTAGGCTTCCATGACCTTGTTGCGCACGGCGCTTGTCATGGACATGGCAAGCCCGGCTTTTTGCAAGGTTATCATCAGCTCATGCACGTTTTGTGTTTCGCCAGACGCAAACGATTCGATCTGCTTGGCCTTTTCCGATTGCATGTCGTTGGTCTTGCGGACGGAATCCGTCACGGTATCCGCAAAGGACGTCCGAGGTGCCTTGGGCAGAGCCAGTGACTGACCGGAAGTGGCCTTTTGTGCCTTTTCGAAGTTGTGCATGGCGTCCGAATAGGCGCGCATGCCGATGTTTTGTACGCTCATGGCGAATCTCCTTGCAAATGCCGTCGCCGCTATTTGGCTAGTTCAAGTGCCTTGTTGTACATAGCTTTTACAGCGTCCATGGTTGCCACGTTGGCTTCGTAGCCGCGTTGCACGGTCATGAGCTGTGCCATTTCTTCCACCACGTTAATGTCCGGGTAGTAGACGAAGCCGTCTTCGTTGGCGTCCGGGTGGCTTGGTTCGTACACGGCTTTCATGGGGCGACTGTCTTGCGCCACATGCATCACACGCACGCCGCGTAGTTCGCGGTCCAGAGCCGATTGCATTTGTTTGCTGAAGGGGCTGTCCACTTCGGTGGCGGCTAGCAGCACGGTCTTGCGGCGGTAGGGGCCGCCTTCCGTGGTACGGGTTGTTTTGGCATTTGCCAGGTTCATCGAAATGATGTTCATGTGCGTGCGCTCTGCGCTGAGCGCGGACGCGCCAATGTCGAGTGCGGTCATGAAGTCCATTATTTCTGCCCTTCCGTTATGATTCTGTTAAGGCCTTCGAAGTTGCCCTTCAGCACCGTTGCAAGGGTGTTGTAGCGCATATTGTTCTTGGCCATTTTTGCCATTTCCTTGTCCAGATCGACTTGGTCCTCGCCGTGCACGACGCGCGGTTTGAAGACCTTGGTCCATTCAGGACCGAAGTTGTCGGGGTTGAATACCGCCGGCATATGTTCTTTGGACGTGCGGGTCATTTTGCCGCTGGCATCCAGATTGAGCGCTTTCTGTAGGTCTTCTTCAAACTCAAGAGTCCGCTCCCGGTAACGCGGGGTGGTCATGTTGGCGAGGTTGCTCATGACGACATTCTGACGTTGGAGCTGCATGTCCATGACCTTGGCGGTTACCTGCATATGCAGGCCAAACATGCTTTTCATGCCGTATATCCTCCGGGGTTGGCGGTGTTGGGCTGCGAAAGTGCGTGCCCGAAACCGCATTGCTGTTGCAGAGATAGCAAAAGGCGTTCCATTTGAATAATATATTGATAATATTATATTATTTTTAAAAAATGACGAACCGGAACTCCGTGCAAGGGAGAGAGTGACGGAGAACCGTCGGGTATTCGGCGGTGTCGGGGGAGGGGGGGGGAGGAATTCAAGTGGCGGGTGCCTGATTTAATGAAAGCTATTTGGCACGCGTGTTGCATTGATGCTGGCACAGGCCGGAAGGGTCAAAATTTACCTACCCGCTGGTCATGGAATCGTCATTTCGGCGAGGGGAAATTTGTCCTTTATGGAGGGGACCATGAGCAATCATTTGGATTACGAAATTAATAAGGAATTGGGCGAGTGCTACCTGTTTATGGGTGAACTGGATAAGGCGGAAGAATATTACAAGAAAGCCGCCAGTTCCAACGGAGTGCACCCCGATCCCTATCTTGGCCTGGCTACCATTGCGGTGCAGCGTGGCAAGCTTGAAGAGGCGTTTGTCCTGTACAAGAAGGCGGACGCCATTGAAAGCAGCGACAAAACGCTGTCCGGCATGGGGTTGATTCATATGGACCGGGGCCAACACGAAGAGGCCATGGATGCCTTTACGCAGGCGCTGGAGCGCAACCCTGACAACATGGTCGCCATGAGCGGTCTTGTGCAGATGGGATATGCCCTGAACCGTGTGGCAGACATTGTGCCCATACTTTCCGATAGCCTGTCGCAGAATCCCGGCAAAGATGCCGTGCGTTTTTCGCTGGCTGGCGGATTGATTTGGCTCGGCAGGAACGAAGAAGCCAAGGAACATTTGGAGCTTCTGCTGGAAAAAGACCCGGAAAACGAAGGCGCACAGCAACTGTACGCCAAGGCGGGCGGCCAGCTCTAGGTCCCGTCGCGTTTCCGGTCGCATTCCGGGACAAATCTCCCCTCCCCATACGATTTTCCGGTCCGAATGCTGGCGCTACGGACCGGAAAATCCCTTTTTAAGCCCCCGGCATATTTTTCCGGGGGCTTTATTGTGCAGCGCCGCAGGGGGCTTGGGCGTCAAGCATGGTGCTTGCGGGAGTAGCGCGGCCCATGCGGTGAATCAGACGCGCTGTCTATGCCGTTCCTTCTGCCCGCCTCGCCTTGCTCTGAAGGGCGTAGTATGCCGTGGGCACAACTATCAGAGTGAAAAGGGTGGATGCCGTGAGGCCGAAGATAAGCGCATAGGCGAGGCCGGAAAAGATGGGGTCAAGCGTGATAGGCCACGCTCCCAGCGCGGTGGTTGCCGCTGTGAGGATAATGGGCCGCAGACGCACCGCTCCGCTATATAGGACCGCCTCGCGTAACGGCGTGCCCTGCCGCACGGCGTCTTGAATAAACTCAATAAGCACCAGCGAGTTACGAATAACAATACCGCCTAATGCGATCATGCCGATCATGCTGGTTGCGGTGAAAAACACCGGGTCGGGGTAGCCCCCCGCTTCTCCCCCAAAAAATAAATTCAGGAGCCAGAAGCCCGGCAAAATCCCGATGAGGGTGAGGGGGATGGCGGACATGATAAGCAGGGGCAGCCCAAACGAATCAACTTGCAGTACCAGAAGTAGGTAAATACCCAGCATTGCCACGCCAAAGGCAATGCCCAGATCGCGGAAGACATCAAGGGTAATCTTCCACTCGCCTTCACCTGCCCATTCCACAAAGGTTCCGGGCGGCATGGGGGTATCGCGCAGGGCTGCTTGCATATCCAGCACAGCTTCTCCGGGCGCGCGTCCCGCCATTTCAGCGTATACGTAGACCACCCGGCGGAGATTTTTATGATAGATAGGCTGGTCTTCCCGTAGCTGCGTGAAGCTGCCCAGTTCTCCTAAGGGTACCATGTGCTCGGATGCGGACTTCAGTGGCATTTCCGCAAGGGACGCGGCATCGGAGCGCTCCGCACGGGGCAGTGTTACGTGAATGGGCAAAGGTTGCCGCTCGTGTGGCAAGTGCAGGGTGGCGGGGGTTGCGCCGCCCACCGCCATATTCAGCGTATCTGCCACATCGCGGGCGGTAATGCTGTGCAGGGCTGCTTTTTCCCGGTTTGTTTCAAAGTTGATGCGGTCATGTGGCGCCTCAAACGACGCGTCTATGTCAGTCACGCCCGGTTCCGCACGCATAATTTCCTGTATATGCCACGCCGCCCGGATAAGCTGCTCCGGGGTGCGGTCCGGTGCGCCGTAAATTTCTGCCGTGATGGTGGAAATAACCGGGGGGCCGGGGGGCGTTTCCACAATTTTCATACGCGCGCCATGGGCATCGGCAATGGCTTGCAACTGATTCCGCAAGGTAAGGATGAGCGCGTGGCTTTGCGCATCGCGTTGCGACTTATCCGGCAGGTTTACGCGGATGTCGGCCTGATGAGGTTCTCCGCGCAGATAGTAGTGGCGCACCATGCCGTTGAAATCCATGGGCGAGGCCACGCCCGTGTAAGTGGTAAAATCCGTTATGTCGGCGTGGCTGCGCAAAAATGTTTCCATATCCCGCACTGCGCGGTCTGTAGCCTCCAAACTGCTGCCCTCCGGCAGGTCGAGCACAATCTGAAATTCGTTTTTATTGTCGAAAGGCAGCATTTTCAACGGCACAAGACGCAGGGCCGCAAGAGCAAGACTGAAGAGCAACAAAACGACGACACCAACCAGTAGGGCCACGCGGGCCATGCGGGAATTCAAGAAGGGAGAAAGCAGACGCCTGTAAGCATGCCGGACCCATGCGGGGGTCACATCCTGCACAGACCCGTTTCCCGCCTTGCCCTTCAGCAGCATGAGGCTGAGCCATGGCACCACGGTGAGTGCGCAAACGGTGGAAAAGGTTACGGTTAGCGGCACATTAACAGCCATGGGGGCCATGTACGGTCCCATCATGCCGGAGATGAAAAACATGGGGGTGAAGGAGACAATGATAGCCAGAGTGGACATGATGACCGGGGGAAGAACCTCGCTCACCCCCAGCAGGGTTGCCGGGAGCGGCGGAAGTTTGCCTTGGCGGATGTGGCGCTGGATATTGTCCACGTTGGTAATGGGGTCGTCCACCACCAAGCCCAGCGAAAGGATAAGCGCAAAAAGAGTGACCCGGTTTATGGTGTATCCAAAGGCCCAGTTTACCGCCAACGCCAGAGAAAAACTCACCGGCACGGCGACAGCCACGATGAGCGCTTCCCGCCACCCCAGAGAAAACGCGAGCAGCGCCACTACGGTGAGGATGGCGAAACCGAGTGAGGAGAGCAGATCGCTGACCTTATCTTGCGCGGTGGCTCCGTAATCGCGGGTGACGCGCAGGTGTATTCCTTCCGGGAGAATGGTTCCGCGCAGGTGTTGTGCGGTGCTGATAACATCATCGGCGACGCGCACCGCGTTAGTGCCTTTTTTCTTGGAGATAGCAAGGGTTACAGACGGCAGAGACTCCCCGGCGGGCAGACCGGTCTGCGCTGCGTAGTCGTCTCCGAAGCCGATGCGGGTATATGAAGCAGGCTCTGCGAAGGTATCCGCCACCGTGGCAACGTCGCCCAGATAGACGGGACGGTCCGCATATACCCCCACAACTAAGGCGCGTACCTCATCCAGCGATTTAAGAAAAGAGTCGGCGGTAATGGTGTAGGCCGCGTTCATGCGGTCCACACTGCCGGCAGTGATGGACGCGTCCGCTCCGGCGAGCGCGGAACGCACCTCCAGTGCGGAAACACGGTAGGCGTGTAATGCCTCCGGTGAAAGCTCCACCCGAATCTGACGGGGCAGACCGCCAGTGATGGTGCAACGCGAGACGTCTTTGGTTTCCGCCAGCCGGTGGAAAAGTTCCTCCCCCATACGGCGCAGGTCGTGCGCACCATATCCCGTATCGGAATCCGCGAACAGCGTGAGGGTGACAATGGGCACATCGTCTATTTCCACAGGCCGGACAACCCAGCCGGAAACCACAGCGGGCACAATATCCTGATTTTTCATAATGGTATTGTGCAGCCTGACCAGCGCGTTTTCCCTGTCTTCCCCCACAAAAAAGCGCACTGTGGTCACGCAGACATCGCGGCGGGACGTGGAATACACGTATTCCACCCCGTCTATTTGCCACAGCAGTCTTTCCAGCGGCGTGGCAACTAGTTTTTCCACCTCTTCCGCGGAAGCTCCGGGAACCTGCACAATAATATCCGCCATGGGCACGACGATCTGCGGTTCTTCTTCGCGAGGAGTAACGAAAATAGCCGCCATGCCCGCGCACAGGGCAAAAATGAGAAATAGTAGAGAATTTTTGCCTGTCAGAAATAATCGTACAAACGAAACAACTGCCCCGGAGGGGGAAGCGTCTCCTCGTAGAGAATCCGTGGCGTAGGCTGCTTGCGGGGGCAGCGTAGGTGTTTGTCGGGCTGTGGGGCCGAGTGCGGACGGTTCGGCACCGTCACCGGGAATTGCCTTGGAACCGGCGGGCGGGGGGGTGCTAGCGGACATGGGCAGCCTCCAGCAGTATGGTTTCTCCGCCTCGGAGTCCCGAAAGAATTTCCACGTCATCACCGTGCACTTTGCCGGTTTTCACATAGACAGGCATGGGCACACCGTCGTGCAGCACGCGCACCGTTTCCAACTGTCCCACGCGGGAAATGGCGCGGCTGGGAGCCAGAAGTGTCGTGCGCTCGCCCACCGGGACGAGCAGTCTGCCAAACATGCCGGGATAGAGATCAAGATACAAGCCGGAAACAGATGGCAGGCCCACCCGTACTTCCACAGTACGGGATTGCGGATCGGCGGCGGGAACCACCTCTTCCACCGTGCCGTTCAGTGTCAAGCCCGGCAGGGCGCTTATGGTAACGGGAAGATACGAGCCGGGCCGTATTTTTTGAATAAGCCCTTCAGGAACCTGAGCCTCCAACCGCAGAGAACTGCCTGTTTGCAGAATAGCCAGTGCCTTGCCGGGAATAGCCAGATCGCCGGGTTCTGCTTCACGGCGGACCACCTCGCCGTCATCCAGCGCGTGGATGATGCCATAGTCCATGGCAATCTGTGCTTCTTCAAGCATGGTTGAAGCTCTGTTTTCCGAGGCGCTGGCCCCGCTTATGCCATCTGCGGCGCGGTAGAGGTCCGCTTCAGCGCGGGCATAGGCTGCCTCTGCCTGATCCAGTTCACTTTTTGCCACGGTGCCGGAAGCGAAGAGCGCGTGGATGCGTCGATAGTGCGATTCGGCCTTGGTGAATTCCGCACGCGCGGCGGCTTCCTCCTGTTGCGCCTGCCGTGTGGCTGCGGTGGCGGTGGCAATGGCTTGCCGGGCCTGATCGCGTCGGGAGGCCAGCTCACGGGTGTCCAGCACCACTAAGACATCACCCCGCCGTACGTGGGCACCGGGGTGAATCCGCATTTCCAAAATACGGGCGGTAATTTGCGATTCAATGCGCGTTTCCGTGCGGGGACGAACCGTGCCCACGGCCTGCCGTATTTCCTTCACGACAGCCTGTCGGACCGTAGTGGTTTCTCCTATTTCTTGTGCCGATGCAGTGCCGGAATGGAGAAAAGAATACAGTAGACAAAGGCAGATGGACAAATATCTGTAAGGCATAAGGAACGCTCCTGTAACACTACGGGATTATTTGTACTTGTTATTCCTATGTTCTTGTATTAGTGCTGAAACGGGGGCAGTATACGAGGTAAATGCCTGCTTACTGTATACGGCAGGGGCGGGCAGGTGTATAGGGGAAGGACGTTTTGAGGCAGACTTTTTATTCAGCTCCGCAGATGGTGTTACCCAGAGGAGGTGCGGCGGATGATCGGAATGTCCGATGATGACGCGCGCGCCCATGCGGAGCAACAGATGGTTAAGGAAGCCCGGACAGACGGTGCGAAATGGCAACCGGGCGAGCGCCGTGCGCTGGAAGAAACTGTAAGGGAGTGCCGCCTGCGGTTTTTCATGCTGGCGGAATACCTCTTCAACTGGGAGATATGGTCCACGCCGGACGGGCAGATGGAGTTTGTCTCCAACGCCTGCGAGCGTATTTGCGGCTATCCTCCCGAATCGTTCTACCGCAATCCCGATTTTTTTGCCGCTATTATGCACGAGGCGGATTTGCCCGCGTGGCGGCGCGTTCAGGCTGTCATGCGAAGCGGTGCGCCGGGAGGCGAAGCGGAATTTCGTGTGCGCACACCCGACGGGCGGGAACGCTGGATTCACTATGTCGTCCGCCGGGCTGAATCACCCGACGGTGAATTCGTGGGTCTGCGTGCTGTGTGCCGGGATATTTCCGAACGCAAAATGCTGGCGATGCAATTAAAGCATCAGGCATGGCACGACCCACTAACCGACCTGCCCAACCGCCCGCTTTGCATGGACCGCATAGGGCGCACTCTTGAACGCGCACGCCGGAAACGGACTGTGGATTTCGCTTTGGTGTTTGTGAATCTGGACCGGTTCAAAAACATCAACGACTCGCTGGGCCACGCCATAGGCGATCAGGTGTTGCGTGACACAGCCATGCGCATGATAGCCGAAGTGCGCTCCATGGACACCGTGTCCCGCGTGGGGGGCGACGAGTTTGTGGTGCTGCTGGAAGAAGTGGAGTCGGAAGACGAGGTGCGTGCCATCCTCAGCCGTCTTATGGAAGCGGTGCGGGCGCCTGTGTCCATCGGGCCGCGCACGGTCCGGGTTACGGGCAGTTTTGGCGTGGTTATGGGCGGGCCTTCCTTTGAAAGCGCGGACGAAATTCTTCGTAACGCCAATATTGCCATGCACTACGCCCGGCAGCAGGGCGGGGGCAATTCCGCGTTTTTTGATCCATCAATGCTGGAAAAGGCGATGCATCTCATGCATATTGAGATGGATCTTTACCGGGCACTGGAGCGCGAAGAATTTTTTTTGGTGTATCAGCCTATCGTCCACATCGGCACGCGGCGAATTTCTGGGTTTGAGGCACTCGTCCGCTGGAATCACCCGGAAAACGGTGCGGTTTCCCCGGCGGAGTTTATTCCTGTTTCCGAGGGCACGGGGCAGATCATGCACATTGGTCGCTGGGTGCTGATGGAAGCCTGCCACACCATGGCCCGGTGGCGTTCCCGATTCCCGGAATTTAGTGAAATGACTGTGAGCGTGAACCTTTCCGCACGGCAGTTATCACAGCCGGGGGTTGTGGAACTTGTCGCTGAAGTGCTGCGTGAAACAGGGCTGCCACCCCGGTGCCTGCACTTGGAAGTGACTGAAACCATGCTCATGGAGAATCCTGAATTTTCCAATATGACGCTTAAGCGGCTCAAGGAATTAGGGGTGAAGCTGTGCATAGACGACTTTGGCACAGGCTATTCCTCTCTGGCATATCTTCAGGAATTCCCCATAGACACGCTTAAAGTAGATCGGAGCTTCGTAGGAAGAATGAGCCGCGAGCCGGGTAATTTTAAAATTGTTCAGGCCGTGGTGGCGTTGGCGCATTCTTTGGGATTGGATGTGGTGGCAGAAGGCGTGGAAGAAGAAGAGCAGCGGATTATGTTGTCAGAACTGCGCTGCGAGGGTGGACAGGGCTTTTTGTTTTCCCGCCCCGTGCGCGGAGAGGATGTGCCCGCCATGGTGCTGGGAGGACTGCCGGGCAACGGGCGGGTGCTGTAGTAAACGCTACCGGCATTGCCGCGCGGGAACCCCGACAGCCATAACTCCGTCAGCTATGTGTCGGACTACGGCTGCTCCCGCGCCAACAATACATCTGGTGCCGATGCGGATGCCCTGTATGACCGACGCGCCTGTGCCGATCAGCGTGGCGTCTCCCACGCGTACTCCGCCAGAAAGCGTCACTCCCGGCGCGATATGGCAGTGTGCGCCTATGTGACAATCGTGGTCCACACTGGCCCGCGTGTTGAGTATGGTATTTTTTCCCACCATCGCCCCGGTGATGACCATCGCCCCGGCGAGCACCTGCGCGCCTTCTTCCAGCACCGTGTCGTGTGCGACAAAGGCGGTGGGATGCACCAGCGTGGCAAACCGGTACCCGCGTTGCTGGAACTGTTCAAAAATGGCCTGCCGGGCGCTCATGTCTCTGACACCGCCGACACCGTTTACCAAAAGAACAGCTCCGGGACTGAAGGTTGCGGCAAGATCGGCTTCCGCGATAACTGGCAGGCCGCATATGACCGTTCCCGCCCGCGATGGAGACGAATCGGAAAACGCGACCACCGTTTTTCCGGCGCTGCGCAGAAGATCACACAACACGCGGGCGTGCCCGCCCGCGCCAAGAATGACATGCCGCTCCGGTGACTGTGCCGTCTGGTCCATACCTTTCCCTTTCTGCCGTGTCTCATTCAAAAGAGTCAGGCTCCGCAGCCTGTTTCCCATACTTTCTTCCGCTTTGTACCCTAGCATACCAATTGGTAACAACCCCTAAGTGGTGCCGGTTCCGGGCGTTTGCCCTAACGCCTGTCCTGCCGTTTGGTCGGGTGTCTGGTCGAGCGTCTGGTCGGAGCGGGTATTTTTTAGGCCTGCATCAGGAAGCCAACCGGGGCTGACGCGGGTGCCCGTACAAACCGGCGTGCTGAATCAGCGCCGTTTCCGCAGACTTAACGCAAGGCGTTGCCGCAACAGGGAATTGCGCAACAGACGTATCGGTCCCATAGCGAGGCCACAGTACAGGCTGCGGAATCCTTCGCGCCAGCGGTGTAATCGGAGCAAAAAAATACCTTCGCGCAGACGGGCCACCTGTCGGGCATCGGCTGATATGCCGGGAACGTCACATAACCCGTGCGCGAGCCATACGGCTTCCTGACGGCGCAGTCGTACTTTAGCGGGATTTTGTGTGGCCTGCGCGGGGTGCACGCGAATGTGGGCCAGCGTTTCCGGCAGGCTGGCTATGCGGTTTCCTTGTTGCAGCAGGGCAAGCCATAGCCCCATATCCTGCGCGTAGTCATATTCCGGCGGGTACCCACCCACGAAGCGCACAGCGGTTGTTCGGAATGAACAGGCGGAATGGGCGATAACATTTTGCACAGCAAGCAAATTGACGAGCGGGGCGTGCTTTGCGGGGCATTCCACTTGCCCCAGCGAGTTTCCGTGCGGGTCCACCAGCAGATAGTCCGCTGCCACCATGGCGACATCGGGCGTGGTGTCTAAAAAGGCTACCTGCCGGGCAAGGCGAGAGGGAAGCGCCACATCGTCGCCGTCTAGAATGGCCGTGTAGGGGGTTGTGATTTCAGAAAATCCCAGATTCAGCGCAGGGGTTCTTCCTATGGTTTTAGGGAGATGGCGAACGATCAGGCGAGAGTCGTCCACGCTGTCCAGATAAGACGCCGTGCCATCGGTGGAGCCATCGTTTATCACAAGAAGCAGGAGGTCGGGCAGAGTCTGCGCGAGAATGCTTTCCACGGCTTCCGGGAGGTAGGGCATGCCGTTCAGCACGGTCATGAGCACGGTTATCCGCGGTGCGGATGGCTGTACGTGCGGCGACTGCGTGAGGTGGTCGGGCGTCTGGTCGGAAGATGGGGTCATGGTATGTCCTATACGCCTGATGGCGACTTGCGTGATGGCGGGGGAAAACGGAAAAGGCCTTACAGGTCGAAGGCGTTCGCGATGGCCCGTGGAGTGGGCTCTTGGAAAAGCAGATCGCGGAACGTGCGGCTGTGCCCCCGAAGAGCGTCCGGCGAAAGAGGGTGTTGCGCGGCTTCCAGTCTGTCCCGCACGTCGGAGAGGGACGCCGACACATCGCAGGTATCCCACAGCAGCCCCTTGCCGAAAGGGGGAAGGAAACAGTGGCAGAGGCGGCCTGCTTCGGTGATATTGATGGCGGGAATGCCGCAGGCTACGGCTTCGGCAAGGGCGCCTGTGCCGCTGCCCACAACAAGCGATGCCTCGCGCAGTGCGTCGTGCATGGAACCCTGAGAGAGGTGAACGTCCGCAGGCAGCAGAGAGGCATAGTGTTCAGGGCGTGTGGCGGGGTGGAAGCGAAAGCGGAATGCGGGCCGTGCTGCGGAGAACGGTGCGCCGGGTGTGTCAGGTGCGTTGCGTGAACCGAGAGAACCGGGTGAACCGGGAATGCCGGAAGAACCGGAGGAAGCAGGCGCAGATGAGAAGGCAGTTCTGCTGGCGGTCAGTTGCTGCACAGCGGTAAGAATGCGCACGGTTTCCTCATGATGGTAGGAGAGCAGGACAAGAATGGGGCCTTGCGGGTTGCGCCGGACTATGGAGTCCGGTCCGAAGAGGTATGCGTAGCGTAGGGCTGGCCCTGTTCGGTATTCTTGGGTGGAATCGGCAGGAAAAAAATAAGGGCCGGTTGCCATGGGCACGTCCGGGGCAAGGCCGAAGGGAATATCCGTATCGTCGGCATGGGCGTTGAGCAGGGAGTCTGCCCAGAGAAGCAACTGTGCGCCGTAGCGAGTGACGGTGGGCGCGGTTTCGTGCAGCCCCGCCATGAAGCATGCATCGATGCTCTGGTTTTCAAACCAGCTTATGGTTTTCGCGTGGGGGGGAAGGTGGGTGCCCAGTCTGCGGGCGGCTACGCGGCGCACCATGGGGGCAAGATGGCCCGAAGCGAGTCCCCTGATGAGCAGGTAGTCCCGGTGGCGCACGGCGCGGGCGTAAGCGCTGTCCGTGTGAGGATGTGGGGTTTGGCTGGCCTGCCGTAAGACGCGTAGCAAAAGCACAGGCATACTGAGCATGAGTCCCAGTATGCGCAGATAGTCACCAAAGGTGAGCAGCCCATATTCTGTAACAAGGGGAATGCCTTGTGTGCGCAGAATGCGTAGTGTCCTGAACAGCGCTAGAGGATTATGGCTGCCGTAGAAGCGGGGCATGAGGACGGGCTGATAGCCGTGTGATTCCAGAGCGGGCGCGAGTCCGGGGAAATAGGTGTCGCGCCAGTGGCGGTTCGCGACCGTGGCATCCACTACCACAAAGCTGTCTATGATGACGGGGCGGGCAGGGAGGGCGGATGCGGTTGGGGAGAACGGGACTTCCCGGACACCCGCCAGCGCGTGGGCCGCTTTTTTGCAGAGCAACAGGCAAAAATAGATGCTGTTTATGGCGTAGTAAGCGAATACGGAGCGAACGAGCATGCGCCGGGATACCCGGTGGGGAGATGCATGCGACTGTCCCGGCAGCGTCGATGGGTCTGTTTGTTCCGGCGGCAGCAGAGTTTCCCCCGCCGGGGGAGTCTTGCGCAAAACATAGTTGGCCTGTAGGGCCGGGTGGTGGTAAGCCAGCCGGTTCAGGTCGGAAAATGCTTGAAAGAGAGGGCGTAGGGTTTCGGGAATCCGCATAAGTCTCCATCAAGGGCCGATGCGCGAGGCCGGCGAATGGGCCGTTCGTTGGCTGTTTGGGTGCCGCGCGTTCAGTCCCGGGCCGTCGCGCTGCGGTGCCGTGCGCGTATATGAGCGATCAGCTCCGTCAGGTCGTGTCCCCACGGAACGCCGTGGGCGGCGAACTGGCTGCCACGTCCATAAAACTGGGTGCCGTTTTCGCGTGCCGCGTCAAGGTCTGTGCTGCTGTCTCCTATCATGAGTGTGGCTGTGGGAGCCACACCTGATCTGTCAATGCAGCGGCGCAACAGGGCGGACTTGGCGGGGGGGGAACCATAAATGTCAGTGAAATACCCGGCTAGGCCCCGGAGTGTGAGAATCTCCACCAGTTCGCCGTGCGGTGCGCCGGAGGCCACGTACAGAGGCAGGGTGCCGCGCAGGGCGTCCAGCGCGTCCAGCGCTCCGGGGACCATGGGCGCGTCCAGCACATTAGCGCGGGACAGTTTTGCAAACTGCTGCCCCATGTTCTGGGATTCTTCGGGGGTAATTTCGCGACCGAGCACCTCGCGGACAAACCATGCGAATTTTTCGTACCGGCTGACGCCGCCATGGGCGTGGTGAAAGGCCAGCAGACGGTCTACCGCTTCGGGACCGTGGGCCCGCACAAGCTGTTCGAAGGCAAGACTTTTGGCTTCTACGCTTTCCAGCAGCACACCGTCGCAGTCGAAAACTACAAGTTCTATGGCGGAACCATGACTCATGCGTGTTGTTCCATCGCGTCCAGCAGGTTGCGGATGGTATCCGTTTCCATCTGGATGCGGCTTTCACGCGCGTAGGAGCCAATGTGCGGCGTGAGGATAACGTTATCCAGCTCTTTCAGGGGACCGTCATACGGCTCGCGTTCAAATACGTCGATAGCCACGCCGCCTAGATGCCCCGACTTGCAGAGATCATACAGAGCCTCTTCGTCCACAATGCCGCCACGAGAGGCGTTAATGACCCAGCTTCCCGGTTTCATGCGGTGCAGGTGTTCCGCTGTGAACAGCGCGCATTCCCCCCCCGCTTTGGAGCAGTGAAGACTTAGAATATCCGCCCAGCCCAGCAAAGAGTCCACAGACATGAAAGGGTACTCGCCGCAGGCGGCAACGGGATCGTTAAACGCGATCTCCACCCCTAGAGGCTCGAAGACCGAAGCCACGGCGCGGCCTATGCGGCCCAGTCCGATAATGCCTAGCTTTTTTCCGCGCAGGGTGTGACCCATGCGTTTTTTCCACGTTCCGGTGCGTAATTCGCGGTCCATAAGACTGATCTGCCGCATGAGGTTCAGCGCGTAGCCCAGTGTCAGTTCCGCCACGGCAAGGGTGGGGCCGTCCGGCGTGTTGCGCACGACAATGCCCCTGTCTTTCGCGGCGGCAAAGTCCACATTGTCCATGCCGGTGCCGCAACGGGAAATAACCCGCAGGTCCGGGAGCGCCTGCATGACAGCCGGAGTGTAAAGCTCCGTTCCGGCGGCTACTCCCACGCATCCTGCCAGCAGAGTCGTGGTTTCCGCCTCTGTCAGCTTGCGTCCGTGCGGGTTGAGCACATAGTCTACGCCTGCTTCCCGAAGAAGGCGCAAAGGTTCCTCGCTGTAGCGGGCAAAAGAAGAGGTGGTAATGGCTATTTTCATGCGGAGGCTCCCGGCGTGTAGCGCAGGCGCACCGTGTCATGGCGCATCAGTTTGATGACGCGGTCAAGATCGTGCTGAGTATCCACGGAAAGGGTGCCCGCTTCGCAAGGGACCATGCGGACCGAATCACCATGTTCCAAAATACGCATCATATCCACAGATTCGATAATTTCCAGAGGGGTTTCAGGCAGGGCGTTGAAACGCAGCAGATAGTCGCGGCGGAAGGGGATGATGCACACCTGCTTACGCATGGGTACCACGGGTGATCCCTTACGGCGGGAGGGCACAGGCTCGCGCGAGAAGTAGAGCGCGTTGTTGTGCAGATCCACCACCACTTTGACTTCGTTGGGGTCTTCAAATTCTTCCACGGTCTGCATGTCCGCCATGAGGTTCACCACGTTGATGGAAGCATCTTCCAGCATGGGGCGCACTGCGGCGTCAATCATTTCAGGCATGGTCATGGGTTCGTCCCCTTGCACCATAACCACAATATCGGCGGGCATGCCGGTTTCCGCTTCAATTTTCAGCAACGCTTCGGCCGTACGGGTGGTGCAGCGGTCGTGCGTGTCGGCAGTCATAATGCAGCGGATGCCCGCCTTGTCACAATATTCTTTAATAACCGCGTCGCAAGTGGCCACGTAGGTGGCGGAGAGGCTTTCACACATGGCGGTGCGCAGGGCCACGTGCCCTACCATGGGAACTCCGTGGATATCGGCCAGCGGTTTGCCGGGAAAGCGGCTGGACCCCATGCGGGCGGGGATGACGGCAATAATGTTCACAGCGGTTACTCCTTGACGAGCACGCCTCCGACATTTCGCATGTCGGGATGTAATTCGTGATAGATGTCTTCAATAATGCGCAGCACTCCTTGTCCTAGGTCGGTATGCAGGACAGGAGTGATCTTTTTGCCCGTTCGGGGGCTGAAATTGTAGGGCGTGACCATGTAGTGGTTGCTGTCGCCATCGCGTTGAAAATCAAACGCGATATCGCGACCGAGCATTTCCGCGATCATGCGCAGCACGTTGCCCACCTGTATGGATTGATGCCCGGAAAGCACAATATGCTGGTTGGCGTACTGGGGGTTAAGCAGGTCCACGCTGGTGAGGGCCGCATCTTCCACATGAATGTATTCGCGCAAGGCTTCTGGCGCACCGTAGTAGGTTATGCGTCCCGTGGTCAGCGCTTCGCGGACAAAGCGGTAAATGGCATTGCGTTCGTCCGCGCGGGGACCATAAAGGGAGCCGTAGCGCAAAATGGTATATTCCAGCCCGTAGTTGCGGTGGTATTGCTCTATGTACAGTTCGCACGCTTGCTTGCTGCATCGGTAAAAGCCACCCGCTTCGCTGTATACGTATACGGAACTGGCGAAAAGGAAACGCCGCACCGCGTGGGTGCGGCACGCTTCCAGCACCAGCGTGTTGCCCAGAAAGTTGTAGCGGGCGGTGTCGATGGGGCGCTGATTCGCTTCGCCAATGTCGGCGATGCCCGCGAAATTGAACACCGCGTCAGCGCCGCGCACGGCGGAGTTTACCGCCTCTTCGTCCAGAATATCCCCTGTGAGCATGGTCTGGTCCGGGCGCAGGTACTGAGAGTGGCGGATATCAAAAATGGTAACGGCATGCCCGGCCTCAGAAAGCTTATCGCACACATGGGAGCCAAGGAAACCAGCACCGCCGAAAACCGTGACGTTCATAGCTACCTCCTCGTGCTTCCGGCTCAGATGGCGGGGCACTGCGCCGCGTTATACAGGAATACGCCGTCAATGCCATAGGCGATGAAGGTGTAGCCTTCGGCTACTTTGGCGCGGAGTGCCGAAACATCTGGCTGCACCACGTGCAGTCCCATAGGAATTCCGGCCTGCCGGGCGGCGGCGTGAATGGCCCGCAGGGCGGCGGTGAAGTCCGGGTGGTCGAACTGACCGGTAATGCCCATGGAGCCGGAAAGATCATACGGACCCACCATAACGGCATCAAGCCGGGGATGAGCGAAAATATCCGCCAGATTGTCCAGCGCCCGGACATGCTCTATCTGTGCGCAGAAAAAGGTTTCGGCGTTGTCCGTAATGCCGCGTTCTATTTCTTTGCCGAAGAGGTTCGCACGGCAGTAGCCCACTCCCCGGATACCGTGCGGGGGATAGAGGGCCAGATCTATGGCGGCGTCCAACTGGGCGCGGGTTTCGATCATGGGAAAAATAAGGCCCACCGCGCCGGAATCCAGCGCTCCTTTGATGGAGGTGATGGTGCAGTCCGCCACGCGGGCAAAGGGTAGGGTACCGCCCAACTCCAAAGCGCGGCAGATATCCGGCAGTTGGGCGCGGGTGAATGCGCCGTGTTCCAGATCGATAGCGGCCCATTTATATCCGGCACGGCTCATAATTTCCGCCACATCGGCGTTGGGAACTTGCAGCCATGTGCCCACGGAGGCAGTGCCGGACCGCAAGGCTTGGCGGAGGGAAGCAAGGGATGTCATGGTGTGATCTCGCTAATAGACTTTCCAGTGGGGACGTTTTTCCAGCAGATCGCTGGTAGCAAATTCGTTACGGCTCATGACCATGGTGCGGATTTTTCGGCCCAATTTTTGTTCGATAGGGCGGGACACGTTATGCAGGCGGGTGGGGTCCACGTTGCCTATTACCAGCACGTCCACCAGTCCGCTGTCCACTCCACGCGCATAGTCGTCCAAAATATATACGGAATCCACCTCTCCGAGATGGTTGAGTATCTGTTCTAAAACTCGGTCAAAACCAAAATATTTTCGGACGATAGAGTGAATTTCTGGATAAAAAGGGTGCTCCACATTGGCTTTATAGTAGATGCTGCGTCCTTTTTTTTCTTTATCCAGATACCCCGCTTGGCTCAGTCCATCTAACTCTTCCTTTAACGCGTTGGGCGACAGGCCAAATTCTGCGGAAAGCTCCCGCAGGTAAGAGGAAACTTCCGGGTTAAGGAAGAGTTTCAGCAGCAGTTTGATGCGCGTTTTTGATGTGAAGAGTTTGTCGAGCATGGGTATACCGTTAAGAAAAATTGTACAAAATGTAAATGGGGTTTTGCGCCGGGACGGTGGAATGTCCGGGGCAGACCGGAGCCAGCCTATGAGATATCGCGTTTATTCCCGCAGGTGCAGCATGGTGGCGAGTGCCGCGTGCATCCGTTCCTTTGGGTTGGGGGTGGAGACGTAGGTTCGGTAGAAGCCTTCATCGCGCAGTCTGGGTGAGTGCGCAGGGTGATACGCCGCAATGGCAGCCGTCAGTTCCTCCGCCGTGTCGAATAGATGAACGCGCCGTTGAAGGAGCGCACGCGCACGCGGGGCAAAGGGGGCCGTGGCGTCTGTGAGTAGAAAAATATCCATGTCGTAGGGCAGTGCCTCGTACAGCGGAGTGGAGGGAAACTCAATAATGGCTAACCCCGGACGGTACTGGGCGAGGAAGTCGCGCCAGCCCTGCTGAACCACTCTGGCGTGCCGCAGACGTGCCATATGACGGGTAATGGCGATATAGTCGCGCGAGGCGTGGGGAAACGGCTTAACAACGGACACGAGGTCTGTGCGCGCCTCCAGCGCGTTCAAAATGGCAACCTGCGCCCGCGCCAGACGATCCGTGCTGGTGCGTCCGGTGGAGGCAATATCCAGCGCGTTGGTTACTGGGAACACCATATCCACGGGAAGGACGCCCGCCACGGGAGTTTGATGGTCCATATTGCCCACAGGCACTACCTCGCAACAGGGCATGATGTGGCAGTAAGCGGCCCGCTGCGCTGGGGGGTAGGCGTCGTCCATCTCGTCCGTTCCGGCGGCGTAACTGAAAAAATGGGTGCAGGCGGTGAAGTCGAGTAAAAAATGTTTCTCGTCCAGTTGCTGCGAGAAATAGCAGCCACCGTGCTGCATCCCCACCACGGGCACGCCCAACCGTTTGAGCGTTTCAATACCCAGCCGAGAGCCGGTGCCCACAGCGGGTACGGTCCAGAGGCCGATACGCACAGGATGCCGGGCATGTAGACGGCGTAGTGCCACGGCGGAAGCGAGCAACGCGGGCAGCGCGGCGGCAAAATGCCGCAGAATGCGTTCTTGCAGGCGCGTGGTGGTGTAGGGCCAGCCAGCGGCGAGGTGGGCTGCGGAATGGTCCCCTTCTGGATGGGGGGTGCTTGCCGTTTCGGGGGAAGCGGTTTGCTGGGAAGAGTGAACGAGTGTGGCAATGGCTTTTTCCACGATTTCGTGTGCTTGCTCCCATATTGCCGGGGAAAGGGAAGCCATGCCCCGTACAGGCCGTGCCCCTTCGCGGGGCCAGACCAGCACACAGTCCACGTGACGGGAGAGTTCCGCCGCCAAATTTTTTTCCGGTTGAAAAAGAACAGCAAGCCCGGCACCGGGAGCGGGCAGGGAAACCGGTTGCCGTTCGCGGATGCGGGAAATCAGCTTGCGGAGCGTCCGTACCGGAGTGAGCGCAAGACGGCGCAGTCGTTTGACGGTCTGCTCCCGCGCCGTTGTGGCTTGGGAAATGGCGTGGGCATGAAAGGTCGCGCCGTGGGCTGCGGTCAGATTAGCCAGCAGATCGGCATATGCGAATAGGGGATGTCGTGCCGCCGCGCCCGTGTGCCAGAAATGCACCTCGCGCGGGCCTGCCGGGCTGTTTAGCTGTGTCTCCGCCCAGCGGGAGAGCAGCCGCGCTCCGCTTAAGTGCTGTGAGCCGTGGTAACGGTACTGGAGGTCCAGCAGCGGCATGACGGGCAGCCCCAGCAACTGGCAGATAGCCGGGGAAATTTGGGCATCCAGCGGGGCCAGCAGATCGCGCATGTCGCGGTTCGCTTCTGCCGAGAGCGTGCGGATGGTCGTATCGGGTACGCCGCTGTCCACGGCGGCGCAGACGATGGGCGTGTCGAGAAAATGATCCACAACGGACCAATGCGTGCTGAAATAGGCCAGCTTGCCGGAAGCCGTTTCAGGCGTTATGCCCGTGGTGACGGGCGCGGTGCCCTCTGCCGGCGATGCCGGTGCCGTAACTGCGTGTCCTTCGGACCGCGTGCCGCTGCCGGGCAATGCGGGCATACACAGTTCAGGATGCTCGCGGAGAAAGGCGTCGGCTGCGGCGCAGGAATCGAACAGGTGCACGGCATGCGGCGTTCCGTCCGGGAGGATATCGCCCGCAATGGGCAACGTGCGATGCGAAAAAGACATGCGAACTCCGTTACCGCCGCTGCCCAATGGGCCGGGCGGGAACTCCGGCGTTGACGGAATAGGCCTCCGTGTCCTTGGTGACAACCGCGTTGGCGCCGATAATGCTGCCATCCGCGATGGTCACTCCTTTGGTCACAGAGACGTTGGCAGCCAGCCAACAATCCGCGCCAATGCGGACGGGCGCGTGCGTATACCCGGCTTGCCGCACCGGAGTGTGGCGGCTGAACACGTGCTCGCTGGCGTTAACGCTGCAACGGGGACCAATGATGCTTCCCGCGCCGATGCGGATATCCGCTCCCGCGTTTATAAGACCATAGGGGGTCAGGGCGCATCCTTCTCCCACCTCAAGCACGGCGTCGCGGGCCGCCACCAGCCGGAAAGGGCCGTCCACCACCACGTTGTCGCGCAGGATGATGGTGCCGTTTTCCCGGTTGCGTAGGTCCAGCGTGCCTGAGATTGTCACATTATTGCCGATGATAATATTTTCCCGTCTGCCGTTCAGTTTGAGCAGCAGCGTGCCTTTGAGTAACAGGTTGTCGCCCACACGCAGACCCCACGCCCGGAGGATAACGGTCATGATGCGGCTCCAGAGCTTCCAGAGCGTATCACCGAACAACATATCAAGCAGAGTGCGCATGGCGATTTCCTTGGGTCGGAGTGGTACTTCCCCTCGCGGGTGCCCGGTTTGGGACTGAGACGCTTACGCGTGCTCCTCAAGAAACATCTTGCAACAGAGCGCGTTGAAAAGGAATTTGCTGTCACTGTTGCCCAGTGGGGTGTCTGCGCGTTGGCCCGCATTGAGCAGCGCTTCCACAGCCTCGCGGCGCATGATTTCCCACAGAGGACTGTCCGCCAATATTTCCGCCCGTACCGCCGTGTCGTCCAATGCCAGAAAGTCCATGACGGGCGCGTTGAAGCCAACCTTGCGGCGGTTGTCCAGTATCTCGTCGGGGACAATGCCGCGCATGGCTTCGCGCAGCACGGCTTTGGCCCTGCCGTTTTGTACGAGGTGACGGGTGGGGATGCTCAGGGAATGCTCGAACAGGGCACGATCCAGAAAAGGCGAGCGGTTTTCTATGGAGTAGTACATGGCGTTAAGGTCGTCCTCGTGCAGGATAACGGGCACCGCCTCGTGGAAAAGCTCATTAAGCATGCGTTTGCGGAGCAGATTGCCGGGATAGGGCGTTTCGGCGAAAGGCTCATGCCACGGCGCGGTCAGAGCTGCCGCGTATTGGTCGTTGTGCAGGAAGATATGCCCGCGTTCCGAAGGGGTACGCACGAAAACGTCGTGCTCCTGCAAATAAGGATTCCGCACGATGGGAGCCACGTGCTCCCGCCATGCCGCCACGGCATCCGGGTAGGCAGACGGGGCTTCTGCATGCAGAGCCGCCAGATACAGATTGTGATGGTCGTAGTAACCGGAAAAAAGCTCATCAGCCCCTGTTCCGCTTAGGGAAATGGTGTAGCCTTGTTCCCGGATACGGCGCATGAGCAGCCAGTGGACGTAGTAGGAGATGGTGTAGATGGGCGCGTCATGGGCGCGTACCAGCTCGCGCAGGTTTGGCAGAAAATTTTGTGTGGACGGGGTGACGGCTGTGTGGCGTATGCCCAATTCCCGCACCACAAGCTCCACACAGGCGCGTTCTTCATAGCGGGCGTCGGTGTTCATGACGGTGAAGCCATGCACATCGTAGTCAAATACGCGGCGCGCGATGCAGATGAGCGAGTTGGAATCAATGCCGCCGCTCATGCAAAAAGCCAGCGGCACGTCTGAACGCAGCCGCAGTTCCATGGAGCGCAGCAGCCGTTCCCGCACGCCGGACACCGCCTCGGCAAACGACATTTCCTGTGGTTTGGCGGCGCTTGGCGGTGTCCAGTACCGCAAGGTCTGCGCGTCCCGCGCGGTGAGGAGCAACGCCGTCCCGGCGGGGAGTTCCGTCACGTCATGGAAAAATGTTTCGTCGGTTTTGTAGAGCGCCTTATAGCCATTTACCAAAAATCGTTTGATGTGGTTATGGTTGGGCCGCAGCGCCGTGCCGGAAAGCGCCGCGAGAAAGTTTGGCTCCGAGCCGAAGTACAGGCCGCCGTCTGGTGTGCGCAGCAGATAGAGGGGTTTTTCTCCAAAGCGGTCGCGGCAGAGCAGCAACTGTCCCGTGGCTTCATCATACAGAGCGAAGGCCCACATGCCCTCGCATACGTTCAATGCCTGTGTGGCGGTTTCTACACCCAACACGGCTTTGCCCTGTGGTGTGAGCGCGGCTAAGAGCACCTCAGAATCGCCGGTGGTGAGAAAGGGCATGCCGGTTTGCGCGAACCGTTCCCGCAGTTCCACGAAGTTGTATAGCTCGCCGTTAAAGATAAGTACCCGCCCGTCCCGGCGCATAGGCTGGTCCGCTCTGGGGTCGAGGTCCAAGATGGACAGACGGGAATGCAGCAGCGTCACGTAGGTACCGTGCGGCGTGCGGGCGGTGAAGCGTCCTCTGCCGTCCGGGCCGCGATGGCGCATGGCGGAAAGGCACCGGGTAACGGCGGCGTCTTCCGGGGGGGTGGGGCCGATGTATCCCGCTATTCCACACATAGCGCGCCTCCGCGGACGGTTTGCGTTGTGGCTTTCGCCGCTTCCGGCTGCCGTGTGTCCGTTGCGTTACCGGGTGTTGCTGTCTGCGTGCAAATGCCAGAATCCAGAGGAGCGTTGTCCAGCGTGAGGACGATATTCGCCAGCGCAAGGTCGCGCGGCGTGCGCACCACCTGCTGGGCGTCTTCAGCCAAAACAATATGGCCTATGCGGTCCCCCAGCCAGTGGTCGTGGGTGGCAAACCAGCGGCGTGTGAGCAAATGCAGGCCCGGCATTGCGCGGTACAGGTATTCGCGTTCCAGCCTGTTGCCGCCATAGAGCAGGTCGTTGCCTACCAGTTGCAGGCCGTTGCCGTCATGCCGGAAAAACAGGTCGCTTTCCGGGCATACGGCAATGACCGTATCTACGTCGAAAATACGGGCTGTGTTAATGGCTTTGTCAATGTAAAGGGCGCTGCGGAAGGGTGTTTCTGTGGAAAGCATCATATATGCCTGCGCGATTTCCGCTTCATCAGGCAGGGAACGCAGCACGTGGCGCAGGGTTTGGTGCAGGGGAATTCCCGCACGGGCCGCGTCGCGGGGGCGTTCCACCGCGTGTACGGCATCGCCGTAGCGCGAACGCACATGGTCGAGCACGGCGCGGTCAGGCGACGTGACCACCACGGCGCTCAGTTGCGTGGAGGCAAGGGCGGCGTCTATGGTCCAGTCCAGTAACGGCTTGCCCCCCAGAGGAGCGAGGGCCAGACAGTCTGGAGAGATGGAGCGTCCGCGCACAGGGATAAACGCCAGCGTGGGGCAGGGGGGGCGATTGCTGCGGCGGGCGTGCAGCTCTTTGATGCGGGCGCGGGTTTCAATAATAAGCTTGCGGTTGGCGGACAAACTGTCGCCGTGCTGGCGATAGTAGAAAAGCGGTTCCGGGGTGTTGCGCACCTCGTGTTTTTCGATGAAGCGCAGCCACAGGTCGTAACCGTCCTGACAGCGGAATTCTTGACTGTAGCCGCCGATACTGAGCAGGTGAATGCGCCGGATAAGCGTGCAGGCCCCGTGCGCGGGCATATCGAGCAAAGAGACTTCGGCATGTATGGCGTTGCGCACTTCGCGCCCGATAATATTGCCTTCCACATCCACGTAGTAATAGTCGGGGAACACAAGACCCAGAGTGGGGTCTTGCTCCATCATTCCCGCCATGATTTCCAGCGCGCGCGGGGCGAGATAATCGTCCGCGTCCAGCCGCATGATATATTTCCCTTTAGCCATGCCCAGCGCCATATTGCAGGTTTGATTGAGTCCCTTATTTTCCTGCAATACAACGTGTACTCCCTTGTGCCCTTCGTAGGCGAGTACCTGATCACGGGAGCCGTCCGTGGAGCCGTCATCAATGATGATAAGCTCGTAGTCGTGCAAGGTTTGCGCGAAGACGCTTTCCACAGCTTGATGCAAATAGGCACCGTAATTGTAATTGGTTATATATACGGTAACAAGTGGCTGACGTGTGCTGCTCATGCGAAACACTCCCGGTACAGAGCGAGAATTTGATAATCCGCATATTCGGTGTGCGGTTGGTCCATGCGGGCCAGCATGCGTTCAAACAGGGCAAAGTCGTCCGGCGTGTCCACAGAAAGCTGGATGCTGCCTAATGCGTGATCGCGCGAGAGCATGTTCAGCAGAGAGACACTCCGGGTTTCATAAAAGTAGCTGGTGACATGCTCGTGGTGTTCTGGACGGGACATTGCCGCGTAGCCACGCAGAAAAGCGGTCGTGCGGCAGGCTTCCACACTAAGTCCTTTGGGAAAGGTGCGGCGCAGCACGTTGGTAACCATGTCCGGCGGAGCGGCGTTTGCGTATGCGGGTGACGCGGGCGCGTTGCTTCCTTCTGTGCCCGCCAATTCCGTTTCTCCTTGCCACAGCGCACCGTGCGAGGGAGGCATCGGGGTATGCCCCGCCAGCAAGCCCAGCGCGCAGGAAAGCGTGGCGGGATCGACAAACGGACTGTCACCGTTTATCCGCAGAAAGGCGTCCCATTCACGGAGTTGCGCGCACGCGGCCACGCGGCCTGCCACATCTGCCACGGAACCACGAAAAAGGCCGATGCCGCACTCGGCGGCAAATTCCGCGAGCGGGTCGTCCACGGCCCGGTCCGAGGTTGCCAGCACAATATCCGGCACGCGCCTGTCCGGGGTGCGGACGCAGCGAACGCGGTCTATCGTGTACGCCAGCATGGGCCGTCCAAGAGCGGGGCGCAGCGTTTTGCCGGGCAGGCGGTTGGAGTCGAGCCGGGCCAGAATCACCGCGCCGGTGCGGGAGCATGTGGTCGCGTTCATTCCCGGTACCCCTGTATGCGGGCGGGGGTTCCCGCCATAATGGCGTTTTCCGGCACGTCGGCATTTACCAGACTCCCCGCACCTACCACCGCTCCAGAGCCTATGCGCACGCCTGCCAGCACAATGCACTGTACGCCAAGCCATACGTCATTGCCGATGTGAATAGGACTGGCGGTCATGTCTTGCGTATTAATATTGGTTCCTCTGGCAAACCCGTGATTCGCATCCACCACATAGCAGAAAGGGGCGATAAGGCAGTTGTCGCCCACTTCTATCCCCGCGCTGGCAAAAAGAAAGGTGTGGTAGCCTATGGTGGTGTTGCGCCCGATGTATATGTGCGCGTCCGGTTGCGCCACACAGAGCCGTGCGCCTTCTTTAAACAGGGCACGGTCACCGATGCGCAGGTTGGCGGTATGGCGCAAAAATTTCACATTGGTATCCACCACAATGCCATCGCCCGCGCTGCCCACTCCGCGCAAGGCCCACCACCGGCGCACCGCATGGCGCAGGCCGTGCCCTGCCGTTGCTCGCACGCCACTCTGAAACCGTTTGCCGGGGGCGGTCTGCTGTGTGTTTTCCTGAGTTGTCATTCGCGTGTTCCTGTGCCGCCGTCTGTGCCGGACGCCGGAGAAGATTCCGCATGCGCCGCGGCAAGATCGTCGGCGGTGAGCACCTCGTGTTCACCAATGGCTCGCCGAGCCGTGGTGCCCAGAAATTCCGCATACCGTGTGGCGCTTACCCCGGCAGCCGGACGCAGAACCGTGAGGTTGTCCTCGGTGAAGGGTTCTCCCCGGTCAATGGGCCGGGCGGCATATACAGAACGGCGGAAGGAGGCCACGTGGCCCTGCGCAAGCTCTGTGGGCGTGGGCTGCTTGACAAAACTGCCCTGAAGCGTGCGCATGCGGCTGATGCGGGTGAGAAGGTCGCGCACTTCATCGCGGGTGATGGAAACAAGATGGTCGCGGAATGTTTTGCCCTCGCGTGTGTCGGTGAAGTGCATTTCGAGAATCTGTGCGCCCATGGCGGCGGCGAGGTAGGCGGCCTCGTTATCCGTGGTGTGGTCGGAATAGCCCACAGGCAGGTCAAATGCCTGCCGCAATGTGAGCATGGCATTCAGGTTGGCGTCGGCATCCGGGCAGGGGTAGGCGGCGGAACATTGGAGCAGGGCGAGTTTGCCCTCACGAATGTAGCTGGGATCGAGCGTTTCCACATACCGCACCGTGGCTTCAATTTCCGGCAGCGTGGCAAGACCGGTGGAAAGAATGAGCGGCTTTCCAGAATCTACCAGCGCACGGAGCATGGGAAACGCGGTGAGGTCGCCTGAACCGGCTTTGTGGATGCGAATGTGCGGTTCCGCCCATGCGAGGCGACCACGGTCCCATACCGAGGCCATGAACTGTGTTCCCGCCTCTTCGCACATGGCAATGAGATAGGCATATTGCTCGCGGGTGAGTTCAAAGCGTTTGAAATGGCGGTTTCGGTCTGGGCTTTCTACTCTGCTGACAAGGGTATCCCCGGAATATATTTGTAATTTTACAGCATCCGCGCCGGATTCCAGCGCAAGCTGCACCAGCCGCTTGGCATAGGCGAAGTCACCTTCGTGGTTGCCGCCTATTTCCGCTATGAAAAACAATGGGTTGGTTCTGGAGAGGAAGTGGGTCATGCGTATGCTCCTGCCCGCGTGCTTCGCGTGGCACCATTGGCTATCTATCCCCTTCGCCGGTGTCGGTTCCGGGGAGGGGATCTTCCTGTTCTAAAAATTTTCGGTAGTGTGGCAGCACCTCTGCGGGGGTGCCCGTCATGCGGATATGCCCGTTTTCAAGCCAGACCACGCGGTCGCAGTGCTGCACCGTGGAGAGGCGGTGTGCGATGACCAGCATGGCGAGGGAACCCGCAAGGGAATGCACTGTGCCCTGAATGGCGTTTTCGCTCTGGCGGTCCAGCGCGCTGGTGGCCTCGTCTAAAATAAGCAAATCCGGTGAACGGTACAGGGCGCGGGCGATGGCAACGCGCTGGCGTTGCCCCCCGGACAGCCGGGTGGCCCGTTCGCCTAAAGATTGGTCCAGCCCTAGCGGCAGTTGACGGAGAAAGTCGTCCAGCGCTGCCATGTGGCAGCAGCGGAGCACCCTGTCGCGGTCAACCTGATCTGAGGGAATGCCGAAAGCCACATTCTCCAGCAAGCTGGCTTCGGTGAAAAAAGGGCTTTGCCCCACATAGCCCACATTGGCGAACCAGCCGGACGCGTTGGCGGCGGAGAGGACATGGTTGTCCACGGTAATTGCACCGGCAACTGGTTCCAGCAGACCAATGACGAGATCTGCCAGTGTGCTTTTTCCAGAGCCGGACCGACCCACCAACCCCACGCTTTCGCCAGCACGGAGCGTGAGGGAAACGCTGTGCAGTACGTCCGATTCCGCGTTTCGGTAGCGGAAGCGGACATCGCGGAGCGTCAACTCGCGGCGAAGGCGGATGCGTTCCGGTGCTTCCGGGGCGAAATGCGCGGGAGCGTCCGTAATGGCGTCTATCACCTGTTCGGCCTTGGGCATCTGCTCTCGGATAGTGCCTAGTCCGCTGACAATGCGGTTGAACGCGGGCAGAGCGCGCCACGCCACAATGCCGAGCAGGGCCAGTTGGCCCGACAGCCCGGCGGAAGGGGTGCCTTGGGTATACAGGATAGATGCGACGATAATGCCTGCCAAAAGGCAGAAGCCTACGGTTTCAAATACCCACGAAGGCACGCGTGACAGGGCGAGAAAGGCGGAATATGTGCGGGCGGATTCGGTGACTTCGCCCTGATACCGTTTGAAAAAGGAACGCTGGTTGGAAGAAATGATGATTTCTTTAATTCCCTGCGTAATGGTGGAACTGGTGCGGTTTATGTTTTGTTCAGCGGCGGTGTAGCGCCGGGCAAGACCGCTGATGCGGGGACGCAGCACCCGTAAAATAAGCAGGGCCAGCCCGCCGAGCACCGCGATGGTGCAGACGGAAATGACAGGAGCCACAAAGAGCAAGGCTAACCCCAGCATAATCACCAAGGTGATATCGTTAAGCACCAGCATGCCGAAATACCACACGCGCATCACGTGTTGCCGCCATGACCCGGTGGTTACAAGATCGGCGGAATGGCGGCCCGCATGCCACTCGTATTCTCGGTTCAGGTAGTTACGCATGAGTAAGGAACCAAAATGCGCGTCCAACTGCGCGGCGAGACGGGCGTAAGCATAGGCGGTGCCCACCGCGAGTAGATTTTTAAGTATCAGAAGGGCGCAGGCGGCAAGTCCCAAGGTGACCATGGCGTCGGTAGGCGAGGCAAAGAGCCGGGTGGGCAATTGGCTGATAAAAAAATGTATCCGGGCGGAAGACGTTAGTATCTGCGGGTTGGCTACGGTGGATATAAACAGTGCCACCACACCCATGCACACTGTTTCCACCAGTGAGGTGCACAGTATGGCTGCCATGATGCCCGCAAGCCCCTTGCGCCAACGCGAGGGGATGAGGGAATACGTCTTGGAAAAGAAGTTGGTGGGTTGTTGTGCCATGATATTTGGGTTCGCTGAGTTTCTTTCTTGTCAAGAAAAACTGAACAAAAGTCAAGTATGCGCGTGAAGGGAGAAATCGCATTTTTTCACTATCATCTTCCAGATTGTTTTCCTGCGCGGCACGGTGTATGGCCTCCGGGTTCTATTTCATCAGTATACCCCTCCCTCGCCAGCGTATGGTGGAGTAAGCACTCTCGTGGGCTTTGGGGATTGCTTTTCTAATAAAAAATGATTACTAATACCAAGCGAGGCGAATACCGCTTGGACAAGGCCCTAGCAAGAGAGGTGACTATGCCCCCCCAGAGTCGCATGACAAAGCAGCGCAAGGTTATTTTAGAAGAGCTGCGCAAGGTGACATCGCATCCCACGGCGGACGAAATATATGATATGGTGCGCCAGCGATTGCCACGCATCAGTCTGGGAACCGTCTACCGGAATTTGGACGTGCTTGCCGAGCATGGCGAAATTCTCAAGCTGGAAAGTGCGGGAAGCCAGAAGCGTTTTGATGCCAATATGATGCCCCATGCGCACATCCGTTGCGTCCATTGTGGCAAGGTGGGTGATGTGATGAACGTGCCCGCTCCACTTCCCACTCCCGGCGCGGTGGTGGATGGTTTCGAGATCACCGGTGCGCGTCTGGAGTTTGAAGGGGTGTGCAGCGTCTGCCGCCAGACAAACTAGGCACGCCAGCAGGTCTGCGTACGTATGTTCTGTCTCACCGGGGCACCTGCGGGCAGAAGGCGGCCTTCTGCGCAGTTGTGCCGCGCGGGTGGCAAGGAATTGGGCTGCGTTGGAGCCTCTGGCCTCCGGCAAAGAACGGCGGAATGGCTCGGCGCTGTGCCAGCCCGGTGCATTCCCACCCCGCCAGCGGGAGATTTTTCGCCTCACCCCGCTTGCGGGCAATGTTCCTGAGCATTCTTACGGAAATATTTTTGTGGTATTTTCCATGTAATTATCATGCCCGGTTACGCAGTCGCACAATGCTGAATGCTGTAGCCCATATGTCTTTACCGCAAGGTGCCGTGTCTCCCCCGTCATAAATGGCGGGGGATTCTTTTTTATTCTGTGTTGACTCCATGGCTTGAGCAGTGCAGACGGTATACACTCCCAACTATTTTTTTCGAGGTTGCCGTGTGGGCGGGCATTGAATACGAGAAAGGGAGTCTTTCCACATGCTGGATATCCGGTTATGCTTCCACGGTGCCTTGGGAAATATTTTGCTGGAAAAAAGTGAAAATACTTGGCATTGTTGTATACATAGTGGCCGTTCATTTGAGAAGGTTTTTTTCTACATATCTGAACCGGAGAGCGGATTCCCATGCAGGAAACCCCGGCGCGCATCTTAACCATTGATGATGACCGCACTGTGCGAGAGAACATTGCCGCCTATCTGGAAGACAGCGGCTTTGTGGTCTTTCAGGCGACCAACGGTATGGCGGGGTTGGAGTTTTTCCGCAAGGAAAAGCCCGATCTGGTGCTTGTGGACCTGCGTATGCCGGTCATGGACGGCACAGAAGTGGTCCGGCAACTTAAGCAGGAATCGCCGCTTACCCCGGTTATCGTGGTTTCTGGCGTGGGGGTGCTGGAAGAAGCAGTGGAAGCGTTGCGCATCGGCGCATGGGATTTCATTACCAAGCCCATCACCGATATGATGGTTCTGGAACATGCCGTGGGCAAGGCGCTGGAGCGTGCGCGCCTGCTGGACGAACGCAACCGGTATCAGGACCGTCTGGAGCAGGAAGTGACAACCCGCACGGGGGAACTGCGACGCGCCAACGAAAGGTTGCTGGAAGCGCAGGCGCTGCTCCGGGAGAAGAATCAGTTTTTGGAAACGCTCATCGAGTCCATTCCCAATCCTATTTTCTACAAGGACGTCTCCGGGCGCTATCTGGGGTGTAATCAGGTTTTCTGCGACATGCTGGGTCTGCGGCGTGAAGATATCGTAGGGAGCTCTTCCCAGCATCTGCTCCCCCGCGAGGTGGCCTGTCACATAACCGGGCTGGATCAGACATCCCAGAACAGCGGAGACAAAACCGTCTGTGAGCTCGAACTGACGTCTCCCGACGGGGCGTTGCATTATCTGATGCTGTATAAGAGTGTGTTCTACGACCGGGAGGGCAGACGCTCCGGTGAAGTGGGCACCTTCCATGACATCACGGAGCTTAAAAACAAGGAAGCGCAGATAACCTTCCAGGCGCATCATGATGAACTGACGGGCTTGCCCAACAGGCTGAAGCTGAAGCAGGAATTGGGCTGGCTTATTGACCGGTACAATTCCAGCGGTGATGTGTTCGCGTTGCTGTTTCTTGATCTGGACAGTTTTAAGACCGTTAATGATAGTCTGGGCCACAAAATCGGCGATAGTCTGCTCAAGGAAACCGCAGAGCGCCTGCTTGTGCTGGTGGGCGAACGCGGTATCGTGGCCCGGCTTGGCGGCGATGAGTATGTGGTGGTGCTGCCTCGCATAAACGGTCCGCAAGAAGCCGCACGCTACGCAGAAGGTGTGCTTTCGGCTTTTCGGTTACCGTTTCTTATCAACGGACATGAGCTGTACGTGAGCACCAGCATAGGCATTACCTGCTACCCGGAAGACGGAGACGACCCGGACACCCTGATTAAAAATGCCGATATTGCCATGTACCGCGCCAAAGCGCGGGAACGCTCCAGTTGGCAGCGGTTTGATATGTCCATGGTAGAGCAGGTGACCAAACGGCTGGCAATGGAAAAGGATATTCGTCGAGGGTTGGAAAACCGGGAATTCGTTCCCTACTTCCAGCCGCGCGTGGATATCCGCACGGGCCGCGTGGTGGGCATGGAGGCATTGGTTCGCTGGATTAAGCCGGACGGCACTATCGGCAATCCCGCCGACTTTATTCCTGTGGCGGAAGATACCGGGCTTATAGTGCAACTGGGCGAGCACGTGCTGCGCGAATCCTGTCGGCAAACCCGCCAATGGCACGAGCGGGGGCTTTCCTCTCTGTGCGTTTCCGTCAACATTTCCGCACATCAGTTCCAGTCCAATCTTATGGATATGGTGTCCGCCGTACTCTCGGATTCCGGTATAGACCCGCATCTTCTGGAACTGGAAATTACCGAATCCACCATGATGAGCGATCTGGTGCTTACCGTGTCGTTGCTGGAGCAATTTGCCGCACGCGGCATCCGTATTGCCATTGATGATTTTGGCACCGGACATTCTTCACTGTATTATCTGAAGACGTTCCACATCAATACGTTGAAAATTGACCAGTCGTTTGTGCGGGACATCTTAACCGATGAAAACGATACGAACATTGTCTCCACGGTAATCACCATGGCGAAAAATCTTTCTTTGCAAGTGGTGGCCGAAGGTGTGGAAACAGACAGGCAACTGGAGTTTTTGCGCGAATGGGGTTGTCCTGAAGTGCAGGGGTTCTATTTCTCCCGCCCGCTCCCCGCAGAGGATTTTGAACGCTATGTGCGGAAGGTGAACGGAGTATAGGCTGTCGCGTTTGTATTGACGATATGTAAAAAATACCAACGGGGCGCCCTCGCATAGAGGGCGCCCCGTTTTTGTATAGTGCGCCGACTTACTGATTTTACAGTGCTTTTATGTTGCATGGGAAGCATGTGATTTTCGGCACAATTTCTGCTTTGTCCGCAGGGGGTGGTTGTAGGCCGTTAAGGAGGGCGACTATGACGATGAAGCAGAAGTTGTATGTTCTCTTGGGCACGTGTTTGGCAGGGTATGTTTGCGTCTTTGCCGCCAGTTGGTACAGCAACGTCGCTAAGGAGCGGCTAGTCCGGCTGGAATCGTTATCCGCATCTATGCATGTGGAAATATTGCAGGCCCGGCGGCAGGAAAAAAACTTCATTCTGCGCGGAGGAGAAGCGTCTCGCGAGAAAGTGGCGAACCACCTCGCAACAGCCCGGAAGGCGCTTGCGGAATTGAGTGCGCTGTTTCCAGACAAACAGGCTGTTGTGAGTGAGTTACTCCAGCGTATGGCGCGGTATCAATCTGCGGTGGAAGAGCTTGTTCCGGGGGCAAGGCTGGAGTCGGACGCGCTGATTCAGGCGGGAAGAGCTTTGGAACCGCAGGTGCAGAGCTTTCGTGAAGAGGCCATGCGCGATTACGCGCGGATGGATCAGCGCATAGCGTTGGCCCTTGGCGGTGTGGAGTTGTTCATGGGCTGCGTGACGGTTCTTGTCACACTCATTATCGCCAGAGGGTTGACCTCTGCCATGCGGAGTTTGCAACAGTATTCCGCAACGGTTGCGGGTGGTGCCTTGGAAACAAGCGCCCCCACGGGCTTGCATGGTGAATTCGCCGTGCTGGGCGGGGATATGGCGCATATGGTCGGGCAATTGCGCGAGCGCATGGACGCGGCACGCCGCAGTGAGCAGAACGCGCATGCCATGGCGGATGAAGCGAGCAAGGCGAAGGCGCAGGCTGAACAGAGCGCAAGCAAGGTGGAAACGTTGCTGGCGCAAACCATGGAAGTTGCCGGAGAGGCCAGAGAAATGGCGGCCCGGCTTTCCGCCGCGGCGGACGGGCTTGCCGCGCAAGAACGGCAGGTTTCGCACGGGGCGGATGTGCAGCACGAGCGCATGGTGGAGACTGCCACAGCCATGACACAGATGAATGCGGCGGTGGCGGATGTGACCCGGAGTGCGGCACAAGCGTCTGAGGCGGCACAGGGCACTTCTGAGCATGCCCGCATGGGGGTGCGTGTGGTCGGGGAAGCCTCGGCCTCTATGGGGAGCGTGGCAAAAATTGCGGCCCAATTGCGTGAAGACATGCACCAGCTTGGGCGGGACGCCAGCGCTGTGGGGAATGTCATTACGGTAATTAATGAGATCGCGGACCAGACGAATTTGCTGGCCCTGAATGCCGCTATAGAGGCGGCCCGTGCGGGAGACGCCGGACGCGGCTTTGCCGTGGTTGCCGACGAGGTTCGTAAATTGGCGGAAAAGACCATGCAGGCAACCCGCGAAGTGGAAAACCGCATAGCCGCCATTCAGGAATCATCCCGGCGTAACATTAGCGGTATGGATAAGGCTGTGGAGGCGGTGGAAGCCGCCAACACGCTCTCGGAACATTCGGGAGAAACGCTGGGCAGTATTCAGAGCTTGGCGGAAACCTCGGCGGAGCAAGTGCGGTCTATCGCCACGGCCACGGAAGAACAGTCCGTGGTGTCGGAGCAGATTGCTCGCGCTATGGACGAAGTCAACCGTGTAGCCGAAGAAACTGCGGATGGCATGCGTGAGGCCGGAGAGACTATCCGCCAACTGACAGGGCTTGCCGGGGAGCTGACCGCGCTTATGGAGCGATTGAACACGAAAGAGTAGGCCCTTCGCAGGAAAGTCGCACTGCGGCGTCTTGAGGCATCGTGCTGGTTGGGCCTGAAGAGCGGGGCAGGAACAGAAGGGAAATGCGCGGTATATACCGTGTTTCAGGATGCGGAGACAGCCCGCATCCGGGGCCACTCTTTACGGAGTGGCCCTTTTGTTTGCCTGTTTGATGAATGGAAATGGCGCAGAATGCATACCAGAATGCGCAGTCCTGCAATCTGGTTGGTCCAGATGGTATTTTTCTGCATATTGTTGATTGACACTCCCGTGCCGCACTCCTAGTGTTGCCCTACATGATAAGTGCAAATAGGGACTTAGAACTGGTTGGGCCAAATATGAAAAACGCCGCCGGGATAGCCTCAGAGCAGATTGTGAGCCTTGTGCAAAGCATGCAGTTGCATCCGGGAGCCAAATTGCCGGGAGAACGCTCTCTGGCGGGGGCTTTGGGGTGGAGCCGGAACACTATTCGCGAGGCGCTGGTGGTGTTGGCGGAACGCGGCATGGTGGAAGTACGCATGCGTAGCGGCGTGTACTTGCGTGCAGAGGCCGGGACGGGGCACGACGACGGCATAGCAAAGCTGCAAGAGGCGGTGGAAACACTTTCCATGGTGGGGCCGGCGTTGGTGGAGCGAACATGCCGAGTTGCTTCCGCCGACGATCACGACAGGGCCGAGCACATAACGGCCCGTCTGGGGCGAGCGCTGGTGGATAGAAATCCCCATGCCGCATGGCGCGGTATGCTTGCATTTTATACTGGGCTGGCAAAGGGGACCGGCAACACGCTGCTGGAAGGAATTATTGCGAACATCGACAAAACAGGGGCGGTGTGGTGCGCGTCCCCCACTGCGCCGGAATTGCCGCCTGCCGAGTTGCAGCGTTTTTTCGCCGGGCATGTGGAAATGCTGCAAGCCATGCGGGGAAGGGATATTCCTCAGGCGGTACGGCGTGCGGCGGAAAGCATTGCGGCCTTCGGGCAAATGCTTGTGCCTGCCGGATGGAAAGGGGCACCGGCAGCGGAGGGAGGGACCATGCGATGACACGCAGAGATTTTTTGCGGCTGCGCCCGGGGCAAACCTGCGCGGCGGCGGAAAGGGCCGATAAAGGTGACATGGAGCAGGCTGCGGACGTGTTGCGACACGCCTTTATGCGGGCCATGAGTGCCGGGGTCGATCCCGCGACACTGGCACCGGAAGAATTGGTGAGGAGATTTTCTTCGGAGGCAACGTCTAACGACACGGCTAACGGCTGAAAAGGATGCCGGGGTGACCGCCAAGTCTGGCCCCGGCACAAGCGCCGTTGCCCGTGGGGGAGTTACCCGTATGGACAAGGACAGCACCAACACATTGTATGTTGAAAGCCGCAGGTTGGTCAAACGCTGGAACGGACCAGTGCCCGCGCTGGTCAACTCGCTGCTTATTGCGGTGGTTTTTTATGTTACGTGGTGGATTTTTCAAGATCCGCGAGGCGTGTTCCGCATGTACACGCCATACGTAGGCTACATGGTCTGCCGCTGGATGCTTATTCTCTTTATCTGGCTGGCGTACATCTTCGACTTCTGGCCGTTCAGCCGCCCATGGCTGCAACGCACGCACCCGGCGGTCAAAGGTGTGGTCCTCACGCTGGTAAGCGTGGCGGCTATGTATGTGCTCATCAGGGGATTTTTCATGGGGCTGCTGGGCAACTACGGTATCGCCTATTTTGACCCGGCACGGCTTGAAGGTATGGGCGTTACCGACTTCTACGCGTTGGAATACGCCACAGAAGCCATCATGATGTTCGCGGCTATCGCCTCATGGCTGTCCCCCAGTTGGGTAGTGGCGTGTGAAAGCGCGCCATGGAATACGCTGAAACAGCCCGCCAAGGGGATCACCATAATGGTGGTGACCTTCTTTCTGAGCATGGTGGTTTATTTTGTAACCATGCATTCCCACATGGCTATTTTGTTTTATCCATGGCAGCAATACACGGCTATCACCCCGCCCTATTGGGAAGAGTTCGCCAATACGGTATCCGGGAACTTCCATATTGCGTGGATCATGTGCTGCACGGTGGTGGTCTGGCAGTTTGAAACAATTTGGGAACGGTATCCCTTCAACCTTATCAAAACGGACTGGCTGCGGCGCACCGCGTCATTCTTCGGCATTATTCTCATCGCATTATCCATGTGCTTTTTCCTGTACTACGCGCAGGATCTTGTGTGGGGAGAAACCGTGCGCGGCACACGCCGTTTGGCCGCCCCGGATTGGCGTTGGTTGCATGTGGGGGAAATGGCCATCTTCTGGCTGGTGCCCACGTTGTTCCTCAACTTCTACTGCGGCAACTGGCCCACACGCTTCAGCCGTCCTATCAGGGTGTTCCTGCGTACCTTCCTGACGCTGGCTCTCGCGGTTCTGGTGTACGTGGTCTACTACAAAACTTCGCACCTCTTCCTGGGCACGCAAAAAGGGTTCTCGCATCCGCAGCAGTTCCCGATGATTCCCATGATCTGGCTCATCAACATCTTCCTTATCAACTACTGGTTCATGGACGGTTGGCCGGGCTGGAAGGCCGTACCGCTTACCGCAGAAGAACTTGACCGGGTCGAGGAGGAAAAGGTGGCCAGTGACGTGCGGTGGACGCCCGCTCTTGCCAAGGGGCTTGCCGTGGGGCTTGCCTGCGGGGTGGGGCTTTACTTCATCGTCATCAGTATGCTGCCGTGGATCGGCCAAACTGTTCAGATTATCAAGTAGCGTGCGGGAGAAGTAGCATGAAAGACACTACAATAAGCCGGCGTGATTTTGTAAAAGGCGTAGCCACCGGCGTGTGCGCCGGGGCATTCGCCTCCATGGGATTATACTCTTACACCAGTTCGGCCTACGAGCGGTTACCCAAAAAAGAACGTAAGTTTGAAGACTTTGGTGCCGTGCGAAGCGTCAAAGTGGTTAACATCTCGGAAACCAGCTGGTTCAACAACGCGGACCTCATCGGTGATATTCACGCCGCCGGGGGGCTTCTGGTGAACCAGTACACGCTAAACTGGGCACCATTTGCCAACGGGCAGGGGTCTGCCAAGGGATCATACGAATCGGGTCTTGCCACCATTAAAGATCTCATCCCTCACGATCTGGAAAAGGCGTGGGAGATTCAGAAGGGCAAGGCGCTGCATCCAGAAAATCCCGGTGGGTTCTCTTGTCTTGTGATTGTGGAAGCGTTGGACGGCACGGTCCATAAGTACCTGCTGGATACGGGCTGGTCCTACGAATGGATGGAGCAGAGCTTCAAGCGCGAAGGCATTGATACAATGCTTCAAAACCGGGAGATTGAAGCGCTGTTTGTTTCGCACGAGCACTGGGACCACTTTTGGGGTCTGCCGGTGACTATGAAATATGACAACCGTATCCCGCTCTACGTGCACGACGGGTTCTATAAAGAAGGGCTGCAATACATTAAGGACAGCGGCTACGTCGGCGAGCCGTACATCCAAAAAGAGGTGTTGCACCCTGTTATTCCCGGCATGGCGGTACTGAAGTTTGACGTGCCCATCATCAACCGCGTGTTCGGGGAAACTTCGCTTGTTTTCAACGTGAAAGACAAGGGGTTGGTTCTGGTTTCCGGGTGCTGCCATCAGGGCATTCTGCAAATGGCCGACCAGGCATACACCGACCTTAAGTACGACAATGACCGGTTTTACGGCATCTACGGCGGATTGCACATTTCTCCTTTCGAGGATTGGGATCCCAAGTACGATGATCTGGTGATTTCACTGAGCCAGTGGAACTTTGAACGCATCGGCTGCAACCATTGCACCGGGCATCTGACCGCCAAAAAGTTCATTGAGCGAGGGTATCCCGTGGTGCGCGGCACCGCGCGGTTCCGGTCCTCGTCGCCCGACTATCTGGGCAACGGCGACACTATCACCTTCTAACTATACGGACCGGGCGGGGCAGAGGCTTCGCCCGGTCTTTTAGAGTATGTCCATGCGTACCGACTTTTTTATGCCCCCCGGTTCTGTGGTTCCAACGGGTGCTCACCTGCGGGGACTGCCCGCCAACGCCATGGCTGTGGCGTGCCGTGACGGCAGATTCCGTAGACTGATAGGCTGGCTGGGGCTTGCCCGGTGCCGGGGACAACGGGATGCTTTTACCTGCCGGATGGCCTCGCACAGAGGCGTGTTTGGCCTTGCGTGGGAGACGGAATCCACACAGGCATCTGTGCCTGTGGTGCGGTTCGGCCTGCACTATTTCCCCGTTTCGGACGAGGCGTTGTGCGACCGGTTACGGCTTGACGCTGCCGTTGCCACACAGGGACCGGAGTATTTGCAGGCCGTGCGCGAATTCGTATCCGATATGGTGCTTGGCTCGGCCTTTCGCATTGGAACGGTGGAACTGGCCTGCGATGCGAAAGCGGGCTTGGGGCTGCGCCTGGTGGCGGAGCGTGTACGCTACACCGTGTCAGACGCGGGCGTGGGGGATGAAAGCCACGGCTGGGCACTGGCTCCGGGCGATATGGAAGAATCACTGCCTGCGCTGGCATTGGCGAAACAACTGGCGGATGCGTTGGCTGGAGCTGTTTCCCTGTGCATGGGAATGCCCCCCGCTTTCACTTTGCAGGCGGAATGGGCCGGGGGCATATGGCACCGCCGTGCAGACGGAACCTTGTACAGGGAGCCTTGTCTGGCTGAAGCTGCCGCACATATGCGACAGCCAGAGCAGGAGCTGTGCGGAGCGGATGAGGGCGATCTGGCCCCGCATTTGGTGGCGGAAGCCACTGTGTGGGGGGATTCGCCACTGCTTAGGGAGTTATTTTCTTATTCGGACGGTACGACTCCTCTCTCTCTGGCCCCGGAATGGGCCTATGTGGGAGGTGGCGGACCGGATTGTATCCCCGGTTGCCCGTCAGATGCCATGCCCGGTTTTGCGCAAGGCTCCGTTCCTGCCACGCTTCCCGTTCCTTTGGCACAGCGGCGCTGTGGTGAAGGGGCGGATGAAAGCCTGCCCGCCGCCGGGTGCGCGGATGCCCCCTGCTGGCTGGCTCACGATTTAGATTCCCCGGATTGTTTACGCCGGTTTCCGGCGGTGGGGGACAAGCGCCCCGCGCTGGTGGTGGTTAGTGGTTTTTTGGGGGCGGGTAAAACAACGTTTCTCAATAATTGCATAGAGTATCACCGGTCACGAGAGCGGTTTGTGGCGGTCATCCAAAATGAGGTGGGAGCCACAGGAGTGGACGAGCATCTGTTAGGCGATTCGGCTTCCGTAGTGGCACTGGATGAAGGGTGCGTTTGCTGCACCTTGGCGGGCAGTCTGGCCTCTGGAATCCGCAGCCTGACGGAGCGCTTCACGCCGGAAGTTATTTTGCTGGAAACCACAGGGCTGGCTAATCCGCTCAACCTGCTGGCGGAGTTGGATGCGCTACGGGATATGGCCCGGCTTGATTGCTTGATTACCGTAGTGGACGCCGCGTATGCCGTGGAGGCTCTCCGGTCCAGTGAAATTGCTCGTGACCAGATACGCGGGGCGGATATTCTTGTTTGTAATAAGTGCGATACGGTGGACCCGGTGGCGCTTGCCGCGCTGGAAGAAACGCTTGCCGTGCTGAATCCGCGGGCCGTGCGGCATCGGACGGAATTTGGGCGCATACACCCGTCGCTCTTTATGGACATGGAGGGAAGCGCCTTTACTGACGGCGCGTTCGCTTCTGCGGCCCCGGCGTCCGAGCCTTTGTCCCCAGAGACGCATGCGTTCCAACATCGGGAGGTGTCCGCGTACCAATCCCATGGGGTGCCCGCGTCCGGGGTGCCGTTCCCCCTCTCTCCCCGTCCCCTTATCCCCCGTCAGGCGGAGGATTCTTGCACGCACCCGCGCCCCGCGCGGCACGTCCACCACGCGGATCACGTTATCGAAGGGTTTACCTCTCTTCGCTTATTTTTCCCTGTTCCCGTGGCCTTTACCGCGCTGGATGCCGCGTTGCGTGAAAGTCCCGGCACTCCGTTTCGCATTAAAGGGATGGTGAGTGTGACAGGGCTTGAGGGCGAGGCGTGGAGCGATGACCTGACTCCGGGGGAGGGGCGGCATGTGCTGGTGCAGTGTGTATGCGGACGAGTAGATTATGAGCAACTTTATGATTTTGCCGGGGATTCATTCCTCGTTTTTATCGGGAAAGGTTTGGATGCCGGAGCCATTGTGCGCCACTGGCAGCCGTTAGGCGCAACGGAACAGATTCCAGCAGGCCCGTGTCCTACAGGTCGGCGCGGTGCGGACGATTCAGAAAGGGGCATGTCTGTAGCGCACACCGGGCGCAAAGGAGAGACGCATGACACTGTTTGACCAAGGCGGGCCGCTTATGTGGCCTTTGCTGGCGCTGTCACTCGCGGCACTGGCGGTTATTTTGGACAGGGGCATCGTGCTGTCCACACTGGGCTTTCCCATACGAGGCATGGTGGACAAACTGGGCGAGGCCGTGCGGCGTGGTGACGCGGACGTGTTGCAATCTGTATGCGCGACATTGCCCGCTGCGGTGCGTCCCTTTGGCGATGTTTTGCTCGATTCCGCATACGCGGGCGAAAAGGCACGCGCACTGCATTTGCTGGGCGAAGGGATTGTCCGTGATCTGTCCCGGCATGTCGGGGTGCTGGGGTTGGTAGTACGGCTTGCGCCGCTGGTGGGGCTATTGGGCACGGTGTACGGTATGATCGTTACGTTTTCAGGGGTTGCCGCAGCCGGGGGCGCTGTGGATATGGCAGGTCTGGCGGGCGGTATATGGCAGGCTCTTCTAACCACAGCGGCGGGGTTAAGCATTGCCATTCCCGCGTTGGCGGCCCAGTTGTGGTGCAACAGCCGGATAGACCGTGTGTCTGATGCCATGAATGCGTTGGTGGACGCCGCGTTCGCGCTGGAGCAAAGCCATGTCCGCGTGGCATAATTTGGGTGTTGCCGGTGTGTCCGGCAGCATAGGGCACGGTAAGCGCATGTTGGCGGAACCGGACATAACCCCTTTGCTGGATGTTGTTTTTATTCTGCTGCTTTTCTTTATTATCGCTTCCGCGTTCAGTGTGCGGGGTATGGATATGGATTTGCCTCCTGCGCAATCCGCCAAGGTGGTTTCCGGTGCGGTAAAAGAGCTGCATCTGGACGCGGACGGTGTGCTTACCTGCGACGGAGTGACGTTGGGCGAAGCCGGATTGGTGGCACTGGTGCGTAGCCGGGGAGATTCGGGGCGTGGCGGCACTGCCGCGTTGTTGCTTAAGGCTGAGGGCAAGGCGCCCGTGGAGGCGCTGCTGCGTGTTGTGGACACCATTCGCAGCAACGGTGGCGAGCGTTTGGTCATTGCCACATCGCCGGTGTCCGGTCATGGGCAGGATGCCTCTCTTCCTTCCGGGGGCGCGTGGTGACAGCGGCGGAAAGGTTGGCAGCCTGCTGCGCTATTTCCTGCTTCGTCCATTTTGTCCTGCTGACCAACTCCGCGGTACCCCGACCGCAGGTGGAGCAGGCCCGGTCTGTTGAGGTGGTGTGCGATCTCGCCCCGCCGGTTTCCAGACTGGCATTTGGGGACACCGTGGTATTGGAACGCGGTGGCGCGGATGAGGAGCAAGGTACGGAGAGTGATCTTGCCAAGGCCCGCAGACAGTATTTGCAGGCTGTGAGCGATGCTATTCACGCCCGGAGATTTATATGGTTTTCGTACCGAAGCGGTGCGGAGCAGCCCCCAGACTGTCTGGGAACAGCGTGGATTTCTTTTATTATCTCCGCTAATGGTCGTTTTGACGAACCCCGTCTGGTGCGTTCGTCGGGTGACACGCGGCTGGATGCGGCTGCCGCTGAGGCCGTGCGGCTGGCTGGAGGTGTTGTGCCGCGCCCGCGTATTCTCGGCCCCACTCCCATGGCGGTAACCATGCCGGTGAAGTACCAACTGGCCTTGTGAGAAGAGTTGACACGGTGCTCTTGTCTATATATCAATTTATCTGCATATATTGCGACAGGAAACGGAAAGCGGTGTGAATCCGCTGCGGGCGCGCCACTGTAACCGGTGACATTCCCTGCCGATGCCACTGTCTGCCCTACCACCATTCGGGTTGGCGGGGTGGGCGGGAAGGCCCGGCGTGTCGGGACCGGAAAGCCAGGAGACGACCTGTCGCAACCGCCGCACCCTGCGGCACGGCAAGTTGTCTCGCGTACAGACATGGGCCGGAAGACAGGCAAAGGCGTCCTGCCGGGCGTCGAATACTGTTTGTCCCGTTCCGCGATACGGGCTTGGCACGTTTGCCAGTCTGTTCCGCGTCTTTCGTATGCGTGCTTTCGCAACCTTTTCAGATAAGGATATTGATATGACAACAGTGCGTAATCACGCGGTTGCCCGTACCCAACCACCGTTTCGTGCGGACCATGTGGGCAGTTTTTTGCGCCCTGAATCTGTCCGGGAGGCCCGGCTGCGGGCGCAGCAGGGGAGTATTTCTCCAGAGGAACTGCGCGCTGTGGAGGATGACGCTATAGGCACGTTGGTGGAGACGCAGAAACAGTGCGGGCTACGCGCTGTGACGGATGGTGAGCTGCGTCGGAGTTGGTGGCATCTGGATTTCTTCGCCGGGTTGGATGGGCTGGTGAAACGGCAGACGCAGAAAGGATTTGTGTTTCACGGTGTACACACACGGGCGGAGAGTGTGGAACTGGGCGGGCCGGTAGGTTTTTCCGAACATCCGATGGTACGCGATTTTGCCTTTTTGCAGTCGTGCGCGGGCGATCATGTGGCGAAGATGACTATTCCTTCTCCCGCCATGCTGCATTTTGTGCTGGCTGTGCGCAATGAACAGTTTGTGCTGCCTGATTTCTATTCCACGGAGGAGGCCTTTGACGAGGCCATAGCGCAGGCATATCGTGACGCCATTGCGGCCTTCTACAAGGCGGGGTGCCGCTATCTGCAACTGGACGATACAAGCTGGGGCGCGTTGTGCTCTGTTGAGCAGCGCACTGGCATGGCGCAGCGGGGAATTGATCCTGCATCTCTTGCCAAGCGCTATGTGGCGATCATTAACGCGGCCATTGCCGACCGTCCTGCTGATATGGCTGTGACCATGCATATTTGCCGGGGCAATTTCCGCTCCACATGGTTTAGCAGCGGCGGGTATGAGCCTGTGGCGGCAGACCTGTTCGCGAAAGCCCGATTGGACGGATTTTTCCTTGAGTACGACACCGAGCGGGCTGGCGATTTTACGCCCCTGCGGCATATTGCGGACCAGCAAGTTGTGCTGGGGCTGGTGTCTTCCAAAACCGGCGAGTTGGAAGACGCGGATGCCGTGAAAAAGCGCATTGCCGAGGCGGCGGCGATTGTTCCCGTCAACCAACTGTGCCTTAGCCCCCAGTGCGGATTTTCTTCTACGGAAGAGGGGAATACGCTGACGGAAGAGGAGCAGTGGCGCAAGATTCGTCTCGTGGTGGACATTGCAAAGGGTGTTTGGAAATAACTCTTTATTTTTAGTGTGTTATACTTTATTCTCTTGAAAAGAGACACGCTGTGGGTGACGTGTGAAGTATTCCCGGCCTGTTTGTTTTTTGGCCTTTTCAAGAAAATTTGTTGACACTGCCGGGTAGTGTAGATAAACACTCCTCCACCACACGGGGACGGTTGGCTCAGCTGGTAGAGCATCGCCTTCACACGGCGGGGGCCACAGGTTCAAGTCCTGTACCGTCTACCATTTTCCCGGAGCGGTAGTTAAGTCGGTTATAACGCCGGCCTGTCACGCCGGAGGCCGCGGGTTCGAGTCCCGTCCGCTCCGCCACGAGGATAAGCCCTGTTGCAATGCAACAGGGCTTTTTCTTTGTTGTGGAGTCCTTCGAGTGCGGAGAGACTGCACCAAAACAGAGTGAGAGCGCGC
>JAEWQB010000012.1 GCA_023460395.1 Pseudomonadota bacterium | reverse complement strand
GGCCTTGCGAGCGGGACGCGAAGCGACGGTCCCGCGCTGCAAGGGCCGTGACGGCTCCGATTCTATGCCGAGACTTCTTGCTTCATATTCATGTATCGCTGCGTACCCCACTTTTGGCCTGCCATGTACCGCAGGCGAGCTGCCACCAGCATCAGGGCGGCATGCCCATCCGGAAAACTGCCTACCACTCGTGTCCGGCGGCGTATTTCCCGATTCAGCCGCTCAAGGGGATTATTTGTTCGGATATGCCGCCAATGTGTTGCGGGAAAGTCGTAATAGGAAAGCGTTTCGTCGCAGCCCGATTCAAGAATCCGGGCTGCCTTCTCAATACGTAACCCCTGGAGCTTCTTTACGACCTCCGCAGCCTTCTGACGGGCGGCTTTCTTATCCTCCTGCGCGTGGATGGCTTTGAGCATCAAGGCGACTTCTTTGGCTTTACCGCGAGGTGTCGCATGCAATACGTTGCGATAAAAATGCACCACGCAACGCTGCCACTTGGCTTCGGGATAAAACTCTCCAAGTGCATCCAGGAATCCGAGACTTTTGTCTGATATCATCAGGTTCACTCGCTCCAGGCCGCGTTCTCGTAAATACCGCAGAAAGTTACGCCAACTTTCGCTATCTTCACGTGAGCCTTCTGCCACACCGAGAATCTCGCGAAAGCCACTTGTGCTCACCCCGATAGCCACGAGGACTGATACATTTTGCACTTCACCGGCCCAAGAGCGTTTCAGCCAAATACCGTCCACGAAAACGTAAGGATACTCCCGCTCAAGCGGTCGGTTGCGCCATTCCTCAACGCGCTCAAAAATCTTCTGATTCAAGTCGCTTATGGTGCTCGGACTAACACGACTGCCCCACAGAGCCTCCGTAATATCCTCCACCCGGCGCACCGAAACCCCGGCCAGGTACATCTCTACCAGCGCTTCTTCCACAGAGCTTTCACGACGGCGGTAGCGTTCGATTATCGCGGTTTCAAACGGTACGTGCCGTAACTTCGGAACCTTGAGTTGAACCGTTCCGGCCTTGGTCTGCAAATCTCGCTCATAATGACCAGCGCGGGTACTGGCTCGCTGTGCGTTACGCTCATAACGCCTGGCCTGGCACAAGGCATCTGCCTCGGCTTCAAGCAGGCCATTCAACGTTTCCTCAACGCTCTGGCGGACAACATCGGACACATGCGACCGTAATTGTTGCTCATCAACCTCAATAACTGGAACTTTCCTTTTTTCCCGCTCCTTGATAGCCTTCATTCGTAGCCCTTCCTTGTTGGTTTGGCGGTTGTTTGACCATGACCAAAACTAACCGACTTGGCGGGCTACTTCCATTTTTAGAATGTGCGAAAAATACCGTACGTTATCATGCTCCCGCCATCCATATACTACAGGCTATGCACCCTATGCTTGTCTGTCTGGGAATAACAAAAAAGGCCGCTACGCAATGCGCAGCGGCCTTCGTTGGTCAGAACGATCACTGGAAAAGAAGTGCTATTCGCCCTTTTTTTCCGTTTCTTCAACTGCGGGGGTAGCCGTTTCAACGTCTGCCTTAGCAGCAGCTTCAGCGGCGGCCACAGCCTTTTTCACAGCTTCAGCCTTCTCCATTTTTGGAGCGGCCTTCACTGCTTCCGCAGCCTCACCGGGCTTGCGGGTCAGTTCAATAACAGCCATGGGAGCGTTGTCGCCACGGCGGTTAGCACCCAGCTTCAGCACGCGGGTATAGCCGCCGGGAATACCGGCGAACAGCGGGCCAATTTCATCAAAGAGCTTCTGCACCAACTGGTGGCTGCCAAGAACACTGTAAGCCTGACGGCGCGCATGCAAGTCATTGCGGAGCGCCAGAGTGATCAGGGGTTCTACAACACCGCGAAGGCTTTTTGCCTTCACTTCCGTGGTGCGAAGCTTATAATGAGTCAGCAGGGACTTGGCCATGTTACGGAACAGGGCCTTGCGATGAGCGGGAGTCCTGCTCAACTTCTTTCCGGAATTGCTATGCCTCATTTTGCTGCTTCCTCTTCAACCAATCCTGGTATTTCTTCTCAAAGCCTTCGACCTGCAAGCCGAAGTCCAGGCCCATCTCGGTCAGCACTCGACGGATTTCATCCAGCGATTTACGGCCGAAGTTCTTGGTCTTCAACATTTCAGATTCGGAGCGCTGAACCAGTTCCCCCACCAGCGTGATGTTGGCACTCTTCAGGCAGTTGGTAGCGCGAACGGAAAGTTCCAGTTCGTCTATGCCCTTGAAGAGATTTTCATTCACACCGCTATCGGAGGAAGAAGAATTGGATTCTTCTTCAGAAATGCGTTCATCGAAGTTAATGAAAACGCTAATCTGGTCCTTAATGATCTTCGCGCTGTAGGCTATGGCATCTTCAGGCGAAATGGAGCCATCGGTCCATACCTGAAGAATGAGCTTGTCATAGTTCGTCATCTGCCCAACGCGGGCCTGCTCAACGGTGTAGGCAACCTTGCGAACCGGCGCGAAGCTGGCGTCCAGGGCTATAAGCCCAATCTCGTCGCCAAGCCCTTCGTGCATGTCGGCCGGGACATATCCCTTCCCCATGCGCACCTCAAGCTCAAAGGTTATTTCCTTGTCTTCGGTGAGGGTGAAGAGGTGCAGTTCCGGGTTGAGCACCATCACGTGCTGATTGCCAGTAATGGCACCAGCCGTAACAGGCCCCTTGCTGTTCACGGAAAACGACAGCTTCTGGGGTTCTTCCGTGTCCATGGCGAACCTGACCTGCTTGAGGTTCAGGATCAGATCGGTCACATCTTCGAGCACGCCTTCGATGGTAGTGAATTCGTGCTGGACACCGGAAATCTTCACAGCGACAACAGCGGCGCCTTGAAGCGATGCAAGCAGCACTCGGCGCAACGCGTTGCCAATGGTGTTGCCGTAGCCACGTTCCAGCGGTTCGCAAACGAACTTGCCATACATGGTGTCGGCATCACCAGAGCGGGTGATGGTTTCAGGTTTGACCAGTTCGGACCAGTTCCGCGTATTGATTGTCCTGTCGCCTTGTTTGATGAGCATGCTTTATACCCGCTTATTTGGAGTAAAGCTCGACAATCAGCTGTTCGTTGATGGGGAACTGAATGTCTTCGCGCTGAGGCAGAGCCTTAACGGTGCCGGAGAAGTTGGCGCCGTCCACTTCCAGCCAGGTCGGGCAGCCACGACGTGCGATAACGTCCTGAGCGTCGGCCAGCACCGGATTCTTACGGTGCTTTTCCTTCACCACAATCACATCGCCCACCTTCACTTGCTGCGAAGGAATGTTAGCTTTGTGGTTGTTCAGCGTAAACACGCCGTGACGGATCATCTGGCGGGCCTGCTGACGCGAATTGGCAAAGCCAAGACGGTACACGACGTTGTCCAGACGACGTTCCAGAATGGCAAGCAGGTTGAAGCCTGTTACGCCCTTCTGCATGTCGGCCTTAACAAAATAGCCGTGGAACTGCTTTTCCAGCACGCCGTACATACGACGCACTTTCTGCTTTTCACGAAGCTGCAATGCGTAATCGGTAACCTTCTTGCGCGCGCGGCCCGCAGCACCAGGTGCATAGGGGCGGCGGTCAAACGCGCACTTGTCGGTGTAGCAACGATCACCCTTCAGGAACAATTTAGAACCTTCACGCCGACAAATGCGGCACTTGGAACCATTATACTTAGCCAAGACACTATCCTCCTGCTAAACGCGCCGACGCTTGGGCGGGCGGCAGCCGTTGTGGGGGATGGGAGTTACGTCACGAATAAACGCGACCTTGAAGCCAGCGGCGTTCACAGCGCGCATGGCGGCTTCGCGTCCGGAGCCGGGTCCTTTGACGTAAATGCCGACAGTACGCATACCGTTTTCCTGCGCCTTGCGGGCAGCGGTTTCGGCAGCTACTTGTGCGGCAAACGGGGTGGACTTACGAGAGCCCTTAAAACCGCTCTGGCCTGCTGAGGACCAGCTCACGGCGTTACCCCGCGTGTCGGTAAAGGTAATAATGGTGTTGTTGAAGGTAGCCTGGATATGGGCGATCCCTACGGGAATATTCTTCTTTTCTTTCTTCTTGCCCGTGCGTTTGGGTCTAGCCATAACTATACTCTCTCAACTGAATGATTGATGGACGGGGTTGGAACCTCGTACGAGCCTAGTCTGACTAAGCCGTGAACGCTGGGCCAAGGAAATTTTTTAGTATCCTGTGGCTCAGGAGAGATTCCACGCCTGATCCGAAGATCCAGAAACGGAACTTACTTCTTCTTCTTGCCGACAACAGCGCGACGGGGTCCCTTGCGGGTACGCGCATTGGTCTTGCTACGCTGACCATGAACGGGAAGTCCACGGCGGTGGCGCAAGCCACGGTAGCAGCCAATGTCCATCAGACGCTTGATGTTAGAGGAAATTTCGCGGCGAAGATCGCCTTCAACCTTGTGGTTGGTTTCAATTTCCTTGCGGATTTCGTTGACCTCTTCCGCGGTCAGGTCGTCAGCGCTACGGGTCCAGTCAACGCCAGTAGCGTCGAGAATCTGGAGCGCAGTGTAACGGCCAATGCCGAAGATATAGGTCAGGGCGATATCCACCCGCTTGCCTCTGGGGAGGTCAACACCAGCAATTCGAGCCACAATCTACTCCTGCTTCGCTTAGCCCTGGCGCTGCTTGTGCCGGGGGTTTTCGCAAATGACTCTAAGGATGCCCTTGCGCCGAATCACCTTGCACTTTGGGCACATCTTTTTGACAGAAGGCCTGACTTTCATGATAGACTCCATAAGTCTGGGATCGTTCTGACACAACAATGTCCGGCAGCGCGGACACTGCCAGAACGGGGGTCAGTACCATCCCATTCCGGTAGCAGTCAACACAATTTTATTGTATTGACGGTATTTATTCGGACACACTGAGAATCTCAGGGCCGTTATGGGTGATGACCACACTGTGTTCGAAGTGGGCGGAGAGCTTTCTGTCTCTGGTCACAGCGGTCCAGTTGTCAGAAAGAATTTCCACATCGTACGTTCCTGCGGTCACCATGGGTTCAATGGCCAGCACCATACCCGGCTTCAGTGGCACCCCCGGAAGTCCCGGCGGCACAAAGTTCGGAATCTCCGGCCGTTCATGCAACCGCGTTCCGATACCATGCCCTACAAACCGGCGCACTACGCCAAAGCCATTGGCCTCTACATGGGTCTGTACGGCTTTTGAAATGTCGTACAGTGAATTACCGGATGTTGCCTGCTGTATGCCCAGCATTAACGATTCACGGGTCACAGCAATAAGGCGTGCAGCCTCATCAGTCACCATGCCCACGGGATACGTTCGCGCAGAGTCACCATAGAAGCCCTGATAGATGACGCCAAAGTCAAAACTGACAATGTCGCCCTCTTTCAGCACCCGATCCGATGGGAATCCATGCACCACTTCCTCGTTTACCGAGCAGCACAGTGCAAAGGGAAAACCACCATATCCCTGAAACGCGGGACGGACGCCGAACTGTCTGCACAAATTCTGCGTCAAATCCTCAAAAAACATCGTCTTGACGCCCGGACGAACGTGTTCGCCTAATACGTCAAGAATCGTCGAGCCAATTCGATTGGCCTCCCGGAGGAGGCCAATCTCTTTGTCATTCTTCAGGAAGATGCCACGGAACTTTTTCACTCGTCTACTTCCTAGCCTTACTTTTGGACTTGCTCATCAGTCCTTCGTATTGGCGAGATATCATGTGGGATTCGACTTGGTTCATGAAGTCCATAGCTACCCCCACCACAATGAGCAGACTGGTGCCGCCGAAATAGAACGGAACGTTCAACTTAGCGATGAGCAGCATCGGCAGAACGCAGATCGCAGCGATGTAGAGCGCGCCCCACAGCGTAATGCGACTGAGCACCTTGTCTATATATTCCTTGGTCTTACCACCGGGACGAATCCCGGGGATAAAGCCTCCGGCGTTCTTCAAGTTTTCTGCAATGTCTTTGGGATCAAAAATGATCGCCGTGTAGAAAAAGCAGAAGAAGACTACCAGCGCCACAAAGAGCACGTTGTAGAGTATGGACGAGGGCGAAAACCATGCGGTGATGGTCTGCAACAATTCCGACTGCGGAGCAAAGGAACCGATAGTCGCAGGGAACATCAACAAGCTGGACGCGAAGATGGGAGGAATAACCCCTGCCGTGTTAATACGCAACGGCAAGTGTGTGGTCTGTCCGCCAAACATCTTTCTCCCCATCTGCCGCTTGGCATAGTGGATGGGGATACGTCGTTGCCCGCGTTCCATAAATACAATGAAGACTAGCACAACGGCCATCAGAGCCAGCAAGAGAATGCCCGTGAATACAGAAAGCTCTCCCGCCCCGATGAGCGAGAAAGACTTCATGATGGCACCGGGCAACCCGGCCACAATACCCGCGAAGATGATAAGCGAGATACCGTTGCCGATTCCCTTTTCGGTAATACGTTCGCCGATCCACATGATCAGCACCGTTCCGGCCGTCAGCGTGAGGATAGTGATGAGACGAAAAGCCCATCCGGCGTTTAACACGACCGGGGCACCTGTGGGGCTGGTCATATTTTCCAGACCCACGGCAATGCCGAACCCTTGCACGATGGTGATAGCCACCGTGGCATACCGGGTCCATTGCGTAATTTTCTTACGCCCGGCCGCGCCCTCTTCCTTAGCCATCCGCTTCAACTCAGGTGAAACCACCTGAAGCAGCTGAATAATGATGGACGCGGAAATGTAGGGCATGATTCCGAGGGCGAAAATCGACAGATTACGAAGTCCGCCCCCGGAAAACATATCAAACATGCCAAACAGGGTGTTTTGGACGCTGGCGAAGAAGTCGGCGAGAGCTGCGGTTTCCACCCCCGGCACTGGCACGTGAATGCCAACGCGGTAAAAGGCGAGAAGCAGGAACGTCCACAACAACTTCTTCTTCAGTTCTGGTGTTCTTACCAGATTCTCAACACCACTGAGCGCCACGTGTTACCTACCCTTCAAGCGCCTTGGCTTCGCCGCCGGCGTTTTGGATTTTCTCAACAGCGGAGGCACTGAACTTGTGTGCTTCCACCTTCAGGGCCACGGTGATTTCGCCACGACCAAGCACCTTCACGGCAGCGCCGTTGGATGCCAGACCGCTCGCGTAGATGTCTTCCAGCGACACCTCGCCCTTGTCGGCGAACACTTCAGCCAAACGGTCAAGATTGATTACATCGTAACCGCTCTTGAAAGGATAGTTGGAGAAGCCACGCTTGGGCAAACGGCGTTGCAGGGGCATCTGGCCGCCTTCAAAACCCGCAGGCACACCGCCACCAGCACGGGCGTTCTGCCCTTTGTGGCCCTTACCTGAAGTCTTGCCATGGCCTGTGCCGGATCCGCGGCCCACGCGCTTGCGAGCCTTGCGTTCTTCAGCAAAGGGATAGAGTTCGTGAAGCTGCATTACTCCGTGACCTCCACCAGATGGGAAACCTTGGCAATGTTGCCGCGCACGGCGGCATTGTCCTCAAACTGCTTTTCCTGACGGATCTTCTGCAATCCCAGCGCGTCAAGAACCTTGCGCTGCTTGGGAGTGGTGCCGATCCGGCTGTGTATAAGCTTTACCTTAATCATGGTCGGATCCTTACTTCCTTGGAGCTTCCAGCTTTTTGCCGCGCAGCTCGCTCACGTGCTCTGCGCTACGCAGGGAGGTCAGGCCTTCCATGGCGGCGCGCAGTACGTTGTGAGGGTTGTTGGTGCCAATGGCCTTTGCCAGCACATCATGCACGCCAACAGCTTCCATCACGGCGCGAACAGCACCACCAGCGATAATGCCGGTACCCTTGGAAGCGGGCTTGAGCATCACACGGCCTGCGCCGAATGCCCCAAGCACTTCGTACGGCAGCGTGCCGTCCACCAAGGGAATATCAACCATGTCCTTCTTCGCGCGCTCGGTGGCCTTGCGAAGGGCTTCCGGCACTTCCTGAGCCTTGCCCAGTCCGAAACCGACGGAACCCTTACCATCCCCAACGACTACAAGGGCGCTGAAGCTGAAACGACGGCCGCCTTTCACAACCTTGGCAACGCGGTTGAGAGAGACAATCTTTTCAATCAAGCCGAGTTCGTTCTGTTCCATGCCAATACCTACTTACCTGTTAGAATTCCAGGCCAGCTTCACGGGCGGCGTCGGCGATGGCCTTAATGCTGCCGTGATAGATGTAGCCGTTACGGTCAAACACCACGCTCTGGATGTTCTTTTCCTTGGCAAGACGGGCAATTTCGGTACCCACAACAGCGGCACCGGCCTTGTTTGCCTTCAAGGTTTCTCCAGCCTTGCCGATGGTCAGCGTGGAGGTGGCGGCAAGAGTGGCGCCAACATGGTCATCCACGATCTGGGCGTAGATATGCAGGTTAGACCTGAAGACAACCAGACGGGGACGCTCCGCGGAACCGGAGACCTTTTTACGGATGCGAACCTTACGGCGCAGCCTTTTATCGTTCTTGGACTTCATTTGTCTATACCTGCCTATTTACCAGCAGATTTACCGGCCTTGCGGCGGATCTGCTCATTGTCATACTTGATGCCCTTGCCCTTGTAAGGCTCAGGCTGACGCAGACGACGCACGCTGGCGGCGAATTCGCCCACCTGCTGCTTGTCAGCACCAGAGATAGTCAGCTTGTTGCCTTCGGCCTTAGCTTCCAACCCTTTGGGAACGTCTACGTTCACGGGGTGGGAAAAACCGAGAGCAAGTTCAATGGTGCTCCCCTTAACTGCCACTTTGAAACCAACACCGATGACTTCCAGAGTTTTGGAAAACCCTTTGGAAACGCCTTCGATGCAGTTAGACAGAAGCGTGCGGCGCAGCCCGTGCTGAGCGCTTGTCCCGCGGGATTCATTCCTGCGGGTAAGCACGACATGGCCGTCGGCCAGTTCGTAGTTCAGGCACGCTTCGACAGGGGTGGAAAGGTTGCCCTTAGGCCCTTTTACCTCAACAACGTCCTTACCGATCTTTACTTCAACACCGGAAGGGATCGGGATAGGCTGTTTTCCGATTCGAGACATGACTGCACCTGCTACCAGATTTCACAAAGAAGTTCGCCGCCGGCATTGGCGTCTTTAGCGGCGCCACCTTCGAGCAAACCACGGGAGGTGGACAGGATGCAGATTCCAAGGCCGTTCTGAACCTTGGGAATGTCCTGGGCACCGACGTAAACGCGACGACCGGGCTTAGAGATCTTTTTCAGGCCGGAAATAACGGCCTTGCCCTGATGATACTTGAGGGCAATGTTGATCTCACGGTCGGTCACCGAATAATCGTTCACGTAACCTTCTGCCTTGAGGATGAGGGCAATGGCTTCCTTCATCTTCGAGCGCGGCACACTCACTTCCTGATGCAGGGCCAAGTGTGCGTTGCGGATACGCGTGAGCATATCTGCAATAGGATCAGTCAGCATGTAGTTCTCCTTGTGACTTTACCAGCTCGACTTGCGAACACCGGGCAGTTCACCGCGCAGAGACATGTTGCGGAAGCAGATACGGCAGATGCCGAACTTACGCATGTATGCGCGAGGACGCCCACAAATGGGACAACGGTTGTATGCACGAGCACTGAACTTAGGCTTGCGCTGTGCTTTTACTTCAAGCGACGTACGGGACACGGCTGTTTCTCCTTACTTCTTGAAGGGCATGCCCAGCTGGTCCAGCAGGAACTTGCCTTCTTTGTCAGTGGTCGCTGTGGTTACGATGGTAATATTCATACCCTTCGGGTTGTCCACACGGTCCACTTCGAGTTCGGGGAAGATGGTGTGCTCCTTGATACCCAGGGTGAAGTTTCCCCGGCCATCAAAGCCACGATCCGGGATCCCGCGGAAGTCGCGGACTCGGGGCAGCGCGAAGTTTACCAGCTTGTCAAGAAAGTCCCACATCATGTCCTTACGAAGCGTGACGCGGCAGCCGATGGGCATGCCTTCACGCAGCTTGAACGCGGCGATGGACTTCTTGGCACGGGTGACTACGGCCTTCTGCCCGGCAATGACGGAGAGTTCCTTCACAGCTTCTTCAAGAAGCTTGTTGTTGGTGCTCGCTTCGCCAAGGCCGATGTTCAGGGAGATCTTTTCCAGCCCGGGAACCTGCATGGAGCACTTGTATTGGAACTCCTGTTGCAGGGCCGGCACCACAGTTTCATTATAGATCTTTTGCAGACGGTTCATCGTCTTTCACCCTACCCAATGATTTCGTTGCACTTCTTGCAGAAGCGGACTTTCTTGCCGTCCTCGGTGTAACGATACCCAACCTTGGTGGGGTTGGCGCAAGCGTCACACATGACCATCACGTTAGAAACGTGAACGGGCATTTCCTTTTCGACAATGCCGCCGGGCTGCTGCTGGTAAGGGTTCGCCTTGGTGTGGCGCTTTACCATATTTACCTGCTCGACAAGCACGCGATCCTTCTTACGCAGGATCTTCAGCACTTTGCCGACCTTGCCCTTATCCTTTCCGGAGACAACCATTACTTTGTCGTCTTTATGGATACGATACTGTTTCACGGCCATCTCCTACAGAACCTCAGGTGCGAGGGAAACGATCTTCATGAAGCCCTTGCCACGCAGTTCGCGGGCCACGGGACCGAAGATACGCGTGCCGACAGGTTCGCCCTGCTTAGAAAGCACCACAGCGGCGTTCGTGTCGAACTTGATGTACGAACCGTCTGCGCGGCGAAGTTCTTTCTTCGTGCGCACGATAACGGCCTTCATCACGTCCCCTTTCTTTACCTTTGCATGCGGAATAGCCTCTTTCACGGAGACAACGATGATATCGCCCACCGATGCATAACGGCGGTGTGAACCGCCAAGCACCTTGATGCAGGCAACCTTCTTGGCACCGGAATTGTCGGCTACTTCAAGAGTAGATTCTACCTGGATCATCGTTAACCCCTAAACGGCTTTTTCCAATATGGATACCAGATGCCAGCGCTTGTTGCGGCTCAGCGGACGAAACTCCACAATCTTCACCTTATCACCCATGCCGCACTCATTGCTAGGATCGTGCGCGGTGAATTTTTTCCTGCGGCGAATGTACTTCTTCAGCAGGGGGTGTTTGACCAGAGTTTCGACTCGAACGACAATGGTCTTATCGTTCTTGTCGCTCACTACAGTGCCGACGAGCGTTCTGCCGTTTTGCCTTTCAATAGCTTCGGACATACTACGCTCCCTTTTCCTTCAGAATGGTCAGTATGCGCGCAATGTTGCGCTTCGTTTCCGGGAGGCTGGCGGTTTTCTGCAACTGAGCGGTAGCATGCTTGAAACGCAGGTCAAACAAGTCCTTGCGGTTTTCATCAAGCTTCGTCTTCAGTTCTTCAGCGCTCAGCTTTCTCAGTTCTGTTGCCTTCATGTTATATCCCCTCCTTGACTACAATAGCGGTCTTGATGGGGAGCTTGTAAGCGGCGCGGGAAAGCGCCTCTTTGGCAAGTTCAAGATCCACGCCCTTGATTTCATACAGGACACGGCCGGGCTTCACCGGGGCAAACCACCCGCAAGGAGCACCCTTACCTTTACCCTGACGAACTTCCAGAGGCTTGCTGGTCTTCACCCGGTCGGGGAAGATGCGGATCCAAACCTTACCGCCACGCTTGATGTGACGGATCATGGCAATACGCGCAGCTTCAATCTGCTGGTTGGAGAGCTTGCCATGCTCCAGAGCCTTCAGGCCCACATCACCGAAAGCAACACTGTTGCCGCGCAGGGCTTTGCCCTTCAGACGGCCAGTCTGATGCTTACGGAATTTGGATCTTTTGGGCATCAGCATTACTGCACTACCTCACTGTCAAGGATTTCACCTTTGTAAATCCAAACCTTGACGCCGATGATGCCGTAGGTAGTAGAGGCTTCGGCAAAGCCGTAATCGATGTCGGCGCGCAGGGTCTGAAGCGGCACACGGCCTTCGCGATACCATTCGCTACGAGCGATTTCAGCACCAGCCAAGCGGCCGCCGCATCCTACCTTGATGCCTTCAGCGCCGAACTTACGTGCCATAGACACGGTACGCTTCATAGCGCGGCGGAAGGCTACACGGCGTTCCAACTGCTGGGCGATGCTTTCGGCCACCAGCTGGGCGTCGGTTTCGGGGCGGCGAATTTCGTTCACTTCAATGGAGAACTCGCGACCAAACTTGTGGCGCAAATCCGCACGCAGTTTTTCAATTTCCACACCCTTGCGACCAATAACGATGCCGGGGCGGGCCGTGGAGAGGATAAGGCGAACCTTGCCCCCCGCACGTTCCAGTTCAATGCTAGCAATGCCAGCATGGTACAGGGCCTTCTTCACATACTTGCGAATCTTGTCGTCTTCGTAAACGAAGGCCGGGTATTCCTTTTTGCTGTACCAGCGGGACTTCCACGTCTTGTTGTACCCGAGTCGGAACCCGTACGGATGTACTTTTTGACCCATAACTGTATCCTAACTTTCTTCCAGAATTACAGTGATGTGGCTGGTACGTTTCTTCACGCTGGTCGCACGGCCTTGCGCACGAGGAAGAAAACGTTTCCAGGTAGGACCTTCGTTCACGATAACCTGCTTCACCACCATCGCATCCACATCAACACCGGGCATCTGCTCGGCATTAGCAACGGCTGAATGGAGCACCTTGTAGATGACTCCGGCAGCCTTCTGCGGGGTAAACTTCAGGATATTCAGCGCATCTTCCACGGGCAAACCGTTTACGTTGCGGGCAACCAAACGGGTCTTGCGCGGAGAAACGCGGATAAACTTTGCAGTAGCTTGGGCTTGCATACGTATCACCTGCCTATCGCTTGGCCTTGCTCTTCTTGTCGGCGGCATGGCCGTAGTAGGTACGGGTGGGAGCAAATTCACCCACCTTGTGGCCTACCATGTTTTCAGTCACGAAAACAGGGATGAACTTCTTGCCATTATGCACTGCGAAGGTAAGGCCCACCATCTCAGGCAAGATGGTGGAACGGCGGGACCATGTCTTAATGACGCGGCGGTCGCCGGATTCCTGAGCCTTCTCGACCTTCTTCATCAGATGGTCGTCAACGAAAGGACCTTTTTTAAGAGACCTTGGCATATTCTACTCCTACTTCTGGCCGCGACGCTTGACGATGAGCTTGGAAGAGGCCTTCTTCCTATTGCGGGTCTTGTAGCCCTTAGTGGGAATACCCCAGGGGGTGACCGGATGACGACCACCAGAACTGCGGCCTTCACCACCACCAAGTGGGTGGTCAACCGGGTTCATGGCAACGCCACGAACCTTAGGACGGCGACCGAGCCAACGGTTACGACCGGCCTTGCCCAGCGACAAGTTTTCATGGTTCACGTTGCCCACCTGACCAATCGTGGCCACGCAGGTAAGCAGAACCTTGCGCACTTCACCGGAGGGCATACGCAGCAGGGCGTATTTGCCTTCCTTGGCGATAAGCTGAGCATACGAGCCAGCAGCGCGGCAGAACTGACCACCCTTACCGGGTGCGAGTTCAATGTTATGAAGGATGGTACCCACGGGAATCTTTGCCATGGGCAACGCATTGCCGGGCTTGATATCCACGGATTCGCCAGCCTCCACCCTGTCACCCTGCTGGACACCCAGCGGAGCAAGGATATAGCGCTTTTCACCGTCTGCGTAGTGCAACAGGGCAATACGCGCGGTGCGGTTGGGATCATATTCAATGTGGGCCACGGTAGCCGGAATGCCGAACTTGTCGCGCTTGAAGTCGATGATACGGTACAGGCGCTTGTGCCCGCCGCCACGACGACGCATGGTAACGCGACCATTATTGTTACGGCCAGACTTACTGGTCAGCCCTACGGTCAGCGACTTCTCGGGGGTGCTGCGCGTTACTTCCGCAAAGTCGGAGACGACTTGGAAACGACGCCCCGGAGAAGTAGGCTTAAGCTTGCGAACTGCCATTGCTTACACTCCCTCGAAGAATTCGATTTTTTCTCCGGGTGCGAGGGTCACGTAGGCCTTCTTGTACCCGGAAACTTGGCCAACGGTGCGTCCCTGACGAACACGAGCCTGCGGCTTGTGTCTGACAATGTTCACACCAGCGACCTTCACATTGTAGGCTTCTTCAACAGCCCGGCTGACTTCGATTTTATTGGCGCGCGGATCAACAAAGAAGGTAATCTGCTGAGCAGCTTCCTTGATGAAGGTTGCCTTTTCGGAGATCAGAGGCTTGATGAGTATCTGTGTATAGTTCATATCGGCCACCTTTACTTCAGCCGTTCCTGAACGGATTCCACGGCACCTTCCAGCAGCACCAGCTGCTTGTGACGGAGCACGTCGTACACGTTCAGCTGCTCTACGTTCTGCACCGTAATACCGGGCAGGTTACGAGCAGACAGGACAAGCTTCTCATCGGCGCCGTTGGCGATGATGAGCGCCTTGGCAAGACCCAGCTTGCTCACCACGTCGGCCATCAGCTTGGTCTTTACTTCGGGCAGTTCGATGCCCTTGACCACCAGCAACGATTCAGCGGCAAGACGGGAAGAAAGGGCCATGCGCATGGCAAGACGGCGCACTTTCTTGTTCACCTTGAAACCGTAATCGCGGGGCTGGGGACCAAATACGATGGCACCGCCACGCCAAATGGGGGAACGCGAGGAACCGGAACGGGCACGACCAGTACCCTTCTGACGCCACGGCTTGGCACCACCACCGCTCACATCGGAACGGCCCTTAACGGCATGGGTACCGGCGCGCATGGCAGCGCGCTGAGCGCGTACAACGAGGTTCAGAATTTCCGGCTTCACCTCGACCTCGAACACTTCAGGGGCCAGCGTGATATCGCCAGCTTCTGCTTTGTTCTGATCGTATACTTTTACAACAGCCACTGTAGTACCCCTTTACTGCTTGCGAACCATGACCAGACCATTCTTGGGGCCGGGAATGGCGCCCTTGATCAGGACCAGGTTTTCATCGGCGCGCACAGCGACGACTTCGAGGTTGATGACGGTCGTACGTTCGTTACCCATATGGCCAGCCATCTTCTTACCCTTGATGATCTTGCCGGGCTCGGTATTGTTACCGATGGAACCGGGGGAACGGTGTACCTTTTCGTGACCGTGGCTTGCAGGCATGCCGCCGAAGTTCCAGCGCTTCATAACGCCCTGGAAGCCCTTACCAATGGAAGTGCCCGTCACACGCACCGCATCGCCAATGGCGAAGATGTCCACGGTGACTTCGTGGCCCACTTCCATTTCAGGAGCGTTTTCGAGACGGATTTCCCGGGTATTGCGGTAAAGGCCCGTGCCAGCCTTAGTAAAGTGGCCGCGCATAGGCTTGGAAACGTGCTTTTCTTTGGCTACGCCAAAGGCAATCTGCACGGCGTTATATCCATCAGAGGCCGCATCCTTGACTTGGATGACCGGGCAGGGGCCAGCTTCGATGACAGTACAGGCAATCGCCGAACCGTCATTACCGAAGATGCGCGTCATGCCCAACTTGCGGCCCAAGATTCCCAATTTCTCAGCCATGACTACCTCTCGCTAGAGTTTGATTTCTACGTCCACGCCAGCGGGCAGACTCAGCTTACCAAGTGCATCCACGGTCTGCTGGGTAGGCTCAAGGATATCCATGAGCCGCTTGTGAATGCGCATTTCGAACTGTTCACGCGACTTTTTGTCGACGTGGACGGAACGGTTGACCGTGAACTTGTGGATGTTGGTGGGGAGCGGAATTGGACCCGCCACCCCAGCGCCCGTGTTGCGCGCCGTATCTACGATTTCAGCCACAGCCTTATCCAGGATGCGGTAATCGTAAGCTTTCAGCTTGATCCTGATACGATCACTGCTAACAGTCGTCATAGTTTATTACTCCATGATTCGGGAAACAGTACCCTTGCCTCTGGGCGCTCCGTGAGGGGGAACGCACCCTGCCTTTCAGGCGATAGGCAGTAAATTCCTCACAAACGATGGCTGCTCGCCGGACCGGCATTCGTGAGTAACGGTCTCACGCGCCTCGGCTTTGCCTGCCGTACAGTCCAGCGAAAAACGAGGGTGGCCACGACTTCGCTTGCGAAATCATGCGTTCTTTATGAGATAGGGGGAGGAGAAGAGAAAAGGAGGATTCGGACCATCCAGCCCGGCAACATCTATTATCTTCTCTCCGCTTTCACGAAGAACGCCCACGTTGTCGCCAGCCTGGCTCCGGGAATGTCCCGGACAGGTGGTCCAACAGGTTTCCTAAATGCAGATGCCGAAGCATCCTTACAGTTGTATGTGCACTTTACAGCCGGTGAGGCTGGAACAGCACGACATTCATGCAGCATTTAGCAACGCCTGCAAATGTCAAACAACAGCAGAACAGGCTCAACCTGTTCTTTAATCCCCCCAGGGTGAGAGGGAGTTTTCACCTGACACACAGCGTCTCAACTAGGAGAACCGCGCCAAGTGAAGCCGGGTTATACACGCGCCCCACCCTGCCGTCAAGCGGGAACGGACTTTTCTTTAAAACTTTTTTTTGCATAAAAAACCCCGGCCCTTATAGAAAGGCCGGGGTTAGAATCAGCATAGGACCGCAACTAGGCGTTCTTTGCCTTAATGCCTTCGGCAATGGAGGCGGGAACGGGTTCGTAGTGGTCAAACTGCATGGTGAAGGTAGCACGGCCCTGCGTCTTGGAACGCAGGTCAGTTGCGTAGCCGAACATTTCGCTCAGCGGCACCATACAATCCACCACCTGCGCACCTGCGCGGCCTTCCATCCCTTGCACACGTCCACGACGACCGTTCAGGTCGCCCATCACGTCACCGAGGTATTCGTCAGGGGTGACGACTTCCACAGACATAATGGGTTCCAGAATCTGAGGAGACGCTTTACGCAGCGCTTCCTTGATAGCCATGGAGCCTGCAATGTAGAACGCCTGTTCAGAGGAGTCCACATCATGATAGGAACCGAAGACCAAGGCAACCTTCACGTCCACGGTGGGGAAGCCTGCGGCGACACCGCTCTTCAGCGCGTCTTGCATGCCCTTGTCCACTGCGGGAATGTATTCCTTGGGAATTACGCCGCCAGAGATAGCGTTGACGAACTCGTAGCCCTTTTCGGGGTTCGGTTCCACTTCAATGACAACGTGACCGTACTGCCCGCGACCACCGGACTGCTTAGCATACTTGTGGTCTTCTTTGGCAGACTTGGTGATGGTTTCACGATAGGCAACCTGCGGCTTACCCACGTTGGCGTTCACGCTGAACTCGCGGGTGAGGCGGTCAACGATGATTTCCAAGTGCAGTTCGCCCATGCCGGCGATGAGGGTCTGGCCCGTTTCGTCGTCGCCCTTCACGCGGAAGGACGGGTCTTCCTTGGCCAGCTTTGCCAGCGCTGCGGAAAGAGCGTCACGGTCAGCCTTCGTTTTCGGCTCGATAGCCACTTCGATAACCGGCTCTGGAATGTCGAGGGATTCCAGCAGCACCGGGCGGTCAACCGCACAAGCGGTGTCGCCGGTGGACACGTTCTTCATGCCCACGACAGCCACGATGTCGCCAGCGCCAGCCCACTTGATTTCCTCACGCTTGTTGGCGTGCATCTTCAGCAGACGGCCCACGCGTTCCTTCTTGCCGGTGTTGGCATTCAGGATAGTCATGCCGGATTCGATGAACCCGGAATAAATGCGCACGAACGAAAGGTGCCCGATGTAGGGGTCAGACATGAGCTTGAAGACCAGAGCGGCGAGCGGTTCGCTGTCGTCGCAAGGGCATTCGTAGGTCACTTCTTCCTTATCAGGGTTGGTCCCGATCATGGCAGGAATGTCCACGGGGCTGGGCAGGAATTCCACAACGGCGTCCAGCAGAGGCTGCACACCCATGTTGCGGAAAGCGGAACCGCACAGCACCGGAACAATGCTCCGGCGGATAGTGGCAAGACGCACGGCGTTCTTGATTTCGGCCACGGTCAGCTCTTCGCCGCCGAGGTATTTTTCAAGAAGCGCTTCGTCTTCTTCCGCCACCGCTTCCATCATTTCCTGATGCTTTTCGTCATACAGGTCCTGCATGTCAGCGGGAACGGGGCGAATCTCAAACTCGGCCCCCTTAGAGGCCTTGTTGTAATAAATCGCGTGTCCTTCAATCAGGTCAACGATGCCTTCGTAATGATCTTCAGCACCGATGGGCAGCTGCAACGCGATGGGCTTAGCGCCCAGACGGTCGTGAATCATCTGCACGCAACGCCAGTAGTTGGAACCAATACGGTCCATCTTGTTCACGAAGCAGATGCGGGGAACACCATACCGGTCGGCCTGACGCCACACGGTTTCGGACTGAGGTTCAACACCGGCAACGGCGTCGAACACGCAGACGGCACCGTCGAGCACGCGCAGGGAACGTTCCACTTCCATAGTGAAGTCCACGTGACCGGGCGTGTCGATAATGTTAATACGGTAATCTTTCCAGTAGCAGGTGGTGGCGGCAGACGTAATTGTGATGCCGCGTTCCTGTTCCTGCTCCATCCAGTCCATGGTAGCCTGACCGTCGTGCGTTTCGCCCAGCTTATGGGAAACGCCCGTGTAGTACAGGATACGTTCGGTGGTCGTGGTCTTACCGGCATCAATGTGGGCCATGATGCCGATGTTCCTCTGCATGGGAATGGCTACTTTTCTAGACACGCTTCGCCTCCAGCACTACCAGCGGTAATGAGCGAAAGCCTTATTGGCTTCGGCCATACGGTGGGTGTCTTCTTTCTTCTTCACGGCACCGCCGCGGTTGTTGTAGGCATCCAGCAGTTCTGCGGAAAGACGCCCGACCATACCCTGTTCGCCACGGCTACGGGCATATGTGATCAGCCAGCGGATGGACAGCGAAACCTGACGGTCGGGTCGCACTTCCAGCGGCACCTGATAGGTGGCGCCGCCCACGCGACGGGACTTTACTTCCAGATGGGGCTTCACGTTCTCCACAGCGCGTTCAAAGGCGCGGATAGCGTCTTCGCCGGTTTTTTCGGCCAGCACTTCCAGAGACTTGTAAAATATTTTTTCAGCGGTGCCCTTCTTGCCGTCATACATAAGACGGTTGACGAAGCGGGCGGCCAAACGGCTGCCGTACACCGGATCAGGCAAAATCTCACGCTTGGGGATAGGACCTTTACGAGGCATAGTAAGTTACTCCAATCTCTACTTGGGCCGCTTGGCACCGTACTTGGAACGTCCCTGACGACGATCGCTGACACCAGAGGTGTCAAGCGTACCACGAACGATATGGTAGCGAACACCGGGCAAGTCTTTCACACGGCCGCCGCGAATCATAACCACAGAGTGCTCTTGCAGGTTGTGGCCTTCGCCGGGGATGTAGGCGGTTACTTCCATGCCGTTGGTGAGGCGCACACGGGCGACCTTACGCAGAGCCGAGTTCGGCTTCTTAGGGGTGGTGGTATACACACGGGTGCACACACCGCGACGCTGCGGACATGCCTGCAGCGCGGGGGTCTTCTTCCGCTTGGCGACAACTTTGCGCTCTTTGCGGATGAGCTGGTTAATAGTGGGCATTTTTCCTCCGTAGGAACTTGTCAATCTTTCGTTCAGAATAGGACGCACGGCAATACGCCACGGCTGACACCATGTCAAGCAACAGCGTACACGACGCCCGCCCCTCCCGGTCAGCATATTCCGGGAAGACCTCGCGCGCCTGCGCCAACCCAAACGGGGACGAACGATGCAGCCCAGCAGCCCGCTTGGCATCGTAAATCTGACCCGTGAAATAAGAACAGGGCTACATACGGTTTTTCCCAGATCTCTTCAAGACATTTTTTCTTTTTCCGCGTTTTTCCTTGTATCCGTCGCACAAGCGTCATCGTTGACACACTACTTGCGCTATTTATCACATGCGAGATTTTCCCGTTTTCTCTACTATGCCGGTAGACAGCCCACTCTACTTCCCGCATGGGGAACCAGCGGCGTTTCCCGCGCTGCAAGCGGGCTTCGGCCCTGTCGCACTTCGCTTTTTCGATAAACGAAGAATACCGCCAAAATTACTGGTATTTTTTTTGCCAGCATTTGCACTTGACTTTTTGTCTATTTTTTCACAAGACCTAATCACGGGCTGAGTCGTGAAGCGTGTGGAATTTTTCTTCCCGGACATTTTCCACATATTCTCAGCACGCAGAGATTTTCCGTTCGGCATTTTACGGATTCGGGTACAGTTAGTCGCGTGCTCAGTCCCTTAGGAAAAAACTCATCTTATTCGGAGGAAGGAAGTATGTCTAAACTGGTCCCCCCGCATGGTGGTAAGGGTCTTGTATGTTGTCTGCTGGAAGGCGCTGCTCGTGAAGCGGAACTGAAGAAGGCCGCTGGTCTTAAGCAGCTCGAAATCACCCCCCGCGCCAAGGGCGACCTCATCATGATGGGCATCGGCGGGTTTTCCCCGCTGAACGGTTTCATGACCAAGGCCGACTGGAAGGGCGTTTGCGAAAACTTCACCATGGCTGACGGCACCTTCTGGCCTGTGCCGGTGACTCTGGATGCCGACAAGGCTTTTGCCGACGGCGTTAAGGAAGGCGAAGAAATCGCACTGGTCCGCAAGGGCGAAGTGTTCGCAACCATGAAGGTCACGGAAAAGTACGCTATGTCCGAGGCCGACAAGAAGTGGGAATGCGAAAAAGTCTTCAAGGGCGAAGGCGAAGATTCCGCTGACGACAAGTTCTGGAAGGTCGCTCTGGAAGATCACCCCGGCGTGAAGATGGTTATGGCCCAGAAGGAAGTGAACCTTGCCGGTCCCGTGAAGGTTCTTTCCGAAGGCGAATACCCCACCGCATACAAGGGTGTTTACCTGCGTCCCGCTGAAGTACGCGCCATGTTTGAAGAACGAGGCTGGGCCAACGTAGCTGCTCTGCAGTTGCGTAACCCCATGCACCGTTCGCACGAATTCCTCGCTAAGATTGCCATTGAAGTCTGCGACGGCGTGCTCATCCACTCCCTCATCGGCAACTTGAAGCCCGGCGACATCCCCGCAGATGTTCGCGTAAAGGCCATTGACTGCCTGGTGGAACACTACTTCGTGAAAGAAAACGTGATTCAGGCTGGCTACCCGCTCGACATGCGTTACGCCGGTCCCCGTGAAGGCCTGCTGCATGCCACCTTCCGCCAGAACTACGGCGTGAACAACATGCTCATCGGTCGCGACCACGCCGGTGTGGGCGACTTCTACGGCCTGTTCGAAGCACAGACCATCTTCAACAAGATTCCCCATCCCGCCGATCCCGGCAAGGCTCTGCTCTGCAAGCCCATGAAGATTGACTGGACCTTCTACTGCTACAAGTGCGACGGCATGGCTTCCCTGCGCACCTGCCCGCACTCCAAGGAAGATCGCGTCATCCTCTCCGGCACCAAGCTGCGCAAGGCTCTGTCTGAAGGCGCTGAAATTGTGCCTCACTTTGGGCGCGACGAAGTGCTCGACATTCTGCGCGCATACTACGAAGGCCTAACCGAGAAGGTAGAAGTGAAAATGCAGGGTGCCGCTTCCGGCGCCGCCATGTAATCTCACTCTCAAGGAACTCCAAGGGGAGGCGCTCCGGCGTCTCCCCTTTTTTCTTCCCTGCCAGCGAAAACGGCGCGTTCGGCGGGTGATTGGAAGGTTATCGCACGGTACAGTGCGACATTTCAATCCTACAATTCCCTTTCCCCGCATCGTCTGCCGGAATCTTTCGCGAGCCGGACTGCCCCGGCCTGATAAACCTCACACATGGCATCATACAGCGCTTCCAGCAAAGCCCGTACCTCGTCAGCAGTATTCTGAGAAACAGGCTGCTGCTCGTCGGAAGACTGTAGTGTGGCAGCGCTGCGGCATGCCGTTTCCAGCCGCGCGACACAGCTTGCCACCCGGCTTGCCCCCACATTGGCGAACTCTCCACGCAACCGGTGGGCCACGTCCGCCAGCTCCCCATAGGCATGGTTCCCGTACGCACGTTGCAGTGCCTCCCGGTATTCCCACAGGGAATCCAGCACCGTCTCAAGAATCGCACTATACTCGACATCTGACAACGCCATGATTTCCATGGCATGGGCGCTATTGAGCACCGGCAGCGCTGCCATATCATTATTATTAGCGACATCCTCGCCTGTAACACCGGGACAGTTCTCCGCCATGTCCTGCGGGGACGGCAAAATGAGGTGTCCCACCTCTTCGTTTTCCGCCTTCCGCAATTTCTGCGGAGCATCAGCCACCGCGCGCCCCAACGCGGCTAGTGACAACGGCTTATGGAGCACTCCCGCCATTCCAACCTGACGGCAGGCCGACACAACATCGGACGTTCCATCAGCGGTAAACGCGAGCACCACAACTGCCCTATCCTTCCCAATGTGTACCAACTGCGCCCCGGTTTCATACCCGTTCATTCCCGGCAAGTTCACGTCCACCAAGGCAATATCAAAACCATACCGTGGCCCGACAGCCACCGCCTCCTCGCCGGATGCCACCCGCAACACATGGGCTTCGGCTTTCCGCAATCCCCATTCCGCCGCGGCGGCAGTAAGATCGCCGTCTTCTACCAGCAGAATGCGCTTACCCCGCAGGATGGTTACGATTCCCGGTTCAACGCCCCCTCTAGGCAACGCGTCACTCCGGTTCGGGAAAAAGGGAATGGACGGGGTCTGGGAGGTGGCAGGCGGTACCGTCTCTCCCTCCTCCGTATCGCGCACCCACGGCGCAACGTCTGCGGGAGACAGCGTTCCCCCCCCGGACGGGGTGTTTCGCCGCGAGGGCCGGACGTAATAAAAAAGGAAAACAAAAAACGCTGGCAGGAGCAAAGAGGGCAACGTGTAGGCCCACGGCCACCCGGAATCCGAGGTCTGAGAAGGCACTTCGACCAAACGGGAAACCTCCAGCGCCCGTTGCAAAAAAAGAAGCGAACTTCGCGCTTCTTCCCATGCCGTCCGGCTTTGCGGATCCTCCGGTTGCTCTACCATGCGCCATAATACGGAGAGGGCGCGACTCATTCGCTCCCGCACGGCGACAAACCCCGCTGGCGGAGTGTGTGCCAGATAATGGCGCAGCCCCCCGTACAGTTCCCGGCGCACCGCCGCACGGGGTGCCTTCCACATCGCATCGCCCACCTCCGCAATGAGGCCCAGCAAAGCGGCGTCAGCGGAGCGTCCCTCATACGGGACCAGAACGTAGGCGGCACGCGCTCTTTCCGCTTCCACACGGTGCCCTGCCCACACAACCAGTAAGAGGACCGCCGCACTCACACAGAGCAGCCAATATCGCAGAGGCACCGTAAGACGAAAGGTCCGGCGAGTCTTTTGGAAAATTTTAGAAACTGGCGCACTATACTCCGGGGTCATTCCGTGTTCTCCGATAACGGCAGCGGGGCTATCAATATATACTGGAAAGTTTACGACGTCCCTACGCGTAAGACCACTGCGGGGTATATTGCCATGCCTGTCGCAATGCTGCGTCCTGCGCTCCCGCCCCCGGGAGAAGATACTCCAAATGCTCCCAAAATGCAGGAGAATGATTCAGATGCGCACAGTGTGCCAGTTCGTGAAGACACACATAGCGGACAAGCGGATCAGGCAGGAACATGAGGCGGGCATTCAGATTGATGCCTCGTCGCGCCGAGCAACTGCCCCACCGGCTTTTCTGCAAACGAATCTGCACCGATCTGACAACCACCCCATGTTCCCCGGCTAGATCGGTAAGCAGCTTCGGCAAATGCGCCTTCGCCTGTCGTACCAACCATTGCCTGAGATACGTGCGGACTCGGTCCGCATCGTATCTGCCGAAAAATCCAAGTTCCTCGCTGTCTGCTGCCGAAAGCGCCGGAAAGCCGGATGCGCTCCGCACTGAAAACGGCCTAGCTGACGCATGGTAGGTAAGTCTCACAACCCTGCCTACCGCCCGCAGATGAAGGCTTTCCGGCAAATCAGGCTCCGCAGCTATCTGCTCCATACGAGGAGTAAGCCGTGCCACCACCTTGCCAATCCATGCCCTGCGGGCTTCAACGATGCCGGGAACCCTGTCCGAATCAAATCCGTCCGGGATGACCACGACAACGCCTTTACGCACATCGACTCTAATGACGACGCGCTGCGCTTTGGAACTTGTGACCACGGAGTACTGTATGGAACCGTTGTCAGAAAACACACTGTGCATCATGATTGCGTCCAAGAAGGGAATATGCCCCTCTTTACCCTCAAAAGGATACACAGTACAGTACTCCCCAATACCACCTTTTCACCAATTTTCTCCCGGTCATGCCCATGGGCCTTGCGGGAGAGCAACCCGGAACGCTCCGAATCGCCGGGCGTCCTCCTCCGAGTTCCTCATGTTCGAAACATCTCGCCGTACCGGCCCGATATGGAGCGCTCTAGCGATTTCTCTCCTTGGAGCGGTCTATTCTCTGGTCAATGCCTTAGGCAAGGCGGAGTCCCTCTGCATTACCACCGGCTGCTCCCTGTTCAAGGAATTTACAGTATATGGATACTCGTTATGGTGGGGCGGCCTTGCCTTTTTCTGCTCCACCGCCCTTCTCTGCGTGCTGGGCAGACAAAAAATCGCGTTTCTGCTGACGGGGGCTGCACTCCTCGTGGATACGGCACTCCTGCTCTTCATGGCCTTTTCAGCTCCGTGCGTGCCTTGTCTGGGCATCGCCCTATTTATCGCTCTCCTTTTCTTCTCGCTACGTCCCAGCGGGCGCTCCCCCTCCCCACAGCGCCCGGTGCTCTTACTGCTCTGGAGCTTCGCGTTTCTGCCCAACCTGTTTCTCGCCGCTAATGAAAGTATGGGAACGTGGGCCATCAGCACACCGGAACACGCGGACATTCAATTGTTTTTTTCTCCCAGTTGCCCAGTCTGCCGCACGGCGGTAGAGCGTTTCGCCGCCGACCCGGACGCCCGTATTGCCTATTACCCGGTGGCGGAGTCTGAACAGGACATCCGCGCCATTGCAGTCATGCGCGCCGCGCTGGGCGACGGCACCTCCATGCTCATCGCATTCCGCAGGGGATTGCGCGAAGCAGCCCTTCTCTCCCCAGCGCCATCATCAGCAACTCCCTCCCCCACTTCGACCAATTTGCCCATAAGCTTAAGCCTTCGGTGGAAATTATTCCGCAATAAAGTCCGCCTCGCCTCCATGGGAATAACCACCATCCCCGTTATGATCACGAATGGCGTGCCCCGCTTCCTTCTGGCCCCCCCCGCCGGATCATCAGCCCCCGCGCTCTTTCCCCCGCTTCCGGGCGAAAGTTCCCCGCAGGCGGGCCAAGGGGGATTAGGGGCGTTTGCGGGATGCGATCAGACCGGGGAACCTTGCCCTGAATAGCCGGTCCCCGCGCTCATCAGATTTTCCCCTCCCGTTTACCCCGCAAGGTGGCGGTGCAGACCTGTATGGTTTTTCATCAACAAATTCACTGAGATAGCCAGCATTGGTTGCCCAACCAGAATATGCCGGAATTGTTGACCTTTTCCCAAATAGCGACTATGTGAAAAAAATCTTTTTCAAACACCCCACGCGGGGTGTGCATTTGCCTGTGCGATCAGGGGATGATTTCATTTGGACAATGCCCTGAAAACACATTATAGGGTGTTCCGCCAGCCGCATCCTGCCCAATGCAGGGAGGTGTGGGGCGGGCCGAAATCGTAAAGTTGCCCCGTCCGAGCCTTGCGGAGAAAGGCCGGATATCTGGACGAGATCGGTCAACAGCATGTACCACACCAGTCGGCAACCAAACGGGTCCACACGGGCAAACGCGGGAAGACCAAGACGTTTTGAACGGGGTATCCGTTTCAAACCGCATGCCCCCGCCTACGGAGAAGGAATTTCTCCTCAGTCGGCGAAAGAGACTGTCTGGCAACCCAACGTCCCCTGCAACACCTTAACCACGGTGCGAGCGATGAGCATCCAGCAACTCCTACAAGACCAGCAAGGCGCCATCGGCAAAGAGTGGATCGAAGCCATCTTCGGAACCTATCCCTTTGACACGGTGGGTTTTCTTCGCAGCCAGCAGAATGCGTTTTCCAACCCTGTCGGCGCAAAAACCCGCAAGGCTGTGGAAGTGCTCGTGGCCGCTCTTGCCTCCGGTGAATTAGAAAGTGAAACGATCCTCCCCGCGTTGGACGAACTCATCCGCGTGCGGGCGATCCAGAAATTTCCCCCGGACAAGGCCATGTCCATCATCTTTTTTCTCAAAACCATCATCCGCAAGCACGCCACTCCCCTGCTTGGCGATGTGGAAGCCTGCCGCCAACTGCGCGAAATGGAGTCCGCCATTGACTCGCTGGCGCTAGCTGGTTTCCGCATCTATTCCGATTGCCGGGATAAAGTGCAGCAGTTGCGGGTGGACGAATACAAGCGCCAGCATTCGCAGCTCCTTCGCAGAGCTGAACGTATATTGGAAAAACCGGTTGGGGAACCGGATAACGAAAACCGATAGCCTAGCAGCGAGGTACGGAATGTTTATTTCACTTCTCGCGGTCACAGCGTTGGGAGTCATTGCCTGGCTGGGAACCCAAATGGGACTCCAGTTCGTCTTTGCGGCATGTCTTCCCTACACCGCTGTGCTCGTCTTCCTGATCGGGTTCGCGTGGCGAATCATGGACTGGGCGCGTCGCCCCGTTCCGTTCCGCATCCCGACGACCGGGGGCCAGCAAAAATCCCTGCCGTGGATTAAGCCCGCCCCTCTCGACAACCCCTCCGACTCCAAAGGGGTGGTTATTCGCATGATTCTTGAAGTGTTGCTGTTCAGATCGCTGTTCAGAAACACTAAAATGACCATTGAAAACGGCAGCCGGGTCGTTTACTGGTCCAACAAGTTCCTGTGGCTATTCGCTCTTGCGTTCCACTACTGTTTCCTGGTCATTTTCATTCGCCATTTCCGATTTTTCCTTGAGCCGGTGCCCTTTATCATCAGCGGAGTGGAAACGCTGGACGGCATATTGCAAATTGGCGTTCCCCGTCTGTTTATGACCGACGCGCTTGTAGTGCTGGCCCTTGTTTACTTGCTTGGTCGCAGGCTGTTTGACCAGCGTATCCGCTATATTTCGCTGGTAAACGATTACTTCCCCCTGTGTCTTTTGCTTGGGCTGGTAGGCAGCGGCATTTCCATGCGCTACTTCACCAAAGTGGACGTCGCCTCCGTGAAAACCTTCACCATGAGCCTTGTGCACTTGCGCCCCGACACTGCCGTTTTGGCCAATATTGGCACCCCCTTCTATATTCACATGTTCTTCCTTTCCATTCTGCTTGCCTACTTCCCCTTCAGCAAGTTGATGCACATGGGAGGCGTGTTCCTCAGCCCCACTAGAAATCTTCCCAACGACTCCCGCGCAAAGCGCCACATCAATCCGTGGAATCCGCCCAAGGAATACCGTACTTATGCGGAATATGAGGATGAATTCAGGGATGCGATGTACGAAGCGGGTCTCCCTGTGGAAAAACTGCCGGAAGACGCGGAGGAATAAGGAGCAGCCATGTCCAAAATCCCTACCCCTGAAGAGTTGATCAAAATCAGCTACAACACTCCGGCCGAGTCCTGGATGGACATCAAGCCGGAGATTGTGCCGGGTGCTGTGGCCTATCCCGCCAAAGAAGATACCATGGCCGGTCTGCATATGCCCAACCCGCATACATGGAATCCCTTTGAGGAAGACTGGCATCTTCCCGAAAATTGGGAAGAAATCATCTATAACGGCTTAAAGGACCGGCTGGAAAAATACCGTTCCCTGAAGCTGTTTATGGATATCTGCGTGCGGTGCGGCGCGTGCGCTGACAAATGCCACTATTATATTGGCTCCGGCGACCCCAAAAACATGCCTGTGCTGCGCGCAGAACTGCTGCGCTCCGTCTACCGCAAGGACTTCACCACGGCGGGCAAACTGCTCGGCAAGCTGGTGGGTGCCCGCAAGCTGGATAAAGACGTTATCAAAGAGTGGTTCTACTACTTCTATCAGTGTACGGAATGCCGCCGCTGCTCGCTGTTTTGCCCGTATGGCATTGATACCGCTGAAATTACCATGATGGCCCGCGAGTTGCTGCATGAGCTGGGACTCGGCCTGCACTGGATCATGGACCCGGTCAGCAACTGCAACCGTACCGGTAACCACCTTGGCATCACTCCCCACGCCTTCAAGGAAATCGTGGAATTTTTGTGTGATGACATTGAGGAAATTACCGGCGTCCGCATTAATCCCCCCCTCAACGAACCCGGTCACGAAGTGCTCTTCATCACCCCTTCCGGTGACGCCTTCGCGGACCCCGGCATCTATACCTTCATGGGGTATTTGATGCTGTTTGAAGAGATCGGGCTGGACTACACGCTGTCTACGTACGCGTCGGAAGGCGGCAACTTCGGCCTCTTCACCTCCTCCAAGGTGATGAAAAAGCTGAACGCAAAAATGTACGCTGAAGCGGAACGCTTGGGTTCCAAATGGATTCTCGGCGGCGAATGCGGTCATATGTGGCGTGTTATCAACCAATACATGTCCACCATGAACGGCCCCACGCCCTCCCGCATGGAAACGCCGGTCAGCCCCATCACCGGAACCGTATTCGGCAATGCGGCGGAAACCAAAATGGTACACATTGCCGAGTTCACCGCCGACCTTATCAAGCACAACAAGCTGCGGCTTGACCCCTCGCGCAACGATCATCTTACAGTTACCTTCCATGACTCGTGCAACCCAGCGCGCGCCATGGGCTTGCTGGAAGAACCGCGTGAAGTCATCAAAGCCGTCTGCAATAACTTCTATGAAATGCCGGAAAACACCATTCGTGAGCAGACCTTCTGTTGCGGTGCCGGTTCCGGTCTGAACACCGACGAAATCATGGAAATCCGCATGCGGGGCGCACTGCCCCGAGGCAACGCACTGCGTTATGTGCAGGAAAAGCACGGCGTGGATACCATGGCCTGCATCTGCGCTATCGACCGCGCGACATTGCCCCCTCTTGCGGACTACTGGGCACCCGGCGTGAGCATCTACGGCACCCATGAACTGGTAGCCAACGCACTGGTCATGAAGGGTGAAAAGAAGCGCACCATGGACCTGCGGCAGAATGATCTGCCTGGGATGGAGGATGAATAACCATGTATAACACTAAATACATTATCCCCGGCATCATCATCTTCCTGGTGCTGTTCACCTCGCCCTTTTGGACAAATCTGGGCAGCTCGTCATATGAGCGTCCCAAGCTGGCTCTGCCCGCTGGTGAAAAGGAATGCATCGAGCCTGTGGAATACATGCGCGCCGAGCATATGACCCTTTTGGACACATGGCGGGACGAGGCGCTGCGCGAAGGCAAGCGTACTTACGTGGCCTCTAACGGTAAGGTCTGGACAATCAGTCTCCAGAACACCTGCATGAGCTGCCATGCCAACAAGGCAGAGTTTTGTGACAAATGCCACGACTCCAACAGCGTGAGCCCCTACTGCTGGGATTGTCACGTTGAGCCGAAGGGGAATGAATAATGAAACGTAGCAGAAGACAATTCCTCAAGGTTGCCAGCCTTTCCGTGCTGGGCCTCGGCACCCAGTTCGCCACGGGCGGGCTGGTCGCCGCCGCGGAAGAGGGAGCGCAGTACCGCCCCAATGAACACGGCCTGCGGGCCGGTCGCTGGGCCATGGTTATTGATACCCGCGCCTTTGAATCACGTGAAGACTTCGCGGCGTGCATTGAAGCTTGCCACCGGGCACACAATGTCCCCCACATTCCCAACAATCAGGAAATTAAGTGGCTCTGGACAGACTCCTACGAGCACACGTTCCCTGAACAGAGCAACAACCACCTCTCCGAAGCGTTGGAAAAACGCGACTACCTGCTGCTGTGCAACCACTGCGAAAATCCGCCCTGTGTGCGAGTGTGCCCCACCAAGGCCACATTCAAGCGCCCCGACGGCATTGTCGCCATGGACTACCACCGCTGCATAGGTTGCCGCTTCTGCATGGCGGGTTGCCCCTACGGCGCACGTTCGTTCAACTTTGGCGACCCGCGCCGGTATCTGAACGCCGCCGATCTCAATCCCGAATTCCCCACCCGCATGCCCGGCGTGGTGGAAAAGTGCAACTTCTGCGTGGAACGGCTGGCCAAGGGGCTGATGCCCGCCTGTGTGGAAGTCTCGGAAGGCAAAATCGTCTTCGGCGACCTTACCGACCCTGAATCCGAAGTGCGCAAGGTGCTGGCTGAAAACTTCACCATCCGCCGCAAACCCGCCGTTGGTACACAGCCCGGCGTGTACTACATCATCTAGGAGGCGGTCATGATCGAGAAAGTGCTCAAAGGCTCTCCCAAGTACTATGTATGGCTCGCCTTCCTTGGCAGCATCATAGGCCTTGGCGCAATCACCTACTTGTTCCAGATGAAGTATGGTTTGGCTATCACCGGTATGAGCCGCGACGTGTCGTGGGGTTTTTACATCGCCCAGTTCACCTATCTGGTCGGTGTGGCCGCTTCCGCCGTTATGCTGGTTCTGCCCGCGTACTTCCATCACTATAAAAAATTCAAGAAGATGATCATCTTCGGCGAATTCATGGCTATCGGCGCTGTGCTCATGTGCATGCTCTTCATTGTGGCAGACATGGGGCAGCCCCAGCGCATGCTGAACGTGATGCTGCACCCCACCCCCAACTCCATTATGTTTTACGACATGCTGGTGCTCATGGGCTATCTGGTGCTCAACGCGGTTATCGGCTGGGTTACACTTGAGTGCGAACGCAATGAAGTGGATCCGCCCAAGTGGATAAAGCCCATGATCTACCTTTCGATCATTTGGGCATTCAGCATCCATACGGTGACGGCATTCTTGTACTCCGGCTTGCCCGGACGTCACTTTTTCCTCACCGCCATCATGGCTGCCCGTTTCCTTAGCTCGGCATTTTGCGCGGGCCCGTCCATCCTGCTGCTCCTTCTGTTTGTGGTGCGCCGGATGACCGACTTCGACCCCGGCAAAGAAGCAGTGCAAACCCTGACGAAAATCATCACATACGCCATGGCTACCAACGTGTTCTTCTTCCTGCTGGAAGTGTTCACGGCGCTTTACAGCGGCATTCCCGGTCATGCGCACCCCATTGACTACCTGTTTGGCGGGCACAATGGGCATGTGGACTGGATTACGGGCGCAATGTGGCTGGGCACCATTCTCGCATTCCTCAGCCTTGCTCTGCTCATTCCGCCGCAACTGCGCGACAATGAAACAGTGCTGCCTTGGGCGCTGGTCAGTCTTGTGCTCGCCACGTGGATTGACAAAGGCCTCGCGCTGATGATCGGCGGCTTCACTCCCAACCCGTTTGAAACCGTCACCCCTTACACGCCCACCGTGCCGGAGCTGCTCATATCTCTGGGCATTTTCGCCACCGGTTTATTCGTGATCTCCATCCTTTGGAAAATCGCGCTGGACGTGAAAAAGGAAGTGGGCCACTTCTAGCCCTCTTCACCCGACACTATAGGCCCGCCCGCCCGGAACTCCCGGACGGGCGGGCCGTTTTTTTTTGCGCCGCACCACAAACAGTACCGGACCGGCTTGCCCGCCCCCCTCTTCACATCCTCCCGCACGCTTTTCCCGCAGGATACCCGCCTTTTCTGCAAAGCTTTTCTGCAAAGCTCTTCTGCGGAGGAATACCGTATTCCCCGCACGCCCAGCTTCGCATCTCGCACGCCTGCGCCCCCGACTAGCCAACGGGTGCCCTGCTCCCATGCATATGCAAAAACAAACGGCACAGACGCTGGAAAATTCCACCATCTGCGCCGTACATCCATTGCACCGCTTGTTGCCTGATATTACGGCAAACCGGCCCCCTGAGTCACAAGACTGGGCGTACACGGTCTGCGAGCTTCCTCCATCAAAAGACCCGAAGTCCCTTAAGCAACACCAGCGTAACCAAGGCGGGAGTGATATACCGCACTAGCACAAACCAGAGCCGGACAATCCACCGGTTTCGCAAGGCTCCGCCATTGGACAACGCATCCGCAGCCATGGGGAAACCCCATCGCCAGCCTATAAAAAGGCAAATACAAATGCCGCCCACAGGCAAAATAAGGTTGGAACTGAGAAAATCATATATATCAAAAAAACTTTTGCCGAACAGGGTCACGTCACTCAGCGCACTAAAGGACAACGTGGCGGGAAGGCCAAACAACGCAAGCCCGAAGGCCGTTGCCACCACGGCCTGCTTCCGCCCCATCCACCCGCTTCCGCAGAACCACGCCACAGGTACTTCAAAAAGCGACAGCATGGCTCCGATGGTCGCCACTCCGGTAAGCAGAAAGAAAATCGTCATAAAGAGCTGTCCGAACGGCAGCAGATTGAAAACGGCGGGCATGGTCATAAACAGCAAGCCCGGACCAGCCGAGGGCGTAAACCCATAATTGAACACCGCCGGAAAGATAGCTACGCCCGCCAGCAGGGAAACCAGCAAGTCCGCCAGCATCACCCGTAACGTGGTAAGCGGAATATCCGCATCATCCCGGAAATAGCTGCCGTATGTCATCATGGTGCCCATGCCGATGGATAATTTGAAAAAGGCAAGGCCCATGGCATTCAACACCACATCTACCGTCACTTTGGAAAAATCAGGCTGAAAAAGAAAAGCCAGCCCTTCACCGGCACCGGGGAGCGTAAGGGACCGCACGCACACTCCCACCAGCATAAGGAAAAGCACGGGCATAAGAATTTTGGCTGTTTTCTCTATCCCTCTGGTCACGCCGCCCACGAGAAGTCCCCCGACCAGAGCCAGAACGCTCCACTGCCAGAACAGCGCGCCCCATGTGTTGCTGATCATATTCCCGAAAGCGATCTCGCCCACCTTGGGGTCGGGAGAACTGAGTTCCCCCATGGCAGCCTTGACGATAAAAGAAAACACCCACCCCACCACGTCGGTGTAAAAGGCCATAATAAGGAACGCCGCCAGCACGCCCGCGCCCCCCACCAGAAACCACGCGCTGCCCGGTGCAAGACGCCGCCACGTTCCCACAGCATCCGCACGAGCCGCACGGCCCAGCATAATTTCGCCAATCATCACCGGAAGCCCCACCGCCAGCGTGGCAAGCAGGTAGACAATAAGAAAGGCGGCCCCGCCGCCTGTTCCCGTCATGTAGGGAAATTTCCAAATATTTCCAAGCCCTACTGCGGAGCCTAACGTTGCCGCCAGCACCCCGATGCGGGTGGAGAATCCATCATATTTTCCAACAACCACAGTAGCCATGCAGTGTCCTTTTTCCTGTAGTGTCATACGCTAGGCGGATGTAGAGGAAACGCTGTTTTTTTTCAAGAAAAATGGAGCACCCTTTACCACAGCCAGCAGTGCTGGACCACGGGACGCGGGCCTCCCCGATTCCTTTTTCCTCTGTTCCCGCGACAACCGGACTGCACCGGAAAACAGCGGTACAATAACAAGAGGCCCTCCCCGTATGGGAAGAGCCTCATAAAACGTACCCCGGTCAGATCGTGGGCGAAGTCACATGCAAAATCTCTTTTGCTAAGGATAAGGCAGCCGCCGCCGGGAGCAACTCAATCCCCCTTAGTGACGACGGCAAGTCGCCCGTATATATTCGTATTGATTCTGCCTCCGTGTCAGCGTCTCACGCGTCCACCAGGGATACTCCACTCTCTCAGCTATTGCGCGGGCAACACGGGGTTGTGTTATGCACAGCACGTGCTCCCGCCCATTTCGCATCCTTGATTATACGATATACATCTTAGTCACGCCTGTCACGCATGTCGGCGCGAATTTCTTCACGGACCTCCAGCCAGCGGTGTTCGGCCCAGCCCAGCGGCGTTACCCGGCAGGGGACCACACTCACCACATAGCCTTCATGTTCCGGGCAGGGCTGCCTAATGTCCCTTACGGAAGAGTCTTCCGGTACAAGCGCACCAGCGGGACACACGCTAACCTCAACGGTTCCGCCGAACTGTACGGCCTTTGGCGAATAAGACGCAACAAACGCCGCGGCATCCGCCACTGTCCCGGCAGCCCACGGCGCACCGTCAAATTGCCGTCCCACAGCTACCGGGCCGGGGAATCCCTTAAGCCGGAAAACCAAATCATTCGGACCGCACACCTTACTGAGCGCCGCATTGTCCATCTGATTACGACCTACCATCAGCCAGTGCGCGCCAGCCCAATACTGCCTGCCGATATTAGACAGCTTCAAGTCGCGCACGGAAGGTGCCGGCGATACTGTCAAAACCGGCCAGTAGCGGCGGGCGTTTTCTTTTTCCGCCAGCTTGCACCCCCCGCCGGGGGTGGGGATTTCAGCAAACCCATACTGCTTCGCCAACGCCAGTTGCTCCGTGCGACCTCTGCCCCGGATACTGAGCAGGCGCTCCCGGTCCACAAGGCCGGAAAGCTCCGGCTCGGTGGGGTCAAGGTGCTTGGCGCACAGGGGACGTAGCAAAATAGAGCGCACATCCGCATCGCGCTTGATGACATTCAGCGTATCCTGCCGTTGCGACATCGGGCGTTGCCCCAGCACCTCGCCGGAAATAATAAAGGAAGCGCCGTACTGCTCCATCAGTTCGTGAGCGCGGCGCATCATAAGAATCTTGCAGTCCACGCAGGGGTTAAGCACCTTGCCGAATCCGTAAACGGGTCGTTCGACAAGCATGCGCACATACTCCTCCGAAACATCCACGTTCACAATATCTATGCCGTAGAGGGCTTCCCAGTGGCGCCGCTTGTGCGGTTTGCCAAAAAAAGGCGAGACGAAATGCAGACATTTTACCGTAAGCCCCTGTTCCTGAATGGTCTTTACCGCCAGAATGGAATCAAGACCACCGGAAAGCAATGCCACGGCGTCATAGCGTCGGCTCTGTCCGTCAGTGTGATGAGGTGTGTTGCAAGACATGCGTGGCAGATACGGCTGCCCGAAAAGAAAAGCAAGTGCTGACATGCGCCAACCTGTTTTTCCCCATCTCCTCATGGTCCTGTCCCGCTATTACGCGGGAACAGGCATTGCCCCGCGCGGCGGCATCTGGTATTGAATCTGGGCTTACACACCAACAATCAGCCTCTTCGGAGACCCCACCCAATGGCAAAAAAACCCGCCCAGACCCCGGATGATATGCGCCGGGACGCCCTGAATACAGCGTTGAGCACCATCGAACGCAAGTATGGACAAGGCTCCGTCATGCGTCTTGATGCAGACACTCACCTTAATATCCCCGTCATTCCCACTGGCTCTATCGGCCTGGACATAGCCCTTGGTGTGGGCGGCATCCCCAAAGGCCGCGTCACGGAGATATATGGCCCGGAATCTTCCGGCAAAACCACGCTGGCCTTGCATATGATCGCCGAATGCCAGCGGAGCGGGGGCACAGCGGCATTCATTGACGCGGAACACGCGTTGGACCCCTCCTATGCCAGACGGCTGGGCGTGAACACCGAAGAACTGCTCATATCGCAACCGGACTACGGTGAACAGGCGCTGGACGTGGCAGACATGCTTGTCCGCTCCGGCGCTGTGGACGTCATCGTTATCGACTCCGTTGCCGCGCTCATTCCGCAAGCGGAACTGGAAGGCAACATGGGGGAAACGCAGGTTGGCGGTCAGGCCCGGCTCATGTCGCACGCCATGCGCAAGCTCACCGGCACAATCCATAAATCCAAAGCCTGCGTTATCTTCATCAACCAAATACGCATGAAGATAGGCACCATGGGCTACGGGAACCCGGAAACCACTACCGGCGGGAACGCGCTCAAGTTCTATTGCTCGATCCGCATCGACGTGCGCCGCATCCAGTCCCTCAAGGACAAGGAAGAGGTATACGGCAACCGCGTGCGCGCTAAAATCGTTAAAAACAAGGTTGCGCCGCCGTTCCGTGAAGCGTTGTTTGATATTTTGTATGGGCAGGGAATTTCGCGCCTCGGCGAGCTTATCGACTTGGGTGTGGAACACAATATCATCGAAAAAAGCGGTGCGTGGTACGCCTTTGGTTCCGAACGTCTGGGGCAAGGCAAAGAAAACGTGCGCTTGCTCCTTCAGGAAAACGAGGCGCTTGCCAAACAGATCGAAGACAAGCTACTCACCCACTTGGGAGTGAAAGAGCCTCTGGCTGACGATACGACGGCGGAATAGCCCGCTGCCGTACTCAATTTACCGGCAAGCCGCCCCCACGGGGCGGCTTTTGCGCTAGCCTCTTTGGATCGAAAAACCGCACGCCCAAAAAACCGGGCAATCCCAGAATGCCGGGCGCACAAGGGTATTGGCTACGCCACGCCTGCGAGGCTATTCCGCACAGTCTGGTCGCCCCTCAGTGGTGTAGCGCACCATATTTTTTGTTAAGGGAGTACCGTTTAGTGATTACCGCCAACGAAATCCGCACCAAGTTTCTTGAATACTTCCAGTCCAAAGGGCATCAGGTGGTCACCTCCTCGTCCCTTATCCCCAATGACGACCCCACCCTGCTCTTCACCAACGCGGGCATGGTGCAATTCAAGAAAACCTTCCTTGGACAGGAAAAGCGGGACTATGTCCGCGCCACCACCGCACAGAAATGCCTTCGCGTGGGGGGCAAGCATAACGACCTTGAGAATGTGGGACGCACCGCTCGCCACCACACTTTTTTTGAAATGCTGGGCAACTTCAGTTTCGGCAACTATTTCAAAAAAGACGCCATCCGCTTCGCATGGGGATTTATCACCGAAGAACTTAAGCTCCCCAAAGACAAACTGTACATCACCATCTACCGTGATGACGATGAAGCCTATGATCTGTGGCAGGCCGAAGCCGGTGTTCCCGCCGACCGCATTTTCCGGCTTGGCGAAAAGGACAATTTCTGGTCCATGGGTGACACGGGGCCTTGCGGTCCCTGTACTGAAATTCATGTAGATCAGGGCGAGCACATGACCTGCGGTCCCGACTGCGGCATCGGCACCTGCGACTGTGACCGCTTTCTTGAAATCTGGAACCTCGTGTTCATGCAGTACGATCAGGCGGCAGACGGCAGACGGACCTCGTTGCCCAATCCTTCCATTGATACCGGCATGGGATTGGAACGCATAGCCGCGGTTTGTCAGGGTGTGAACTCCAACTACGACACGGATCTTTTTCAGGCTATTATCGGCTACACGGCGGACCTTGCGGGAGTAAAATACCGGCAGCAAGGCGAAGAAACCGACACGGCCTTGCGCGTTATCGCCGACCACAGCCGGGCCATCGCCTTCATGATCGCGGACGGTATTCTGCCCTCCAATGACGGTCGCGGCTACGTGCTGCGCCGCCTCATCCGTCGGGCCTACCGGTTTGGCAGGCTGTTGGGACTGACCGGAACCTATCTGCACAAAACCGCGTTCAAAATCACCGACATCATGGGTGAGCACTACCCCGAACTGCGCGATAACGCCGACTTTATGGTCCGCGTCGTCACAGAGGAAGAAGAGCGCTTCAACAAAACGCTCGATAAGGGCCTTGCCATGCTGGAAGACGAGCTGGCGGCCTTGACATCTGCCGGGTCCAGTCAGGTTTCCGGTGAAACCGCCTTCCGCCTGTACGACACCTATGGCTTCCCGCTTGATATTGTAAACGACGTGGCGGAAAAACGCGGCTTTGTTGTGGACGAAGCGGGCTTTCGCCAGCACATGCTGGAACAGAAACAACGCGCCAAAGCCGCATGGAAAGGCGGCGGGAAAGAAACCCTTGCAGCCCGCTTCCAATCTTTGCTGGAAGAAGGCATGCGTAGCGAATTTACCGGATACGAGCAGCTTTCCTGCGAAGCCCGTATAGCCGTGCTCATGGACGCCGATGCCGACATGGTGGAATCGCTTCCCGCCGGGGCCAAAGGCTACATCGTGACCAACCGCACACCGTTCTACGGAGAATCCGGCGGACAGACGGGCGACATGGGGAGCATTGCCTCTGAAACGGGCAAAGCATCCGTCCTCAACACCGTGAAGCCCAGTCCCGATCTGACAGTACACGAAGTGCAGGTAAGTGAAGGGGGCATATTGCAGGATCAGGCCGTTAGCCTGACCGTGCTGGAAGACGGACGTCTTGCCTCCGCGCGTAACCACACCTGCACGCACCTGCTCCACGCCGCATTGCGCCGCACGCTGGGCGACCACGTGAAGCAGTCCGGTTCGCTGGTAGGACCAGACCGGCTGCGCTTTGACTTCACCCACATCACCGCTCTCACACCTGACGAAATTATCGCCATAGAACGAGACGTAAACCGCGCCATTATGGCGGATACTCCGTTGAATACGGCACTCATGGAATACGATCAGGCTGTGAGCATGGGGGCCATGGCCCTGTTTGGTGAAAAATACACTGCCACGGTTCGTGTTGTTTCCATTGGCGATGAATCCGTGGAACTGTGCGGCGGCACGCACCTGCGTTCCACCGGACAGGCTGGCAGCTTCTTCATTGTTTCCGAGAGCGGTGTGGCTTCCGGCATCCGCCGCATTGAAGCCGTCACCGGCTGGAACGCCCTCGCACTTGCCATGGACCAACGTGCGGAACTGCACGATGTCGCCGGGTTGGTGAAAGGCAAACCCGGTCAGATAGCCACGCGTGTGCAGGCCCTACAACAGGAAATCCGCACGCTGCGCAAAGACATGGAGCGCATGGCTGCCAAAGCCGCTTCCGGTCAAGGCGGCGACCTCATGGACGGCGTGACAGAAATCCATGGCGTAAAATTACTCGCCGCCAAAGTAGACGCGCCCAACGTGAACGCCCTGCGCACCCTGATGGACGATGTGCGCTCTAAACTCGGCTCCGGCGTAGCTTGTCTCGCCATGGAAGAAGATGGCAAAGTCACGCTGCTGGTGGCGGTAACCAAAGATTTGACAGATCGTTTCAAAGCCGGCGCACTCGTGGGTGCCATCGCCCCGGAAGTGGGCGGAAAAGGCGGCGGACGACCCGATATGGCCCAAGCCGGAGGGAACATACCCGCCGGGCTGGACGCGGCCTTTGCCAAACTGCGGGAGCTGCTGGCCTAACTCGCCGGTTATGTACCTCGCGTTTTCCAGCCGCCGGAACGCGCACTCCGCGCTCCGCCGGACTTGACGAAACGGTCAGACCAACGCAAAAGAAAAGGCCTTCGGCGGCATCGCCAAGGCCTTTTCCCTTTTCACTCTCCAAGGATGGGCACAAGACATGGCTGATAAACAAGATCGTAAGAAGCTGAAAAAGCGGATAGACGCTATCCGTCAACGCAAAGCAGCGGCCCATGCCGTGACGAATGACCTTTCCGACACGGTGCTCACCTTCTGCCGCCCGCTCCTTCAGGAAGCACAGAGCTTAAACGGAGAAGACAATGCCGTGGGACTGGGTGTTTTCGCGTGGAACGCCGCATTTCTTTCCCGCGACCGCTGGACAGAAAACCTCAAACGTTCCCTTGCGCAGTTTGGCCTTTCGCCCGATGCCATGGAAACGCTGGAAGGTATTGTAGAAGAAATGATTCGCCAGAAAAGCCTCATGTACCCTAACGACATGCGTGTCATCACACATTATGAGGTTGCCCTGCGCGATAAGGGAATTGAGTTGACGGTGGAGTCCCGGCTGGCAAAAAAGAATCTGCTCCCCCGGTTTAACGAAACTGCGGCAACTCCCGCAGAAACAGAGCAGCAACCGAACGAGCCTGCGACGGAGCAGCAGGGGGAATAAACCGGGACGCTCGGCAGCGTAGCGCAGTCAGACCACAGGGCAGCCTAGTGCCGCATCTGGCTGACAAGACAGCGTAATTCCCGACAGATGGCTGACAGGCCAGTGCGCGCACTCGCAAGAGCAAATCGTATAGGTTTAGGCTGTCTCCGCAAGACGCCGTAATACCTCAAGATTTCTCCGGTCATCTTCCAGCGTGTCGTCCTTGGGCGTTTCCAGCACCATGGGAACGTGTGCCAAAGCGGGATCACGCATCAGCCACGCGAAGGGCGTTTCGCCAAGTTCCCCCAGCCCGATATGCGCGTGCCTGTCTACCCGGCTACCGCATCCGACACGCGAATCGTTCAGATGCATCAGGCTCAGTCGCCCCGGCATTTCCCTGTGCACCGCCGCGAACATCGCATCGTATCCGGCCCGCGTCCGCAAATCGTACCCTGCGGCAAACGCGTGGGCGGTGTCCAGACACACCCCGATCTGCGGATTATCGTCCATACCACGTAAAATAGCCCCCAATTCCTCCAGCCGCGCTCCCAGCGCAGTACCCTGCCCCGCAGTGTTTTCCAGCAAAACCCGCACTCCGGGCGCGGACACCGACTCCAGAACCCGCGTGAGTCGCTCCGCTACCCGCCGGATGCCCGCCGCAACGGGACCGGAAAAATCCCCCGCGTCTGTAGTCCTGCCACCGTCCTCTTCCGGTTCCCCGCAAGGACGCGCCGCACCACGCTCTGAACGTCCCATATGTGCGCCGGGATGCAACACCACAAACGGAATGGACAACCTCTGTGACCGGACTAATTCCTCTCCCAACGCCGCCGCGGCACGCTCCCCTGCCTGTTCATCCGGGGTGGCTAGATTGATGAGATATGAAGCATGCGAAGCCACGGCCCAGTCTCCCCACGCATTCCGGGCATCCATGAACGCCCGCACCTCGCTGTCGGAAACCGGTGCTGACCGCCATTGCCGTTGATTGCGCGTAAAAATTTGCAACGCCTGCCCATTCACCGCCATAATGCGTTCCACAGACTTGTATAATCCGCCCGCAACAGACATATGCGCACCCAAACGCGGCATCATGTATTTCCTTTATCAACCGGGTTATGGTAGTCTACACAGGAATTGAGGTTAGCCTCTCCCCTATTTCCTTCGCCTTCTCCCCCGGCAACGGTACAGGGGAGCGGAAACCGCTGCAAACACTTCTGCGGAGACTGCATGAAATTCCTTTTGTTTTTCCTTCTGGCGAGCACGGCTACGCTGGGAGGCATATACGGCTACTATTCCCTACGCGGTTCCGTTCCCGCCGCCATAGCGCTCCCCCCTGGCATACCATTAGCCGTTGTTTACCCGGCAAATACCCCGGACGGTTCTCTGACCCCGGAACAGACGCAGTCGTTGCGGGCCTATCTCACCTCCTATCCCGCCCGGTATCAGTCTGTGACGCTTTATATCAACCATTATCCGCCCCAAAGCACCTCGCTGCACACGGAACAGGCCAACTTCCAACTGATCTTCACCATGCCCGACGGCTCAATATATGAAAGCCGCCGCATGTACACGCTGCGCGATCAACTTGCCAGAAAGATTAAAGAAAAAATCAGCACGGCTATGCAGCTTATGGGTTCTCCCGCGCCCGCCCACACGCGCCCCATGAAAGTGGCGTTTTAATAGCGCGCTCACAGCCAAGGGCGAGCGCTCACTGACGCGCGGGGGAATTGTCACCGCCGCTCCCGTAGGCTATGGTGCCGCCGACATTCACTCTATCCAGCACCTGCGGAGCCTACCATGTCCTCATCGCCTGTAGCCGTCCCCTCCCCCGAAACAGCAGACACAACTATGCGATATTCCTTTGTCCTCACCGACACACAAGGAACGGTGGGGTACGTTACCTGTTCTCCTGCTTCCCCCATCTCACTCGATACCGCCATCGCGTATCTGGAAAAGCGTCCATTTGATGACTTCATGCACAAGCACGTGCTGGAGCGACTTCGGGAATCAGGTGCGGATACCGTAACCGCCTTGCTGGACACCGCGCTGGACGATACAGGCATCATCCGCCCCGTCCTTGCCGCACTGCTGCTGGAAACCTGTCTGCTTTCCGCAGATTGCACGGCATTGCTTTCCCGTTTTCCCGACCACGCCGCCGAGCGCCTTGCGCCCCACACTCCCTTTATTCACCTGAAGTGGTGGCTGCGGGATGACCGGCAAGCCCATGCCGCGTGGGCCAAGCGTTTTCGCGCCAACATGCATACGCACAGATTGCTCCCTTTGCCACACGACTTGGAAGAGCTGGATCTGCCGCTTCTTTATCCCCCTCAAGAAGCCGGGGAGACTGCCATATCCGTCAGTGAGGTTCGGCCCGCCCTTGCCGCAGAGCCACACGGCCCGGCATGGCAACGCCCCGCACCGGAAGAAACCGCCATGCTCGCGCTGGAACGCCTTGTGGAATACGGGTTTGTGGCTGACGTGGAAATGCGGCACATTGCCTCGCTCTCCCCCATTGCCCTGCTCCGGCGCTGGCACCTCGACATTGGTGTACGCTGTGGTCGTCATGATATATCCCTGCAGGGCATCGCCACCTCATACGGTCGCGGCCTGCGACTGGCCGCCGCGCGCGCGGGGTATTCCATGGAAATGGTGGAACGCGGCTCTGCCTTCGCATCCGTCGGTCCCTCTGCCGTGCTAAACACACAGGAAGATACTCCCATCACTGTGGCCCGATTGTCTGAACTGCAAGCGCGGGGCATCTCCGCCATGGACCCTAACTCCATCCCGTTGGAGGTGGCATATACGGATGAGCCGCTGCACTGGATGACCGGGCATACCCCCGGCGAAGCCGGTCCAGAACCCATTTTGGTGCCTGTTCAACTCGTCTTCATGTTCTGCAATCTGGACGAAATAGCCCTCTTTGCAGCACCGGGGTCCACAGGGCTAGCCTCCGGGAACATTATGGAAGAGGCCAAGGTCGCCGCGCTGACGGAAATTTTGGAACGTGATGCCGAAGCCACTCGCCCCTTTCTCAAACGCGACTGTTTCCTACTCAGTAGCGAAGACCCCGCGCTGCGTCTCTTACTGGAAGACTACGCCGCACGGGGAGTACACGTGATGTTTCAGGACATCACCACAGAATTCGGCATTCCTTGCTACAAAGCATTTGTGATGAGCGCAAAAGGTGAGGTGATGCGGGGCACGGGGGCGGGACTCAATGGTCGGCGGGCTGTGGTTTCCGCACTGACAGAAACGCCTTATCCGTATCCGCAAGGCCCCGCTTCGGCTCCAGCGCTCCGTAATCTTCCGGTACGACGGCACGAAGAACTCCCCGACTACAGCATGGAAGACCCCATACGCGATCTGACCTTGCTGGAACGTACCCTCATTGCCAACAACCGGCGTCCGATCTACGTGAATATACGTCGCGCGGACCTGCAATTTCCCGTGGTAAAAGCCTTTATTCCCGGTCTGGAGTTAACTGCCGACTTTGACATATACAGCCGGGTCAGCCGCCGCCTGTTCACCAACTATCTTCGGGAATACCGCGAATAGCGCATGCCTTACCGCGCCGCTGGCAACAAGAATACCCGTACCTGCCACGGAGCGAGATGAATACGCCATTGCCCGTCCTTCGCCCGGAACACGCCTTTGCCGTCTCCCAGCATGTCAAAGGCCACCGTGGTGCCTCCCGCCGTACCAGAGACATCCCCGTCCGGGCAGGACGTCATGGCCGCAGCAAACACACCCAAAGCAGCGGGTGCTACGCGTTCACTTACCGGGTGTTGGCTAAAATTCGCCGCCACCAGCACCGTTGCCCCCCGGACCATATTCCCCGTCACGGGGATATATGAGGCCGCCGCACCCGCTTCAAACGCCGCCATCGTGATGGTGGCTGCCGCGTCCGGTGCCGGAGAAAGAATTTTCTTCCCCTCCGAGGCGGCCCCGTCATTGGGGACAGTCTCGTCGTTGGAAACAGGCCCACCGTTGGAAACAGTCATGGAAGGCGCGGGAGACGCCGAAGCGGTCACATCCTCCCTGTCAGCCTGCGAACCCATAAGGTCTAATCCCAAAACCACGGGGGCCATCCGCACGGGCGACGTCCTCTCTGCGGCGGAATCATCCGGTTCGTCTGGCCCGTCTGGCTCATTTGGCAGCCGGAACGTGCGCAACAGGCTTCCCGTTTCGCGCGTGGGCAACTCACCCGTGGGAGTGGCCCATGCCATTCTCATGGCTTCGCGGGCTGCGAGAATTCGTTGCACACTGTAAAGAAACGAATCCGGCATGCCCGCCTGTTCCGGGATAGTCCCAAACGCCATGGCGGTGCCCGGAACTCCCATGGGCGAAAGTAGACTCCCGCCCGCATTCCCCAGCAAATCGTATGCGCCCATCATTCCCTGCGTTAACGCTTCTTCTTCCGTAGCCGCCCCAAGCGCGGTCATGGTTCTTCCCGGCACGGCAAGAGTGCCCGTGAGTTCCCGCCCTGTCAGCATGAACAGCCCCGGCTGCATGGCGTGATAGGTCGTAAGGGCCAGCATGCCGCTGCGCACAACCTGTGTCTGTTCCAGCGTGAGCGTTTCCGGGCTTCGTATTCCCGCCGCCAGAGCCACCCATGTAGCGGGGCTGGCATAAAGCGTATTCCGCGAAAGAAGTGTGTCACCCCCTACTCTGGTCAGGGCGGCCCGCGTTGCGAGTTGTGCCGCTTCACGCACGGCTCGTACCCCGTCAGGCTCTGCCCCGTAGAACGGCACTAGCGATACATCTACTCCCAAGCCGGGCTGCATGGCATGGATGAGCCTGCGCTGTGGCACCCCCAGCATGCGCAGAGTCTCCAGTGCCCGGCGCAACAAGGTGGCATCCCCCGTCAACAACGCCATGGTCGCGGCGCTAGCCTGTGCGTGGTCCACCGCGAAATCCGGTCCGTCCCGCAAGGCCGCAGCAAGCGCGGGCAATGGCAATGCATCACGTAAAAAACTCCACCCGCCATATCGCCGCACTTCCTGCGCTGCGGCACGGGCGGCGTCAAGCGCTGTCGCCACAGCCACGGGGCCTGACGGTACGTGCGACGCCTCTGGCTCCACTCCCACCAAAGCCCCCACGCTGATACCGGAAAATGCCACGCCCAAGGTGCCAATCTGCTGAATAATAGAGCCGGAAAGCACTCGGCGGGCCGCAGCGGAAGGATCATTCCAGCTCAGGACAGGACGCTCCGGTGTATCGGAAAAAAGATAGGCGAAGCGGCGCGTCACACCATCCAACCCCCGCACCTCGCCAGTAGCGGCCCATCCTAATGACGGCATGGGCCAACGAAGCGCTTCCCGCACGCGCGGCCCCGGCAAAACGCCCTTACCGCGCAAAATAGTCAGAGTTGCCTCCGGGATGGCTGCCCCCTGCCACTGGGATTCCGGGACGGGCAAGAGCGTCCACACGTCGGCAGGCAGTTCCACCATGCCGTACAGACCCACATATTCCGTTTTTGCACGCGCCGCGAGAAAGAAGTCCGCTCCGCGCCCCGTGTCCATGGGAACCAGCATGTCGCCCATAATGGCACCGGATTGGTTGGCAAGCTGGATTACTTGCCGAAATTCCGCAGAGCTACCCGCATATCTGGCAAACCCGTACTGCACAACATCCTCCCCCAGAGTGCGCGACCCGGAAGCGGCATATCCCCACACACTGCCAGCCTCCCGGATGGAGGGCAGCATCAGCCCCCGCACACCCAAAGCTCGCGCCTGTGTCCAGAACGCAGGAGCGGAAAGCGCGCGGAAGACGCTTTCCCCGTCCCGCACCAGCATGCTTGCCGGATGCAAGGAAAGCCAGACCGGTGCTTCACGAAGCAACGCGTCCGCGTGCGGCTGCACATAGGGCGCGGTCCACGGAATGGATGTTCCAGATACAATGCGCGCCATATCCTGTGCCGCGCGAAACATGGCCTGCTTTTCGAGCCACTGCACGTATCCGGGATCGGCCCGCAGCACTGCTGGAGAATTATCCACCGTCTGTGCGGTCCGCTCCGCGGGAACACGACACCCCGTCACCACGAGCAGAACAAGAAAAAACCACAGGACAGACCGCATTGCGCTAACCGGAAAAGCAAACCGCATGACAACTCCTTCGCATGAAACAAGGCCCCCCAGCATTGGGTGGACGATGGCATCTATACTGTATGTTTCCCCGCAAGGAAAGGATGCGCACGAAGCAACGCCATACCGCCGTTACCGCCCACACAAGGCGGGAACAGTGCCCGGCTACCATACACGCCAAACCTGTTAGCGCGAAGTATATACGCCGGCGTTGACCTACCCCCCCACTCAAGGCTATTTCCCCTGTACCATCGCGAACACAACACAACCACGGAGCCATTATGCCCACTCTTCCCCCCTCCTTCTCCACTGACGGATTCATCCAAGAAAAAATCCGGGTTGAAGAGCCTGACGCGTCCCGGACATTTGGCAAATCCGCCAGACCCGCTGCATTCTCTCCCGCGTCAGGCAGCATTGTCCTCATTGGTTTACCGGGCAGCGGACGCAGGGAGCTAGCCAATGCGTTAAGCGTCCGGCTCGGCATGGGTATCGCCGCTCCTGAAGAGGTGAACGCCGCTATGTTTGCTCCGGGCGGCATATACGCCGAACCGGGACGCATCGTCGTCCTTCCCTGCGAAGCCCTGCGGGAAGAATCTGTCCGCGTTGCCGTTCATAAAGCCGGAACAGTGTTCTATCTTATGGCTGAAGTTCTGCGCATGGCCCACCGGCTAGGCAAAACGTCCGACGCGGATCGGGAAGCCCTCTCCGCCCTTTTTGTGGAGATGGAACCCCTGTGCATGCAGACTCTGCACTACATTCTGCAAGCGTGGAAGGAACCCGAAGACCTTGTGGAAAACGTGCTGGAAATGCTGGGACTGCCAACTTGCTGACACTCTGCGGGACGCAGGCGCGGGCACAGGCGCATCGTCCCGCGATCTTTCTGGATTTTCGCGTCATGGCGTGATTTTTGCTTTGTCATAACGCATGAATTACTCGCCATTTTATACAGACAATCTCGCGGCTATGAACGCGCTTCGCCAACCGGTAACGGAGTGGCTTGCGGCGCAGCACCCCGCGCTTGCGGACATCAATTCCCGCCTCGGCATGAACCGCTGGAACATGCTGGATTTTCGTATGAAGGACGGGCAATTTTTATTCGATTCCATTCCGCCCGGCCCACTGTACAACGGGTGGGTGCCCGCCAAACAGGTGCCTGCCGAGGCTACCTTTGTGGTTGGCAGCAACCTTGGCTACGGCATAAACCACCTGCTCGCCAACACGCGAGATTCCCACACGGTGTATGTGGTGGAACCGGACGCCGATGTTCTTGCCGCCTGCCTCGGACAAACTGACTACCGTCCGTTTATTTCCATGGGCAAGCTGGTCTTCCTGCCGCCGGACCGTAAGGTGGTGCAGGAAACCATCCGCGCCTGCGACGTGCGCTTTTTGTTTGGCAGAATTCACCTGCGCGTGGACACCCCCAGCCAGCAGGCCGGACCAGCCTATGCCCGCTGGGCGCGAGACTGCAAGGAAATGCTGGAGCATCTCAGCGTGGAGTTGGGTACCCTGCGCCGCGCGCAGGATATTATGGTGGGCAATGAACTGGCGAACTTCCGCCGTGCGCTTTCCGACGGCACGCTCAACCCGCTGCGCGATACCGCCCAAGGCATGAAAGCCGTTATTGTGGGAGCCGGTCCGTCTTTGGCGGAAAATGGTCCACGCCTTGCCGCCCTGTCCCATTCGGCCCTCGTGGTTAGCGCCTTGCAGAGCATCACTCCCCTGCAACGGGTGGGCATCCGACCGCACCTATGCATGTCTATCGACTTCAGCGACGGCATGCTCAACATATTTGAACGGCTGGACCCGGAATGGGCCGCCGGAATTCCCCTCATTTACTCAACCAAGACTAACCCGGAAGTAGTCCGCCGCTACCCCGGTCCCACATTGCCCTTATGGACAATTGGTGGGCTTGCCACATTCATCGCCGGACGCGACGACCTTGTGCTGGACGCGGCGGGCAACGTGTCCATTGCCCTGATGCGCTTGCTACACTGGATGGGCGTGCGCGACATGGTGCTTGTGGGACAGGATTTTGCGTGGAAAGAACGGACCCACGCGGAAGGCCACCATAGTTCCGGGAACGTGACCAAAGCGCTTGAGATTAAAGACTTGGATGGAAACCCTATCCGCACCAGCATACAGTATCTGACCTCCGCACGGGAAATGGATCAAGACATTGCCCGGCTGAAGCTCACCGTACACAACGTGTACGGCGGGGGCTATGTTATCGGCTCCGCCCATAATACCACGCTGGACGAGGCCATGCGCGATGGCATGCTTACTTCAGCGCCCGCCTCGCAAGAGCTGTATCGCCTACGTATGGCGCAGGCCCACGCCGCCTGTGAACAACCCGTGTTCGAAGAACGCGGACCCCTCTGGCGGACCTCATTGCGGCATGCCACCAAACGGCTGGAGAAGCTGCTCAAAAAAGCGGACCGCAATTACGGAGAAATTCGCTCTCTGCTCAACAGCATTCATATTTTCCTGCGGCAAGACCCCATCTATCTTCCGTATCTGTATAATGAGGTCATGGATGTGGCGGGCATGCGGGACGCCCGCGACCGCTATGTGCCCAAAGATCTGGGAGAATTCAAGGCCATATCTCGCAAGGTGCTCACCAAGGTGGAAACCATGGACTACGCGCTGGGTGCCCGCTCTCTAAAGGCGCATCGCGCCGCGTAATCCGCAAGGCCCGCCGCTCTGCGGCATTCTCGCCCAATCACAGAGCCTCCATGGACATTCTCTGCCCGCAGCGCTAGCGTATCGGCAGATACAGGAGGTGTGTCATGTCTGTTCTCGCCGAGCTTTCTCTTTTCCCCATGGACAAAGGGGTCAGCGTCAGCGCGTATGTACGCCGTGCCGTTCAGGTTATCCGCGAAAGCGGTCTGGCGTATCAGTCCGGCCCCATGGGTACCTGCATAGAAGGGGAGTGGGATGCCGTTATGCAAACAGTTTCCGCTTGTTACCGTGCACTGGAGCCTGACTGCGACCGCATTTACATGACCCTAAAAGTAGACGCGCGGAAAGGTCGTTCTCAAGGCATGGTTTCCAAGCTCGCCGCGCTGGAAAACAGATAATGCTTCAGCCCCGGCGGGCGGACAGCGCTTTTAGCGGTCCGCCTCTGCCTCCGGTGATGCCCGTTCAATAACCAGCATACTCCGCCACGGTCCAAAGCGGAAACGCCAGTAGGCCAGCACGCAGAGCGCCAGCACATAGACGGTAAACACCGCCCACATGAGATCAAGACTGGTCCATGGCTTGCCTTCCATAACCTGAAGCGGCACGACCAGCAGCAGCACCGCGCAGGCCAGCATGGCCCACATGGGAAACCGCGTATCCCCTGCCCCGCGCACCGCGCCGAAGTACACCAGCATGGTGGAACTAAGCAGACTGTAGCCCGCCACATAGCGCAGCAGCACCACGCCGGATTCCCGGACCTCCGCAAACCACGAAGCATCCACGGCGGCATCGTGCGGTCGGAAAATATCCATCAGCCAGTGCGGAGCCAGCACAAAGGTCAGAGCCATAAACCCCATCCACACCGTGGCAACGTGCAGGGTACTGCGGGTAGCCTCTTCCGCATCTTTCGGTCTGCCACGCCCAAGCGCCTGCCCCACCAGAGTGGAAATGGCTATGCTCAGGCCAACCATGGGCAAAAACGCCACGGTATCCATGGAAAACACAATGTTGGACGCCGCCAGTTCCGCACGCCCCAAGCGGCCCACCACGAAAATGAAGTAGGACATAACGCCCAGATCGATAAAATTGTTCAACCCGCTCGGCAGGCCAAACCGCATAATTCGCCGGAAGAGCACGCCGTCAAACCGCCATGCCCGCAGCACGGCGTATTCTTTGTCATTCCTGCGGGTAAAGACCAACGCAGAATACATGACCACCTGCATGCCCCACGACGAGGCCGTGGCAATACCCGCCCCGGCAATACCCATTTCCGGGAAGGGACCGACGCCGTAAATAAGCATGTAATCGAGCGGAACGTTAATCGCGGTGGCAATGACGTTAACAACCATGTTGGGCTTAGTCAGCCCGCGACCGGAAAAAAAACACCCAAGGCAACTTGCCAGCAGAGCCAGCCCGCTCCCTAGAGAAAGAATGCGGAAATAGATCACTTCCTGCTGAAAAACAGATTCCGCATGCCCGACAAACCGGAACAGGGGGTCCGCCAGCAAGGCTGTGGATGCCAGCACCACCGCGCCGAATATCGAAAAATAGACCGACTGCCACAGCGCGGCACCAACACGGTCCCGCGCCGCTGCGCCGTCATACTGGGCGATGAACACATTCACGTAGGCGCCCACGCCGATAAAAAACAGCAACGGGACAAGATTAGCCGCAGCAGCGGGCATGGATGCCGCAATGGCATCGGGGGAATAGCGGCTGAGAAACACCCTGTCGGTGAATTCCATCATGGTTGTGGAACCAAGGCTCACTACAAGCGGAAGGCCCACCTTAAGGACGTCGCGATACCCGTTAGGCATGGTCCAGCGCTTTTTCAACCTGCGCAGCATATACAAAATCCAGAGATAAAAAGTTATTAGCGGAACCGCGCCATATACCCCCCCTATGGCTCCGGGTCAACTCGTATTCAACACAATAGCGCCTTGGTTCCGTTTATCCCATGATACCCCACTCCCCATTGCTTGGCATCAGGTTTCCCCGTATAAGGCGACATGCGAAACAGCTCCCTCTCACGTTCTCCGCACTGTCCTCCGCGCTATCCCATCGTGCGCCACATGGTGGGCATTTTACCGCTTTGCCTCGTTCTCATCGCCACCCGGCTCACTCTGGGAAACGACGATGCCATTTATCAATTTTTCCTCACATACCGTCTCGAACACACCAATCTGACCACAGCCGTGTTGCTGTTTTCCGAATTAGGCAATCCCGCACTCTATATTCTTTATGGAACTATCTACTGGAAGGCCAGACAGCGCCACGATGCTAAGACCAAGCGATTTGTGCTCGGCTACGTGCTGGTGCAGGTGCTCATTGCGTTTTTAGTGGCACGCATACTCAAAATAGGCATAGGCCGCCCCCGGCCTGATATCGGCGGTCCCTACACTCCGTGGACTCTGGACCACGGGCATAATTCCATGCCTTCCGGGCACACCACTGAAATTGTGGGGGGAGCCGTTCCTCTGAGCTTTTTCTTCCGCAACGCAGCACTGCCGTTTCTTACGGGAGCGTACATTGCATTACTCGGATTTTCCCGTATTTATTTGGGCATGCACCACGTTGGCGATATTTTTTTCGGCATAGTGCTGGGCAGCGTTTCCGCCTATCTTATCTTCACCTTATGGAACAGGGAGTAATCCATGTCCGACGTTACCGACCGCCCTACATCTGGTGACTGGCCCGTTTCATCCTCGCCACAGGCCGACGCTTTGTCTGAGGCACGGGTTCCCTCTTCCGGTCCTGACGCGCCGAACTTCGTTCTGGTATCTTCTAAGCCGCAGGACGCAGCGCCCGACCATTCCGGGAGCAACTCCGCCCGCGTGGCAGCCGGAGAAAACGGCGGAAGCATCTCCGAGACACCCCGCCCCCCCTTGTCCGGCGATGGCGGCGGCGCTCCCCCGCAAGGCCCGTCTGGCCCACAAAGCCGGGACAACTCCCCAAAGCCAAACGGCCCGCAAGGACCGCTGGATATCTGTTTTAATACCCTCGCTTGGCTTCCCATGCTGGTTTTGACCGGCATTGTGGTTTTGCAGACATGGTTCACGCTTGATGTACGCGCCCTGTGGTTTTCTGACGAAATTCGCTACGCTAACGCATATGAATACCTGCTCTCCGCCAAAAAATGGATAGTGCTCTACATGAACGGTGTGCCCTATCCAGACAAACCTCCCGTATACTTCTGGTTGCTCCGCGCACTCCACCCGTTGGTGGGCGAGGCGTCTCCCAAACTCTTCATGCTGGGCGCCGCAGTTTCTGGACTATTTTTTGTCTGGGCCACCTATCTGCTGGCCCGCGCGGTGGGTGAAGACCGGAAAACCGGCTTTGCCGCTGGCCTTGTGCTGCTCTCCACCTTCTTCATCGTGGGGATGATGCACTATTCACGCATGGACTTGCTCTTCGCCACATTCATCACTCTCTCCCACATTTGCCTTTTCCGGGGCTGGCGCAAAGAAAGTGCGTTCGGCTGGGTAATTGCGGGATTCCTCTTCGCGGGTATAGCCACGCTAACCAAGGGACCACTGGGTATAGCCTTTCCGGTACTTTCCACCGTTCTTTTCGCGATGTGGCGGTTACGGGGCAAACGCCTGCTCGGGTGGGACGTAGCCATAGGCTTCGGACTTATGACAGCCCTGTGCCTTACATGGGTTGCCGCCGCCTATTTCACGGAAGACCCGGACTATCTGCGCAATATTTTCCAGCAGCAGATTGTTAAACGTGCCACCGACACATGGCACCACGCCCAACCATGGTGGTTCTATTTCGGCGCACTGGCAGCCATCATGACGCCGTGGACGCTCATGCTGGTAACCGTGCCGTGGCAACGGCTCTTCAGCGCGGGTTTTTACAAGAACATCTGGGCTACCCGTCAACCGGAACACATGGGCATTGCCTACCTGTGGATTACCGTACTTTCCGGGTTTGCTCTGCTTTCCGCTGTCAGCATCAAGCTCCCTGTTTATCTGTTACCCACGCTGCCCGCGCTGGCTATTCTCATTGCGCGGGGACTACGCGACCTCTCGCCCGGTCGGAGCCAACTGCTGTTTCGCCTGTTCGCCATACTGTTTTCGGCACTGGGCATAGGCGTGCTATACGCCCAGTTCATCGGCACGCCATTTCATGTTTCTCTGGATGGCTGGTATTATCTGGTGGGGGTGGCAGCCGTTGCCGCAACGATTCTATGGTTTGCCGCGCCGCGCCGCGCACTGGGCGGCCTGTTGCTGCTCACGCTGCTGGTTACCGCCTTCATCCTACCGCTTGGCATGCTCACCGCTCCCTCGCTGGACGGAATAATGAGTCCCAAAGCGCAAGCGGAAGTTATGCGCGAGTACATTGACAAAGGATATGCTCCGGCAACCTATCAGATGTATTCTGGAACCTACTCCTACTATGCCGGGGCAAAAATATTTGAAACTAAAAGCTGGGACACCCTCTCGCAGTTCATGCAGGAGCACCCGAACACGGTCATCGGTCTTCGCCTGAAACACTGGGAATCGTGGCCGGACAGGCCCGTGAACGTGCATATTGTCCATCGGCAGATAGTGGTGGACCCCCACCCTTCCAACGAATTCCTGCTGGTGGTGCGGAGCGCTCCGCAAGACGCAGCCAGTACGCCGGACACAGATCCGGCGCCCGGTACCGGCACGCTATCCCCCGGTGCGGATACTCATCTCGGAGATGCCGCCCTGAATAGCACCCGTGAAGAAGCGCCCGGCATGCTTCCTTCCGTTACGGAACCCGGCAGCACGCCCTCTCCCGCAACGCAGATGCCTGTGGAAAACGGCACTGCGGAGAGTTCCACAGATATGCCAAATACGCCGAATGCGGCGGGCACACCGGACGGAGTGAATTCGATACTGCCGGAAAACCCGACGAGCGAAACACCGTCCGCGACCGGGAATGGTACACGGGAAATTGAGGGAGCCAGAAAAGTCGAGAACGCCAGGGGAGCCGGAACGATTGACGAAGGGAAGAACGTGCCGACCAACTAACAACCGTTGGCAGTCAAGGGGCCGCCGCCAGTCATGGGGCGGTCAGTTGGTGTCAATGGGAGTCAGGGGGAGTCGCGGTCGCCCAACCGGCGTAGAAACGTCTCACAGTACGCTCTCCACAAGCGCATACACCGGTGCCGGTTTGATTCACCAAACCCGGCACCGGTACTTTTTTGCGGAATTGCCAATTGACTCCACACAGTTTGGCCTGTCGAGACAACCGGCCTGTATTGGGGCCGGTTCTGACCCGTTTGGCCTGTTTGACCTGTCGGCCTGAGTTAGTTGCGGATCGGTGCGCTACGCCAACACCGCGCCGACAAGCGCGGGCAAACGCGAAAGATCCGGGCAAATCACAAAACCCGCATCGCGCATGGATTGCAACTTGCCCTCCACTCCGCCACTTCGCTCATCCAGAATCGCCCCGGCGTGACCAAGGCGCTTGCCGGGCGGGGCCGTGCGTGCCGCCACAAAGGAAATCACCGGTTTGGCAAATCCGGTTCGGAGCACATAGGCAGCCAATTCCTCTTCAGCGGACCCGCCCACCTCGCCCAGCACCAGCACCGCGTGTGTATTCACGTCATGCCGCACACATTCACACAATGCGGTGAAATCCGTGCCGATAAACGAGTCTCCACCTATCCCCACGGAAATGGATTGCCCTATACCCGCCGCTGAAAGCCGGGAACACGCCTCATATGTCAGCGTTCCAGAGCGGGAAAACACCGCCACGTGACCGGGAGAAAACACATTGCCCGGCATGATGCCCGCTTTAAGCTGCCCCGGCACAATGATGCCCGGCGTATTCGGTCCCACCACACGCGTGCGGGACGGGGGAATGGCGTTCAGCGCGGCGAGCATCTGCGCTTGCGGAATACCCTCGGTGATGCAGACCACCCATGGAATGGATTCGCCCGCTGCCTCTAGCACTGCGTCCGAAGCCGCTGCCGCCGGAACGAAAACTACGGAAACCGCAATGTCGTGATGCAGACAGGCCTCGTGCACGGAATCATATACCGGCACTCCCAGTACCTCACCGCCACCTTTGAAAGGCGTAACTCCCGCCACGATACGAGTGCCGTATTCCTGCATCAAGCGCACGTGCCGCTGGGCAACCTTTCCCGTAATCCCCTGCACCAGCACGCCCGATGCGGCGGAAAGCGCTATGCCAGCGGCAGACGCGGCGTTTTCTAAATCGCCCTTTTGCTCACTATGGGGAAGGACCGGCTTGGCAGCCCCCTGTTCTTCAATGCGTGGAAACGACGCGGTAGTGACGTTCTCCGGCTTCAACCGGCGCAGTATGTCCAACGCCTCATGCATTTCGGTGGCAATATGAACATCCGGGTGCGCAGCACCCTGCAACAACGCGCGTCCTTCCGCAGATTCAAACCCAGCCATGCGCACCACCAGCGGCATGGGGGCACGCTCTTCCCCCAGCACGGCAAGCAGTGCCCGCGCAACCTCCGCACAGGAAACAATGCCCCCGAACAAATTAATAAAAACGGCCCGGACCTGTGAATTGGCAAACAGCAGGTCCAAAGCCCGCCGCATGCGCTGCCTGTCTGCCGCGCCGCCAAGATCCATAAAATTTGCAGCGGTAAGCCCGTTATAATTCAGCAAATCCATGGTAGCCATGGCTAACCCCGCGCCATTTACCAAAATTCCCACCCAGCCCGAAAGCTCCACATAGCTTAAACCCGCTTCACGGGCCAACGTCTCTTCGCGGGAATGATGTTCCGGCGTGTAATAATGCCCCAGAGTGTCGGGATGCAAATCCACCACGTTGTCATCTAATTCCACCTTGCCGTCCAACGCCAGCCATTGGCCCGATTCCGTGAGCACCAGAGGATTAATTTCTGCCAAAAGCAATCCGTTATCCCGCACAGCGGCATACAACGAACTCACAAGATCACGAAACCCCGGCCACCACTCCTTTTCCACACCCAGTGCAAAAAAAGCGGCCCGCAGATGGTGATCACGCAATAGCGCACCGGAAACAGCCAAAGGAACCCGTTGGACAAAGGGGCGTACCGCGTCGGAAGAGGTTTCCACATCCATTCCCCCCGCCCGGCTCACTGTAAGCAGCAGTTCCCGGCGCTGGCGGGAAAGCACAAAGGAAAGATAGCACTCTCTACGAATCGCCGTGGCGGATTCCACACGAAGAAACGGCACCGCATGCCCTTTAATGCGCATGCCGAACAGCTTCCGCGCCGCGTGCATAAAGGTTTCCGGCGTGTCCGCCCGAACAATGCCGCCAGCCTTGCCGCGACCGCCCGTGAGTACCTGCGCCTTCAGGTACCACGGTGCGGGAATGGAAGAAGGCACCGCAAGGTTCCCCGGAGTGAGCAAAATGCCCTGAGGAACAGAAATTCCAGCCTTTTCAAACAGTTCTTTGCTCTGGTGCTCGTTCAGAAACATGACACTCCATCCGGGATAAAGGGGACAGGGGGTGGCAAGAATACCGCATCGGGACGCCGGGCTGAGGAACTGATACTGCCGGAAGCTCTCCGTAGGGAGAAGGAAGAAAAACAGACGCCCGCTCCACCGGGAACGGGCGTTCGGTACAGTCTAGTAGCCGACTTCCTCGTTGATGAGCACTACGTGGATGCGGCCTTTGGGAAACGATTTTTCCGTGATCGTCCATACGTTGCAAATCCGGTCTGGACTTGCGCAGTCCATACAGTGCGAGGTCTGCCGACAGGGTGTTTTCTTATTCAGGCGCATGGCATTCACCGGCGCGGCATATTCTTTAATACGCGTCATGGCATCTTCCACGGTATCCACAACCTTGTTGCGCCCGACAAAGATCACCACATGAGTGGGACCATAGGTTATCGCCCCCACCCGATTACCAATCATGTCCAGATTCACCAACGCGCCGCTTTCCGTCACCGCGTTGGTCCCGGAAAGAAACACATCCGCCAGCAAGGCGTTCCGGCGACGCAGGGCTGTTTCCTCCGGGGTGGCGGTTGGGTCCGCCACATCCAGCAGGTCCACCTGCGGCGCGGCCCGCAGGGCATCAAGCACTCCTGTCGCAGCCAGTGTCATGGACCCGCCAAACCCCACAGTCTTCGCGCCGGACAGACCGGGGAAAATTTGTTCCATGAACAGGGTACCCGCCGAAACGGCAGTCGGAGCCAGATGCACGGTAAAGTTATTAGATTCCAGCGCGCCTTTCAATTCCGCAAGCCGCATGGCCCAGTAGCGGTCAACAGGAGTTTGCGGGGCAAGCGCTGCCACCACATCTTCCACGGCTTTTCTGTCTTGGCTCATTTCCCTACAGTCCTTATGGTTTGACGGCGGACGACTCCAGCACTGCGGGCTAGCAGCTCACCCGGTCCGCCGATACAGCCATGCGGTGGCTATGACCGGCAGGCGGTGCGCGGGGGGGTATTAAAACCCATGCCGGGAGTATTCCTTGTTCTTACGATTGATATACTGGATATACCGATAATTCCCTTTGCGGCGGGCCTCTTCCAGCATCTGCCTTCCGCGCTCCGCACACCGGTCACACGCGTCAATAGGCACCTGAATGCCCAAACTTAGGGGATTGACGGACGACCATGTTTCCACCTGCAACGTCCCGGAACAATCCGGGCACAACACCACAGACTCCACTTGGCTTTCCCTGATGCCGTCCGTGTCGTAATAAATGTCTTTATTGCGCACGCACTGGTCACCCCGCACCTCACCCGCGTCTTTGCCGTACTTTCCGGCGAGCAAGGAGGGATTGAAATATATCCCCCGCACCTCGTCCGAAAGGCGGTGGATGTACTCCGTCACCTCCGGGCGCTGGGCAAAGGCCTCCGGGTGAAAATTCGGTTCCGCCACATGATCGAAATCCAACCCCGCCATGGCGAGGCAAATACCCAAATTTACATACGGCAATGCGCCCTGAATAGCATAACCGCCTTCCAGCACCGCAATATGCGGATTCAACTTGCGGTTGAGCATGGCATACCCGCGCGCGGAAAAGTTCATATTGGTGATGGGATCGGAGAAATGGTTGTCCTGCCCGGCTGAATTGATGATGAGGTCTGGTTTAAAATCCTCCAGAACAGGCAGTACCACGTGGTCGATGACGTGCAAAAACCCCTCGTCAGAGGTGTTTGGCGGCAAGGGGATATTGAGCGTCTTCCCCAATGCGTTGGGACCGCCCAGATCCGCGGGAAATCCTGTTCCGGGGTACAGAGTACGACCATCCTGATGCAATGAAATAAAAAGCGTGTTCCGGTCATGCCAGTACACGTCCTGCGTGCCATCGCCGTGATGGCAGTCTGTGTCCACAATAGCCACACGCAGCGGGCCATACTGCTCGCGGATATATTCCAACATAACAGCTTCAATATTCACATTGCAGAAGCCCCGATTACCGTGCACCACTTTCATGGCATGGTGTCCCGGAGGACGAACCAGCGCAAAGGCTTTATCCGTTGTTCCTTCCATGACCAGCCGGGCCGCTTTAATGGCCCCCCCTGCGGAAATACGGTGCGACTTGGTACAAACCGAAGCCACATCCGGGATACAAAAATGCACCCGCTCCACATCGGCCTCGGTGGCGATATCCGGCTTATACTCGGTGATACCCTCTATATCGAACAGCCCCTCTTCCCGCAGTTGGTCCTGCGTGTAAAGAAGACGCTCTTCGCGCTCCGGGTGCGTGGGACTTATGGCCCAGTCAAATGCCGGGAAAAAAACAACTCCCAGAGAATGCTTGGCCTGCAACATACCGTCACTCCTTTCCGAAGCCGCACCGCGTGCAACGGCAACGAAAACACAACAACTCTGAACGTGGCCTACTCGCCCTGCGCTGCTTGCGCCGCCCACTTGGCCCGCACCGCCGCCTGCGCCTGAGCGAACACATCATCCGGTGCCTGAGCGGCGTCGAGCACCGCAAAACGAGCTCTGTTCACCGCCGCCCACGCAAGGTATCCGTCGCGGACACGCTGATGAAACGCCAACGATTCCGCCTCGAACCGGCCTTCGGAAACATGAATTCCTTCCGCCATGTTCCGCGCCATGGCTCGCTTAAGGCCCACTTCCGGCGAGACATCAAGCAGCAAAGTCAGGTCGGGCCACACGCCCTGCACCGCCACCTCGTTAAACTGATGCAGCAGCTTAGGGTCCAGCCCCCGGCCATAGCCCTGATACACCACGGTGGAGTCCGCATACCGGTCACTGAGCACCACCAGATTTTCCGCCAGAGCGGGCATGATAACCTGCCGCACATGCTGTGCCCGGTCCGCCAGATAGAGGAAAAGCTCCGCTTCCATAGTTAAATCGCGGCTCCCCATATCCAGCAAAATAGATCGCAAGGTACGTCCAAGGCGACTTCCGCCCGGCTCACGGGTAACGGACACGCCGTGTCCCTCTTCCATGAGCCAGTCGCGCAGACGGGTCAGCACGGTGCTCTTGCCAGAGCCTTCAGGGCCTTCTAAAGTAATGAACATTGGTCGTCCCTAAGTGGTTTGGAAGGGTCGGCGTCTTCGGTGCCGTTTTCAGCGCTTTCACCGTTTTCGGCGCTTTCCCGTGGATATGATGCCAAGTCTGGAAGTTCATCAAAAAAAGGGACGGACGGCTCTGGCGACTCCGTGAGCATGGACCCGCGCCAGAAATCCGCCTCATCGGCGGCGGAGCCTTGCGGAGTGCGTGCGGCCCGGTACAGAAAACGCCCCAGCGTGTTCTGAAAAGGGGTCCACCCCGTCTGGTCTTCAGCGAAATCTGAGAACAGCCCTCGCAACTGCGCCAGCTTGGCGTCTATATTGTCCGCGTAATGCAGCACCAGCGCCTCGGCTGTGGCGGGCAACACGGGAGAACCCCACTCGCGGGTTCCGTGGTGGCCCAGCACCAAATGCTTGAAGTGCATAGCCAACTCAGGCTCAAGGCCGGAGGCCACTAGGTACGGTTCCGCCTTTTCCAGCCCAATGCTGATATGGCCCACAAGCCGCCCTTCGTCCGTATAGTCGTTGGCTATACCGCCCGAAAGTTCCCACGCCTTGCCGAGGTCGTGAAAAATGGCCCCGGCCAGCAGTACCTGCCGATCCAGCTCCGGGTAATGATCGCACAGCCGCAGACAGAGCGTGCAGACAGAAAGCGTGTGTTCCAGCAGTCCGCCCGCGTAGGCGTGATGCACATTTTTCGCGCCTATGGCTGTTTTCAGCCGCAGAGCGATGTCTTCGTCACCCAGAGCCGCGGTAACAAAGCGATGCCACGGGGCATGCGTAAATTCCACATCACACAGGGCCAGCAAATCCGCCAGCATATCATCGGGATGACGCGTGGAGGCAGGCACAAAATCCGCCAGATTCAGCGCGGCGGTTTCCGATTCCGTAAGGAGGGAGAGCGACTCCACATTCACATCCAACTGGTCGCGGAACGTCGTTGCCCTGCCCCGCACCTGCACCATCATTCCCGGCTTCAGCGCGGGGAACTGCTGACTGAGAGGACTCCAGACCTTGGCAGCCACACTGCCGGTGGCGTCCGCCAGTTCCAGCCGCCAGTACGGACCGTTACGCGCCTGCATCTGCGAAGCCTGCGCAAGCGCAAAGATCGAGAACACTTCGCCGTTAGCCGATATGTCGCGAATGAATTGAATTTTTTGCATGTCCATCGTATGGATAAGAGGCTGCCCACGCGCCCGTGCCGAGTGTATTCAGTAGGCGCAGTATTAGGCTACCGTTCCTCGTTTTTGGCTGGTTGTCAAACCCTATCCATTCTCCACAGGCAACCAGCTCCCGTTACCCGGAGACACCATAGGATACGCTCATGATTATCGCGTTGACCAACGATGACGGCATTCAAGCTCCCGGACTGCGCGCCATGTACGCCGCGCTGGTGCGGGCCGGACACACCGTACACTGCATAGCCCCCGTGACCGAACAGTCCGCCGTGGGACACGCCGTAACCATTGCCATGCCCCTGCGGGTAAAAGAATTCCATGAAAACGGCTTTCGCGGCAAGGGGGTTTATGGCACCCCCGTGGATTGTGTAAAACTTGGGCTTTCCCGCCTGCTGGAAGAAAAACCCGATCTCGTCGTTTCCGGTATTAACGCCGGTGGCAACGTGGGGCCGGACATTCTCTATTCCGGCACGGTTTCCGCCGCTACCGAAGGTGCCCATATGGGGTATCCGTCCCTCGCGGTATCCTACGACAATTTTCGCCCCGGCGACCTTTCCGGGCAAGCGGATTTCGCGGTGGAGCTTATCGGCAACATGCCATGGAACAATCTGCCCCCCCGTTGTGTGATGAATCTGAACTTTCCTCACCTGCCTATGGACAGCGTGAAGGGTCTGCGGGTTTGCCCGCAAACCAGCGCCGTTTGGAAAGACTGGTATGATCATCGCCAAGACCCGCGGGGGACGGACTACTGGTGGCTGGACGGCGTTATTCCCGCCGATACGGTGGCTCCCGGCACAGACCGCGCGTTACTGACCGACGGGTACATCACCCTTACTCCGCTGCGCTTTGAATTCACCGATATCGCCACCATGGAAGCGTTACGTGTACTTGACACAAACAACACAGACGCGGAATAACTGCCGCCCGGCAGAAATGCGGCACACCATCGGGGAGGGGACCGGGCCATGCCCAGCAGGTGCCCGCCAGATAAAGGAAACCCGATAGATATCGGCAAACGCCAGTGAGGCATCGGCTCTTCTGTGGCAGGAAGTTCTTTGATTTTCTGCGCACACCAGTGTAAAATCCTCCAGCCGTTTGCCGCACGGAGCGTTTTCTCCGACAAAACGGCGATTCAAACGCATTCCCCGCGCGGTGTCTGGACACACCTCGCGATAGTTAGGCGGATCGCGGGCCGCGTTCCCCGCGATAACCGTAACCATGGAGGTAGGTATGCCCCTCACTGGCACCAGAGAAATGTTTGCGCGAGCCTATAAGGAAGGCTACGCCGTGGGCGCGTTCAACGTGAACAATATGGAGATTATTCAGGGTATCATGGCGGCTGCCAGCGAAGAAAAGGCTCCGCTCATCCTGCAAGTCTCCGCCGGTGCCCGCAAATATGCGGGGCAGGCGTACATCCGCAAGCTCATCGAAGCCGCTCTTGAAGAAAGCGACTTGCCCGTGGCGCTTCATCTGGACCACGGACAGGATTTTGACATTTGTAAAGCCTGCATCGACGGCGGATTTTCCTCTGTCATGATTGACGGTTCGCATCTGGATTTTGAAGAAAACATCGCCGTGACCAAACGGGTGGTGGAATACGCTCATGAGCGGGGCGTGGTGGTGGAAGCCGAACTAGGCCGCTTGGCGGGGGTGGAAGACGACGTTTCCTCCGAGCATTCCATTTACACCGATCCCGATCAGGCCGTGGAATTCGTACAGCGCACAGGGTGTGACTCACTGGCTATTGCCATTGGCACCAGCCACGGCGCGTACAAGTTCGCTGGTGAAGCCAAGCTGGACTTTCCCCGGTTAGAAACGATCAGCAACATGCTGCCCAACTTCCCCATTGTTCTGCACGGCGCATCGTCTGTTCCCCAAGAATTTGTAAAAATGGCCAACGAGTACGGCGGAGCCATCGGGTCCGCGTCCGGTGTGCCGGAAGACCTGCTGCGCAAAGCCGCCACATACGGCGTGTGCAAAATTAACATCGATACCGATATCCGCCTCGCCATGACTGCGTCCATCCGCAAGTATCTGGCGGAAAATCCTTCGCATTTCGACCCCCGTCAATATCTGGCCCCCGCAAGGGAAGCCGTTAAGAATATGGTCCAGCACAAAATTCGCAACGTGCTCGGCTGCTCCAACAAGATATAGCCGATCAGGAGAAAGGAATGGCTGTCAAACTAGGGATGAATGGGTTCGGCCGCATTGGCCGGTACATGCTCCGTCTGCTCGCCGACGATTCGGAATTGCAGATTGTGGCAATCAACGCACGCGCCAGCAACGAATCACTGGCGCACCTGTTCAAATATGATTCCGTACACGGTCCCTTTAAGGGCACGGTAACGGCTAACGAACAGGGACTGGTGGTCAATGGCCGCCAGATTGCCATCACCCGCTGCCGACAAGGCGAATGGGAATGGGGACGCCACGGTGTGGATATCGCCGTGGAAAGCACCGGCACCATCAAAGACCGTGAGGGTCTGGCTGCCCACATCGCCTGCGGCGCAAAAAAAGCGGTAATCTCCGCTCCCGGAAAGGACGTGGATCTTACCGTGGTTATGGGTGTGAACGATCATCTGTACGACCCCGCCAAGCATGACGTGGTGTCTAACGCATCGTGCACCACAAACTGCCTTGCACCCGCCGCGAAAGTTCTGCACGACCACTTCGGCATCGTGCATGGCATGATGACCACCATTCACAGCTACACGATGAGTCAGCGCATTTTGGACGGTTCGCAAAAAGACCTGCGCCGCGCCCGCGCCGCCTGCCTATCCATGATTCCCACCACCACGGGTGCCGCCAAGGCCGTGGGGTTGGTTATCCCGGAACTCAAGGGCAAGCTGGATGGTATGTCTGTGCGAGTACCCACCCCCAACGGATCGCTGGTGGACCTGACCTGTCAGGTGCAAACCCCCACCACCGCTGAGGAAGTGAATGCCGCGTTGAAAGCCGCCGCCGAAGGCGCATTGAAAGATACCCTTGGCTACAGCGACGAACCGCTCGTTTCCGTGGATTACATGGGCGACACTCACGGAGGCGTGGTGGATAGTCTGTGTACCAGCGTTATGGACGGCACGCTTGTCAAACTCATTGTCTGGTACGACAATGAATCCGGTTTCACTAACCAGCTTGTGCGTCTGCTGCGCAAGGTGGGAGCGTCGTTGTAATACAGCGAACGCTGACGACACTGTTCGCGGGAACTGTTCACGAAAGACAAAGACGGGCGTTGGCACACCACCAACGCCCGTCCTTTGATACCCCACCGCCGGCTCCGGCTTCATCTCTTCGTTCTCCCCAACTATTCCCCGCGCATGAAGCTGGCCTGTTCCCCCCAGTAAACACTCCCCTCGCTTTAGCGCAAAACCGCGTGCCACGGCAGCAAGCAGAGTATTGCCAAAACCGCCGCAGCCAGCAGAACAAACCATGCTGACTGAGCCAAAACCACAAGTAAGGCGCACCCCAACAGTATGGCGCAGCCCTTTTGCCACATGGCGGGGAGCAGTCGCACGGCAGCCGCGACACCAAACAACGCGTTGGTGAGAAAAAATCCGCTAGCCACAGCCACCAAATGTTCCATGTCGGCAAGGCCCAGCAAGCAGCACACCAGCACCGCTACCTGTGCCGCACACAGGAGTGTCACTGCCATAACAGGTACGCCGTGGGCGTTGCGCGCGCTCATCCCGCGCGCGGCACGGAAGAGAAATGCGTTGCCCCGGTCTTCCTTCGCCCACGGCAACGCCAGTGCGGCGACCAATCGGGCCACGCCCCCCACAAACATCAGGTAGGAGGTCACGCACAACGCCGTAACCAGCATGGCACAGACTGCTGGCCCGGCTGTGCCAAACAGGGGATACAACAGCCGCGCCACTCCATACCCCGCCCGCTGCGGCAGCACTCCCATCTGCATAGCCAGCGCCACAGCCAGCTCCACCAGCGTTACCGCCAGTACGCTCAACGTCACCGCGCGGGGGATGGTCCATTCCGGTCTGTCCACATCATCGCTGTAATTACCCACAACCTCCCAGCCCACGATGCACCAAAACAGCATCAGCAGCACATGTCCGAACACTTGCGCGTCAAAGCTTCCGGGAACGGGAACCAATCTCCCCGGCTCCCCATACTGCCCAAGCACAAGGACCGCGCCAAGACACAACAGCGTCGCAGAAATTGACGAGAGAACAAAGGCCAGCGTGCCGATGGAGCGAATTTGCTGCAACAGTAGCACGTAGCCCACGGGCACCAGACAGAGAGCCGCCAGCATGCGCCCATGCGTCCATGCGTCCAGTAAAGGGACTGGCAGGTAGCGGGTAATGGTAAGCAGCACCGCAGACGGTCCGAAGACCACTGCGGCAATAAGATACAACGAGCTCAGCAGCCGGGCGCGATTGCCGAAAACATGAGCTACGGCGTCCGCCACACCGCTATTGCCGGGGAATCGCACCGCGAGAAATCCAAAAACAAAGGCGAACACGGCGTTCAGGCAAAGGGTAACGCCCCATGCGGGCACGCTCCACCCACCGGCGGCCTGCTGCACCAATGGTGGCAAAATAAAAATACCGGACCCTAAAATCGGCCCCACCATAAGCCCGCACAAAAGCACCGGGCCTAATCCCCTTTTCAGGCCTGCGGACGGATTCCCCTCCGGGGGTACCGCGTCAAGCCCGCTGCCTTTTCCAACCTTCGCGGGGGAAGCTGTGGGAGGCTGAATTTGTTGCTGTGTGCTCATTCTCATCCCTTCCTTACGGCACTTGCTCTGAAGAAGGTAATGCCGTATTTCTCGCACCCGGACCAACGAAAATATCCGATGGAAGCGTTCGCTATAGCAGAACGCTCTGGCCCTAAAACTTCGCAGAAATATCGTTCCCGCATGCCTCATGGAATTGCATCAGCTTATCGCATTTGTACGCGTTGCACACGAAGCCAACCTTACCCACGCCGCCCGGACGCTTCATATCAGCCAGTCTGCGCTGAGTACGCAAATACGCGGGCTGGAAGAATCGCTGGGACTCACCCTTTTCGTGCGCGAAGCACGTGGCATGCGCCTCACGCCACACGGTGAGACGTTGCTGCGCAAAGCACGCCATGTATTACGCGCGGCAAACGCACTCACAGACACAGCGGCTCACCTGCGCACAGAGCCTTCCGGCTCCATAACCGTGGGATTGAACACCGACCCCCTTTTTCTGCGGCTACGCATGCTGGATGACGCTATGAACGCCCGCGCACCACGTGTGCAGCTTGAATTCACGCCTTCACAAAGCAACACCACCCCGGTGATGCTCCGCACGGGGCAGTTGGATGCCGGATTCCGTTTTGGATTCAGCAAGGAAGTGGAGGTGGAAGAAACATGGCTGGCGGATATTCCCGTGGTGGTTGCCATTCCCACGCGGTTCCTCGCAACCGGGAACAACGCTCCCATCACATGGCAATGGTTGGCAAAACTCCCGTGGCTGTGGTCGAGCACAGCATGCCCCTACCATATCCTTGTGACCGAACGCATGGCCAAACACGGAGTGGCCCCCCATCCCGTGGCCGATGGACTGGACGAAGGCATTGTCCGGGAAATGGTGGCAAACGGCAAAGGAGTGAGCACCCTGCGCCGCGACATTGCGGAACAACTGGAAGCAGAAGGGCTCGCCGTACTGTGGAACAACGCGGAAGAAGGGCCGATGCACATTCCCCTTGTGTTCACGCGCTTGCTCCGCCGCCAGCGTGAACCCGCGCTAACCGTGCTCCGGCGCGAAGCGCAGGCGCTCTGGGCAGCGCCGGACCCCGGCTCGGGATAGTCCGCTATTTTCCCGTCACCTTCGCTTTGGCCTTTCGGAACAGCTTCTCCCGCGCAGATTCAAACACCACGGCGGTCCGCAGTGCGGCAATGCCCAAGGCCAACACGGAAAGAATAACGATAAGTCCCTTCTGTATCTGCCACTTCTGCTTCACAAGCAGCCCGGTAGCCCAGTCCGCACTTACGGTTTGCCCGTAATAGATACTAAGCGGCAGCCCTATAAGCGTCAGAATCAAAAAGACGAGTTCCAGCCAGAAAAACGTTTTGCCCATAATAAGCAGGAACAGCGTCGCGTCGCGCACCACACGCAAAAACCGGAGACGGCCTTCCAGCAGTCCCAGCCGTTCCTCCTCCGCCTCCGCCATTTTCTGGGCACGCTTAAACGTTTCCGCTACCTGAAAATGTGTTTTCAGCGCCCAGTTCAGATTCGCGGCGCACAGGTTGTACTGCTTGTTGAACTCCACCAGAATGCCGGGAAAGGGAAACCACGCCGCTTCATCCCGCACATAAATGAGTCGGTCGAGAAATTGGCGAAACTTTTGTTTAAGATCCCGCGCTTCCTGATTAATACGTATTTGCAGGTCACGCCCCAGCCGTTCTCTGCCCTGCAGTAATTCCGTAAACGGAACAAAATTTCGGATTTCGCCCAGTTGCATTAATCGGGTGGCCCGCGCAAACGCCTGTTCCGCAAAGGGATGCTCTTCCGGGAACCACGTGGCTATTTCCAGCCGCAGTGCCTGTAGCCCATCCCGCATCTGGCTTACCCGCGCTTCCGCATCTGTCCACGGTACATTCAGGGACGAGAGAATCTGAATACGCCCGCGTTCCATTTCAGGGTCCAGTAAAACGCGGTTAAACATATTAGGATCTTTTTCGATCAGACTGAGCAAGAACCCCATAGCCTGATCGGCGAACCCCATTTTCACCTGACACACCGCCTGCCGGTACACCGCCTCAAGCCACTGCGGGCAAAGCCGCAACGCCTGCTGGTACAGATTACTTGCCTGCTGATAACGCCCTATTATTTCTTGATTCCTACCCTGCAAAAATACGTGATACGCCTGAAGTAGCGGCGAGGTTGAAAAGGATTCCGCCTCCTTCCACAACTGCTGCGCCCGCGTGTGGTCGCCGCGCTCCAGCGCGATAAATCCGCCCAGCGTGCGGGACCGGAAATCCCGTGGGTTGCGAATAAGCACCTGCTGCAAGTCCTTTTCCGCATGAATAAGCTCGCCGGACATCATAATCGCAAGGCTGTTCCAAACAGGGCTGTCATCTTTGGGAGCCGTATCTTCCAGCCCTTTAGGATACTCCTTGCCACGCGCCAGCCATATGCGCCGCATCATCCGCAACTGGAAAGTCTCCGTCACCGCAAACACGGAACGGAGCACAAGGTTGTCCACGCCATCGCGCCCAAGCACCGACTCTATCCCTTCTGCCACACTGCCTTGCAAGGCCTCGTCCAGCCCCCGGAACCCGTTATTCATGGTTTCAAAGTCCATGGCAGCTACCTTGCGCCAGAGACTGAAATCCACCTCATCCATACGCCGGGTGGGACAGGCCGCCGGTTCATGAGTGCGCAACCCGCAATAAAAACAATGCGCGTGCGTGCCCGCCACCAGTTTGCCGGAAATTTCCACGGGTAGTATGCCCAGAGAATCGTCCCCCTGTGACACGAGATTAATATTGCACCAGTCGTCCACACTGCTTGATTCACCGCTGAACCGGGTGTCGTGCACCTCAAATCCCTCACCCATGAGGTAGGCGTTGCGGTAACTCATATGCGGAAAATCGGGCACCAACTGATCCCAATCCAACCGCACTTTCTTGTGCAGTTCATTATTAAAATTCAGCCCCTTGCGGTCTACAATGGCTTGCACGCAAGGCCAGTAATGTTCTGGTTTTTCCTCTTTCAGGCGCTCAATGAGTAACAAGTACTCCCGGCACCACAGCCGCAGTGTCCGCAAATTATCCATCTGAAAAAACACATAATTCTCAAACAGCATGAACTTGGTTTTCAAACGCTGGAACTGCTGCTCCACCTCCTTGAAAAACTCCCGCCATCCCGCCTGAAATCCTTTTTCCAGAGGATTCCCCAGTGGTCTGAGCACCCCGTACCATCCCATGGAGGACTGATACGGCAAACGCGTGTCCGCGTGCAGCATGCCCCAATCCAACGAGGCAATGCCGGTGTACGGACGCCTGTCTTCAAAGCTCAATCCGGGAATGCCCTTGCCCTCCTGCCGGGCACGCGGATGCACCCACACCTGAAATTCGTCCGGCACAAGAGAAACCTGTGCGGAAAGAGTGGCGTCCACAGAAAGATTGATCTCGCGCTTGCTGCTGAACAACAATTTAGCGGGAAAAACCTGACAAAACACGGGAAGCTTGTTGAATTTGCCCCATATTTCCAGCCGGGCCAGAGCCAAAAAGACATCGGTTGAAAAGAAAAACCACAGGGCCTGATCGCGCTCTGACGCGAGGCATAATCCGCCGTAATCTTGAAATGTTTGGTTAATAGACGGATTCAAATCACCGTCCCAGCTCGTCCACAACCCATATCCCGCAGCCACCATCCGGGCTTCCTTGAACTGGGGGAGTTTGGTAAGCAGGGAAGAAAGTTTGGACATATGCTTTTCTCGCTATCTGGAACACGGAGGAATCATGGATATTACACAAACACTTGCCGATTTGAAAAAAGAGCCGGGCTTCTGTGAGCACGTGGGCATGATGCTGGTGCACAACGGAGTTGTGCGTGGCTGGTCCCGCAAAGACAAGCAGAACGTCGTGGCTGTCCGCGTTCGCCCCGACCATGAAAAAATACACGCCATCTGCCGTGAAATGGAGCAACGCCCCGGTATCTTCCGCATCATCGCCCATGCTTCTGAAGGCGAACTGCACCCCGGCGACGACTTACTGTTTCTTGTTGTCGCTGGCGACATCCGCGAAAACGTGAAGAGCGTCTTTGCGGAACTTCTTGACCGCGTCAAGGCTGAGGCTATCACAAAAGAAGAGATTACGGCATAGCGTGCCATGTTTTGTTCAGAGCGGTTCCGCCACGAGTGCCTAACCGCCGTGGCGGCTCCCGCAAAAGAGCCTACCGCCCCCCGCCCGGACGAATCAGCCACTTTATCCGTAAACAGGCCGCCAGTGCGCGGCACAGATGCCTCGTTTCTGCCGCAGTAGCACAAAATTTTCTCACCCGCTTTCGCCAGCATGCCAACTCGCGCGGCGCGGGCTGTCCCGCGTCAACGGTTTGTCAGCGTCTAACGCCATGTATGCAAACACCATTCCGTTATTTTTTCACAGCGCCCAGCCAAAAATTTCACGGCGCACTTTCCCCCAATATACCTCACGACCAAGACTCCGCACCATTCCCCCAGTCCTGAAAATTTCCCCAGTTATACTAAAAATCTTAAAAAAAACGGACTGATTGAGCACTCCACATTTCTCTTATCTCTTTTCCTGAAAAGAGGAATACCGCCCCTTGACAACACTGGTATTGTATGTATCTATACTCATCACGCACTCAATACCCACACAATTTTTCCTATTCCGCCCCCCGATAGACGGATACCCCCTTCACAGCCTACCCTACTTACGCTATATACTAAGCAAGAGCCTATCTTCAGGAGGGAATTATGCGCTTAAACTTTAATAAAAAGCTTCTTTTTTGCATTATTGCTATGGTAACAGCCATGCTGTGTATATCTGGAAGCTACTCTTATATCATATCCAAAAATACATTACGGTCATTGGGAAAGCAATTCATCGCCTCCATGATTACCGAGCTTGAGGATACTATTGGACTTCAGAACAGCATTACACAAGAAAAGCTCGACACTGATCTTCTTGTGTTTGAAAAGACAATATCAGAGCAGGGAAATCTTTTTCTATCTAGCAATTCAACATTCTCTGAAACTATTACCAACCAGACGTCAGGGGAAAAAGAATCCGCCCGAATACCCCATCTTATGATCGGATCTCCCCGATATAGTGAACCTATTAACAATACTTCCACAATAGTGGATAATGTTCAAAAAATAGTCGGGGGAACCGCCACTATTTTTCAAGTCCTACCGGGAAAACTTTTGCGTATTTCCACCAATGTGCTTAAAAAAGACGGTTCTAGGGCTTCCGGCACATATATCCCTGACCTAAATCGAGCGGAGGGGGCCCATTGAAGCCTTCCTCGGCAGAAACCGGGAGAAGATTGACTCCAAAAATGGTGCGATGGGGACAGCTTGATCGCTGAAGCGTGATAATGCTGCTCGTTT
>JAEWQB010000011.1 GCA_023460395.1 Pseudomonadota bacterium | reverse complement strand
CGAAACGAGCAGCATTATCACGCTTCAGCGATCAAGCTGTCCCCATCGCACCATTTTTGGAGTCAATCTTCTCCCGGTTTCTGCCGAGGAAGGCTTCAATGGGCCCCCTCCGCTCGATTTAGGTATAGAAAACCCATAGCATAGCGGACAGGCATGATAGCGAGAATATGCAGCGCGGCCCTGTTGGGAATAGACGCGTTTCGGGTAGATCTGGAAGTGGACCTTGCACGGCAGGGTATACCGGCTTTTACACTGGTAGGGTTGGCGGAAGGTGCCGTGCGCGAGGCGAAAGAGCGGGTGTTCGCGGCGTTAAAAAATGGTGGGCACAAGTTACCGCCGTCGCGCATTACGGTGAATTTGGCACCTGCTGACCAGCGTAAGGGGGGCAGCGGGTATGATCTGCCTCTGGCGCTGGCCTTGCTGGGCGCGGCGCAAGTTCTGCCTCAGGCCGCATTGGAAGGCTGGTTTGTGGTGGGAGAGCTTTCCCTTACCGGGGAGTTGAAGCCGGTCCCCGGTGTTTTGTCTATGGCTGTGCTGGCCCGCAGGGAAGGGGCGAAGGGGCTGCTTGTGCCGCAGGCCAATGCCGCTGAAGCGGCTGTGGTGGAAGGGCTGCCCGTGTACGGAGTGGCGTCGCTGGGCGAGGCGGTGGCGTTTCTCGCCGGAACGGCTGCGCTTGAACCTGTCCGGTGTGAGCCATACGTACCGGGTGAAGATGATGCGTGGCTATGTGATTTCGCGGAAGTGAAAGGGCAGGAGCATGCCAAACGCGCCATAGAAATCGCGGCGGCGGGCGGGCATAATCTGTTGTTTCTGGGGCCTCCCGGCAGTGGCAAGACAATGCTGGCACAGCGCATTCCCACCGTATTGCCTCCCTTGGCCTTTGAGGAGTCGCTGGAGGTGAGTAAGATATATTCTGTGGCGGGAATGCTGGAGCCGGGGCAACCCCTCATGCGCACTCGTCCTTTTCGCGCACCGCACCACACTATTTCCGACGTGGGTCTTGTCGGTGGCGGTGCGTATCCCAAGCCGGGGGAAGCTTCGCTGGCGCACAGGGGCGTTCTGTTCCTTGACGAACTGCCGGAATTTAAAAAGCCTGCGCTGGAAGTCATGCGTCAGCCCTTGGAATCTGGCAGCGTGACCATTTCCCGTGCCGCCGCGTCGTTGAGCTACCCGGCGGACTTCATGCTGGTGGCGGCTATGAACCCGTGTCCCTGCGGGTATCTTTCCGACCCCCGGCACACCTGCGTATGTAGCGATTTTCAGGTACAACGGTACCGGGCGCGGCTCTCCGGCCCTTTGCTGGACCGGATAGACCTGCACGTGGAAGTACCCGCTGTGCCCTATGAGGATTTGCGGAGTGATACTCCGGGGCAAAGCTCCGCCGCTATGCGTGAACGCATTGTGCGGGCGAGGCAACGGCAGGCGGCACGGTACGCGGGCACCCCCTGTCTGACCAACGCCGATCTCTCAGGCCGCTGGCTGGAAGACGTCTGCCGTCTTGATGAGGCGGAGCACGCTTTTTTGGGCAAGGCGGTTAACGCGCTGGCGCTTTCCGCACGGGCGTACACCCGTATTTTGCGTATTTCGCGCACCATAGCCGATTTGGCGGAAGCTCCGAAGATAACCGTGGCCCACTTGGCGGAGGCAATCAATTGCCGTACCTTGGACCGTCAGCAGGGCGCGGGGCCGGGGTATTAGCGAAGCCGCTCACTACCCGGCGGCAGGGTCAACCCGGCCCGGACAGTATTTGCGGGCAGACGGTCTGAATGCCGCAGAGCCGCACTGTGGCGATATGCTTTGCGTTTTCCTGTGTGGTGGCTACACGTTTCCCGCTCCCGCTCTTTTGGCGAAGTCCTTTCGCGGACAGGGGTTACCCTTTGGAAAGGTCGTCCAGACGCGTTGCCAAGGCCGCGAGTTCCGTCACGGAAGAGGAGGATGCATTCATGCGTTCGGTAACGTCCGTAGCCATATTTGCCACTTCGTCAACGGCGCGGTTTATGTGCTCGCTGGTGGCGGACTGTTCCTCTGCGGCGGTGGCTATATTGCGCACCTGATCGGATGAGGCCGTCACCAGTTCCACAATACTCGTAAGGGCCGCTCCAGACTGGGTAGCCAAATTGCTTGCGTTGTCAGCCATGCCGCCGGTTTCGTCCACCATGCGGATAGAAGACTGCGCACCCCGCTGAATGGAGCCGATGGCCTTTTCCACCTCGCTGGTGGCCTGCATGGTTTTTTCCGCCAGTTTGCGAACTTCGTCCGCCACCACGGCAAACCCCCGCCCGGCTTCACCCGCACGGGCGGCCTCAATAGCCGCGTTCAAGGCCAGCAGATTTGTCTGGTCCGCGATGTCGGAAATAACGCCTAACACGGCACCGATTTCTTCAGCCTGTTTGCCAAGATTCCGCATGGATTCGCGCATGGCGGTAGCCTGCTCGCTGACCCGCAAAATGGCTTGCACAGATTTTTCCACGATGCTCGCGCCCTGAGCGGCGTGTTCGCGGGCCGCCTGCGATTGCTCGGCGGCCTCAGTGGCACTATGTGCCACCTGTTGCACTGTGGCGTTCATTTGATCCATCGCCGTGACGGTTTCATGCAGCCGCTCCTGCTGATTACTCAGCGCGGTCTGCACGCCGGTAAACTGCGTGGTCAAACTGCCCGTGGTGGAAGTAAGCTGCACCGCGGCTTCGCGAGTTGCATCATTAACCTTGCGGATGCGTTCCAGTTTTTCGTTCACTTCCCGTTCGGAATGAACAAGGTCGGTCACTACGCGGGCCACTTCCACATATCCTACCTTGTGCCCTTTGGAGTCCCGCAGAATATTGGCAGAGGGCTTAATGAACATGCTTTTCCCGTTACGGGTAAGTTCTATGGTTTCGGCCTCGGCCTGTCTTCCCAGCTCTTTCACGAGCGATATAGGACAATTTTTTGTCCGGCAGACTTTGGTATCAAGCTGCTCGTGGCAGGTGTAGGCTTTCAGCTCTTCTTCCGTGAGGTTCAGGTAGTCCAGCGTGGCCTTATTCGCCATAAGCATGCGGTAGTCTTCATCCACCACAAAAATGGGATCGGGCACGGTGTTCAGCACATTCACGTAGCCTTCCATCTCATCAAGCATGAGGCCAAGCTTCGTGGTGAGCGTGTTGAACCAGCGGGCAAGATCGCCGATTTCGTCTTTGTGGCGGCTTGGAATCTGTTCGGTGAGGTCGGCGCGATCTTCAGCGATGTCCTGAATTTTTTGTCTAATACGGGTTATAGGACCAGTGACCAGCGCGCGTAAGCCGATAAGCAGCACGGCAAACGGTGCGGCTGCCATGCAGGCGAGTACGATGATGAGAGTGGTGTCCGCGCGGGAGGCCAGCAAGGAGAGCGCATCGGTTCTCAGCGCGCAAACCAGCACGCCCACCTGTGTGCCCCGGTAGTCCGCCACAGGAAAGGTCGCCAAGGTTATGGAATCGTGGTTCTCATAGTGGCGTCCCCGCGTTCCCGCGTTAAGAAGCTCAGGGGTGACATAGCGTTCAACAGAAAACGACGAGTCTTTTTGTCCGGCATTCTGCGGTTCGGTGTGGTCGCTGGACGCGGAAACGCGTACAAAATCGCCAACATGTGGATTTTTGGTTTCATCCTGAAGGGTTGTAGCCACGGGCAACAGGTCGCCGTTCATATACAAAATGATTTCAGAAAGTCCCTGCTCGGCTGCTCCGGTGAGGATGGGGTCGAAATCATAAAGCATTTCGACGGACCCAAGTTGGCGCCCTTGTGTGTCTTTGACCGGAACCACGCCGCGCACCGCGAAGCCTCCCCGGCCCAGCTCAATACCCTTAACCGGAGTGCCCTGCCGGTTTACGTCCAGCACGGTGGGACGAAAGGGGGAGAGGTCGTCGGAAATATCTTTCCATTCGCCGTTTACTTTGGTCTGAAGCGTCCGCCATAGGCGCACGAGGCTGCGCCCGTTGGGCAGGTGAAAATGCAAACGCAGGCCGGAGCCGGTGGTCTGCTTATACGCGTCCAGCATGGGGGCGAGTTCGCGACGCAGAAGTTCACGGGCGGCTTGCGATTGCGGTGCCGCAGGGGCGTTTATGTCGCCGGTCATCGCGAGCGCATAGGCGGCATGCACCGAGGGCAGTTGGCTGAACAGCGAGGAAACGTCCACCGCTTGCTGGGCCGTTTCGGCGATATCGCTGGCAATGCGGGTGAATTTACTTTCAACAATATCCTCGACATACCGCTTCCGCATGCCTTCGAAAGAGGAATGGATGACTATATAGCTAACAATGCCTAGGCAAATAACAATACAGACCTGTGGGATGGAGAGTTTCCAGATAAGTTTCATGGAGCTTCCCTATGCAGTTCGCAGTTGAGTGCCTTCTGTCGGCAGTTTCCGGGAGGGTTATTGGTTCTCCGGGGCCGTTCGGGCGGTGTGCTGTCGCGCTTGGGAGAAATGGAAAACAGCGGTGTGCGCCGCCTATCTCTCCCTATTTGTCTGTATAGGATATTCTAGGAAATCTGACTAGATGAGATTTTTCATGAGAAGAAAAGAACATGCGAGACAGCAGTTCTGCGGTTATGCGTCCAGATAACGGGATGTGATTGTGATTTGTAGAACAACCGTATGGGGAAGGCTATGTCGCGAAGGCGTGTAGCCCGGCGGCAGTCCCGTTTGGGCGTGTACCGGAGGGGGACAGGATGCCGGATGACGGGAGCCGGAAATTAGTGGCCTTTCCGACGTTTTGGCCCTTTGCCGGAAGAAGGACGCCCGGATGTGCGCTGCGCCGCGCGGCGCTGGCGGGCATACACCTTGGCCTGCTGTTTCTCATCGTCCAGTGCGGCTTGTTCCCGGAACAGTTTCCGGTAGTTGTCCACACGTCGGCGGGTCAGATGACCGCTTGTAACGGCTTCTTCCACGGCGCATTGCGGCTCGCCATCGTGTTGACAGTCTGAAAATCCGCACCGTGAGGCCAACGCGTCCACATCGGCGAAGACCTTTCGCAGTCCCGGCTCGCAGGGGGGAAGGCGCAGTTCGCGGAAGCCCGGCACATCCATGATAAGCCCACCGCCCGGCAGGGTATAGAGCGTGCGGCTGGAGGTTGTGTGGCGTCCTTTTCCGTCGGCGTCCCGGATGGAGCCTGTGAGGGTGCGCTCTTCTCCGCTCAGGGTATTTACCAGAGTGGATTTGCCCACGCCGGAGGAGCCGACCAGTGTTGCCGTCTGGCCCGGTCCAGCCCACGGAAGGAGAAGCGGAATGGCTGCGGCATCCAGCGCGTTGACTACCAGCACGGGCAGGTCGTCGCAGAGGGCCGTAACCTCTCCCGCGCATTGCTGTGCGTATTCTGGGGTGACAAGATCCGCTTTGGTGAGCACTACCACTGGCTGAACCTGAGATTCAAAAGCGATTGCCAGATACCGCTCCAACCGGGAAAGGTTGAAATCTTCGTTTAGCGAAGAGACGATGAACAGCGTGTCCAGATTGGCGGCTACAAGCTGAACCCCGGTGATATCCGAAGGGGCGCGGCGGATGACCAGTGTGCGGCGTTCCAGCAACCGCTCCGGCCATTGCCCGCTGGGGTCCAGTACCAGCCAGTCGCCCACTGTGGGACGGGCCTGCGCATCGCCAGCCAACCAGTTGCCGGGAATGGCTAACTGTCGTTTATGAATGCCGGGGGAAATGTTTTCTATGCCCGCAGCGGCCTCCGGCAGAGGAATATTGGTTCTAGCGGTGCCGGAGCAGGAGTGTGGGGTACCGTCATGAGACTCGGCTGTGGCAGATGGACTCTCCGTAGCGTCAGTCGCCCCCATGACAAACATGACCATGCTATGCACGCTGCATACGCGCACAATGGATGTCAGCGCCGGGCCGGGAGTGGTAAGTTGCCGCTCCATAAAGTCGTTCCAGCCCAAAAGGCTCAGAGAACTGTAGTCTGTCATGGCGCGTATACTATACCGGCTGGAGCGAAAGGGAAAGTCGCCTTTGTCATAAAAGCCTCATGGTTACAGGATAACGGACGCAGAGCGGCGAAACGACACATTCCGTTCTTGTCGCAATCCGCAGTGCAGCCATGGAGATAGTCGGGCAGATAGTCGGGCAGATAATCAGGCATTTGCCGTGGCGGCATACACTTCCGCTAAAATGGCGTCTGCCCCCTTGGACTTGACGACTTCTGCCAGTGCAAGGCCTTTATGGCGTGCCTCGGCGGCGGTGCCGTCCTGCGTTTCGCGGATACGGCGTTGTCCTTGAAGGTCGGCTACAAATCCGGTGAGCGTGAAGGTTTCATCGCCGGTCATAACGGCGTGCCCGGCAATGGGCACCTGACAGCCGCCCTGCAAGCCGAAGAGGAAACCGCGTTCAGCTTCCACACAGATGCGTGAGGGGCGGTGCTCTAAAAAGGCCAGCATATCCAGCACGTCCCGCCTGTCCGCACGACATTCGATGCCCAACGCCCCTTGGCCCACGGCGGGCAGGAAGCGTGGCGGTCCTAGAATTTCCTGCACGGGCGCGGTAAGGCCCAGCCGTTTCAGGCCGGAAGTCGCCATAATAATGGCGTCAAATTCGCCGTCCGTGAGTTTGCGCAGCCGGGTATCCACATTGCCGCGAAGGGAAATCACATTCAGGTCGGGGCGCAGCGCAAGCAGTTGCGACTGCCGCCGCAAGCTGCTGGTGCCCACGGTGGCTCCCTGTGGCAGGGCGTCTAATGAGGCGTGGTGTACGGAAAGGAAGGTGTCCGAAGCGTCTTCACGTTGCGGAATAGCCCCCAGCACAAGCCCTTCCGGGAGTTCCATGGGCACGTCCTTCATGGAGTGCACGGCTAAATCGGCGCGACCATCGAGCAGGGCCTCTTCAATTTCTTTAACGAAAAGGCCCTTGCCCCCTACTTTGGCGAGCGGAACGTCCAGAATAATGTCGCCTTTGGTCTTGAGCACCAGCAGGTCCACGGAAACCTGTCCCGCGTGCTGGGTTTCAATGCAATCCTTAATGTGGTTGGCTTGCCAGAGTGCGAGCTTGGAGCCGCGCGTGGCGATGACGATGTGTTTCATGTCGCGTCCGCTTGAGCTAGAGGTGATCGACCGGGGTCGCGTACCATCCCGGAGTATGGCAGGTCAATAGGGGAGAGCGTCTGGCCTATCCGGCATGCGCCGCCACACTGCGTTGGAGGACCGGAATCCTCTCCGGTTCCGCGCGTTGCGGGGGAGACGTTTGAGCCTTGCGGCTTGTACCGGGTTTTATTTGCAGGTGGCGCAACTGCCGCCGGAGCAGCCGGAGCAGCCGCCGGAACCGCCGGATGAAGGGGCGGCTCCACCTGCGGACACACCGCCGGGCATGCGGAACTTGGTGGCGGAAAGCAGTTTATGCGTAGCTGCGGATGCGCAGGCCGGACAAGCCGGGGGTTCGTCGCTGAAAACGAGTTCTTCAAATTCTTTGCCGCAGGAGTCGCAGACATATTCATAAATGGGCATGGCCATTCCTCCGTGTATCGTAACTGATGCCGTATTGGCGTCGCACAGGGCATGTAGTAATGCCTGATTGCCGTTCGTCAATGCGGCGTGTTGTTTTTTGTCAGTCTCGGTATGGGGTTACTGAAAAAATATGGCCCGGACCAGCGTTGCGGTCAAGGCCGGGCGCGGGGCGCCATATGCTTTACGCGGGGCTGGTTAGTCGCAGCAGCCGGATTCCTGACCACTCAGGTAGGGTTGCAGCGCCATGACATTTTCAAAGAGGTAATAATCGGTCAACTGGCAGAGCAGATGCCCTATGGTCAGTTGCACTTCCTGAATGAGCGGGGTGTGCCTGTGGGGCACCTCAAGCAGGTGGTCGCACAGAGGAGCCATGTGTCCCCCGCCCTGTCCGGTAATGCCCACGGTGGTCACGCACCGTTCCCGCGCGGCCTTCAGGGCTTCCACCAAATTCGTGCTATTCCCCGATGTGGAAATGGCTACCAGAATATCGCCTTCTGCCGCCAGCGCCATAACCTGTTTGCTGAACACTTGGTCGAAGCTGTAGTCGTTGCCGATGGCGGTAAGGATGGATGTGTCCGTGGTCAGCGCTATGGCTGGCAGCGGAGGCCGTTCCATAAGAAAGCGGTTTACAAATTCTGCGGCGAGATGTTGGGCATCCGCCGCGCTGCCACCATTGCCGCAAAAAAGAATTTTTCCGCCGCGGGCCAGAGTGACAGCGAAAAGTCGACCCACAGAGGCAATTTTATCGGCATTGGATTCAAAATATTGTTCACGCAGACGGGCACCCGCCCGCGCATGTTCCAGAATCATATCTCGGGTGGAATCGATCATTGACGCTCCTGCCGGATGAAGGCGAAATAGGTTGCTTGGCGTACTATACGCAACGACCTTTCGGCAGTATACCAAATGCGTTGATTAGACAATCGTCCGATACGCCGCAAACGGGGTAGCCGTATCCGGTCTGGGCACGGCGGCGCGAATAAAAAGACGTGTAGTCCGGGTTCATCCTTGATGGAACGCCGGGTTTTTACTAGGGATATCTGATGAACCGCACTATACAGTCCGTTTGCATCGTTACCAAGGCAGGTCACTTGGAGGCTATGGCGCTGGCCGACACCATGAAAGCGTGGTTTGAACTGCGCGGGTGTTGGTGTGATGTGTTTGAAAATGGGAAGCCGGGGTGGCGTTCCGCCATTCTCGCCCGTGGGAACGGTGCCGTGCTCGTTCTAGGGGGCGACGGCACGTTACTGAGTGTGGCGCGCAGATTGGTGAACACCAATGTGCCCGTGCTGGGCGTTAATATGGGCCGTGTGGGCTTTTTAACGGAAGTCGCCATGGACAGTTGGGAGAGCCAACTGGAGCGGCTGCTTGATGGTCGGGCACGGCTGGTTCGCCGTCTGGCTCTGTCCTGTATGGTGGAGCGGCAGGGGTACACCGTGTTCAGCGGGGTGGCTGTGAACGATCTGGTCGTGCACAGAGGGGCACTGGCGCGGGTTATCCGGCTGGACCTGTCTGTGGACGACGAACCGCTTGGCGGCCTGAGGGCCGACGGGCTTATTGTCTCCACGCCTGTGGGGGCTACCGGCTACGCTGTCTCCGCCAGCGGCCCGCTGCTGCATCCTGATCTGGATGCCTATTCCGTGACACCCATCTGTCCGTTCATGAACGCGCTTAGGCCGTTTGTGCTCTCCGGTCATATGGTGTTGACCGTGCACGTGGGAGACACGGACACCGACCTCTACCTGACGCAGGACGGGCAGGAGGGCGTGGTGCTCAAAGCGGGTGATAAGATAACCGTCAGCCGGGCCGCTCAGGGAACCCTGTTTGCGGATCTTGGCAGTGCCAGCTACTTCACCCGGTTACGGACGCGGGGCTTCTACAAAGACCAGCAATAACGGCCTGTTTCCCCCTTCTGGAGGTTCCCGATGAGTATGCTTCCCGAACTGCGCTATGTGCGCGATGTGAGAGACGTGCGCTGGGGCAAGGACGCTCTTCTGGATGCGTGGTTACACCACTTCAAGACCGAGAATAATATAGAACACCTTATGAATCCGCAGCATGTGGCTCCTGACGAGCAGTTGCGGTTCATGGTGGCGCTGGACGAATCGCAAATATACATCCCCTGTTCAGATACAATTTTCGCCATGTTGTTGAGCCGAAGCCGCCCTGCGGCGTTGCAGAAAGAATACAACACGATTTGGCGGTTCATCGTGGCTCTTGTGCGTATGCATAAGCTGGATCGCTATAGCGAACGGCGGGTATTGCATTTTTGCAAGCATAGATTCCGGCTGCATCTGGCGTCGCGGATTATGATTCCTTCACGGCTGGCGAAGCGGCTTATCAGTATCGTACTGACCCAATGCGCCAATGCCGACCCGTACCTGACGCGCAAGGCCGCGGCTAACCGGCTGGCAAGTGAGTTTTTGGCGCGTAGCACGTCAAGCCGCCTTCTGTACGCCGGTCCAGAACACTGTGAGAACATGCCGGACATCCGGGATATCCGCTGGGAGTTGGATTCATTGGAATTGCGCAGGCTCTTCGCGCTTTCCACCATGCCCATGCTTTGGCATGACGCAGACCCCTCTCCGCTGGAGGTGGAAGAAGCCCTGCGGCAACCCTGCGGACAATGCGAGCGTTTACGTCTCTTGCTGGGACCGGAGGACGAGGAACGTAAAAAAGTACTGTACCTCCCGGACGTGAGCGGGGGAGTTATCTTTGACATACGCATTCTCCGGGCACTCATCCGGCAGGGGCATCAGGTAATTCTGGCGCTCAAGGAAGGCTTCTATTTCAATTCGCCCACCCTGTGGGAGGTGGAGAGCGACAAGGTGCTTAAAGAAGCCACCACGGGCGCGTACGTGCTGACGGATGACGCTGTAACCAAAAACGCCCTGCTGCAATTGTTGCGGGAGCACCGGTTCCTTATTATCTCAGACGGCACGCGTGAGCAGCTAAACTTGTACAAAACCAGTGTAACCTTCGCCCGGGCGTGGAAGGAGTGCGATCTGGTAATTGCCAAGGGCTGGCGAAATTATGAAAATTTGCTGGGCAGCAGTCACGAGTTTACCCGCGATATTTTGTGTTTTTACCGGGCGGAGGACGGCACCTTCCATCTGGAAACCAAAGCGCGTGCCAAGTGGGTGCGCAAGTACTCGGAAGCCGATTTGCATGGAAAGGCAAAAGACATTATCAACGCCATGCGCAGCGCGAAGGCCGCAGGCAAAAGCGTTACCTTTTATAGCGCAATTATCGGCTCTATTCCGGGCCAGACGTCCGTGGCTATTAAAGTCGTGGACACCTTTGTCCGGGATCTGCGCGAGCGGCAGGAAAATTCCTTTATCATTAATCCCGCCGAGCACTTTGAAGAAGGCATGGATGGTGATGACCTGATGTTCATGTGGGAACGTGTGCAGCGAAGCGGTTTGCTGGATACGTGGCGGTTCCAGACCGTGGGAGATATTGAAGCCAGCTTCGCGCTTATGGGGCGCAAGGTACCCTCTGTCTGGTCCGGTAAGGACTCCACGTACTCCACAGGGTGTACCAAAGAGATGCGTATTGCGCTGGATATGCAGCGCGTTCATCCAGAGATGCAGATTATCGGCCCGGCTTCGGATAAATTTTTCCGCCGTGCGGAATACGGAGTGGGCAAATATTACGATGCGGGCATTGCGCATATGTAGCTGCGCGGCTCAACGTTTACCGATTCCTCGCTGAATCCGCAGTGTTGTAATGTCGTTGCAGCAACTGCGGGGCATTGCCCTGACAGGGCAACCAGCGTGTCATAGTGCAAGGAGAGTGTCATGGCGAAATATGAGGTTGTCATCGGGTTGGAAGTGCATGCGCAATTGAAGACCGCATCCAAGCTGTTCTGTTCGTGTTCCACCCGCTTCGGCAACGACCCCAATGAAAATGTGTGCGAGGTATGCTCCGGTATGCCCGGTGTGCTGCCCGTGCTCAACCGGCGAGCTGTGGAATTTGCCGCCAAGATGGGGCTTGCCATGAACTGCACGGTGCGTAATCGCTCCGTATTTGAGCGCAAGAACTACTTTTATCCCGATTCGCCCACGGGCTATCAAATTTCCCAGTTGGACCAGGCCATTTGCCATGGCGGGTATATTGATCTGCCCATGGAAGGCTATGTGCGCCGTGTCGGCATTACCCGCATTCAACTGGAAAGCGACGCGGGCAAGTCCATTCATTCCGCGGCGGACAACGCATCGTATGTGGACCTGAACCGCACGGGCGTGCCGCTTATCGAAATCGTTTCCGAGCCGGATATGCGCAGTGCGGAAGAAGCCGTGGCATATCTTAAATCGCTGCGGGCCATATTGCTGTATCTGGATATTTGCGACGGCAACATGGAGGAAGGGAGCTTTCGGTGTGATGCCAACGTGTCTTTGCGCCCGGTTGGAGAACAGGCATTTGGCACCCGTGTGGAGTTGAAAAACATGAACTCCTTCCGGCATGTGCAAAAGGGCATCGAATATGAGATTGCGCGGCAGCAGGATATGCTGGAAGACGGGGAAACAGTAATTCAGCAGACCCGGCTATACAATGCGGAAAAGAACGTCACCGCCGCTATGCGTGGTAAGGAAGAGGCGCACGACTACCGGTATTTCCCGGACCCGGACCTTATCCCCATTATGCTTACGGACGCCGAAATCGCCCTGTGGCGCGAAGGGCTGCCCGAATTGCCAGAGCAACGCCGCTCTCGTTTTGTGACAGAACTGGGTCTGCCGGAATACGATGCCGAGGTGCTGACGCAGGATAAGGACATGGCGGAATATTTTGAAGCTGCCGTGACGGTGTATGCCAATTCTAAAAAAATAAGCAATATGCTCATGGGGCAGTTTCAGCGGGAACTGAATGCGCGGAATATGCGGGCCGCAGAAGCCCCTTTGCGCCCGGAAATGCTTGCTGAGTTGGTTAAAATTATTGAAGAAGGGCTGATATCCAACAAAATCGGAGCCGATATTTTCTCAGAACTTTTTTCTGCGGGAGTTTCTCCAGAAGCCTATGTGCGGGAAAAGGGAATGGTGCAGATATCGGATTCCTCTGCACTGGAGCAGGCCGTAGACGAAGTTGTTGCGGAAAATCCTGCGGAAGTTGAAGCCTACCGGGGTGGGAAGACAAAGTTACAGAGCTTCTTTGTAGGACAGGTAATGCGCAAGACGCGGGGCAAGGCAAATCCTGCACTCGTGAACGAATTACTTGCCCGAAAATTGGCGTAACTGTGTTGTTACCTTTTCATACACAGGCCGTTTCCTCAGGGAACGGCCTTTTTTTGTGCACGTTTTACAGCACGGAACTTTTTTGAAAGTTGTGCGGTATCGCACGGTTTGTATGGCAAGTGGACTTGAAAGGTAATTCGCCGTACAAAAATGCTGTGCTGCCAATTCGTTCGCACGCTGTGAAGAAAAGAGCACAATGTAAGGGAACACAAGGTTGCCTCTGTGTTGACGGAAGCAATATCGGCATGTATACGCTTGCTTCAGTAATGTAGAATAAATGTAGCTCAGAGGCATTAACGGTGAATTTTATTGTATACTGGGGTGTAACGTGGACGATTGTTTGAAAGGGGCGTTGGAAATCGTTAAAGCACAGGCAAGTGTACGTACCATGACCGAAGATGAAATAACCTCTATGGTCCGTACCCTTGCTGAAAGCTTCCGTGGGATCAGTTCTTCCACAGAAGAAGAATCCCCGGAATACGAAATCGATGTGGATCCCAAGAAATCCATCAAAGAGAAATCCATCACCTGTCTTGAGTGCGGAAAGTCCTTCAAAATCCTTACCCGTAAGCATCTAGTCATCCACGGGCTGGATGCGGTGGAGTATCGTGAGAAGTGGGGGATGAAGAAAAACACGCCTCTGGTCTGCAAAGCGTTGCAGAGGGAACGGCGTAAAAAAATGAAATCTATGGCTTTGTGGGAGCGGCGCAGAAAGAACCCCGTTACATAACGGGGCACGGCGTTACAACCATGCAGGAGCGCACCACTGAAAAGAGGTGCGCTCTTGGCATTTTTATACGTAGCAACAACGGAATGCGTTCAGGAGCGGGGCAGGGCGATATGGCGTTCGCCCGGTGCGATTTCATCGCGCAGGGAGGGGGAGGACAGTGGTTTGCGACCGGACAGGGGCAGAACCCCGGCTGGGGTTGCGCTCGCATCACAGGCAAAGCCTGCCGCCCTGTCAGGCCCGCGTGGCGCTATTGTGTGAGAGCGCCCTCGCGGGCGATGTGAATGCGGCCCTGGCGCGGACTGTCCGGCTGCCACGGGTATTCCGCCAGCACCATGCGGTAGCCGAAGGAAACGTACAGGGGTTGGTCCTGCGTGTCGGGGGTCATCCGAAATTCTATGGGAATGGGGTGGTCACGGTCCACCTTGCGGGGAAGAAATTCCACCTGGCTGCTGGCAACTACTTTCCCCGTGCTGTCGCTCAAATACGCTGTAAATGCCAATTGGTCATACCATATAGCCCAGTTGGGGAACAGATCCGTGTTGGGATATGCCATGCCGTGCAGCCCCACACCGTCTTTCAGGGGCGCGCATTGGTAGGTGAATGTCCAAAACTGCATGCGGATGTCCTGTGATGCTTCCGCCAACCACGGGCGACGATCGAGATGTCCCACATTCAGGTGTGTGCAGCCCGCGAAGAGCAATGTCATCAACAGCGCAACCCAGAGGCCGAAGCGGCGAAACGGCGCATGCGCGGGGCAAAGGGCGTTGTTTGGCATGGCTTATACCAGTGATGGTGGACCCTGTACGAGCATTTCGGCCAGAGTCAGGTTCACCCGGGGCAAAACCCGGAGGTTGGGACCAACAAATTCCATCTCTAACTGGACAAGTTCCCGGTACAGTTCCGTCCGGTCCAACACGGGAATCTGATCTTCTGCCAAAGGTTGTACACTCTCCACAAAGCGGGAGCAACCGGAGAAAACGCGGCGTTCCCCATTGGGCAGGAGCATTATATTCCGTGTGCCATGCATGCGACAGATCATGAGCCTGTGCTGATAAAGACCGCACAGGCCGTCATCGTTCAGAGGGCACATAATGGAAGGGCGCACATTCATTGCGAGGGCGGACTGATACCCTCGCACCACTTCAGCGGCCCGGCTGAGAAAGCGCGTGCGCGTTTCTTGGGGAAGTTCCCGCATGCCGCGCCACAGGTACGTCCATTCAATGTACGTGTGATGTTGGAAAAAGCTCACACAGCAGTTGTCACGGCAGCCTTCGCACGTTAGCCCTGCTTGGGCCGCTGTTTCTGAGTATGCCTTTGCCATGCGGTCATACAGAGTCGCCAGACGGGTGAAAACGCCGGGAGCTTTACCCCGGGACGCACGACGCACTGTTTTTGCGCGGCTCATCGGGCAATCCCCCGTCCAGTATCCCGTAACCACTGTTGAATGTGTTGGGCACAAACATCGGCATCCTGTCGCGCACAGGCGATGGAAATATCGGCTGCCGCCTCATAGAGGGCGCGGCGTTCGTGGTACAGATCTTCAATTGTCTGACCGGGGGCGATGGCAAGCCCGCGCTCCGGGTTCTGCTGAATGCGTTCCAGAATAACGGGAAGCTCCACATCCAGATAGACCACCGGTCCCAGTGTTTTCAGATGATCCACCGCGGCATGGCGGTATACCACGCTGCCCCCCGTGGCAATAACCGTGCGGCGGGCGCCTATGCGCCGGATAGTGTCGCATTCCATATCCAGAAAGGCATCCTTGCTCATGGAGTCGGCAACGTCCTGCAAGCGGCATCCATAGTAGGATTCGATCAGAAAGTCGCTGTCTAGAAATGCCCAGCTAAGCAGATTCGCCAGTGCGCGGCCCACAGTGGATTTTCCCGCGCCAGCCATACCGATAATGGATATGCACTGTTCGTTGGTGGCGGCGTGGGGACGTAGTGGTGGTATATCAGACATGCGAAACGGTCCTTCCCTTGTGAATGAATGCCCAAGACAGTGGCTGTTGTGCCTTTCACTCCGCGCTGTGTCAATTGCATACGCGCTGTTCCGCCCTGTTAGGGGAGATGGAACGAAAAAAGCAGGCCCACCAAGGGTGGGCCTGCCAGAGAGTTCGCAAAGTCCGCAGCCACGCACCAAGGCGGGCCGGAACGCGATTAACGCTTGGAGTACTGGAACCGGGCGCGAGCGCCGCGTTGGCCGTACTTTTTACGTTCTTTCTTACGAGCGTCGCGGGTCAGGAAGCCTGCTTTTTTAAGCGCGGGGCGCAGATCGGCATCAACTTCCAGCAGGGCGCGGGAAATGCCGTGTCGTACAGCCTGAGCCTGACCGGACATGCCGCCACCGGAAACATTTACCTTAACGTCGAACTTGCCGAGCATCTTGGTCAGTTCCAAAGGCTGGCGCACAACCATTTGCAGGGTCTTACGCGGAAAATAGTCTTCATAGGGAAGATCGTTCACCAAAATCTGGCCCGTGCCGGCATAGAGGCGGGTCCGGGCGGTGGCGTTCTTTCTTCTGCCGGTACCGTAATCGAATTCATTGGACATGATGTTCTCCTGCCTCTGCTCTTACGACTGGAATTCCAGCGGCGTGGGGTTCTGCGCGGTGTGAGGATGCTCAGGGCCAGCGTAGATCTTGAGCTTCTTCAGCATGGCGGCACCAAGGCGATTTTTAGGCAGCATGCCCTGAACGGCCTTACGAATAACCTCTTCGGGCTTGCGTTCCAGCAGGTGGGCAAGGCTGGTTTCACGCAGTCCGCCCATGTAGCCGGTGTACTTGTAATATTTCTTATCGGTCATTTTCTTGCCGGTAACTTTGATCTTCTCGCAGTTCACCACAACAATGAAATCGCCGTTGTCCACGTGGGGAGCGAATTCAGGCTTGTGCTTGCCGCGCAGACGATGCGCGATCTGCGTGGCCAACCGGCCAAGGATCTTGTCATCGGCATCTACCACGAACCATTCGCGGTTGATATCTTCAGGCTTGGGGCTGAACGTCTTCATCGTATAATACTCCTGAGTGCGAAGCTCGAAAGGCGAACTTCTTAGGGAGTTTCATGTTTATTGTCAATAGTCCACAGTAACCGGCGCGGTGCATGTGCAAGCCGCGCGGTCCACAACGTGTCGGAATTATATGTTATTTCTCCGACAATGCGCTCATGTTATATATACATGGAGCACATAGTGAGCCAGCCGAATCGGGGAAGGTGTTGGCTTCCTGCCGCGAAAAAGCTGGTCCGCACACGATGGGAGTAACGGGTAACGGGGGGGTGCCAGGCCGTATAATGCCCTGGAAAAAACGTCAGTCCCTCGTGGAAACTGTTGATCTTTATACTACGACAGCCTACCTTGCCAAGTAATTTCTGCTCCCAGAGAGGATTTCCTATGCCAAGCATTCGCAAGAGCCTGTTGCAATTCATTTTCGCCGGCGCATACATGAAGCGCTGGAACGATAAGCTCCGCCCCATGGAACTGCTGGAAGTGGACAAGCAGGCGCACAAGATGATCGTGGCGTGGCTGCTTTTTCAGTTGAATGGCGAGGGGCGTCTACAGGGTGAGCGTATCAAGTTGGGCGAAGCCATTGTGGAAGGGGCGATTTTTGATTACCTGTTCAGGCTGGTAATTACTGATATTAAACCGCCAATTTACTACAAAATACGCGAAAATCCCCAACACTACAGTCAGCTCATCCGCTGGGTTCAGGGCGAGCTGCAACCGGTGCTCGCTCCGCTGGGCCAGCCGTTTTGGGAGCGTTTCACAGCCTATTTTGTGCCCGACCGGAAGCGGGGGCTGGCGGATGAAATTCTTGATGCCGCGCATTTGTATGCCAGCAAGTGGGAATTTGATCTGCTCAAGAACCTCAACAGTTTTGATGACGAAATCGCGGAGATTGACGCTTCCTTTGTGCGCAAGCTGAATGGCTATACGTACTTGCGGGGTATGCCGGAATTGCTGGCTCCTTCCGGGAACGCGTTGGGCAGGCTGGCGAATCTGTGCGGGCAGTTGCGGTTTCAGAAGCGTTGGTCCCAGACCCCTAGGGTGCCGGAAACGTCCGTCATAGGGCATATGTTTCTCGTGGCCTGCTATGGGTATTTCTTTTCTCTGGCGCAGGGGGCGTGCGGTGCGCGGCGACAGAATAATTTCTTTTGCGGCCTCTTCCATGATCTGCCGGAATTGCTTACCCGCGACATCATTTCCCCGGTGAAAAAATCTGTGGAAAAACTTGACGACTTTATTAAAGAATACGAAGCGTTGGAGCTGGAAAGACGAGTGCTCGGCCCATTGCGTGCCGACGGCTATGACCGGCTAGCATGGCGTTTGGGGTATTTTCTCGGTCTGGAAACAGGCTCGGAGTTTGACGAAGCGATTGTCGTGGATGGCGAAGCGAAAAAACTTAATTTTGAACAACTCCAAACCCACTATAACGAAGACCAGTTCGACCCTAAAGATGGTGTTATGCTAAAGGCTTGTGACACCATGGCTGCGTTTATCGAAGCGTACACCGCCGTGCGCAACGGTATCTCGGTGGATGAGTTGCATCAGGCACTATGGCGGTTGCGGCAGCAGAACCGGTCATTGATTATCGGGAATATTCACGTGGGGGCGCTGTTCGCGGATTTTGATTAGCGGAATGGCCCGGAAGTACGCGATATCTGAAGGAGATTGCTTTACCGCTCCCGCGCAAGCGGGTACACTGCAACCACTATTATTCTACAAGCCATGGACCGCGTGTCCTGAGGGAGAAGACGCCTATGCTGTTACGGACTCGTGCTTGGGATATTGTGCGTGAGGATTTTCCAACCCTGCGGGAGTCCAGTTCCCTGTCTGACGCCATGCGGGAACTGAATCGGGTCAGCGACAGCGGTTGCCTGTGCGCGCTGGTGCTGGAAGACAGCGGACGGCTGAAAGGTGCTGTCTCCATGTGGGATACCGTGCGGTTTATGGAAGACAATTTGCTGCGGGGAACCTCGCTACGCGGACTGGATGAAAACCGTTTTGAGCAGATGTACCTTAACGCATGCAAGGTCGCGGGATCTACCTCGGTTAAGGAAGTGATGGACGCCGACATGACGGTAGTCGCCCCGGACGAACCCCTGCTGAGTGTGCTGGAAGAGTTTGTTAAAAAAGGCCGCAGCTATGCCGTGGTCAAGGAAGGCGCCCGCGTGTTGGGCGTGATCATGATCGCCGATATTTTTAAAGAAATCAGTGGGCAAATTATTAGTCGCGGACGGTAATACTCCGGGCCTGCGGGCAATATATTTCGTGAAAAGAGAGGCTCCTTTGTGCAAGGGGCCTCTTCGCGTTTGACTGTGCTGCGGTCGCGGCGCGCCGGAGGGGAGAGGGGCTTCGTGGGACGATGAGAATTGCGTGTTCACGAGACCGGACACTTGGGCTGTAATCCCCATGGCCTCCATGGCTTGTATGCCCCGTATGGTCGGTTTTTTGAAAATGCGCTGGCGTGTCGGCGTGGATGGCGCGGAGAATTGGGGGCACATGCGTGAAGTATGTCTGCCCCGCCCTTGGTGGCAGCCATGTCTGGCTCGGAGATCAGGACTGTGGGATTAGGCTTCGGTGTTGGCGGCCTGCTCAGTCTGCGGCGCAGCGGGCGCTGTTTCTTCTTCCGCAGCGGCGGAAGCAGCGGCGTTAAGACGGAAGGCATCCGTCAACAGGGCGTTATAGAGCAGCGTAGTGAACCGCTCATCATACCGCTTTTTGTCCTCAGCCAGAACTCGCGCGGCATCTAGCAATTCCATGGCAGGGGCATGCCCACGTTCCGTGATCATGGCGGCAAAGGAGTCCGCAACGGCGACGAGCCTGCCAAAGCGGCTGATGGCCTCATTCCGCAGTCGTTGAGGGTAGCCGGAACCGTCGAGGCGTTCGTGGTGCTCCATGGTCGCCTGCCGCAGTTCGTCAAAGCCGAACCCCAGTTTATGCAGCAGTTTGGCACCGAGGAGAGGGTGCGGGAGCAGTTTATCCCGCTCTTCTATCTTGAGGGAGCTGGGTTTGGAGGTGATAAACGGGGGCACTTTGCACATGCCTATGTCATGCAACAGAAGGCTGAGTGCGGCTTTGTCCAGCTCTCGCCGCCGGTAGCCGTTTCGCGTTTCATAAAATAGCCACAGGCCCACGATGAGTGAGTTGACGGAGTGCGCTGCAAGCGAATGTTGGCGAATGAGACGCCGCATGAAAAGTTTTATGCGGTGCCGGTCTTGCGACAGAAATTCTGTGAAAACCATCATGTCTTGGTACAGTTGCTGGAACACGGGCATGACGGGCTGTTCGGCGAATTCGGCTACACGCAGACTGAGAGCCTGAATAAAGACGTCAGCAATTTCACCCTGCTTGAGATTTTGGTCCACAAGGACGAGGTCAAGCTGCTTGATGATGTGCTTGGAATATATAGGGTGGTCCGCCCGCGAGACAAACAGGTTGCCTTCTTCACAGAGTTTGTGAGCGGTGTCCACTTGCTCGTTACTCAAACGCGCCCCCTTGCGGCTGAAGGGCTGGAGCCGTGCAAGAGATTCCTTGAACTCAAATAAGTCCACAGGAGGGCGGTATTTGGGAAAGCTTTCCAGAATAGGTTTGGCTATCTGGTAATATTCTTCCTGAATGTTATCCGGGATGGGGCTGCTGGCTGCGCACATGTTATTTATGGTAAATTTTTACGAGATTTGTGCCCCGCGCCTTGGTGCCGGGCTTGGGTTGCCCCGCTGTGATAACAGCGTTGGTGCCGGAAGGAAAGGCCGTGTGGGTTTCAATGAAGTGCTCTGCGCGTTCCAAGTGACCGGAAAGTGCCTCGTTCACACCTTCCGGCATAACGCCCCATGAAAAGTTCAGCGCACGGAGCGCTTCGGAATCTGGCGTTAGCCCGTAGATAATCTGCCGGGGTTTGCGGGCGGAAAGCAGCCGGGCCGATGCGCCCGACATGGAGTGCGAAACAATGGCGTCCGCATTGGTCTTTTCTGCCAGTAAACAGGCGGAATAGGCCAAAAAGTCCGGTGTGCCTTTGGTTTCGTCAGGCGGCAACACCCGGCTTTCTTCAAAACGCAGGTTTTCGGCCTGCTGCGCTATTTCCACCATAAATTTCACCGTTTCCACGGGGAAGCTGCCCATGGCGGTTTCTTCGGAAAGCATCACGCAGTCCGCACCGTCCAGCACGGCATTCGCCACGTCTGTGGTTTCCGCTCTGGTGGGCACGGGGTTGTTTACCATGGAAAGCAGCATCTGCGTGGCTACGATAACGGGCTTTGCCGCTTTGTTGCACGCGTGGATGATGCGTTTCTGCATGGCGGGCAGCTTGGGCAGAGGGCACTCCACTCCTAAATCGCCGCGCGCTACCATGACAACGTCGGTTACTTCCAAAATTTCTTCCAGCCGGTCCACGGCGTTTTGCCGTTCCAGCTTGGCGACTACGGGAATATTTTTGCCGTGTTCCTTGATAATGGCCTTCGCCGTGAGAATATCCTCCGGCGTCTGCACATAGGAAAGTGCGCAGGCGTCCACTCCCAGTGCCAGTCCGTCACGCAGGTCGCGTTTATCTTTTTCGGTCATGGCGGGCAGGTTCACCGGCTTGCCGGGCAAGGCAAGTCCCTTTCGCGAGGTGAGAATACCGTCGTTCAGGCATTCCATCTCAAAAGCGCCCAGAGGGAGTTGTTCCGTAATCATGAACTGGAGCACTCCGTCACTGAGAACCACAGTGTCGCCCGTTTCCAGCGACTCCAGCACAGGCAGGTTGTCGAAGGGAATGAAGGGCAGGTCGCGCACCATTTCCGCACCGCAAGGCCCCAGCACTACCCGGTCGCCTTTGCCCAGAGTAATGGAACCTTGCCGCAATTCGCCTATGCGTATTTTGGGGCCGGAAAGATCCTGAAGCAGCGTCAGGGGCACGCGGTGCTCATGTTCCAGCTTGCGTAGCAACGCGATGAGATCGCGGAACGCGGAGGCGTCGCCATGCGAAAAGTTCAGCCGGAAAATACGCACGCCTGTCTGGATAAGCCGCTCCAGAACTTCAGGTGAGTTGGATGCCGGACCGATGGTGGCGATAATTTTAGTTCTCATAGCTAAAATTCTTGGCGAATCCTCCTGTTTTGTCAAGCGCATTTGCGCGGAGAAGGGAATGTGTTCTACAAGAAATCTAGATAAAAAAATCATGCCTGTGTGAGGGTTGTAACTATATAAAAGAAAAAGTGGTAAAGTGTGGTAAAAAGTGGTAGGACAAAAACCATGTTGTTCAGAGGACGCTCACACCGCAGCCTTGACCCAAAGGGAAGGCTTATGTTGACCCCGGAAATACGGGACATTCTGCTTTCGCGCTCGCATGAGGGCAGGCTGGTGCTCACCACGTATGACCGGTGCGTGGTGGGGTATCCTTTGCCAGACTGGGAAGAATTTGAACAAAAATTTCATAAGATCAAAACTCCCTCGCTCAAAGTCCGCAACTTCCGCCGCTTGGTTATCGGTGGCGCGGAAGAAATGGCGCTAGACAAGCAAGGCCGCATTCGTATTTCGGAAGACCATATGGTCTATGCCGGGCTGGAAAAAGATGTGGTTATCGTGGGGCAGGGAAGCAAATTTGAAATATGGGACAAAGCGCGGTTTGACGCGTTGATGTCCGAGGACACCTTTGACGACGTGGCGGATGAACTCGCCGAAAGCGGAATCGATTTCCCGATCTGATGCCGCGCGACAAGGTGAACAAAGGGGAAGCCTGTGACCAATGACGAGGAACGCCATCACTCCGGGGCCGAATGGGGTGATCATGTTCCCGTGCTGTTGGACGAGGTGCTGGCGCATCTCGCTCCGAAGCCCGGCGGATATTATTTGGATGGCACGCTTGGCCTTGGAGGGCATAGCGAAGCCATCCTAAAAGCCGTGCAGGGCGATGCCCACCTTGCGGGAATGGATCGCGACGCCGCCACCCTTGAGCGGACACGCCAGCGGCTTGCCCCTTTCGGCAGCCGCGTTCACCTGTTCCACGACGACTACAGTCAGTTCGAGGCCGCGCTGGATTCCCTTGGATGGGACATGCTTGACGGGGCGCTGCTGGATATTGGCGTTTCGTCCATGCAAATAGACCAGCCGGAGCGCGGATTCAGCTTCCACGCGGATGGTCCGCTGGATATGCGCATGGACCCAGACGGAGACGCTTTGCCCGCCAGCTATATCGTGAATAAAGCCACCCCGGAGCGGCTGCGCATGATTATTGGTAAATTTGGTGAAGACCCCATGGGCGGGCGCATTACCAACGCTATTGTGGACGCGCGCGCGAAAGCCCCCATTGAAACAACAATGGAACTGGCCCGTATTGTGGAAGCGGCGTATCCCGCAAAATGGCGCGCACAGGCCCGCAACCACCCCGCTACCCGTACGTTTCAGGCGCTGCGTATGGTGGTGAATAGCGAACTGGAAGAATTGGAAGCCTTTCTGGGAGCGATTATCCCCCGCCTGCGTCCTGGGGGCCGGGTAGCCATTATCTCTTTTCATTCCCTTGAAGATCGGTTGGTTAAGCACGCCTTTGCCGCAGAGGCCAAGGGGTGCGTATGTCCCCGGCAGATACCTGTGTGCGTATGTAACCATGTGGCATCCTTGCGAGTTGTCACCAAAAAGCCAGTCACCGCGAGTGAAGAAGAGCTGAAGCGCAACCGTCGCGCTTCCAGCGCCAAACTGCGGGTAGCGGAGCGCCTATGAGCGGAGCAGCTATGAATAACGGGCTGAGCGGTTGGATTTTGGGAATGGTCCTTACGCTGATGACGAGTTTGGTGTTCGGCCTCACGCTGGTGTGGCTGAATATTGAGCGTATGGACATCGCCTACGGGTTGCAAAAATTACAGGTCGAATTGGACAACAGCGCCGCGCATGCCGCCAAGCTGGAACTGGAGCGTGACAATTTGCTTTCGCCGTACCGGCTGCGGCGCAAAGCGGAAGAGCTGGGCATGCGTCCGGCGGAACCGGGTGAAATCCGCAGGTTGCTGGACCGGTAAGAGCGTTTGGCTCTGTTCAGGCTTCCGGGGCTTTCGCCTGACAAGCCTGAAAGTAGCTACGCCGTGTCCAGATAATAAGGAAGAGGCCACACGTGTTCAAAAGTAAAAAAGGCAATGCTTACCAATCCGTCCGTGCGCGTGCGGTCCGCAAACCTGCCCAGCCTCGCGTTTCCGTGAGCGGGCGGGACTGGGGACGTGTGCGGTTGGCGGTGGTGGGCGGGCTTTTTTGCTTATTGTGGCTTGGCTTGTGGGGCCGCGCACTCTTCGTGCAGGTGTACCGAGGGCCGGAACTCGCGGCTATGGCGTTGCGCCAGCACTTGGCTACGGAACTTGTGACGGGCCGCCGCGGTGGCATTTTAGACCGTAACGGACAGGTTTTGGCGCGCAGCGTGCCCAGCACGTCAGTTTTTGTCCGACCAGTGGAAGTGCGCAACGGGGCGGAAGTGGCCTCCATGCTCGCCAAGGCTCTGGATATGCCGGTAAGCGAGATTCGCGCCAAACTGACGGCGCGGCGCCAGTTTACATGGGTGGCCCGCAGGGTGGGCGACAGGGCCGCGGCGCATATTCGTAAGGCCGCTTTGCCGGGAGTGTATCTGACCAAAGAATACGGCAGGTTATACCCCAATCGGCAGTTAGCGGGCAAACTGCTCGGCTTCGTGGGCATGGACGACAAGGGACTGGAAGGACTGGAATTGACCCTGAACGAACAACTTGACGGGCAGGATTCCAAATATGTCGTGCAACGCGATGCGGCAGGGCGTCGCCTCTATTTGAATGGCTCGGAACGCGATCCCGCCATAGACGGGGCGGATGTCCGTCTGACACTGGACGCGCAGATACAATTTTTTGCCGAAGAGGCACTGGCTGAAGCCGTAACCGCATATGAAGGGACGTGGGGCGGCGCATTGGTCGTGGATGCGGAAAATGGCGATATTCTCGCATGGGCGGATTACCCATCGTTTAATCCCAATACCTATGGTCGGTATTCCCCTGCGCAGTGGCGCAACCGCGTAGCCACGGACGCTCTGGAAATGGGTTCCACCATTAAGCCATTTCTTGTGGGAGCCGCTCTGGAAGAGGGGAAAATTACCCCCGACAGCCTGTACAACTGCGAAAACGGGCGGTGGAAACTGCATAATGTGCGCATCAAGGACAGTCACCAGAACAACTGGCTCTCTGTGGATGGCATCATTCGTTATTCCAGCAATATCGGCTGCGCCAAGATCGGCTTGGAGTTGGGAGCCACCACATACCACAGCTATCTTTCCCGGTTGGGATTTGGTGACCGCACCGGGTTGCCCGTGCGCGGAGAAGGGTACGGCATTATGCGTGCTCCGGGCCAGTGGCGCGAAGTGGATTTAGCGAATGCCGCCTTTGGGCAGGGGTTCTCCGCAACTATGTTGCAGTTGGCCCAAGCCTATGTGTGCCTCGCCAACGGCGGGGTGCGCAAGCCGTTACGTCTGCTCGTGGACGCGCCGCAAGGACAGGGCGGACAGGAAGAACGGGTCTTTTCAGAAGAAACCTCCCGTCAAGTGTTGCGCATGCTGCGCAACGTGGTTGAGGCCGACGGCACAGGAACACGCGCCCGCATTCCCGGCATCAGCGTGGGGGGCAAAACCGGCACCGCGCAGAAAGCCAGCTCGCAGGGCGGCTATGGCGACAAATACACGGGGTCGTTTGTGGGGTTGGTTCCGGCAGAAAACCCCCGCTACGTTATTATCGTGGTGGTGGATGAACCGGAAAAGAACCACTACGGCAGCGTGGTGGCTGCCCCGGCGTTTCGGCAGATTGCTATGCGGACCATGGCTTACATGGGAACCCTGCCCGACGTGGCGGTGGCTGAAGCACGCGGCAACGCTGCGGAACGTCCGGCCCGGCCTGCGGCACAGGGCGGCGTAACGGAAGTGCGCCGTCATGCCTCGTTGCAGCCGTTGGCGGATGCGGCGGGAGTGCCCGATGTGCGGGGCACATCTTTGCGGCGGGCGGTGGAAGCGTTTGCCCGCAAAGGAGTTATCCCCGTTGTGCGCGGGGAAGGAATGGTCGTGACCAAACAGAGTCCGCTGCCCGGTGCCAAGTGGCCGGGGAATGCGGGACAACAATACATACTCTGGCTTTCGGAGCGCTAAACGATGGCACAGGTGATTTCGTTGGAACAGGTAGTGGAACAGGTGCGCACGGGACTTCTGACGGTGCACACGGATTCCCGGAAGGTCATGGCCGGGGATGTTTTCGTGGCTGTTCCCGGCTTTCATGCCGACGGTGGGGATTTTATTCCCGATGCGTTGGGACGCGGTGCCGCATATGTGGTGTGCCGCCCGCAGAGCGTGCCTGCCGACGGTGGCGGCGCGTGGTACGTGTTGCACGACGATCCGCAGGCGGCCCTTGGCGTACTGGCGCGGGCACGGTTCAATACGGAGCATCTTCCATTCCCCGTGGTGGGGGTGACAGGTACCAACGGCAAGACCACTGTGACCTATTTGCTGGAATATTTGTTCACTGCGGCTGGTCGCCGGGCGGGTGTCATTGGCACGGTTAATTACCGCTGGCCGGGCACCGTGCAGGAAGCCCGTATGACCACCCCGGACTGCCTTAAAGTGCACGCCTTACTGGCGCGTATGGCGGCTGCGGATGTGGAGGCTGCGTTCATGGAAGTTTCTTCGCATGCGTTGCACCAGAACCGTACGGCGGGGGTGGAATACGCCGGGGCGATTCTTACTAATCTGACGCAGGACCATCTGGATTACCACGGCGACATGGAATCCTATTTTGCCGCCAAATCGTTGTTGTTCACCTCTGTGCCGCGTGCGGACAAAGTCTGCGTTATTAATGTGGACGACCCGTGGGGGCGGCGTCTTTTGCCGCAGGTGCGTAACGGTTTGGGGTTCACCCTGCATGATGTGGCGATGGACGGCTGCCGGATTTTACGTGGCGAAGTGCTGGCCTGCACCGTGGACGGCCTACGTTTGCGCATGCGGCTGGATGGTGAAGAATGGGAAATTTCGTCTCCCATGGTGGGTTTCCATAACGCGTCAAACCTGCTGGCAGTGCAGGGCATGGCCCGCATGCTGGGACTTTCCGCTGCGGAAATGAGCCATTTGGACGGATTCCACGGCGTTCCCGGAAGATTGGAGCGGGTGCCCAACGCTGCGGGCGTTCATGCGTTTGTGGATTACGCCCACACGCCTGACGCGCTGGAAAACGTACTTACCGCCCTGCGCAAGGTGGGCTTCGCACGCATCATCACCGTATTTGGCTGCGGTGGCGACCGGGACCGGCGCAAGCGTCCGCTCATGGGTGAAGCCGTGTGCCGCCATACTGACGTGGCGGTGCTCACCTCTGACAACCCGCGCACGGAAGATCCGTTGGCTATTTTGGAAGACGTGAAGCCCGGTCTTCGTGGTTGTTCCGAGGTAATCGTCATTGCGGACCGCCGGGAAGCGATAGCGCGTGCCGTGGCCGAGGCGCGGCCCGGTGACTGCATTCTCGTGGCGGGTAAAGGGCACGAGGACTACCAGATTATCGGCACTAAAAAATTTCCTTTCAGTGATCAGGCCGTACTTCGGGAGTTGTTCGCGTGAATCTTTCGTTGAATGCCATACAAGCCGCCATGGGCGCGGTGGGCTTTCTCGGCAACGCCGGGGAGCTTGTGCCCACAGGTGTGCAAACGGACAGCCGCGTTCTGCGTGAGGGCGAGTTGTTTTTCTGCATTTCCGGCGAACGGTTTGACGGACACACCTTTGCCCGTGCCGCGGTGGAACATGGCGCATGCGCCGTTGTGGCGGAGCGCCCGCCTTTTTCGGTGGAAGAGATGTGCGGCATGCGTTGTGAAGCGGGGGGAGTGCCCTTGCTTATCGTGCGCAATTCGGTGGAAGCGTTGGGCAAACTAGCCGCATTTCACCGGCAGCAGGCGTCCGCCACTGTGGTGGGAGTCACCGGCACTGCGGGCAAGACCACGGTAAAAGAGTTGCTTGCACAAGTGCTTGTAGCCCGTGGTGAAACGGCCCGTAACCATTTGAATTTGAATAATCAGATCGGCTTGCCTGTTTCCATGCTGGCTGCCAGCGGCGCTGAACGCTTTTGGGTTATGGAGGCCGGTATTAGTCAGCCGCATGACATGGACGAACTTGCCGCCATCCTGCGTCCCGACTTAGCCCTCATACTCAATGTGGGCGCGGGACACACTCAAGGGCTGGGAGATAAGGGCGTCGCCCACTATAAGGCGCGGTTGCTCTCGTATGTTCCGCAGGGCGGCATCGGACTGGTGAGCGCGGATTATCCTGATCTGGTGACGGAAGCCAAGAGCACCCGCACCGAACTGCGTTTTTTCAGCAGGCGGGATGTCTCTGTGGCGTACCGGGCCGCTTATGCGGGACCGGAATCCGGTGTGCGGGGCCGCTACCATGTTTGGCTGGACGGGCGAGAATGCGAGGTTGTCGCGCCATTTCAAGGCGGCTTCGCGGCGGAAAACGTCATCGCTGTGGCGGCGGCAGCGCATTTGCTGGGACTTTCTTCGCAGGAAATCGTGGCGGGATTCGCACAGGCCCGTTTGCCTGAAAAACGGTTTTGCTGCCAGCGCAGAGGCCGGTGGCTGGTGATAGACGACAGCTACAATGCCAACCCGCTTTCCAGTGGTCGCATGGTGGAAACGGCGCATGAGATGGCGGCGGATGGTTCCCTCATGCTGGTTATGGGTGAGATGCGGGAATTGGGAGAAGAGGCGGCTGCCGCGCATGAAGCGCTTGGTCGCGCCATGGCAGCCACCCACGCCGACGCCATTTTCTGGACGGGCGGGCACGCGGACGATGTGCGCCAAGGGCTCGAAGCGGGAGGCTGGACGGGCACATTGCAGACCGCGCGGACACCTGAAGAATTCATGAACGGCTTTATGGACTCGGAGCTGCGTTCCGGGGTGGTGTTATTCAAAGGCTCACGCAGCAACAGGATGGAACGGATGGTGGAAGTGTTCTGCGCCCGGCAGGGTGCCACGGAGGGAACCGATGCTCTATAATTTACTATACCCGCTGAGTGACGACATCGGCCTCTTCAACGTTTTCCGGTACATCACGTTCCGGTCCGTGTGGGCGTTGCTCACCGCGCTTATGCTGTCCATTCTCATGGGACCACGGTTTATTAGCTGGTTGCAGCGCATTAAGTGCGGGCAGTACATTCAAGAAGAAGTTTCCTGCCATAGTGGCAAAGCGGGCACGCCCACCATGGGCGGGTTGCTTATAGGATTTGCGCTTATCGTCAGTTCCCTGCTGTGGTGCGATTTGACCAATCACTACGTGTGGCTCACCCTGTTCGTTTTTTGCGGATTTGGGCTTGTGGGCTTTCTGGACGACTTTTCCAAGCTCCGCCGCAAACGGAACAAGGGACTCTCCGCCCGCGCCAAATTTTTGTGGCAGTTGGGTATTACCGCCATTGTCATGCTCGTGCTGGTCAAATCGCCCGCTTACTCCACGCATCTCGCCGTGCCATTTTTTAAAAACCTCACTCCAGATTTGGGCTGGCTGTACATTCCCTTCGCCATGCTGGTCATGGTGGGGGCGTCCAACGGCGTCAATCTGACGGATGGCATGGACGGTCTTGCCATCGGTCCCACCGTGGTGGCGGGCATTGTCTTTTCGGTGTTCGTCTACGTGGCGGGTAACGCGCAGATGTCGGCTTACTTGCAGGTGGTCCCTGTTCCCGGAGTGGGTGAGGTCACGGTTATCTGCGGAGCGCTCATCGGGGCGGGCTTGGGCTTTTTGTGGTTCAACGCGTATCCCGCGCAGGTTTTCATGGGCGATGTAGGGAGCCTCTCTTTGGGGGGCACGCTGGGTTTTCTGGCTGTGCTTTGCAAGCAGGAACTTATTTTGCTGGTGGCTGGCGGCCTGTTCGTGGCGGAAACGCTCTCGGTAATTCTGCAGGTGGGCTATTTCAAGTTCAGCGGCGGCAAGCGCATTTTTCGCATGGCGCCGTTGCATCACCATTTTGAGCTTAAGGGCATACCGGAGTCCAAGGTGATTATCCGGTTCTGGATTATTTCCGCATTGTTAGGGCTGATGGCCCTGAGCATGCTGAAACTGCGGTAGGCGGATATGACTGGTACTTGTGCACAGAGTCCTGTGGTGCCCGGCATGCGGGCCGTGGTGGTAGGAGCCGGAAAATCGGGTCTAGCCGCTGCTGAACTGCTTTGTAAGCTTGGCGCGAAGGTGCGTTTGGCTGACCGCAGCGCGGATAACGTCGCTCCAGAAGCCAGAACTGCCATGGCGGCTCTGGATGTGGAAATGCTTTTTGGCCCTCACTCGGCGGATCAGTTCGCCGGTGCCGGTTTGGTGGTACTCAGCCCCGGTGTGGCGGTGCGTAATATGCGTCCCTATCTGCCCGAAGCGGCACGGGTTATGGCGGAAACCGAACTGGCATGGTCCTGCGTGCGCCACATTCCCGTTCTTGCGGTGACGGGCACTAACGGGAAAACCACTACCGTGCGTCTGTGCGCGCGCATGTTGGAAGAAGCGGGAAAAACGGTCTTTCTGGGAGGCAACATCGGCATTCCCCTGAGCCGGTTTGTGCTGGATGGCAAAAGCGCGGACGTGCTGGTGCTGGAACTCTCCAGTTTTCAGTTGCAGACCTGCGAGGAACTGCGCCCCCATGTGGCGGTGTTGACCAACATAACGGTGGATCATTTGGATTATCATCTGGATATGCAGGAATATATCGACGCGAAAATGCGTATTTTCGCTCATCAGACGGAAGAGGACGTGGCGTTGCTCGGTCCCGGTCTGAAGGAAATGCCCGCGCGGTACGCCCTGCGTGCGCAGGTGGGGTATATTTCGGCTACCGGACGGTTTCCGCAATCCTCCCTGCGGGGGGCGCACAATCGTCTGAACATGGAAGCCGCGTTTCAGGCCTGTGCCGAGTTTGGCGTGACTGAAGAGGTTGCCGCTCGCGCTATTTCCGGGTTTTCAGCCGCACCGCATACGCTGGAGATTGTGGGGAGCGTGCGCGGGGTCACGTTTGTTGACGATTCCAAGGCCACCACGGTGGATTCGCTTCGCGTGGCGTTGGAAGCCTTTGACGGGCCAATCGCGTTGTTGGCCGGAGGCGTCTACAAGGGGGGCGACCTTTCATCGGTAAACGAGCTACTGCGTCAAAAGGTAAAGGCCGTGGGCCTGTACGGGCGCAGCCGTGAAATTTTTGAAGCGGCGTGGGCGGATGTGGTGGAATTGTCCTACGACACCACCATGGAGGCTGCCGCCCGGCGGCTGCTGGATACGCTACCATCCGGCGGCGTGCTGTTGCTGGCACCTGCCACTTCCAGTTTTGACCAATATTCCGGTTATGTGGCGCGGGGTGACGATTTCCGCCGGATTCACGCCCTGCTGGCAGGGGAGGAATAGACATGAGCATAGAGCGCAAAGGCATGCCGCAAACAGATTGGACGCTGCTGGCAGCGGCGTTGTGTCTGGTGGCCTTTGGGCTGACCATGGTGTTGAGCGCAAGCGGCATCATGGCGGAAAAATTTTATGCGGACGCCTACTATTTTTTCAAACGCCAGTTGCTTTTCGCTCTGTTGGGCGGTCTGGTTATGCTTTCTGCGGCCTCACTGCCCCGCAAGGTGCTGTATCAGCTTGTCTACCCCGCGCTGTTCCTCGCGCTGAGTATGGTCGTGCTCACTCTTACGCCACTGGGCGTGAATATTAACGGTGCCCGCCGCTGGTTGGGATTAGGTGCCTTTTCCCTGCAACCTATGGAGTTCGCCAAAATCGCTTTGGTGCTCTATCTGGGCTACTTCCTCAGCACCAAGCAGGAACTGGTGAAAACATTTTCCAAAGGCGTTATTCCGCCCTTTGCTGTCACAGGGTTATTTTGTCTGCTGCTGTTGTTGCAGCCAGACTTCGGCGCGGCAGCGGTGCTGACCCTATTGCTCTTTTTCATGTGCTTGGTGGGCGGCACCCGGCTGATATATTTGATTGCGTCCGCCCTGTTGGCGAGCGGTGCCGCATGGTTGCTTATTGTGCAGTCGCCCTACCGCTCACGCCGCTTGTTGGCATTTCTTGACCCGTTCAAAGACGCACAGGATACCGGCTATCAGTTGGTGCAATCGCTTTTCGCCATGGGTTCTGGCGGGATAGGCGGGCAAGGACTCGGCGCTGGCAAGCAGAAGCTTTTTTTCCTGCCGGAAGCGCATAACGACTTCATCATGGCGGTGGTGGGAGAAGAACTGGGCTTTGTGGGAATGTCCTTCTTTTTCCTGCTCATGGGTGTGTTGCTGTGGCGGGCGTTTTTAGTGGCGTACCGGCAGCAGGAATTGCGCGATAGGCTCACCGCCTTTGGTCTTGCGCTCATCCTCACGCTGGGCAGCGTGCTTAACTTAGCCGTGGTTATGGGAGCCGCTCCGCCAAAGGGCGTGGCTATGCCGTTCATGAGCTACGGGGGCAGCAGTATGTTGGCGTCGTGCCTGTGTGTGGGATTGTTGCTGAATTTTGCCAGAACCGCTGAGGGGAGGGCGTAGCCGTGCGGCGTATTGTCCTTACCACCGGTGGGACCGGAGGGCACGTGTTTCCCGCCTTGGCTGTGGCGGAGGAACTGCGCAGTCGTTTCCCGGAAGTGGAATTTTTGTTTATCGGCGGGGCGTATGGGCCGGAGCGGGAGCTGGTAGCTCATGCCGGGCTGCCCTTTGCCGCGTTGCCCGTGCGCGGGGTATTGGGCCGGGGTGTCCGCGCTGTGGGCGCGGTTTGCGGGTTGGCTGTCGCCACCGGCAAGGCCATGCGTCTTTTGGGGCAGTTTCGTCCTGACGCCGTTATCGGATTTGGCGGATATGCCGCTTTTGCCGCATGCATGGCTGGAAAACTGCGGGAAATGCCCGTAGCCATTCACGAGCAAAATAGCGTGCCGGGCCTTGCCAACAGATTGCTGGCGAAGATGGTGGACAGGGTGTTCATTTCCATGCCCGACCCGGAAGAACAATTTTTGCCGCGCAAAACAGTGCTGACTGGTAATCCTGTGCGCGCGGGCATCCGGGCATTGCGGGAACGGGGCTACGCCGCGCCGCAACAGGGCGAATCGCCCCGTTTGCTGGTGGCTGGTGGCAGCTTGGGGGCGCGCGCGGTGAATACTGCCGTGGTGGCCATGCTGCCTGAATTACGGTCCGCCGGGGTGCGGATACACCACCAGACCGGCAAGGCCGATCATGAACGCGTTAGTGCGGCCTATGCCGCAGCCGGAATGGCTGACTGCCGGGTGGAACCGTTTATTGACGATATGGCGGCTGCGTATGCGGAGGCGCATCTCGTGCTGTGCAGGGCCGGGGCCACCACTGTGGCGGAATTGACCGTGGCTGGCAGACCCGCTGTGTTTGTGCCCTTTCCTCATGCCACCCACAATCATCAGGTGCACAACGCGCGATATCTGGAGCGGCAGGGCGCGGCGCTGGTGGTGGAAGAACAGCAGTTGCAAGGGGCTGCGCAGGCTGAACACGGCGCGGCACAGATGGACCTTGCTACGGTTGTCTCCGGCTTGCTGGGCGACGCGGGGCGGCTTTCCGCCATGGCTGCGGCTTCAGCGCGTTGCGGTTGGCCTGAGGCGGCGGCAAACGTGGCGAGCGGACTGATGGATATTGTGCGCAAGAAGCCATTGTCTTCGCTGGTGCAGGACTAACGGAAGGAAACGAAGATGATCAAGGTTCGGAAAATACACATGGTGGGAATCGGCGGTTCCGGCATGAGCGGCATAGCTGAAGTGTTGCTCAACCTCGGCTATGAGGTGGCTGGTTCCGACATTGCGGACGGGCCGGTTGTGCGCCGCCTGAAAAAATTGGGCGCGGAAATTTTTATCGGTCATGGCGGGAAGAACGTAACGGATGCGCAGGTGCTGGTGCGTTCGTCCGCCGTGAAGGATGATAACCCTGAAGTGATCGCCGCGCGTGCTCTGAATATTCCCATCATTCCGCGTGCGGAAATGCTGGCTGAATTGATGCGGCTCCGCACCGGGGTGGCTATTGCCGGAACGCACGGCAAAACCACAACCACTTCCTTGACCGCCGCGATTTTTGATGCCGCGCAGACGGACCCCACAGTCATCATCGGCGGACGCTTGAATGCCTACGGTACAAATGCCCGGCTGGGCGAAGGACAATACCTTATAGCTGAAGCGGATGAATCTGACGGTTCCTTCCTGTGCCTGCTGCCCATTATGACGGTAGTGACCAATGTGGACCGGGATCACATGGATTTCTACGCCGATCAAGCCGCGATAGATTCCGCGTTTACGCAATTTATGAACAGTGTGCCTTTTTACGGCACCAACGTCGTGTGCGGCGACGACCCCGGAGTGCGCCGCCTGTTGCCGCAGGTGAAGCGTCCGGTGGTTACCTACGGCTTCGGACCGGACAACGACATTCGGGCGGAAGTGCTTTCCTGCGCGGAATCGAGCCATTTCCGGGTCGTGGTGCGCGGAGAGGATATTGGCGAAGTGCGCCTTTCCCAACCGGGGCGGCATAACATTCTCAACGCGTTGGGTGCGGTGGGCGTGTCGCTGGAATGCGGTATAGCCCCACAGGCATGCCTTGACGGATTAAGCGGCTTCACCGGGGTGGGGCGGCGTTTTGAGCGCAAAGGTGAACGGAACGGAGTGCTGGTGGTGGACGACTACGGGCACCACCCGGCTGAAATTGCCGCCACCATTGCCACCGCCCGACAGTGCTTCCCGGAACGCAGACTGGTGGTGGCGTTCCAGCCGCACCGGTTCAGCCGCACGCAGGCCCTGTTTGGTGAATTTTGCAAGGCGTTTGAGGGAGTGGACAAGCTGTTGCTCACAGAAATTTATCCCGCTTCCGAAGCGCCTATTCCGGGAGTGAGCGGGCAAAGCCTCGCACAGGGCATCCGGCAGGTTTCGGAAACGGACGTGCAGTATTGCCAAGATTTCGAGGCCGTGTCCGCCGCATTACCGGACGCACTGCGCGCTGGCGATATGTTTATCACGCTGGGTGCGGGAAACATCTGGACGGTGGGCCAGAAGTATCTGGACGGAGAATAGCGCATGGCACTGACGATTCTGCCCGGCCCCCTGCTCAGGGAGCGCACAACACTGCGGCTTGGCGGTCCCGCCATGGCTGAGGTGGTCGTGCGCGACGCTGACGACTGCGCGGCGTTGCCCGCGGCGTTGGCTCGGCTTGGCGGCAGACCGTTGGTGCTGGGGCGCGGCAGCAATATTTTAGCCAGCGATGACGCGTTGTCCGTGGTGGTGGTCACTCCAGCCGTGGGGGAAACGCCAACGGTGTTGGGCGATGTGCGTGATGAACGCGGGCAGGGTGTTCTGGTACGCGTGGGTGCGGCGTTTCGTCTGCCTCGGCTGCTTGTATGGGCGAGCACGCAGGGGCTGGCAGGGCTGGAAGGATTGGCGGGAATTCCCGGTACAGTCGGTGGCGCGGTGGCGATGAATGCCGGTTCCTACGGGTGCGAAACTGGCGCATGCGTGGAGCGGGTGGAAGTTGTCGATTCTGTGCACGGTCCGCGCGTGCTGGGGCGGGAACAGTTGGAATTCGCGTATAGGCATTTTTCCGTGCGGGGCGAGGATGTGCTCCCGACATGGCACATAGTGACAGCAGTAGTGTTTCGGTTCAGACAGACGGAAAGCGCTATTATTCGCCATACTATGCGGGAAGTGCACATAAAAAAGAAATCAACGCAACCAATTGCCGCGCATAGTGCTGGATGTATATTTAAAAATCCTACGCAAAAAGAGAGTGCTGGAAAGCTTCTTGATGATGCTGGCATGAAAGGAATGCGCTATGGCGATATGGCGTTTTCAGAATTACATGCTAATTTTTTAATTAACCTAGGCAATGGAACCAGCAGAGAAGCAGATTACCTTATAAAAATAGCGCAAGAACGTATATGTAAAATTAATTCTATATCTCTTGTATTAGAAGTAAAGGTGGTCGTATGAGTTCTGCTGGCGCTATACGTCGGTCGCATTCTCTGAAAAAAATTTCGAGTAATGCGTATACAAGAGTAAAAAAGAAAAATCAGAGTAAAAAAAATACTTCTTGGTTGCTTTTTTGGTTCTTTACGTTGTTTACTTCCGTTGTTTTTATTGCTATGCTCAGTGTCGCATTGCTCTATTCATACAGATATTTGACACAAAGCGAATTTTTTGCCGTCCGCGATGTGCGGGTGGCGGGCAATGTCCGGCTGGGAAGTGGCGAAATTATCCACATGGCCGAGCTTGCCCCGGGTATGAACAGCCTTGCGGTACGCATGGACGCCGTGGAGACAAAGCTGTTGCGCAATCCGTGGGTGGAAGCGGTTTCAGTTAAGCGCGAGCTGCCCGGAACGTTTTATGTGACTATCCGCGAACGTATTCCCCAGTATTGGGTGCGGAAAGCCGGTAGTCTGAGCTACGCCGACGCTGCGGGAAACAGTATCAGCCCTGTGGAACCGGGGAAGTTTGTTTCGCTCCCCATGCTTGTGGTGGAACCGGGTATGGAACCATGGCAGGAACGATTGCCCGATATGGTGGGACAGCTGGAAAGTTCGGGCCTGCCGCTGGATGTGAACTCAGCGGCGTGGGTGCGGTTGACGAGAAGCCGGGGGATGGAACTGTTTTTGGAAAATGTGGAGATGACCCTGCGCATCGGGGTTGAAGACTGGACCATGAACCTGAACCGTCTGGCCCGTGTGCTAGACGACCTGAAAACACGCGGCGAGCTTAAAGATGTCCGCGATGTGCAGGTGGTGGGAACCAGCGTGTGGGTACGGGAACGTGCTTCCGGCCCGGCAGATAGTTAACATGTTTGGGAGGTAGTAGGATGGCCAAATCAGACCTGATCGTGGGGCTTGACATAGGCACCACAAAAATCTGCGCCGTGGTGGGCGAAGCCACCCCTGACGGTGTGGATATTGTGGGTATTGGCACCGCTCCCTCCACCGGACTGCGCAAGGGCGTGGTGGTCAACATTGAGCAGACTGTCCAGTCCATCAAAAAAGCGCTGGAAGAGGCTGAGTTGATGGCTGGTTGCGAAATCCGCTCGGTATACGCGGGCATTGCTGGCAGCCATATTAAAGGCTTCAACAGTCACGGAGTCATTGCCGTCAAGGGTGGCGAAGTTGGACCGAAAGACGTGGAGCGTGTGCTGGATGCCGCAAAAGCCGTGGCCATTCCGCTGGACCGCGAAGTTATTCACATTCTCCCGCAGGAATTTATTGTGGACGACCAGCGTGGCATTGCCGATCCGCTGGGCATGGCTGGTGTCCGCCTTGAGGTGAAAGTGCATATTGTCACCGGCGCGGTGACCAGTGCGCAGAATATTGTGCGATCCTGCCACCGGAGTGGACTGGACGTATCGGACATCGTGCTGGAATCGTTATCTTCCTCCAAAGCCGTGCTCACTGAAGAAGAGCGCGAGATTGGTGTGGCTCTGGTGGATTTGGGCGGCGGCACCACAGATATCGCGGTGTTTGCCAACGATTCTATCAAGCACACAGGGGTGCTCGCATTGGGGGGGCAAAACCTGACCAATGACATAGCTTTTGGCCTGCGCACTCCCATGATGAGTGCGGAAAAAATTAAAACCCGCTATGGCTGCGCACTGGCGGAACTGGTGCGCGGCGATGAAACCATAGAGGTTTCCAGTGTGGGCGACCGCGAACCGCGCAAGCTTTCGCGGCAGGTGCTGGCTGAAATATGCGAGCCACGCATGGAAGAAATTCTTTCGCTGGTGGATCAGGAGTTGGTGCGGTCTGGCTATAAGAATCTCATCGGCGCAGGGGTTGTGCTCACTGGAGGTACGGCCCTTATCGACGGGTGCCAAGAACTGGGGGAACAAATTTTTAACTTGCCCACGCGGATTGGCTATCCGCGCAATGTGGGTGGCTTGAAGGATGTGGTTAACAGTCCCAAATACGCCACTGCGGTTGGTCTCCTGCGGTATGGCGCGGAAAAAGAAGGGCTGGAACTCAAGTTCCGCATCCGGGATGGCAATGTCTTCAACCGGGTTCTTTCCCGGATGAAGAAGTGGTTCTCGGACGTTTCCTAGGCGTGTCCGGGTTTCCACATCGGTAGGTCTACACCGCTTGAACTGTACATCGGCAAAAGGAGAGGCAAAATGGAATTTATGGAAATTGACGACAACATGGCGAAAATCAAGGTTATCGGCGTAGGCGGAGGCGGCGGGAACGCCGTGAACAACATGATTAGTTCCGTTCTGCGTGGAGTAACATTCATCACCGCCAACACGGACGTGCAGGCCCTTAATAACTCGCAGGCTGAATATAAGATTCAGTTGGGTGACAAGCTTACTAAAGGACTGGGCGCGGGAGCGAACCCCTCTGTGGGACGCGACGCCGCTCTGGAGTCCATTGACCAGATTCGTGCCGCCATTGGCGAGGCGGATATGGTTTTCGTCACCGCGGGCATGGGCGGCGGCACGGGAACGGGCGCGGCTCCGGTTATTGCGCAAGTAGCCAAAGAAATGGGCGCACTTACCGTGGGTGTGGTGACCAAGCCTTTCTTTTTCGAGGGCAAGAAGCGTCTGGAAGCGGCGGAAGCCGGTATAGAGGCATTCCGCGAGCATGTGGATTCCCTCATTACCATTCCCAACGATCGCCTGCTGTCGCTAGCCGCCAAAAAGGCGACCTTTGTGGAAATGCTCAAGAAGGCTGATGAAATTCTTTATTTCGCCGTGAAGGGTATTTCTGACCTCATCATGGTGCCCGGTCTTATCAATCTGGACTTCGCCGACGTGAAAGCGGTGATGGGCGAATCCGGGCTTGCCATGATGGGTGCGGGCAGCGCCACGGGCGAATCCCGCGCACGCGAAGCCGCCATGAAGGCGATCACCAGCCCGTTGTTGGAAGACGTGTCCATTGACGGGGCACGTGGCGTGCTCATGAATATCACCTGCTCGTCCGACTTGACCATTGAGGAAGTATCCGAAGCAGCGGGAGCCATTCAGGAAGCCGCTCATGACGACGCACGGATCTTCTTTGGTACCGTGTTTGACGACACGGTGGGCGATGAAATGCGCATTACTGTGATCGCCACCGGCATTGATGCCATGCATGTGGAAACGCAGGGCAACGGAAGTCGTGGCGTGGCGGCTGGCGGTAAGGTAACGCCCATGCGTGGAGCGGCCCCCGCGCCTAAAGCTGCGCCTGCTCCCCGTGCGCAGTCTGCGGCTCCGGCTCCGCAGGCTTCCGCCTCCGTGACGCAGAACCATGCTGCACCCCTTCGTCGGCAGGAAGTCATCACCCAGCCCGCCCCTGCGCGTGGGTTAGGCAATTTCAGCGAGGAAGATCGTAACATCCCGGCCTATCTGCGCCGGCAAAGCCAGGTGGCGCAGACGGCACATCAGGCCGCAAACGCGCACCAGCCCGGTGAAGATGATTTTGTGTTTGATGAAGACGAGTTTGAAATCCCGTCCTTCATTCGCCGACAGGCCGATTAGGACACCGCGGGAAGAAGGAACGCGCTTTAGCGGCTGCCGGGCGGCAATGCCGCAGTGAGATAACGCGGATGCCGTGCTTGCTATGGACACAATGGTGCCATGGTCTTGTGTCCGCCACGGGCATCACGCGTGACGGCTGTGTCCCGGACTAGCGGTCTTGTTCAGCCGGGTGGTGCGGGAACGCGGACTCCCCGCGTGCAGCGCGGGATAGGATGAAACAGTAACGCCTTATTGCCAAGGCCATTCGCGCGCATCTGCATACAGTAACGCGCATCTGCATACAGTAACGCGCAGTTGCGTACAGTTCTCGCAGTTCGTACATGCGAACATGACAATAGTAGACCCTGTGGTTGGGTGTGGAATATACGCCTCTCCTGCCTGATCACAGTTTTTTGAAGGGTCGCCCCGGAGAGGGGCGACCCTTTTTCTATGCGGTTACGCCAGTCCGTCCCCTGCGACGCGTTTCACGTAATAGACGGCCCGTCCTTCCGCCAGTTGCCGCCGCGGAGCGGACGCCGCGTAAATGCGAATGTCCACGTTGGCAATGCGGTTGCCCTGCATGCGCACGTCGCCTTCCGCTATAAGTTCTTCAAAAGGTGCTGGTCGCAGGTAGTCCACCCGCATATCAAGTGTGGATGTTTTATCTGTGGGGCCAAAATTGGTCCACAGAGCCACCGCGCCGCAAATGTCCACCAATACGGCGATAATACCGCCGTGCATGGCCCCCCGGACCACATTGCCCTGAAAACCGGGGTTGTATGGAAGTCGTATGCGGGCGTGACCGGGGCGCACTTCCAGCACGCGGATACCGAGCATGCGGTGAAAAGGGATTTCTTCTTCCACAAAGGGAATGAGGTTTTTGTGGATTCCGTCGTGGATGAGGGGGGCGGGGGACTTGGAGGCGGACTTGTCTGACGCCATGCGTTCTCCTGAAAAGAGGAAATGCCGGGAATTTCGGTAAAAACAGTGCTCGTTATATGAGTCCG